>NZ_JBWNLD010000016.1:0-87486 GCF_056521145.1 Klebsiella sp. CSG-1 | reverse complement strand
ATGAAGGCCTTCACGGCGCAGTAACTGCCAGATGCGTCGGTAGCCAAAACGCCTGCGCTCCAGTGCCAGCTCAGTGATGCGCCCTGATAAATGCGCATCAGCCGCCGGACGCTGAGCCTCATAGCGGCAGGTCGACAGGGACAAACCTGTAAGCCTGCAGGCACGACGTTGCGACAGACCGGTCGCATCACACATAAACTCAACGGCTTCCCGCTTCTGGTCTGTCGTCAGTACTTTCGCCCCAGAGCCACCTGAAGTGCCTCCTTATCCAGCATGGCTTCGGCAAGTAGCTTCTTGAGTCTGGCGTTCTCTTCCTCAAGCGACTTCAGGCGCTTAACCTCGGGCACCTCCATACCGCCATACTTCTTACGCCAGGTGTAAAAGGTGGCGTCGGAAATGGCGTGCTTACGGCAGAGCTCACGGGCAGAAACCCCGGCTTCGGCCTCGCGGAGAATACTGATGATCTGTTCGTCGGAAAAACGCTTCTTCATGGGGATGTCCTCATGTGGCTTATGAAGACATTACTAACATCGCGGTGTATTAATCAACGGGGAGCAGGTCAGGAAGCCTTTGAATCTTCGGTGTGTCGAAGTGGGGAGTTGGTGAGACAAATTTGGTAAAAGGTGGGGAGAAGCGGGATTGCTTTTCACTTCTATCCAAAAAGGTGTGTTGAAGTGGGAAGGTGCGTAAGTATATACAGATAAAAACACACATTTAACAGGTTCTCATCCCGCTACAACACACCTATTAAGACGTTTAAGGCGAGGCTTCCCCTTACAACACACCTATCAAAATGTTTAAGAAGAGAGCTCCCGTTTCAACACACCTTATACAGCTGTTCCTGGTTTCAGATTTGCTGAGCGACGGTGGATCAGAATGAAAGTCTCTTTACCTTTTTTGGTGATGCTGTGGTCAAGGTACCCAATATCCTGCAACTGCTTGAGGGCCAGTTTAATGATACGGTTCTGTTCCTTTACCGGAGAGAGCAATGAGAGCCTGTCTCGTATTCGTTTGAAAGATATGGGGACTGGGTTCGTAGGCAGACTTTCGATGAAAGTATACAGGGCCTGAGCTGCTTCCTTTCGGGTTAAAGCATTTATCGGCTTATGTCGTAGCAGAACAGTGTAATCAGTTTGGTAGAGTTCCCATAGTCGCTGATCAGCTTCAAGTTCCACCTGGTCGTTTGCAAAATCCAGTTCACCTGTCTTAAGCAAACCTGTTACGGAAACTTTTTGAAGGCCCTCTGAGTCGCTACGGGTAAAGGTAATGGTCTTGCCACGTATCCTGGTCAAAGCTTCTGAAATACTTTTTCTAAGACGGGAATCGAATCTCTTAGACTCAAAGCGGCACATTCCAGCAAACTCATGAAAAGTAAGCTTAATGCTGTTGGTTTTTAAACCGTACTTACTGAAAGCTTCTATGATACCGACCCATACCTTGAAGTCGATGGCCATACTCAACCGTTCACCGGTTATACGAATATCGTCGTAACCCTCCCGCCTTGAGAATTCCAAATCCTTGAGAACAGAGGTCGCATCGATTGATGTTCTAGTGCCCTTTGCAGGCCTGCTTGAAGGAACAAAAACATTTAATCTCATCAGGGCTACAGGCTGAACTGTGGCCTTACTTGTGACGGTGAGTTTATTGTTAACACTTTCACAATCTGGACCTATAACCTCGCCGATATAAACATTCTCATTCATATAGTTATATCCATTTATAGCGTATGATCGATATGTGCCTAAATATTAACTCTTTCCCGTTTCGACACACCTTTCTTCCCGATTCTACCCACCCTTACCCCGTTTTGACACACCTTTTTCCCGCTTCAGAACACCTTTCTCCCACTACGACACACCTGAAATCGCTACGAAGCCCGTAAACAAAGGTTTTGCCGCTAAAGGGATCAGTTTGGATCTATTTGGATAACTAAGGGTAAATTATTGGATCTACTCAAAGGATATGTGGATAACTCATTATGGAATCTATAGAACTTAAGTGCGTAAGGTGTTTTAAAAGGCTTCAGCTCCCCTGGTGCTTCCTCGCTCACTCGCGGGCTTCGCCCTGTCGTTCGGCTGCGGCGAGCACTGCTGGCTCTCTCTGAAAGGCAAAATTTAACCGATCCTCGCAACGGGGATATCTCTCCAGCGAGTGGTGTACGCAGGGGAGAGCATATCGCGTTTCATTTGCCAGGATGGCACAATTCCTCTACCGGCAAACCATACTTTACCCAGCCCTGAGTTGTTGATCCCGTCCAGAACCCTCATCAGCTCAGCACTGTGAGGGCGTGGCGGGCGTTCGTCGAACAGCTGCAGCTGCGAAACGCCGGAGCCGGTGAAGTCATTCAGCATAACTCCGGCTTTGGCATACCGGTGTCCATCCCTCCAGATACGCTCCAGAGCCGTTGTGGCGGCTGCAATGATGTCCCTGGTGTCCTGAGTGGGTGTAAGAAGTTTTTCCGTAGCCACGTTGCCGTAGTAAGGCTCTTTAACGGCGAACGGAGACGTTTTGATGAAAACGGAAATATGCCGGCAATACTGGTGCTCTTTACGCAGCTTTTCAGAGGCCCGCTCTGCGTGCTGACAGATAGCCTGACGGAGTGACTCGTACTCCGTGATCTTCACGCTAAAACTGCGGCTGCAGACAATTTGCTGTTTCGTCGGAGGGGCTTCCTCAAGCGAAAGGCAGCTTTCCCCGTTCAATTCACGTACCGTTCGCTCAAGGACCACAGAAAAATTTTTGCGGATGAAGGCCGGGTTCGTCAGGGCGAGATCGAGCGCGGTCTTAATGCCCAGCACATTCAGCTTGCGTGCAATACGGTTACCCACCCCCCAGATTTCTTCAACCGGCTGCAGTGAAAGCAGTTTCCGCGTTCTCTGCGGATTTCCCCTGGTCAGAGCAAGTACGCCACGAAACTGTTTCCACTCTTTTGAGGCCCACTGGGCTGATTTTGCAAGGGTCTTCGTTGGTCCGGCGCCCACGCCAATGGTCAGGTGGGTACAGTCATACACGTGCTGACGCAGCTGCCGGCCGAAGTCCTCAAGCTCCATACAGTGCTCCACGCCGGTCAAATCGAGGAACATCTCATCAATGGAATACTGTTCCACTCTGGGGGCCAGTTCCTCCAGGCAGTTCATCACGCGCGCCGACATCGAGGCGTAAAGTTCATAGTTACTTGAAAACGAATATATTTTTTCCGGGTACCTTTCGTTTTTTATCTGAAACCACGGAGTTCCCATTTTGATCCAGGGCTTCGCCTCGGCACTGCGAGCGATTACGTTCCCGTCGTTGTTGCTCAGGACGACTATCGGCTTTCCTTTCAAATCCGGTCGGAAAACACGTTCACAGCTGGCATAGAAGCTGTTCACATCGGCCAGGGCAAACATCAGTACATCTCCCTCGGGCGGTGGATGATATGCGTGACGACGCCAAAGATATCCAGCTCGTCGGGGTCAGGATAAATCGGCGACCAGGAGGCATTCATGGGCTGCAGCGTCAGTCGAGGCGTCAGCAGAAGCCGTTTAACCGTAAACTCCCCCTGTACGCTGGCGACAACGATATCGCCGTGCCGCGGCTTTTCAGCACTGTCCACAACCAGCAGATCGCCATTGTACAGACTACCGTCCGCCATGCTGTCTCCGCTGGCACGCAGGTAGTACGTCGCGCTCGGATGCCGTATGCAGTAATCATGGAGATCCAGATCGGACTCGACATAGTCAGCGGCAGGGCTGGGAAAACCGCAGCTGGCCAGATCGGCAAACAATGGATGGGCCTGTGGCGGGTGTTCTTTCCCGGTGCTGAAAAGCTGTAGCTTCATCTTTCCTCCTGACACTCTAATTTTGCTGGTTATGCATACAGTATATTTAACAGCGTGACGATAATCCAGATCGCCTGCCAGGTAATGGTGCCAACTTACTGATTTAGTGTACGATGGTGTTTTTGAGGTGCTCCCGTGGCTTCCATCTCCATCAGATGTCCTTCCTGCTCAGCTACTGACGGGGTGGTGCGTAACGGCAAAAGCACTGCCGGACATCAGCGCTATCTCTGCTCTCACTGCCGTAAAACATGGCAACTACAGTTCACTTACACCACCTCTCAGCCCGGTACGCACCAGAAAATCATTGATATGGCCATGAATGGCGTTGGATGCCGGGCAACCGCCCGCATTATGGGCGTTGGCCTCAACACGATTTTACGTCACTTAAAAAACTCAGACCGCAGTCGGTAACCTCACGCATACAACCGGGCAGTGACGTCATTGTCTGCGCGGAAATGGACGAACAGTGGGGTTATGTCGGCGCTAAATCACGCCAGCGCTGGTTGTTTTACGCGTATGACAGGATACGGAGGACGGTTGTGGCGCACGTATTCGGTGAACGCACGTTGTCCACGCTGGAGCGTCTTCTGGGCCTGCTGTCGGCCTTTGAGGTCGTGGTATGGATGACGGATGGCTGGCCGCTTTATGAATCCCGCCTGAAGGGAGAACTGCACGTTATCAGCAAGCGATATACGCAGCGCATTGAGCGGCATAACCTGAATCTGAGGCAACATCTGTCAAGGCTGGGCAGGAAGTCACTGTCGTTCTCAAAATCGGTGGAGCTGCATGACAAAGTCATCGGGCATTATCTGAACATAAAACACTATCAGTAAGTTGGAGTCATTACCCGCTATATGTAGTGGCTCCGTCAGCTGGAAACGGCACAAGATATGGTGCCCGCGCCGGCAGCCACGCGACCGTTCCCCTGCCTTCCTCTCCCTGTTGATTTCGCTTTTTCCGGTATTTACGTTTTTTCCGCAATCGCGGCGCCGGCGAAAAGGTATTTTCCGGTGGTTGCGGGCGCAAAAGTCGCAGGGTGAAAAGATAAGGGGGGGAAATTATCAGCCGGTCTGATGTGTGAAGCCCGGCAGGGTTATACAGGGCAGGTGAAAAGGGACAGGAAGAAGCAACATGAAGACGCCAGGCATGCTGTTTGTGCTGCTGCTGGGCGCCGGGTTTCTGACGGGCCGTGATATCAGACAGGAAGTGCGCGTGAAAAAGACGACGAGTCCATTTTGCCCTTCAGCGCCTGTTTAACCGCCTCAAATTCTTCCTGATGTCCATCGTAATCGTTGAGAACCATCGCGTCTCCTGTTGTGTATACGGCGAATTTATTGTTTTAAAATTCCTTAAAATGTTCAAATATGAACATTGTAAGGCTGTAAATAAAGCCGGAATATAGCCAACTAATCCACCCGGACAGAGCATGGGAGTGCGGCGAATTGACCGGATTTGACTTGATCCTTTGGCGACGGGGCCTGAACTGGACCCAGGAACGCGCCGCGGCAGAGCTCGGCATCAGCCGTACCAGCCTGGTAAAATATGAGGACGGTGAGGCTGTGCCCCGGACGATACAGCTTGCCACCGCTGCACTCACGCTGAAAGCGGAATGGCCAACAATGAAGACCATGAGCAAGGACAGGCTGCTGCGGCAGCTGAAGCACGAAGTGCTGAGGCTCAGTAATGAATAAGTCCATCCCTGTTATCGGCTCTTTTATCCCGTATCCGGGATCCCGGCCGCCGGCTGAAATGGTTCATCCTCAACAGGAGATTATATGAAACTAAAAGGATACGTCACCGCTCTGCCGGTGCTGCTGTATGCTACCCGGACAACCCACCGATTATGGGCGCTTCTGTAACGTATCAGGCATCGCCAGCCACGGTGAAACCTACCGTGTCAGTGACAGCCAGGATTTCTGGTTAACCCCGAACGGCCGCTATCTCAGCCAGGCTGAGTACAGCAGTCCGGCAGATACGCTTCAGAAACTGACGGGTGTGGTCAGTGGTGAAGATCCTGACCAGGCGCGGAAGAAGGCTGTCAGGGTGCGGGTGTTCCGAGTCGAAAGTGAGAGCGCGAGTAAAGGTGCGTGCCTGCCCGTACGTTATGACGACAACAACGCACGGCGGAAAATGGATTCGCTGACTAACGGCCGGCGTATGAAGGTGTACAGTGAAGATGCTGGTCAGTCTGGCCAGCTGATTTACGATAATAGTCGCGGTGCCGGCTTCAGTTACAGGTTACTATGAGCCGGTTTCGGCAAAAAAAACTCTAAAATTCAGCCTCCTGCCGGCTGATTACCGGATTTTAAAAAATTGAACACTTTTCCCCTGCAAATTCCTCAGAATTCACGTAGCGACGCCATCGAGACCGGGCGCGTGGCATACGTCTACTTCGATTATGCCGATGCACTGGCGCTGCGGGAGATGGCCAGCCAGGCTGATTTACCCAAATACCTGCTGGCCCCGGAGGTGTCGTTATTTCTGCGATATGTGCCTGACCTGCGCCAGCAGGTCCTTTTCGACACCCTCTGGAACACGGGCGCACGCATTAATGAGGCGCTGGCGCTGACCGGCGCCAGCTTTCAGCTTGACGGTTCCCGGCCGTTTGTCCGGCTGAAGACGCTTAAACAGCGTCAGCGCGGGCGTGGGAGACCCGGGAAGGATGAGGCGGTGTTCCGTATTGTTCCTCTGACCGATCCTCAATATGTCAGAAAGGTGCGTGAGTTTCTGACCACCCTGCGTATTGGCAAACAGCAGCTGCTCTGGCCGGTGCAGAGTGATAACACGCCGCGTAACTGGATCAGGAAAGCGCTGGATCTCGCAAAACGTGACTCTGTCACTTTTAGTATCCCCATCACCTGCCACACGTTCCGGCACAGCTTCTGTATGCACCTGATCCAGCATGGGGTTCCTCTGACAGTTGTGCAGGCCTACGCCGGGCATTCCCGGCTGGAAACCACTGAAACCTACACGCGCGTGTTTGCGCTCGATGTCGGGCGTCAGTATGGCGTCCGATTCAGCCTTCCTGACAGTCATTTAACACTTCCGGAATAATCCTCATTCCATCCTTATATTTCCATATAAATCTAAATTAATCCTTAATGTTTCTTTATCAGGCCGTTTGCAGGACGGTCTGGCCCTCGTTTGTTGGTTTTTGTTCGTTATTTTTCTGTATTTTTCTACATTAGTGCGTCTTTTTGTCTTTACACGCAAACCCGGATACGTAATAATCCATTTGAATGTTGTATTTTTCCTGATGGATACGGTTTTTTTCTAAATAATGTGAGGTTTGAAATGCGTATTTTTGTTGACGACGGTTCCACCAATATCAAACTGGCATGGGTGGCAGACGGTGAAGTGAAAACGTTGATCAGTCCGAACAGCTTTAAACCAGAATGGTCCATGACGCTGCTGACTGATTCAACGGGGCCGGCTTCCGCCAACTATGAAATTGACGGGGAAAAGTACAGCTTTGACCAGCTGAGCCCTGATGCCGTGCGCACCACGGAAACCCGCTATCAGTACAGTGATGTGAATGTAGTCGCTATCCACCACGCGCTGATGCAGTCCGGCATTGAACCGCAACCGGTTGACATTGTTGTGACGCTGCCGCTGGGCGAGTATCTGGATGAGAACGATCAGCCTGATATGGCCAAAATCGAGCGGAAAAAAGCGAACGTGAAACGCGCGGTGACCGTTCAGGGGCATGAGAGCTTTACCGTGCGTAAAGTCAGTGTGCTGCCAGAGTCGGTCCCTGCAGGCTTCAGTGTGCTGAAGGATCTGGACGATCTGGACTCCCTGCTGATTGTCGATATCGGTGGAACGACGCTGGATATCGCGCACGTTCGCAGCAAAATGTCCGGGTTCACCAAGACGCATTGCGATCCTAAAACCGGCGTATCCATCATCACCGAGGCCGTAAAACACGCACTGGATACCAGCGTGAGTACCCGTACCAGTTCATATTTTGCCGACCGTCTGATCCAGGCGCGAAATGACGATAGTTTTCTTTCCCGTTATCTTCAGAACGCTGACCAGCGGGCCCAGGTAATGAAGGTGCTGCACGAGCGTGAAAAAGCCCTGACGCACCGCGTCACCGATTCAGTTGGCCGCTTTGCCGGCTTCACACACGTCATGGTTGTCGGGGGCGGCGCCAGCCTGGTCGCCAGCGCAGTGAAGCAGGCCACGGGGGTGAGTGACGATCGCTTCTTCGTCAGCGATAACCCGCAGTTCGATCTGGTATTGGGCATGGTGGCAATGAAGGGCTGAGTATGACTGATAACCGTAAGTGCTCGTTTTATATCTATCCGGATCGCAATGCGGCGGACCGGGTAGCCGACGGATTTCTTGAGAAACTGCCTCAGAAAGAGCGCGGCCGCGCGATGCGCGCCATGATGCTCTGTGGTGCCGCGCTGATGAAACAGGACGAACGCCTGCCGTTCCTGATCGCTGAATTTCTGACGGAAGGCACCTCGATGCAGGATATTCAGCGGATCATCAGCAGTACGCTGCCGCAGCAGGATACAGGAGAGATGGCGCGTCTGTTTGAGGCGTTTCTGCAGGCCACCGGCGGCGCCAGTAATACGTTACCGCCGACAGGCGGATCAAGGCCGGAAAACAGCCCTGCCGTGACTCCCGAACCGGCGGCACCGGAGGATAAAAATCTGGAAGAAACCCGTAAGAACGTCCAGCATCTGTTCCCGGATGATGACTAAGGTGAACTTCCGCGCCATCGCTGACAGCTCTAATGTGGAAAATGTGGTGCTGATCAGCGGTGTGCCTGCAGCAGCGGCAGACACTCTGCCGCCGGCAATTTAACTTGATTATATGGCTCATTCGCCGTATTGTTAAGGCTCATTTTTCGGTAGCGCCCCGCCTGGCGAAGGAGTAAAACCATGCAATCATTCCCCCTGTTCGTTTCCCGTGCTGTACCGGTGATCATCAGTGACCATTGCCTGCGGCAGCAGCGCAGCTCCCTGCACCACACGTCATGCCAGATTAACCTGAGTTCAGGAAGTCACCTGCGCTCATGGCCTTTCTGCACGCTATCCAGGCGGGAAATAAGCGACCGGCAACCGGCTAAGCCCCGCGGTTACTGGTTCAGTCACTGTGGCCGGGATGTCATGTTTACGGGGCATATCGATGAGGCAGATCCTATGAAACAGGTCTACTACAACGAAGGCTGGAGCGGTTCGAGCAAGTATACGTTTGAAGTTTATCAGCTGGAGAACGGGAGTTACCGGGCGCTGGTCCGCAAATGGAATGGCAAAATCAATAAGGTGCAGCAGGAAACACAGTACCTGTCTGACACGCGAGAGGGACTGAAACTCCAGGACTATCCCCGCACGCGCCAGGTGAAAATATTTCTGAATTCTGACTTCTGGGAGAAGGGTGATGATTAAGATGGTTAGCGTCGTTCCGCAGCCGGAAACGGTGAAGATGCTCCGGGGAAAAATGGGCATGACTGAAACCGCATTAGGGGCCGTCATGGGGTATGAACTGCGCGCCTGGCAGCGTAAGGAAGCCATCAGCGACGACCTCAGTCAGTACAACAAGACCAGTCTTCGGCCGGGCGAATATAACATGCTGATGCTGATCGCCGGCGTGCATCCTGATTACCGCCTGAACAGGACATTCAGCCCGGATGATATGGTTAAAGAGCCTGCCACGGCCGAAGACGTTCGCCGCCTGCGTCTGGCGCTGGGGCTGAAACACGCAGAAATTGCAGCTCTGTTTGGCTATAAGCCGGCGTCATGGCAGACCAAAGAGAAGGCCGCACAGCGTGGCGTGAAGCTCAAAACCGGGGAATTCAACTTCCTGTTACTGCTGGCCGGTGAGCATCCGTCACTGCAGCTGGTTGAAAAAGTGAAACAAGATCAGCTGCCGACCTGATAAAAGCCCGTTAATTCTGGTTTTTTTATAAAATACTGTATTTACATATAGGACAAAATGTCCTAATATATATTTGTGGCCGGGCAAGGTGCTCAGGTCCCCTACCGAGGGAAATATATGAAATTTTCAGCAGAAGAACTCAACATTATCCGCCAGGCGGATGCCATTATTGCCAGCAAAATTACCACCACGGATTTTATTACCGGTGCAGACGCCGCGCGTTCCTTGCTGCGGTTTCGTCTTGCTGCAGAACCACGCGAATCATTCTGCGCGTTCTTTCTCAACAGTCAGAATGGCGTGATCGCCTTTGAAGAACTGTTTCAGGGAACTATCAACAGTGTCACCGTTCATCCGCGTATCGTCCTGCAACGCGCCCTGCATCATAATGCCGCCGCCGTGGTACTGGCGCATAACCATCCTTCCGCTTTCACTGAACCCAGTCAGGCTGACAAGCTGATCACCGAGCGTCTGGCGCAGGTGCTGGGGATGGTTGACGTCAAAGTCCTCGATCACCTGATTGTGGGCGGCTGCGATATTTTCTCTTTTGCTGAACATGGTCTGATTTGACAACCGCGGCCGCACAGTGGTGCGGCCGGCTCTGGAGGCTTGCTATGGGCAATAAATATACCGTGCCACTGAACGTGGGCGCAATCCGCGAAAGCTGTTTCCGTCCCGCTGACAAATGGACCCCGCCTACGGGGGATGAACTCCGCTATTTGCTGGAAAATGTGCTCAACCTGAGTCAGGAGGGGCTTGCGCGACATGTTGGCGTTAACGGCAGAACGGTGCGCCGCTGGGTGAACGGAGAAAGCGACATCGCGTATTCCGTCTGGTGCATCCTTTGCATCGATGCCGGCTTACCGCCGATCTGGAAATAGCAGCGCAAAACACCGGCGCGAAAATGTGCTTCCTGAAGAGAAGCTGAAGGGCTTGTGCAACTGCGAACCGCAGTACCGAACATCGGTACTGGAATCCAGTGAGGGGCTGAGCCGCTATCTGGCCGGGGCTGAAAACTGAGAAGGTGGCCGCCTCCTGCAGGGGCTATACGGGCATTAAACCTGTATTGCTCTGAAACGCGCTGTACGCCTCTCTGAGTGCTTCTTTAAAAAAGCTGCAACCTTCTCGCATTAATCGCTTTGACGTGTCCAGGCGCGCATTCAGCCCCATTCTGATTTGATTTCGGCCTGGTATTTGCCAGTGAGCCTACTTTAGATATCCGCAGAGCGTTTCCTTCCTGTTCATTTCAGGTCAGTTGCCGTCATTCCCTGGTGGCTCCACCGTTCCCGCAGCGGGTTCAGGCTATCGCGAGTGTCTGATGCCTGGACCTCTGCACCATGCCGGCAAAGTGCCGCCATCTGGATCTAAAAGCAATATTTACAGGGACAGGCGTCAAGGGAAAAACAAAGAAAAGTAATCATATAATGCTTGCTTTATATGGCTCATTAGACGTATAATAATCACATCGAAAGGCAATGAGGCTTTTCGCGGTAGCGCCCCGACTGGCGCAGGAGTAAAAAATTATGAGTAAAGCACTGACCCCTTCCCAGCTTAAAGCTGAACTGGACACGCAGAAAGATGCGCTGCTGAAGGCGTGCCTGTATGCCCTCAACGAAATCCCTAACCGCCGTTTAAGTGGTCCATATTCATCCACGTATGCGCTGGCCGCGCAGGTCAGTAAACTGCTCCAGAGCTGCAAATAATCATTGAAGGGCTGGCATTACCAGCCCTGTTCAACCCTTACGGTAGCGCCCCGCATGGCGCAGGAGTCTGAAATGTCATCTAAAAATACTCTCCCGTCAGTCGATCTGATGTACTGCCAGCATGGCGGTGAAGTGATCCCGTCCATTGCTATTGAGCGCATCATCTCGTTGCGGGATGAAGGTATCCGCGTCTATCTCGACGGCATAGACAAGCTGCGAAAAGCGCGCGATCTGATGCAGCAGGCCGGAGGCTGCCAGTACCTCTATGACTACGACAAAGCCGTAGAGAGCGCCATCAAATGGAGCGACACCACGCCAGATCAGGCCGAAACGGCTATTTCCCGCGTTATCGACGGAAAAATCTGGGATCGGCTGATGACGGAAACCGGTATGTATACGCTGATGAGCAACAAGCAACGTCAGGAATGGGATCGGCAGGTGGCAGGCAAAGAAATGCCGCCGATAACGCTGGATAACGTTATGAGTACGTTCCGGCACCTGAACGCAAGCAAGGCTGATACCTTCACGCAAGGGCTGATTGATATCTTTAAATCCCTGTCGTGGGATTATAAAACCAATAACCCCTGCATGTTTGGCAAGCGTATCATCATCGCGCCGTTGCTCGATGTCTGGCGCAGTGGTTGGGTGCGCTTCAGCTCAGACGGGCACACCAAAATTGACGATCTGGCGCGGCCGTTCTACGTGCTGGACGGGCGTAACGTGCCTGATTACCGCGTTTCTGACGGTGCCAAACTGGATGCCTTTTTCAGTGAAAACCAGTTCAACGGTAAGGTGTTCGAGTGTGATTACTTCAGCGTGCGATATTACAAAAAGGGCAGCGCCCACATTACGTTTAAACGCCCGGAGCTGGTTGAGAAGATCAATAATCTGGTTGCCAGTCACTATCCCGGAATGTTACCCCCTCGCGTGTAATGCAGACGGCAGGCCGCATTTGCGGCCTGAAATATAAACAGGGAAAGGAAGTATTCCCCGGCCGGAGAAAATCATGCCGGGCATGTATTTATTGCTTGATCAATACGGCTCATTAGACGTATAATAATCACATCGAAAGGCAATGAGGCTTTTCGCGGTAGCGCCCCGACTGGCGCAGGAGTAATAAACATGGCTATTCAATCCCTTCAGTTCCGTAACGGCTCCGTTTCTCTTGGTGATGTTTTTGTTTCCAGCTGGGGTTATGAGCAGACAAATACCTGTTTTTATCAGGTGATCGCCCTGCGCGGTAAGAAAACCGCCGTACTGCGCCGCATCGCTGCGCAGCAGGTGAAAGCAGACAGTGCAATGTCTGGCGAGTTAAAGCCGGTATTGAACGACTTTAAAGGCGAACCCGTGACCCGTCGCATCTGTGAAAACCATGAGCATCCGTCTGTCAGCATTGACGAGTACGAACAGGCTTATAAGACCGATCCTAACGAAAGCCATTTTTACAGCACCTGGGGCTGACCGCCTGCTACGCCCCGCAAGGGGCGTATAGTCGAAGACTTATTCAACCAAAACGTGAATACTATGCGAAATAACAAGGCGCTCAGGACGCAGATACATGGCGGAAACAGTTTATCAGGCGCGGAGGCGTTTTTACCTTCTCCGTTTTCGGCGCAGTCGTAACCCGGACACACTGGAAAAAATGTACGAATCCATGCGGGATCGTGGACAGGTGCCGCCGGAGGACACCGCGGCTTTTGAGGCTGCCGCCGACCATCGCCGCGCAGAGCTGGCATCGGGACGCATCTGGGATAAGATCCCGCCGCATGTCTGGCAGTATGTAAAATAATCACAGCGCCCCTACAAGGGGCGTTTTTTTGCTTGCATACATGGCTCATTAGACGTATAATGTTTTTACTGATTCAAATCAGTACCTTCCTAAACAGCCTTACAGGTGCATTATGACCTCTTCTGAAATCCTCCATAACCTCCCTCAGATTATCACGGCCGTGGCCGCCCTCATTACAGCCATTACCGGGCTGATTAACGTCATGAAGGATAAGGGTAAGGACTGAACCGCCGCAGGGGGCGACAGCCCCCTGCATCCCTAACCGGCAGCGCCCCGACTGGCGCAGGAGTAAAAAAAAGTGACAACGCTGCATATTCGAGAAATTCCCACTGATGGAGCGCCGCCTATCTGTTCAGGCCGCTCAATCTCAGATGATGACCTTTGCGCCTCATGCCAGCATCTCGACTATCGCCCTGGGCACCTCAGCGCCTGCCTGCTGTCAGGTTGCGGGCGTGACGACTGGCCTTCAGAACTGGATGCAAACGGCTACAGCGTTGCCTGTAGCAGCTATGAGCGTGAAAAATCGCTTGATTAATATGGCTCATTAGACGTACAATAATCACATCGAAAGGCATCCGGTCTTTCGCGGCAGCGCCCCGTCTGGCGCAGGAGTTTTACAATGCACGGTAACGTAAATGAAATTTGCGCAAGGCTTCTCGATAGTTTTGATCCACAGCAGCGGATCAGCCTGCTGATCTGGACTGCTGAAGATGTCCATGACTGCACCAGTGATATGAACCTCACTGACGATGAGGCCGAAGCCGTTCTGGCAGAAATCGCGGAATGCAGTTCACACAGCCGTTATGGCGTCGGAAAAGATACCGTCTGGAGCCTGGCAAAGCAGGTGCGCGAAGATGCCGCCCGCGATCGAAAAATAGAGGTCAATGCCGAGGCGCTGCAAAAAGTCGTGGCGCTGGCGGCGCAGTTTATCCGGCTGGAAGAAATCCAGTCTGGTGAAGGAGCTGCACGCAGACTTTATCCGCAGGAGTCTGAGGCGCTGGAGTGCATCACGAAGGTGATTAACGGCTAATTCACGCAGTAACGCAGCGAACTTTCACGGTAGCGCCCCGACTGGCGCAGGAGGAAAAAACATGTCCCAGAATGAAGCCTATTACGACACGCTGGCCCTGATTGAAAAGGGGCAATGGTGTTTCGGCAGTATGGACGAAGAAAACGAAGAGCGGGCAATCAAGGCCGCTAAGGCGCTGGCGCTGTTTGCGCGCCTGAATGAGCAGGACTGCGACGGACACCCGGTTTCCGAAATCATCGTTGATTTTATCGCTAACCTGATGCACCTGGGGGAAGCGATAAATTTTCGTGTGCTCGATGAGGAAAGCGCGGTGATCCCGTTGGTCAGGATCGCAGCCGTACACTTTAACGCTGAAACAAAGTCATAGTAATCATGTGAATCAGAAGGGGGCAGGCGTGATCCTGCCCCCAAAAATGGATAGGGGAAAGAGTTCTCCCGCCTGAAAATATTCAGGCAGGCGGGAATTTTTTGCTTGATTGATATGGCTCATTAGACGTATAATAATCACATCGAAAGGCAATCCGGTCTTTCGACGGTAGCGCCCCGACTGGCGCAGGAGTACAGAAAATGTCTACTGAACTGAATCAACCCGCCATCACTGCACGCATTATCCCCAATAACCGCCGCATGGCCTTTCTGCCACGCCTGTTCGGCGCCTGGTATCTCACAGGTGAGGCCGGTGTCTACAACCTCGCACGTTCTCTCTGCGCCGATTATCAAGGCGGTTCCTGGGAGTTCGTCGAACTGTCTTGCGGTAGCGGCTTCATGTACCCACTGAGCGCAGAGCGCTTCACGGTATCGGTTAGCGGTAACTGGTTCGAAGGGGAATTGTCCGCAGAAGCTACCGGTATCGTGCTGACCCTGTTCACCCTGAACCACATGATCTGGCACGCACATGATGAAGGCTATCAGCACATCTGCGACATGCTGATCACCCAGCAGGAAAAGCTCAAATTATATGCCGACCAGCACGCCGAAGCCGGTTTGATTTACCGCGCGATTGACTGAAACGGCGGCCCCCGCGAGGGGGCCAATACTGACAGGGGGAAAAATGTTAACACTAACTGATATTCGCGCCAGCAATACGGTGCTGGTTACGGAATTTGACGGCGTGCGTGCTGTGCATTTCTGTCTGCATGAAAAATTAAGCGGTAGCGACAACGATCTGTGGTTTCCGCTTGCCAATGGGGCCGACCTGTTCGAGGCGCTGGAAAGCATTATGTGCATCAATTTTGCCGCTGCTAACGTTGTCTCGCTGGAGTTCCTGCGGCAGAACGGGAAGTGCAAAGACTACCGGATCACCTACAACAAGGCCAAATTCAAGCCATTATGTTAGATATCTGACATCATTAAATGTTCATATTTGAACAAAATTAAATTAAAAAATACGTCTAATGAGTTGATAAAATGGCTCATTAGACGTATAATTATTACATCGAAAGGCAGTTGAGCCTTTCGCGGTAGCGCCCCGACTGGCGACGAGGTAAAAAAAATGGAACTCAATGATACTGCAAAATTACCTGACTCTGATGCACGGAAAATTAACGCCGTAGCGTCTCAGGCATACCCTCTTGGCCTCCTGCCTAATCTGAAAATTAACTTCTACTCTATTGACGCCATTCAACTTGAACTGCGTGACAACAGTGGTGATCTTATCTGGCGAGATTTCACGTTCTCCCGCGATTTTATCAACGGTTTTATGCCTTATATCAGACCAATAAATTAGCACTGATTATCGACGGGAGCGGGGGAGAAACTCCCCCGGAAGGAGATTAAGAAATGGTATTAACCGGTATTGAAACAGTAAAGGTAGCGGTGATCTGTACAGGCCACGTCAGCCATCAAGATTCAGAGATTATCCCTGAGTTTCTCTGGAAAAACTGGAAAGAATCCGGAGAGTTCTGGATAAGCAGTACTGCTCACGGTTGGTTATTTCGGTTGTGTGCTCTGCCCGATGAATGGGAGGAGCGTCTGAAAAATTTTGGAGTAAGTGATGGCTGCATATCAAATCTTAGAGTGCTGGAATGTGAAGGATATGACTGGGTTCATTTCCAGGCTGATGCACCCATCGTGGAGGAGCTTCAGCACTGGGACTGGTAAAAAGCTGGAACACTAAAGGGGGTTTAAAAAGCAGAGAAAAAAAGGGAGCCGGATTGCGAGAACAATCCGGCAGGTTGACAAAAGAAAATGTGAGGTTTGCTTATGTCATTATCCATTCTACAGCTTGCCGAGGATCTTGCAAAGGGTAAGCGAATGAGAGTACCACCGATGAACGGACCGGAGTGGCGACACTTCTGTTTCTGGCTTGAATATTACATGGGATACAGTATGTAAAGTAACGAACGGCGCTCATGGAAGCGCCGTTTTTTTTAACTTTCAGCAGGGGGAATTTCACGCCTGGACTGGCGTTTTATCATCAGTAGATGAAGAGACCCGCTTTCTCTGACGTGTTCTTTTTCCTTCAGTAATCTCTTTTAAATCTTTAAGCGTCACGTCATGAAAACCAAAGTTTTTAAGGTGCTCAAGGATTTCGCTGAGTGTGTATCCCTTGTTTTTAATCAGCGTCTCAATATCACTTTTCAGGGAATCAAGTACATCTCGTTTCTGTAATCTTTCTTGCGTCACATCTGGGAGTTCAGCCAGCTGACCTCGAATAGATTCGATGTCTGTTGTGCTGTACAGCTTCGATTTTTTGGCAACCATTCTGGAATCCTCCACCGGAAAATTTTTCATTGTATCTACCGAAAAAATCATTACAAGCAGAGCAGAATTTTCTGCGTAAAAATTTGGATAACCAGCTCCGGAAATCATAATCCCTTAGCGTTAGAGGAAGCGTAGCCTATCCCGTTCTCTGTGAAACACAGGCGATGATGTGCCTTGCATGAATATCAATATACCTGAACTAGCGCAGCGTACTCCCTTTGTCATCTGGCATACAGGTTGCAAATTTGCTAAACTCATTTGCGAAGTTCAAAAGCGGGACAGGATATGTTTTGTATTACCGCCACCACGGTGGCAGCAATCCAAAACTCCTGGTCAGGGCGAAGCCCCGACACCCCATACCGTGCTAACTGTAGGACCGAAAGGAAGATTTAGCGTCATGAGTAAGAGTGAGCGACGTAACAGAACAGCCACTCTTCCGCCGGTAAGATGTCTTCCGGAAGAGCGGGATGAGATACGTCAAAAGGCGGAGGATGCAGGTCTCAGCATTGGTGCATTTATGCTTAGGGCTGCGTTAGGAAGGAAGATTGCCCCGCAGACAGATCACAAACTCATTAACGAGCTTTCACGTCTTGGCGGTTTACAGAAGCACCTCTTTAAAGAAGGGAACGGGGTCGGCAGTAAGGAGTACGCAGAGATACTGCAGGCCATCAAGGCAGCCATTTTCAGGATAGAGCAAAAGAACGACTAGACATGAACGCCATCATTCCACCCAAACGTCGCGACAAGAAGTCCAGCTTTGTTCAGCTGGTCGCGTACGTTTCTGTGCGTGATGATGTCCCGTTAAAAGACGAACTGAAAGAAGACCAGCGTTTCCAGCGACCGTCACGTTCCCGCCAGGCCATTTTTGATCGCCTTGTTGATTACATGAACCGTAGCGAAGGAACGATCACCGAGCAGATAACTGACATGAGTCCGGAAGGAGACGTCCGCTGTTCTGTTGACGGTGTTATCTGTCAGCATAACCTGATGTCGGTTGAAACAGCCGCAATGGAGATGAATAGCATTGCTATGCAGAACCTGCACGTAAAGGATGCGGTTTATCACTATATTTTGAGCTGGCAGGAAGATGAAAATCCTTCTGACGATCAGGTTTTTGATAGTGTGAAATACTCACTCAAGCGCCTGGGTATGGAAGAAAACCAGTATGTTGCGGGGATTCACCGTGATACGGATAATCTGCATGTTCATGTTGCGGCTAACCGCGTCCACCCGGTTTCTTATCGTGCGGCTAATGTCTGGAATGACGCGGATAAACTTCAGCGTACCTGCCGCGAACTGGAACTGAAGCACGGATTTAAAGTGGATAACGGAAGCTGGGTTCGTGATGCTGACAACAACATTGTGCGGGCCAGAAAAGGGTACCGCAATGCACCACGTTCAGCGCGACAGCTTGAACACTTTTCTGATAAAGAGTCTCTTCATCATTTTGCAGTCCAGCATGTTCGTAAACCTGTTAATGCCATGTTCCGAGAGAAGAACGCGTCATGGGAAAAACTGCATCAGGTCATGAATGATGCTGGTTTAATGTTAGAGACTTCCGGCAAAGGATTGATCGTGCGTGATGTGTGTGGCGATGAGAAACTGGCCGTTAAATCATCGCGGGTTCACCCTAGTATGACGCTTTCCCGTCTTGAGCCTGCGCTGGGAACCTTTGTTCCCTCCCCACGTTCTGCGGAAATGGTTAAGCAAAGTGTTCAGACGCCTTACAGTGACAAACTGCATGTCCGCGATCGTGGTGCCCGTGCGAAGCGCCGGCAGGCACGCGCTGACGCCCGTATCGATTTGCGCGAACGCTACGGGAAGTACCGCAACGCCTGGAAAAAACCTGACCTTCACGCCGCTGAACGATTCCGGGCTGTGTCCGCTGCATTTAAAGAACAGAAGACCCATATCCGGGATAACGAGAAAGACGCGCATATGCGTAAGCTCATGTACCACATCGTGGAGTTTGAACGTGAGAAGTCGATGGCAGCGCTGCGTATTGCACTGAAGGCAGAACGCCAGAAGTTGTATGACGAGGGCATGATGCGGCCGCTGACCTACCGTGCCTGGACCGAACAACAGGCGCTTCACGGCGATCAGGCTGCGCTCAGTCAGTTGCGTGGCTGGTCTTACCGACAGAATCGTAAAAACCGGACACCGCAGGCCTCTGAAAATATTATTTACTGTGCACCTGCAGATGACACTTCGTTGCTCAAAGCAGATGGTTACGAGGCCCGCCTGCATCGTGACGGCGCGGTTGTCTATTCCCGCCAGGGGCAGGATGCCATCATTGATCGGGGAGACCGCGTTGAAGTCATTAATCCGTATGATGACGGTGACCTCAACACGCGCATTGCCGTTGACATGGTGGCCTGGAAATCAGGCGAGCGTGTCGAATTCAGCCGGGATGGCTGTTTCGCATATGCTGCCGGCGATGCGTTGGCTGCGCACAACCTGCATCATCGTGACAGTATCATCGTGCCGAGTGACCGGGAACAATACGACTATACGCGGGAGAAGTTTAACCAGCTGAAAGGCCGGTATACGGACAGTGAACGGGAGGCACTTCGTCAGCAATATGACGAACGTTATTACGACGATGTCCGTAATAATGACGACAGCAGTTATAAGCCATAAAACCGCTTCGGTGCAGCATTAAGACGACAGAGCATCTGAGGGGATGTCAGGGTATTTGACTGTGCTGTCGCAGGCGGATCTGAAGGGAATTTCTCCCTGTCCCCACAAGCGTACGCTGATGGCCAGACAGGGAGTGCCAGGAAACGTGATTAGTGGCGGATCTGCGCCAGTTCGTCTTCCGTCAGACCAGTCATTTTCATGACGGTGCTACGGTCGATACCGTTCTGCAGCATGGTACGGGCTATTTTCAGAGTGGCCTGACGCTCACCTTCTGAACGACCTTTTTCAATACCGCGCTGTTCACCGAGCTGCAGACCTTCAGCTCTGCCCTTCTCGATACCTTTTTGTTCAAGCTGTTGTGCGATGGTCATAAGTGCGTCTCCGTGTTGCGGCACACGCTGTGCCAGTTCGCGTACAAAGGCTTCGGCGTCAGCTGTTTCGCCTGCCTGTACAATATAGTGTACCAGCGATATTACCTGTGATGAAGAGAGATATCCGGCCAGTAAAATGGGGGCCAGTCGATCAACCAGTTCAGCCAGGTCCCGCTGATGAATGTGTTTCTGCAGTAAGGTCAGGGCAGCCATACTGCGATGTCCGGCGATTTCATCATCCGGGATGACCGTAACGTCTACAAGAGGGAAAGCGCTGCTGTAAAGTTTGCCTGCCAGCGCCGGATCGTCAAACTCATCCAGCCACCGGGTGGAGTAAGGATACGGGGTGCGTTTCCCCGTATAGAACAGCACCGGTATCACCAGTGGCAACTTTTTATGGCCGGAATCAAGATGACGCTGCATCGCGGCTACCGCATACCGGATTAGACGAAAGGCCATATGCTTATCCGGAGACGACTGGTGTTCAATGAGTACATGGACATAGCCTTCCCCAGTTGTCGTTTTCAGGCTGTAGAGCACGTCACTGAAATACTGGCGGAGATCATCCTCAACGAACGAGCCGGATTCCAGTTTGAGCGTGCTGAGATCGCAGACGGTGCGCAGCTCTGCAGGCAGGTGAATTTCCATGAACTCCCGGGCAATATCCGGTTGCGTCAGGAACTGCCTGAATGTGGCATCGTGGGGAGTGGGGGTGCTGTTTTTTTTCTTCATCGGCAATAGCCTGTTAAAAATGACATGGAGATGTTATCACAACCCGGAAAAGTAATAATTGTCGCTGAAAGGAATGACCATCCGCCATTCTTTATGGGGGCGGTTAGGATCGTTGCCTTACACTAAACTGCCCCCAGGAAAATCATTTACGGATACAATGCTGGCCTTGATTTTGTGTCCGATCTATCTATCTGAATATATTTTCTCGATACTTTTGCGTATATCGTTAAGCCTGACTGGTTTTGTAAGAAGCTCAACCCCATCGACTGGACTCTCGCTGGAGTAAGCGCTGATGAAAATAAAGGGTGTTTGTGTGTTGGGACCTGAGCTTTTTTTTACTGCCATATAAAGCTCGTCGCCGGTCATGATTGGCATCTGCAGGTCACTAAGCACAAGATCGTATGGTTTACGTCGCAACTTCTCCAGCGCCCTTTCCGGAGATGAGGTATATTCTACTTGAAATATACCCTGTAAAATTGATGCGAGCGACTCACAAACCAACTCATCATCATCAATTATCAATATGCTGAGGTCGTTAGCCGTAAAACCTTCATTTCGAATAACATCGGAAATAGCCAATTCTTCTTTAGTCGATTTTTTTACAGGCAGCGTTATTCTGAATAGACTTCCAAGCCCTAACTCACTTTTGACACTTATACGTCCATTCATTGTTTTGACAACCCCCATAACAATGGCAAGCCCCATACCAAATCCGGGGACTTTTACTCCATCAGCTACTCGTATGAAAGGGAGGAATATCGATTTTAGTTTATCCTTTGGGATGCCTCTTCCTGTATCTTCAACCTCTATGACAAGTGTTCTATCACCTTCTAAAAAAGCATTTATAGTTATGTGACCTTTGTCGGTGTACTTTATGGCATTAGTTACTAAGTTTTCTGTGATCTGTGCAATCCTGAAAGGGTCGCTTATTATATGACTATCGCTAATATTGCCTATTCTAATATCAATAGAATGTTTATTGGAAATTGATTCACATTCGCTAACTGTATCTTTTATAAGTTTGGCAAGATTGAATGATATGTTGTTTACCACTATATTTCCATTGTCAACCTTAGCGAACTCTGCCAGGTCTTTCATCTGGTTTTCCATCCTCTTCGCGGCATTCTCCAGTCTTTCAATATGTTTTGAATCCAATCCTGAGTTTTTTAAGGATATTATTTCAATTGAAGATGTGATTGCCTGTAGAGACGTTTTTAATTCATGGCCTAATGCACCCAAAAAAGCATTTTTATTATTAAATGCAGCTTTTTCAGCTTCTAATAATTTATTGGTTTTATATAGCTGAAAAGCTACTATGATAAACATAGCAAAGATTAAAACTGTTACGATTGCCAGTAAAATAATAAGGCTTTGCCTTTTTTCTTTAAAGTCCTCAAGGGCTTTTGTTCTTTGATTGACCTCGGCATGGTCTGCTAAGTTGTTCAATGATTTTGAGTCTGGCTCAATTTTATTAACTAACTCAATAACTTTTACAATGTTTGGGTTGGGGGTGTTTATATACGTGTCTACCGCTTTTATTTTGTAATAAATAGAATCTATGATCTGCTTATACCCTTCTTGATTATATAAAGGTTCAGTCGATTCGCTCCTTGCTCTAATAACATGAATTCGGGAATAAAGGATATCTAGCTTTAATCGGATTTTATCCATATCTTTGTCTTCGCTCTTAACAAGAGAGTAAAACTCAGACAATTGGATTGAAAACTTTGCAATAGCCCATGCATAGTTTTCCTGAGTGCCGCTTATGGCATAAAAAGACTTGTCAGACAACATAGAATCGTATCTAACTATTGTCGATACAACAAAAGTTAATGTAACTGCCATTCCAGACAAAAGAATAAGGAATTTCTTTTTCATTTTAGCACCGTAATTTTGTTAACCTGCCAAATGAATCTTGATAAATACAATGGGTTGTTTATCTCACTAGCGTGCTCATCGAGTGGGTATATAACGAAGTAAGGACCAAAATTTCTTACTTTAAGTTTTTTACCATTCATTTTGTAAGCAAAAATGATGTTGTAATTTTCAACATCTGAGACAGGGATATCAATTGAGTAATCATTTAGTGCGCTCATTCTTAATGTTCTCCCTTGAGCACCGACTAACTTTAATATGTCTTTAACTCTAACACCCTCAAAATCTACTTTAGTTTTTGGTTTCGTCCACGGTGTCATTGTCTTTATGTGTGCCATTGGCATTTTAATAAAGTCATTGAATGTGAGTGTGTATCCAATGTCATTGTTTTTATGGCTAATCATTCCGTCAATATTTATATCTTCAGTCGCAGCCATTGTTTGAGAGGTCACAAACAAAATCGTGGCGAAAAATGAAAGTTGAAACTTATGCATAAAATTCCTCAAATTCTTTATTTAATACTTCCAGCATATAATCATCTTCGCTGCAATGAACACCTGCGGTATGGTTATTTCCGATATAAATTGATTCACATTTAGTATAGTAAAGACTACGCAACTCAGGTTTGACGGTGGTAAATATACACCTTGTGGGTATATTAAAGCCTGCTCCTAAATGAAGCGCAGAAGAATCGCAGGTATACAAAAAACATGCATGTTTTATGATTCCTGCGAAAGATAACGTATCACTGGATATGTTGCTTATATTAAAGAAATTAGGGTGATCTACGTCATTGAAACCTAATACTTTAACGCCGAACTCGTGGCTCAATTCTTCAACAATTTCAACATGAAATCGTGAGGGGATGCTTCTTATCTTTGTACTCGCGTTAGGACAAAACAGTATATACTCCCCCAGATCAAAATCTGGTACATCTGTGTTTAAAAGCCAGGAGTTATTTTTGATGTTATCATTAATGCTTTTGGGGTTGATTCCAAGATTAGTTAGAAAAAAATCATGCATCTCGATGCTATCAAAATCTTCCCAATAAAGCTGATTTCCCATATCTATATTAACGTCTGTATGGTTGATTTTAGCGATGTCAAAAGGTAAGTATAATAACTTATCAATAATGCCTGATGCCATGTGATAAATTTGTTCGACATAGTCCTGGCAATGCTCCGGCCTAATCAATGTTATATGAATATCCGGATTTATAGATTTAATTGCATGCAGAGCAGAGATTCCAATGATTGAATCTCCAAGGGTTACCCCTAATCCATTAATTATGGTGACTTTTTTTATTTTTTTATAATCAACCTCAACCTTGTTTAATGCATTGTTATATACTGTTTTATATGCCAATGGTGCAAGATCACCAACAGGCTTTTTTTTATTCACTCCATAGGGAGACACGATGTATCTCCCATTCAACAGAAGACTACCTGTATATTCTAATAAGCATCTGTTCATGGCTATTTGTTTGGAAAAAACTTATCTACATTTGATTTTATAACGAAAGATTTTATAGGCTTTTCATAGGGGCCAATAATATCAAGTTCGTTAATAGCTCTTGAGATCTCGCTATCAACTGCCCCGGATAACTGTCCTGTTAAAACCATAACCATCGCATGCTTATTTCCTGATGATCTGATTTTTTTAATTGTATTGAAAACGGTTTTATTATCTACAATCCAATCTAATATGTATGCATCGAACGGGGTTTGTTCGATAGCATCATCTAATTCATCTATACTATAGAATTCCTTTATTGTGTATCTATCCCCTTCAAGAAGAGATGATAGGCTCTGGACGATATTTTTATCGTCATCAAGCACAGCAATTCTATGCTTTTCTTTGTCTATTTTTTTTGGAATAATTTCGATTAAATCAATATTCATTTTTGATTCAAATAGCACATCATCACGGATACTGCTCGTTTTAACAACATGCCACACATCATTTATTTTTAATGCAGAGTAATTTGTCGGTTCCGATGGGTTTTCAGAAATATAGATCTTACAGGGCTCATTCAATTCCCCATCGCTCCAAACTGCCTCATGAACTTCAACATCCTTATTAGATTGTTCCTGATAGTAAAGTCGAAAAAAATCATCCAGCCTCATACCAACGGAATGCACAACTTCAAGCAACTGCTGAACTCGCCATTCACTTCCTCCTGCCAATTTTTTAGTGGCCGCAGTAGAAGACATCTCAAGGACATGCCCCACATGCATTGAATGTTTCTTCTCCGGTACGCCACCACTCGTTAGAACTTTTGCAACCAGATCTCCGACCCAGTTTGTGTTGTTATTCATCACTTTTCACCTCTTGTTTGGAGCGTCACGCATAAAGTAACTACAGGTATAAGGCAGAGGCATTTTATCAGTAAAAACAATCTTTTCCGATAACTTTACTCCTAAAGGTTTTAACCTGAGGTTGTGAATTTGCCGTATAACTCAACCACAGGTTGACATGTGCAGATGGTTCTATAACATATGCGTTAGAGTTACACATATGCACAACCTGGGGTTGGTTTGTTGCTGTGGCTATAAAACAGCGCCTGGGAAGGGGTGAGCTCGAAGTTCAAAAAGGGATGTAAGTCAGTAGCTATTACACCGTGGCTTGCCCATCACTTTTTTGTATACGCAACAATGTTGGTTTTTTTAAATTGCTCTTTAACAATGTGTAAAATCGAATTGATACAGAGTTCCTATTTAGACCCCTACGCAAAAATGCGACGTATCAAGCGGGACGATCTGTCGCTTGAGAAGGTTACCTCTGTGAAAGCAGACGTGGAACGGGCAACACTGATACGGTAAACGAAGTATCTAGCGTAATTATAAAGTATTGATTAAAGCCCACTGAAGAGTGGGCTTTGCTTAATCACTTTTATATGCCTTCCGGCAAAAGCAAGAGGAGAAATAATGGCAATTAATGCGCCGCCTGAAAAAAGGAAAAACCGTACATCAGATAATGTCATTTACATTGGTGCTGAACGTAAAGATAGAATAGATCAAATGACTATTGAGATTTCTTACAGTACCAAGAAGAAAGTCTCTACAGCTCGTTTTTTCCAATTTTTAATTGATCATTATGGAGAAAATGCAAAGAATGAATTTATTGAAGCGATAATAAAGTCGGATGATTCCTGACCTTATCTAAGTTTCCGTCTAGCACCTTTCCTGACGTATCTATGTATATTACTTTGTTTTCTATCAAGTTAAGTGTTTCGGTCTAATACCCCCGTTTCGTCGGAGCCATCATTATGAAACATCTACTTCCAGGGCTGCTTATCCCCGCAGTTCTGGCTGGCTGTGTCTCACACTCAGCCAGCACTGACGCCCCTGCCAGCATATACATCGATGGTCTAATCGCAGACAGCGCTCAGACTATCAGCCAGGCCCAGACCGGCCTTCACCAGACAGGACCGAATCCGGCCCGACCGGTATCCCCTACTGCACTGATTAAACCGTTACCACCTTCAACGCCTGTCAGACCAGGAGTGATCGAACCTTACCGAAGCCCGTCCCTTCCGGTATCGCAAAACGTTCAACTGCCGGTACTGAGCCATGTTTCCTACAACGGGCGCCCGGGACCTTTATCATTCCCGCAACGCGCTGGTTACGCCCGGAACATTACCGTTCAGGATGCCGCACAACGCATCATTCCTGTCGGCTGGTCAGTCAACTGGTCCCCGGGTCTGGAAAAAGTGCGCCGGCAACGGGTGAACCTGTCTCTTAACGATCAGTGGCCGCGCGTACTCAATAATCTGGTCTCGGCGAAGTCGCTCTACGCGACGGTTGAATGGGGACAGTCACGAATCACGATAACCTCATACAGCCCCCGACCTCGTCTCTTCAGCCATCAGTAACGGGAGGGGTCCATGAAACTGCCGGCAATTTTTCTTTGCTCCCTGCTTTTTCTGCCCCAGGCGCAGGCCTACTGTTTTAACTATGCCGCATCGAAGTACAACCAGAACCCGCTCGTCGTTGAATCCATCGCAATCTGGGAAAGCAGCCTCCGCCCTGACGCTGTCGGCCGTAACTACGATAAAGCCGGCAGGCTGCTCAGCTCTGATTATTGCCTCATGCAAATCAATACGGCGAACGTCCGGGCGCTGGTATCGATGGGTGTCATTTCTTCTGCTGACGATCTGTTAAAAGACCCGTGCTTATGTGTTCAGGCCGGCGCCTGGGTGCTTGCAAAACACCTGAAAAAATGTGGTAACACCTGGCGTTGTCTCGGCTCCTATAACGCCGGTTTCTCAGATGACCCGAAACAGGAACTAAAACGTCAGAACTACGCCGCAGAAATCCGCTCCATCTACGAACGCCTGTACGCCAGGCAGCACCGTGCCAGTTAAACCGCACAGACTGAGGTTCCCCATGATAGAAAAGCTTCTGGCCACGGTAGTGGCTTCGTTCATGCTGGCCGGCTGCCAGCAACCGAAATCCGTCATTACGGCGCCGTACGTTCCGCCGGAAAAAACGTCACAGAACGTCTCGGTAGTGCGAGCTCAGCAATACCAGCTCTGGGACGAGAAGGTCATCAATATCCGCACACCGCTACCGGCAGACACGATATACGCTAACAGCACGCGCCTCTCACTCGACTGGGACGGCGATGCGATCGAACTGCTGGCCCAGTTGGCCAGACAGCGCGGTCTTCAGTTTAACTACAGCGGCGTCCACCTGCCGTTACCGCTGAACATTCATGTCCGCGATATGACGTTCCAGAATCTGCTGCGCCTTGTCGAATCGCAAATCAGCTGGCGTGCCACGCTGCACCAGTATCCGGGCCTGCTGCAGGTCGAGTTTATGCCGGTGAAAGCAACGCCGGGGGGCCGCCGATGAAACATACCGCTATCGCGCTGCTCTGTCTGTGTGTCGCCGGATATGCGATGGCAGACGACAGCGAGCCGTCAATCCCACAGGGTATGGAACACTACCTGGACATCAGCAATGACAGTGAGAGTGACATCACTGACGCCCGGGCCGCCGTCATCCGATCAGCAGGTCACACCATCGGATTCCGGGGCGGGAAAGCGCAACGTGCATTTGAGCTGGTTAACGCGCTGAAGGCCCGGGAAAGCGCGCTGAATGCCCTGTATGACTTCAGAACGCTCGTCAGTCAGGAAGGCTGGTTACCGCCTGTCATCGACGAAGCGCAGGATGTGGCGCATATCACCGACGATCAGATCCGCACCGCAAGCCGCGTGTACCAAATCATTCTGCCGGAACGCTTTGTCAGTAACCCGCCGTCCTGGCGCCGCTGGTTACTGGCCGGGTTGAGCACGACATCCCCCTCTGCCCAGGAAGGTGGCGTCATCCCCAAAAACAGTGATGAACAGAAAATCTGGCAGGAAGCGGTGGAGAAAGGCTGGCAGGACGGACGTGACGGTGCCGATCACACGCTGGAGGCCAACTTTAACCGCCTGACCCGGGATTACCGGGGCATGTTGCTCTACTCACGCCTGTTGCGGGAAGGCTATATCTCTCGCCCGGAAATTACCGAGCAACAACAGAGCGTCAGCGGCGGCCATAAAAAACTGGTCACAGGCGATCGCGTCCGCAATCTGCGCAGGCATGCCGAGTTCAATCCAAATAAAGGTCACTGGAAACCGGTCATCAACACGGAGTCACACCATGAATCCCACCAAACCTTCTGATCCCTCCACCTCCGATCTTGAAATGTTTGATTTCGGTGGTGCGGTTAATGTGCAAAGTTACAAAGCCTTTCTGGTATGGGCAGCCAAAAATGCCGTCAGCGACATTCACGTTCAGGGCAGCAACCCCATCGTCATCGAACGCTATGGCCGGATGGTACCGGTGACGCCCTTCTCGTTACCGGACAATATCCTCTCGGACATTATTGACGGATTATTTGACCCGGAACTTCGCGCTAAGGTCCGGGGAGGAACCCCCCAGGACCGGGCCATACAGCTCGATGGGGATCAGAATAAACGCTATGGCCTCGATCGCGGTGAACGCCTGCGCTTTCGCTGCAATGTTGTGCAGGCAACCGCAGCCAACATGCTGACCACCTGTGCCATGACACAGCGCGTCATCCCGACAGCCATTCCTGAGCTGGAAGCGATGGGGATCGAGCCGGACCTGTTTGAAGCACTGCTGCCCCATAAAGGCCTTGGTCTGGTCTGCGGTGAAACCGGGTCAGGGAAAAGCACCCTGCTGGCCGCCATTTACCGTTACTGTGCGAACCTCTTCCCTGACCGCAAAATCACCACCGCTGAGGATCCGGTGGAGTACATTATCGGCCGTAAAGGCGATGTGCTGCCGGCGACACAGCTGGAGCTCGGCCGGGATGTTGCCACCTTCGCTGAAGCCATCAGGGCGGCGCTTCGCCGGGCACCGTCCATTATCGGCGTCGGGGAAATGCGCGACACCGAGACCATTCTGGCCGCCGTGCTGAGCGCACTGTTAGGTCACCTGTGCCTGAGCACCCTCCACACGGATTCCGTTGGCGAAACGATCCCCCGTCTGTTAGCCGGTATCCCGATTGAAATCCGGGAGGCGACGGCACGCGATGTGATGGGCACGATGCAGTACATCATCGTCCAGCGTCTGCTCAGAACCACAGACGGCAAACGTCAGGCGGTACGCGAATACCTGGTATTCGACCAGCCTCTGCGAAACGAAATGGCTCAGGTGCCTTATACCGAATGGGGCCACCTGCTGAACCGGAAAGTGCGGGAGAAGAAAGGCCGCATCGCTGATAAAGCCTTCACGCTGCTCCGGGAGGGCATCATTGGCCGCGATGAAATGCTCTCCGTTGTATCGCCTGCAGAACTTCGGGAAATGGAGGCCTGCGTATGAGAAGCGTGGAAAACCGCTGGCGTGAATCCAGCCGGCCGCTGACCGTTTACGGTGTCCCGGTCGGGATGTTCCTGATCTATCTCGTCTGGTGCAAGTTCCCGACCTTCATGACGTTGTGGATCTGCACGGGCGTACTGACGTTCTTCGGCGTTATCGCGCATTTCGGCTGGTCGTGGCCGGTGTTGCTGCAACGTCTTCTACACATGGTGCGGGGAAGCCGGAAGGCCGGTCGTCCCTGGTGGTATCGCCGCTTCTATGAATAATTCAGCAGGTATCGTGTATGGCTCAGCATGCTCAGGTCGCAGACCGACGTTTGTGGCTCGCAGTACCCCATGAAGAAAAAGATGAAGCCGTCGCCGCAGGCGGCCTCGCCAGTGACGGCAAACCCAATATCAGCTGGTCACCGGACGATAAGCTCTGGTATGCACGGGAAGGCACCGCCTTAGCAGGCATCCGGTTATGGCTCCCTGATACTTCCGCGCGGGCAACGGGTGACGCCGACCCCCGGGTGGAGTTTGCTGACAGGTTAAAGGAAGCCGGTTTCATCCTGGAAGGCCTCCCCGTCATGGACGGGAAATGGCACCGGGCCAAAGTCGAAGAGGATAAAAAAGGTAAATCACACCGGGAAGGGGGCGGTGCCTATAAAGGGTTCACTGACGGCCATCCCGCCGGCATTTTTGTGAATTATCACCGTTCGTCGGAAAAAGAAGTTTCCCGGTGGCGGGCTCAGGGGGGAGAAACGGACCCGCTGACACGGCTGCACATTCGCGCTGCAACCCGCCAGGCGCAGGACGATAGCGAACGTGTCCGGCAGCAGGCCTATGCGGAAAAAGCCCGTGCGGCCAGCCAGCTTTATGACCAGCTGGCCCCGGCGACAGACTCACATCCTTATCTGATGCGTAAAGGCGTTTCCGCCGATCCGGCATTACGTGTCACCCGCAACAACCGACTGGTAGTACCGTTTTATAACCAGGACGGTGAATTTCAGTCCCTGCAGTACATCGCCGAAGACGGGGAAAAGAAACTCTATTCTGAAGCGCCCAAAGCCGGCAATTTTTTTATCACCGGCGGCATGCCGGTGAATGGCCAGCCCATTTTGTATGCCGAAGGGTATGCGACGGCCAGAAGCCTCACTGCAGCGACAGGCTTCCCGGTCGTGATGGCCATCGATGCCGGCAATATGAGAACGATAGCGGAAGGATTCGGACAGCGGTTCCCCGACAGCCCGCACTTCTTCATGGCCGATATGGACCTGAAGAAAAACGATAACAAAGACGATCTTTACCTTGCCATTCAGTCCTCCCGTTTTGTCCCCAGCGATCCGGGTTTCTATATGGATGAAGAAAAACTGAAGGAAATGAAGGGACTGTTTATGGCGTTACAGGCCGCCGATCGTGTGCCTGACGGACATGTTGTGATACCGCCATTTACTGAGCAGGAAATGAAAGCAGGGTTGTCTGATTTCAACGATCTCCATTCAGCTCGCGGGCTGGATTCACTGAAAACCGTACTGGCGGAGACACCCGGCCTTGCTGCACATCTGTATCACCCGGAGACGCAAACAATGACAGTTCCAGTTGAAAAGCAGGCACCTGCGCAGCCCTTCCCTGAGCCGGTCCCCGCGTATGACAACGTATCACAGGAAGGGCCTGACAATACCAGCGCAGATATGGAGAGTTATGAAGCCATGATGGCTGCGGAAGCAGCAGCTGCACCGGAAGCAGCAGCGGCACCGGAAGCAGCAGCGGCGCCCACCTTCGCCAGCCTTCTGAAAGTGACCTCAGCGCCTGCGGAACCAGAGGTATCTGCAGATCCGGCGGCAGATGACAATCCGGCACCGGTAAAAGCAAAAACCACGGCAGAAAACGCGACGACCGCTGCGAATGAGCCGGATGAAACTGAAAATGCCATCGTATGGGGGCCCCGCGCGCCGGGCGAAGGTAACTTCACCCCGGAGACAGCGCCCGCATCAACCTTAATTGATACCAATGCCCTGCTTCAGCGCATCACGCATGAAATGCAGAGCAACACCGTGCTGTACAAGCTCGATGGTCAGCCGGCATTTCGCGATCATGGCAACCGGATGACAATGGAAACCCCGGATGCCAGTAAGCAGGATGACATGGTGATGGCCGCGCTGCTCACGGCAATGCAGCATTATGGTCGCAGGATCCAGATCACCGGCAGCGAAACCTTTCAGACGAAAGTTATCGGGCTGATTGCATCACACGGGCTGGATGTGCAGATGCGCGATCCGGTACAGCAGGCCATGTTAAACGAGGCGATCAAACAGCAGGCCGCTGACAGGCCGGATGTCCGCGACAGTATCAATGCCACGCCCGTGATGCCTGCGGATGCGCCCGTTCAGACCAGTCCCGGCAAAAACGCGCCCGGTCCAGCACCGGCAGGCGAACAACCCTCCCCGGTCCCGCCCGGTGGTACGGCCGTACCGCCGGTTAAGGCCTCTGAACCGGCGGGGCAACCACCTTTAGCGACGAAAGCCGAGGACTTTAAAGACGGCGTGAAGGGGCGCCTGCTGGAGCATGGCCGGGCGCATTACCAGTTCAATGAACGGAACAGCATGAACTATTACGTTCATCTCGAAACCCGCGAGGGAGTCCGGGAGGTCTGGGGAAAAGAGCTGGAACAGGCCATCAATCAGAGCCGCGTCAGTGAAGGTCAGGTCGTCAGTCTGAAGTTTGAAGGGAATAAACCTGTCACCGTCAATCAGCCCGTCATGAAGGACGGAAAAATCCAGGGATACGAACAGATCACGGCGCACAGAAATTCATGGAGCATGACGCCGCTGGTTAATCCCCGCGTTCGCCCGCCGGCGACACCCACTACCGGGGAAACACTCTCCGCGTATGACCTCCATGAGTACAGCAAAATACAGGCCCGTCTGTTGCGCACCGTGCAGGCAGAGAACGTGCCACCGATCGTTGGGCAGAAAAATAACCTGCTGTGGATACGGCCCGACGGGCGGGGAACGGGCGATGCCGGCGACCCGGCCACGGTAAAACTTCCAGCTAAAGATAGCCAGTCCACGACCCCGGTCGTCAGCGCCTGGCGGGATGACGGACAGCTGGCACTGCACCTGGTCAAAGGGCATGGCCCTTACCTGCAGGGCATTGCGCAGATTAACGGACAGTACCAGCACGTCCTGGCTTCCATGACGGGAAATCAGAGCAATGCCAGTCTGATTATCAACGCGATAACCCCTGATGGCCTCAAAACCGTGGGATACGGACAGGCCTTAAACAAGGTGGAAGGTAAGCCCGTTGCGCGGGATGCCATGGCCTTTCGTTTCGCGGGGGAGGCCGGCACGGACAAAAAGCTGATTGGTAAGCTGGAAAATCCGGAAACCTTACCCCGGACTATCCACGCCAGACTCGGATTTGATGAACCTTTCCGTCCCGACACCGACTACCCAAAGTCGCAGCCCCGGGCAGAACATCATCACAAGGCCGCACCGGGAGCCGGACGCCCGGGGTAACACGCAGCACCCGACCCTCATGAGGAATCCATTATGCCAGTACAAAAAACACTGGGCGCCCTGGTTGTATGCGCCCTCTTCCTGACACCCCTCTCGCTGCAGGCCGCTACCTGCCGGGCTGCCACCGCGGCCGAGAAAGGCAGTGACACGGGATACCAGACAGCAAAAAAAGCGGCCGAAGCCTGGTATGAACGGGAATCAGATGTCTCTGACTCCCTGCAGAGTTGCCTGGATAAAATCAGGACCCTGTCCATTACCATGCCAAATTTCAGCAGCCTGTCTTCCATTCTGAACGGCTATGCGGATGAAATTTGCAGCACCGTGGTCAGTAAAGTGAACAGTTACATCCCGTCCAGTATTGACCCCTGGGATGAGTTAACCGACTAACCCCCGACCGTCCCCTTTTCTTACGGAAAAAAACGCCATGAATACACCCGCGACAGGGGGCACAGACTCGTCTGTGCCTCAGACAACGCGTTCGCTTTCAGCGCAGGAACAACAGGTCTACGACGAAGCCATTCGCCTGCAGAATGAGCAGGCGCTGGGGGCGACCTTCGCCCGTAAGCTGCTGACATCAAACCTCATTCTGGGCACCGCGTTCCTGCTCACCACTTCCCTCAGCGGTGTGACGCTGTGGAAAGTGTATCACCCGGATAATCACTACTTCGCCACGGAAAGCGGCCGTGTCACACCGATTTATCCGCTGAACAAACCGGCCTGGTCGATGGAAGACATTGCTGGCTTCGGCGCCGACACCATCCAGCGGGCTTTCACGATGGACTTCGTTCACTACCGTCAGCAGATGACATCGGTGATGACGCGCTTTACCAATCAGGGATACGCCGATTATTACAAGGCGCTGACGAGCTCGAACGTGCTGAAGATGGTGCGCGATCAACGCATGAACCTGTCCACCACCGTCTCGCCGGGGGTCGTACACAGCCAGGGCATTATTAACGGGATCTATACCGTCAGGGTTCAGTATCCCGTCTCCCTGAAGCTCGATGGCCAGGAGCGCAGCCTGCCTGCAGCGAATTACATCATCGAGCTGACTATCCAGCAAACCGATCCACGGGAAAAGCCCCTCGGCCTGGAGGTCAGGCAGACCATCATGACTTCCAGTCATTAACGGAGAACGCATGAAACAGTATTTTGCACTCTCTTTACTCGCCGTGATGTGCTGCAACGTCGGGGCGGTGGAGACTCAACAGACCGTGGTACCTAACTCTGCCGATCCGATACTGGTCACTGACGGCCCCCAACAGGATGCCGCGCTGATGAATAAAGCCGGATTACCGCCGCAGCCCGCTGAACAGCCACCGGCGCCGCCGGTGCAAGCGCCAGAAACCACTCAGGCCGCACCGCCATCTGCATCAACAGTCGCCGCGCCACAGGCCAGTTCGCAGACGGACCCGGCACCGGCGGCGACGCCAGGCAGTGACGAACTCCCGCCGCCTTCGCCGCTGTACAGTGCCGCGCAGAAGCAGGTTGCGCCCCTGACACCGGATGAAGTCCGACAACTGCGGGGGCAGAAAGAGAATATCAACCGGGCGCTGGCTTCCCCGGCGATGACGGTGGTACCCCGCATCAGTGCGCAGACGGTGAATCTGTCACCGGGTTCCAGTCTGCCTCTGGTCCGCACAGCGGTAAACCATCCCAGCAACCTGAGTTTTACCGATGCTACGGGCGCCCCCTGGCCTGTGACAGGCAAGCCGACGAACCCGATGACGAAGGACTTTGATGTGTATTACATCCCGGACTCACCCATCGTCACCATTGTGGCCAAACGGCCCTATGCGAGCGGCAGCATTACCGTCCTGCTGAAAGGCCTGTCCGTACCGATTTCGGTGGAAGTCACCAGCGGTGACACCGACAGCCAGTCCCGGGTGTGGACCGTCGATAACCGTCTGGATCTGCGCATTCCGCAGCGGGGACCGTCCGCCAGCCCGATGGCCGCGCCGGAATCGAAAATCGGCCTTTACGACAACACGCTTCAGGCCTTCCTGGATGGTACGCCCCCGAGGGAGGCACACCGCCTGAAAGCGACCGGGCAGGTGCCTGATACCACCGTCTGGCAGCTGGGCGACGACCTCTTTATCCGGACGCGCGCTGAGATAGTCGATGAGTTTGATCAGACGCTGTCCTCCGCTGACGGGATGCACCTCTTTAAGCTCCCGGTCACGCCCTATGTGACGTTCTCCGTGATGGGGCGTTCTCAGGCACTGAACATTACTCTGGAGTGAAGCATGGCCAACGAAAATGACGCAAGTCGCGATAAGACATTACTGGTCGGGCTGGCTGCCCTCGTCTGTGCCGGCGTTGCCGGAGGGGGCTACCTGCTCTGGAACCACTTCTTTGCCCCGGCGCCGACACCTTCCCGTATCAATGTGACCAACGTTGCCAGTGCGGGGAAACACCAGAGTGCAGAAACTGAGCAGTACCGTCAGCTCCTGCACGAATACAACCGGGAGGGCGCCAGTGCCGCACGGGCGGATAATTCCAGTTTTATAGCCAGTATCCCGGTAGGCGGGAGCACCCCGGTGCATACCGTGGAAGCCCCCCCGAAAGAGAAAAAGCGGAAGCCCGCTCACGAGGAAAAACAGCAGGAGAAGAAAAAGGACGAGGGCCTCAGTAAGTCAGACCAGGCCGCCCTGAATAAACTCCTCGCATCAATGGACACGTCGGCACAGTCGCCGGATCTGCAGCAGGTCTCTCTGGCCGTGGCAACCGAGCCGGGCGCTGCCGCCGAAGGCAGTCAGGCCAAATCGGCTTACGCTGACTGGACATCGTCCATCATGCCCCGGACAACCGGCGGGGGTTTATCTGGCGGGGGGGAAAGCACGGCCCCGGTCATCGAGCTGATCCCGGCTTATACACGTGTGCCCGGCTCAGTGGATTTTGGTATTGATTCCGACAACAACCATTCGCCGGCGGTCGTCAGGCTCTATACCGGCCCCTATAAGGGGGCGGTGTTGAAAGCCTCTCAGGCACAACTCGGCGGGGACGGCATGGTGATCCACATGACAACCATGTACTGGAACCGCAAAAACTACCGTGTTGACGCCTATGCGCTGAAAGACGACACGCTCATGGCCAATGTGGCCACTGACGTGAATCACCACTATATGTCCCGCATCCTGTTGCCGTCGATTGCTGCCGGCATCGGTAAAGCCGGTGACCTCTATGCGGATGCCAATACCGAGATCCTGACCAACGGCTACAGCACGGTGACCAGCCATGCCGGGATACCGGATGGCGAGGCGGTGGCCGGCGTGGTAGCCGGTGGCGCCGCATCCAATGCTGCTGACGTACTGAAGTCGGACGCTGCCAAAATTTCACCGACTCAGGTCACGGTGGATGCCGGCCAGGCCGTTTATGTCGAGTTTATGGCTGCTGTCACCACGGCCGATGAAATCAAGCCTCGCGGTCAGAACACCACCGGCAACACGGCCACCCCGCAGGACAGCCATACCGACAACGCACTTTCGCCGGTCAGCCCTACGCTCGCACAGCTACGGGAACAAACGCAGTCACGCATCCGGACCCAGTCACAGCCTGAAAACACGTCGGAGTAAAACAACATGAATGAATTTAATCATCCCGCCACAGACAAGGATGATCAGCCAGATATATCGGCTATCGTGCAGCATGAGAAACCGAGTCTGAAATATCTTATTCTGGAGAAACAGTATGTTATGGGACTGAATGGTCCCTGGCTTATCGGCATTCTCATCGCCGCCACCCTGGCCATCTGGTATCTCTTTGGCACAGCTACCCCGTCTTCACAGGATGAGCTGAATGCGGCGGCCGGCTTTGAAAACGTTCCTCCGGCAGCCTCACAACCAGACAACCGGTCAATGTCCTCAACACTGTCCCCGCCGGCCGGCGATAACGTGAAAGAGGAAGTGGCCACGATGGTGAACGGTGTCAAAACCTACGCGGAAGCCAACCGTACAGCCATCCAGCGGCTGTCCGACACCGTGAAAACCCTGCAGCAGCAGGCGGCCACCGCGCAGCAGCTGCAGAGCCAGTATCGGGAGGAGATCAACATCCTGAAGTCACGGGTGGCGACACTGGAGGTGGAGAAGGTCAATACCGCAACGTCCGCCCCCCATCGCCCGCGCCTGCTGACGTCGGGCATGAAGGTCAGTTCAGTCCAGGACGGTGCGGCGTGGATCTTCTGGAAAAACAAAACCTGGGCCGTCCGTGAGGGCGATACCCTGGCTGACGGTAAAGTCAACATCATCCGGATCGATTCGGCAAACCGCCAGGTATTCACGACTGAAGGCGTGATCCGTTAAGGGGGATACATGGTTGATGCCCTGACGGCACTGGTCAACCTGGCCAGTGCGATCCACACCAGTGGTAACCGGTTCATCTTCGCCCTGGCCGTTGTGCTTGGCATTTATGGGGTGATGTTCGCACTGACCAAAGAGGCCCGACTGGCCCGCCAGGTGCCGGGCCACAACGGTACGGGAAAAATCATCGGCGTCGTCATTCTCGGCGGCATGCTGATAGGGCTGTCCCAGATAATCAATGCCGGGGCCGCCCAGCTCGGCTGGTCTGATGTCACCTTTGATGAGGTCTCGTATGTTTCCACCGACACCTTTGGTCAGGGTGCCGATGCGGCCAATGCCCTGCTGACGCTTCTCCAGACGCTGGGTATAGCCTATGCACTGTCCGGCACACAGCGCATCAAACGTTCACTGAAAGACGGCCACACCGGTCTGTCAGCCGGTGAAGATGTGGGAACCGGCGCCGTGAAATTCATTACCGGGGTGTTTCTTATCTGCGCCCCGACACTGCTCGATGCTATCCAGACCAGCCTTGGTCTGTCTCTCTAGTCTGTCCTCCGCTCTCGCGGAACATTTAAACCAAAACTACCTATAAGGAGACGTTATGTCTGCAATCTTCGATCGTGTCTTAAAAGCTTCCATCACTGCACATGAGCTGCGCCATTCCATGAAACGTAAATTCACTGCCGGTATGGCAAGCCTGGTGGCGTTAACCCCGCTCAGCGCCCTCGCTGACGGTACCCTGACCGACATGGTTGATGAGGGGGCGAGCGGGATGAGCGATGTGGAAAAAGACGCGCTGGTTTTCGCCGAAGGTGTCGGCGTACTGATCGTGTTTGCGACCATCATCGCCATGAAGAACAAGGAGAAAAGTCCGCACATCACCACCAAAGGCATCATTATCGGCTGGGTTGTCGGGATCTTCCTCATCGGGCTGGGTGAAATCGTTCGCCGTTCGCAGAGCCAGGTGGGTCTGACCGAAGTCACCGTCGGTTCCGGTAGCTAATCATCACAACGGGCAGCCTTCGTGCTGCCCTCCGGAGGTCTCAGTGACACAAAAAGGTGTTGATGATGTCGCCTGGCTGGATGTCAGCGGTGATGACACGCCGCCCTCACCGGTTCAGGTAAATGCTGAATGTTGCTCACGGTGCCGGTGGCCCGCCCGGCGGCTTTTCCGGCTCCGTGAAGCAGAGAACGACGCGGTCTGTGCAGTCTGCTGGATAAGCCACAACCTGGACACGGCGTCAGCACACCAGGGCGACCTGTGCTGGTTACCGGGGCTTCATGCCGCAGACGTCGTGAACCTGCAACGGATCGCCTGTATCGCGGCCATCGCCGGCAACAGTCACGCGAAAAAACAGGGGCAACGGGTGCTGCTATGGATGCGCCGCCACAAACGGGAAACCGAACGCGCCTGGGATACGTCCCGCCCGGCTGAATTTGCGGCGGTGATGTCACGCTTACACCCGGATGACCGGCGGGCATTCCGTCAGCGACTGGCAGGCTGTCATCTGGTCCTGCCGGCCACCGTGTTCAGCGATCTCACATTGCTGCTGCCTGCCGGCATGGACGCGGACGCCCTGCTGAACACTCTCACACTCCCCAGGCTGTAGGAGCTATATATGTCATTAATGAATGCGGTTGAAGATTTCATCACCTCGGTCAGCCGGCACACGGTTTCTAATGCAATGCCGGACTACTGCGACCTGCGGACCATCGTCAATCTGACGGAGTCAGATCGCAACTTCTATCCGGATATGCAGGTCCCCTTTATCGCCGTTACCGACGCCGGCCATTATGCCTCTACTTTTGAGGTACAGGGTGGCTTCTGTGAAATGGACGAGGACGCCCCCGCCAGTCAGAAATTCAGTTTTGACGGGTTTATCAATAAAGTGGCCACGGCAATGGCCACGGATTTTAAATCGACGGGCCACAAAATCTCGATGGTGATGGAGAATGACCCCAACCAGGGCAATGCGGAACTGAAGCGCCTGCTGGCACACCAGTACCGCTCCATTGCCCGCACTGGTGTGAGCATGGCGGACATTCTGGATGAAAAGATCGCCAAAATTTCCCCGTGGGTAAGCCGTGAACGCGTCTGGCTGACCTGCTGGACGGGGCGAGAAACCCTTTCGCCTCAGGAGCTGAAAGGCGACATGCGTCGGATCAGCGGACTCGTCAGTAAAGCGCCCGGCACGCAGTTTGGCCAGGTCCCCGCGTTCTCCGAACTGACAGGGCTGAAAATTCGCCATGACGCCTTTCTCAACACGATAAAAACCGCCCTTTTTGACGGGGGGGATGGTCAGCTTATCGACCTGATGGATGTCCATCAGCTCGGTCGGGAAATTCGCCGCCAGGTGGACAGAAAGGGCACCGATGAAACTTACCGGCCGGTACTGGCGTCCGATCGCGTCAGGCCTCACGGAAAACGTAACCGGGAAGACGCTTCACCGCTCTTCGCCCCCTGGCTGAACTACCAGCTCATGGGCGTGGATGCCGACGCCGAAAACAACTTCATTAACATTAACGGCATGTGGCACGCCACGCTCTCCGTGGCGATGGGCCCACAGCAGCTATTAACCTTCGCTCAGCTGAAAGCCCGGATCCCCCGCTCCATACCGTACCGTATTCGCATGGACGTCATGCCGGGAGGACTGAAGAGTCTGTCATGGAAAGGCACCCTGCTCACATATACCGCTTATATCCCGCCACTGCGCCCCATCTGGGAGGCGGTGGAAGAACTGAAGAAGCGCGACAGTCACGATCCGGTCTGTGTGATGACGATAGTGGCTTCAACCTGGGGAGAAACGAAGGAAGAGGCAACGCTGAACCTCACCCTGCTGACCAAAGCGTTTCAGGGCTGGGGCGTCTGTGAGGTGACCAGTACGTTTGGTAATCCCTACCGTGCCTGGGCGTCAACGTTACTGGCGGCCCGGACCGGTGGTGGTCCACACAACCTGTATCCACCGCTGAAAGATGCGCTCAGCCTGCTGCCGTTAAGCCGGCCCGCGTCAGCCTGGTCCGATGATGCCTCGATTGTTTTCCCGACCCCTGACGGCAAAATCATTCCGGTGGGGCTGGCGTCAGCTAAGCAGAATAAGCACACCGAGGTGATTGTCGGTGAACCCGGTTCGGGTAAGTCGCTCATCATGAACATGCTCAGCAATGCCATTGTGTGCAACGCCCAGCAAAAACTGCCCTTTATCGCGGTTGTCGATAAGGGCTACAGCGCCCAGGGACAAATCCAGCTTATCCGGGACAGCCTGCCCCCGGAACGCAAGGATGAAGCCATCGGCTGGGCACTGCGAAATCACAGCGATCACTGCCGCAATATGTTGGACATCCAGCTGGGTGCCCGTTACCCCATCGCCCCGGAACTAACCTGGATGAAAAGCATGCTGACCGCGATGTGTATTGACTCCAACACCGGTCTGCCGCCTAACTCCCGCGATATCGACGTCCTGCTGGAGCGGGTGATTACGATGGCCTATCGCGATAAGGATGAAACCAGCCCCAATAAGTTTTCAGACGGCGCATCGCCGGAGATCACCCGGGCGTTAAAAGCGTCCGGCCTCTGGACCCGGTATGACGAGGAATGGTGGGACGACTGTCCCTGGTATGACGTCCGCGACATGCTGTTCAGCGCCGGCTACGTGAAAGAGGCCCAACTGGCACAGTTCCTCGCCGTGCCGGAACTCTCCGACATGAGCGAGTACATCAACAGCCCGGAGATCAAAGCGAGCTTCGGCAACGTCTTTCGTGATAACTCCCGGGAGCTGCTGACAGAGTATGTCGCCCGCGTGATCGGCCAGGCTTGTAACACTTATAAAATGCTGGCCGGCCGGACCCGGTTCATTATTAACCCGGCCACCCGCATTATTGCCATCGACCTGAATAATGTCGTCGGGGATAAAAGTGCTGAAGGGCAGTTGCGTACTGGCATCATGTACCTCTTCGCCGGCCAGGTGAGCGGCGGAGACTTCATCCTGCCGCAGTACCGTAAAGAGCTGATGGCCGCGGTACCGGAGATGTACCGGCCGATGCACATGGAAAAACTGGATCAGCTTGACCAGGAAGTGAAGTCGAAATACTACGACGAACTCCACAACGCTTCGGACGTGCCGTTCATCTTCCCGATGCTGGAAACGCAGGACCGTGAACAGCGTAAATTTGGTATCCGTACCGTGTTGTGCTCACAGTACCTGACCGACTTCCCTGACACGATCCTGAAATCGGCCAACTCGGTGTATCTCATGCACTGCCGCCCCGAAGATGAACGGGCGCTTGTCGACCACTTCCAGGTACCGGAAGTCACCATCCGGAAGTTCATGCAAATACCGAAAGGCCCGGCCGCTGATGGCAGCGGGACGAGCTTTCTTGCCGTATTCCGCACGAAAGCCGGTCGCATCGCCCACATTCTGAAAAACACCGCGGGCCCGAAAGAACTCTGGGCGCTGAGTTCATCGCCGGGCGACACCGCCCTTCGGGATTATCTGTATGAGGAACTGGATGGCGCCACCGCGCGCGACATTCTGGCGGAAAACTTTGAGCACGGTTCGGCTCAGCGTGTCATTGAATTCCGTCGCAAGAAGGCCGGCGAACAGGACGCCGGGAACGTCACCCGCCATCTCGCCCGGGAAATTATCGAAAAACGCGGTTACCGCCTCTGAGGTGAATCCATGAAACGAAAACTTTTAGCCGCCGCATTGTCCATCGCATGCGGACAGGCTCTTGCTGCCTACCCGGTTAGCGTTGTTTCCAGTGTGCCGATCACAAGCCAGGTTGTGCCCCATCTGACAACGATGCAAACCACGCTGGCAGAAATCCTGACCACCAACACGGAAATCGGCAGCGCCATTACCCAGGCGAGCGATAAAAACACGGCGACCCTGACAGAAGGCTTCCAGGCACAACGTCAGGCGGACAATTTCGGCCGTGAAACCGAACGTCTGGAAAAGGCACGCGCCAGCTTTAGCGTGCCGGACAGCATCTGCAGCGAATCGGCGTCCGGCGTGGCGCATCAGGTTCATAATACTGCCCGGGCCACCGCGTCCTCTCTGGCGTCAGGAAGCGGGATCAGCAACTCGGCCATTCAGAAAGCCGTGGCTTCCGCGCCGGTTCTCCCCGCGCAGGATGATTACCGCAGCGCCGCCATTCACGCGAATTACTGCACCAGTGCCGAATACGCGGTGTATGGCGGCACCGCGCTGTGCCAGTCGGTGTCCTCCGACATGCCTGGCGGCGACATCCAGGTCCAGTCGCTCTATGACGGTGCCGGTGCCGCGGGTAAAGAGTCGGAACTCACCTTCAGTGATGACCAGATCGATGCCGGGATGGCGTACATGCGGAACAGCGCGAAACACAGTCCCGGGCGCACGCTCGGCAAGGGAGAAATCAAGAATGAAACCGGCTGGCAGTACCAGGGCCTGCTGACGCAGTACAAGGCGATTCAGAGTGCCGCCCAGCAACCGCAGTTATCGATGATTGCGGACAGTAAACCCAACAGCAGCACGACCACCGCGCTGAAAGAAGTGCTGGAAAATGCATCCGCCAGGTCGTATTTCGATGACACCGCGTCAGATCTGGCCAAAAGCAACTACCAGATGTCAGCCCGCGAGTTTGAAAGTTTCGAAGTCGGCCGCCGGTATGCCAATACCGATTACCAGGAAGACCTGCAGGCAATGGATGGCGATAACCTGATGCGCGAACTGATCCGGGTACAGTCACTGTCAAATTATCTGCAGCTCGGCATTAAGAACCAGCTCAGGGAAAGCAACATTATCGCCGGCCAGCAACTCGCCCTGGCGGCTGACCGGGAATATCGCCCGCAGTTGCAGGCACTGATGCAGGAAATCAGCGGAGGCGTCGCCAAATGACACACAATGCCCATGATGACCAGACCGAAGCGGCCGGACAGGCGCTGCGTTCAACGGCAGTAAAAAGGGCCCGCAAGGCCCTTTCCTTGTCGGTCTCGATTTTAACGCCCATTAACGACATGCGCCGTATGGGGGCGGACGTCAGCCAGTCCGTGAAGACCAGTATCTCCCGGCTGAAGGCCTTCCGGCGTCAGGCGCGCGAGGAAAAACGCGAGAAGCTGACATTTGAACAGGCTGTCCAGGCCAGTGGCTACAGTCTGCCGCAGCTGCTGTGGAAGTATCGTTTTCTCAAGCGACTGTGGTGGGTGGTCGCCGGACTGTTCCTGGTCCTGACGCCCGTACTGATGAGTATGATATTGCTGACGGCGTCCACCCTGCCCCCGATGACGTTCTGGCGGGCGATTATTTTTGTGGTGATCTTCGCCGCGCTGGCCAGTCTGGCGGCACTTAAAGTGGTGATATGTCAGTACCGCCTCTGGCAGCTGCAGCAACGTCGCGTCAGTGACGAAGAAGGCGGACGCTTCAGCGATTTCCTCCACCACGCACACTGGATCAAAGACGCCCTGAACCCTGTCTGAACGGATCCCTCTGTTCTTACTCATTTACGCGCAGGTTTTCTATGAAACTATTTAAGCAGCCCCTGCAGGGTCTGTTGCTGCTGCTCGTCTCACTGCCGGCGCTGGCCGATGACGTGACGTACAGCACCATTCGTGACGCTGCTGAAAATTCAAGTGACCTCTCCCGCCAGGCGCTGGTTACAATCTTTGGCGACGTGGTGACGTCGCCCTTTACTTCAACAGATACCACCGTTATCGGTTCCCTCTTCGGTATCCTGAACGGTGTTATCTGTGCTATTGCCCTGTTCTGGTTTCTGACGGTTACCCTCAAAAGCATTGTCAAAGCGGGTAATGCCGGCAAAGTCTTCGGCAGTACGCGCACCGCGATGGCGCCCCTCATGTCCTTTGTCGGGTTCATCACCCTGGTACCGACAACGAGCGGCTGGTCGCTTTCGCAGCTGGTCATGCTCTGGGCGGCCTCCATCATGGGGGTGGGCGGCGCCAATCTGCTGACAAACAAAGCTGTGGATATGATGGATGACGGGTATTCACTGGTCACGCAACCCGTCGCCAGCTCGACGAGGGATGCAGCCCAGCAGATTTTTGAGATGAACCTGTGCAAGTATGCCATCAACGAACAGCTCAGCGGCTTCTACGACGATGCCGGCTCAGCGAGCACGTCAGAGATGAGCACCTCCGGCAGTGACGGCAGTTATGAAACCAGCAACGGCAGCGCCTATTGCGGGACCGCGAAAATCCCCACGACCACGCGCAGCAGCAGCTGGTCGGTCTTGTTTGATTCCGATGTGGATACCGACGCCATTGTTGATGCGCAAAAGTCCGCGCTGGAAACCATGCAGACGACCCTCGACAGCGCCGCGCAGACGTTTGTCAGTACCTATATCAGCAAACGTGATGATGACTCCGGTACGCTGACCGATGCCGAAACCACCATCCAGAATGCAGCAACCGCCTATGAGAACACCATTAACTCCGCACTCAATCAGATTGACTATGAAGACACCCTGCAGAGCAGTCTGACCAGCAACATGAAAACCTACGGCTGGATCGCCCTGGGTGCCTGGTATCAGACGTTTGCGACCGCGAACGCCAAGACCTCCGACGTAGGTAAATCAGCACCGACCGTCAGCGGGCCGACAGGACTGGGGGAAATGGGCAACACCGACCTCTACCAGCAGGTGTTCGCTGCCTACAACGCCCAGCTGCAGAACAGCAGCTACACTGCAGCACTCGGCACCCAGACCAGCAAGAAAGACATCGAAACGGGGCGGGCAAAAGATCCGAAATCGGTGTTCGTCGGGCTGTTTAACAGCCCGATGCAAAAATTGACCAACTATATTGCGACGAAAAATATCGGACAAACCGATAACAGCAGTGAACAGGTTAATCCATTGCTTAAGATGAAAGCCATCGGGGACTACACCCTGGACACGGTCGGCACGGCCCTGACGGCCTATGTGACCATTCAGGGGTCGATTGCATGGAGCGGTAATAATATCGTGGGACGAATCACGAACGGACTGACCGGCTGGAAAGCTACAGTCGCGGCGGTGGTGCAGGCGCTGTCCCCTCCGTTCTACTTCCTGCTGCTGATCCTGTTCTCGGCGGGCTTCAGTCTGTCTGTGTTGCTGCCAGCGATCCCGTTCATCTACTGGATGACCGGCGTTCTGAACTGGTCCGTCAGCGTGCTGGTTGGCTGTGCCGCCGGCCCGATGTGGTCCGCCACGCACCTGGGCACCGAAGAGGATCGGGGAAGCCGCGCGGCCTACGGCTATGTCTTTCTTATCGACATGATGCTGCGCCCCAGCCTGATGGTGCTGGCCTTCTTTTTTGCCTCTGTAGCTATCGTGGCGGCCGGTACGATCCTGAACCTGCTGTTTGCCTCGGCACTGGCCAACGCACAGATTGACTCCTGGACCGGCCTGTTTACCGCCGTCGGCTGGCTGCTTATCTATGCCAGGATTTGCACCACCGTGGCCACCAAGGTGTTCTCGATGCTGGTCGTCATTCCGGATTACGTCATCGGCTTCCTGGGCGGGCGTGAAGGGGCCTCACTGTTCAGCGGCCTGAGCGATTCGGTCTCGAATATCTTTGCCGGCGTCGGGCGTACGGTTAACCCTGGCCGCATCCCGGGAATGGATGCTAAAGAGCGTACTCCCGGGGACAAGGATGGATTTAAGGGGTGAGAAACATACTCCGGATCAACAGGTTATGATATAATTTAACCATGAATTAACAATGAGGACTGCTTATGGCAAGCCAGCGGGAACGTACCGGCATGGAGACCTTCGTGTCACTGTTAAAATTCTGGGCCGCGATGATCTATCTCCCGATATGCCTGTTTTTTGCCTTCTTCCACACGATTTCTTCAGAAGATGGTGATGGGGAAATAGCGCTAATATTTTGGGCTCTTTTTGTCGCACCGTTCATCATTCGGCAGTTTACCCTGCAAAAACGCCGCCGCGCCCTGAACAGCGTGGTGGCGGCCGTCAGTGGTGAGGAGTTTATGCCGCAGAAAGGGAACGTCATCATCTCGGGCAACCGGACCTATCTGGGTGTGGATGCCATCCGGGGAACCCTGCTCTACGTCAGTATGCGCCGCAAGGGAGAATACGATGTGATGGGGATGGACATGTCCAGCTGGACGCGGGTGGCGTATAAGGGCGATGTCATCACCCTCAAAACCAAAAACCCGGAACTCCCCAGCGTCAGCGTCGATGCACCGGGCGGTGAGAAATATTCTGCCGCGCTGTATGACGTCATCTGTGCGATGGAGCACCGGCAGTATGCCGACCTGCAGTTCCCTCAGAAGGCCCATGAGCGTGCCCGTACCGCCCGCAAAGAGACCGGTCTGACGGTGTTCAGCTACACCTGATACCCCGTCGCGTTAACGTCCCCTCTACCATACCGCCCCCGGTTCCCGGGGGCTTTCAGTTTCTGCATCCCTGATCCGCTTATCGTATTAATGAGGTCCCTATGTCTCAGAACCGTCAGGCCGCTTCCGGCCATGATGACGCCTACGGCTTTCTGCTGATCCCTGCCGCCCTCGTGATTATCTGCTGGCTGTGGTTCAGTAAATTTGTATGGGTATCGTGCCTGCTGCTCTACTGGCTATGGGGGATGGTCGATTTTCAGCGTATCCATCCCTGGGTCGCGGAAAAAATCAAACTGCTGGCCCGTACCGGCAATCACGCTCAGTCTATCTCCTGGCATGACTGGTTCGCCGTGATGAATGAAACGTCCGGCATCCTGCTGATTTTTCTTCTCCCCATCGCCATCAGTGCGCTGGTCGGCATCAAAAACCATCCGTCCCGGCCGATGAAGAGCAAGCGTATCGTCAATATCCACACGCTGCCGCAGATCATGAGCAAATGGTCGCCGGCCATTGTGCCGGTGCTGGCAGAAAGCCGGTCGCCGGACCTGTTAATGAACGATGACGGCCCGGAACGCCGCTGGGCGGAAAAACCGGAAGAGTTCGCCGCCAGGCATGGTCTTATCGCCTCGCGCATACTGGACCGAGAAAAAGCCCGTGACGTTTTTATCTCTCAGCTGGGTACACGGTTGTCTGCCTCTCCGGACACATTGCAGGATTATGAGAAAGCCCTGTTTGCCGTGTTCGGCCTGCAGGTGTTGATGAATGACCGTAAGGCTGCCAAAAAACTGCTGGATGATCTGAACCGCAGCTGCCTCCCGCGCAACCGTAAAGAACGTAAGCGCACGAAAAATCTGTACCGTCCTGATTTTTCCCGAGCAGAAAAAGCCTTTCTGACGGTCTGGCAGGCGGAGGGGATGAAAGAAATCCATGCCACACACCAGTACGTCAGAACGGCTCTCAGCGGCCTGCTGGGCCACGATATTCGCCTGCCGCCGTCACAGTATCTCTGGCTGAAGCCCATCGATCGCACGCTCTGGTATGCCCTGCACGGTGCCGATACCGCCAGCGTGTTTGTGGAGGGGGCAGGCGTCATTGCTCAGACGCGTTTTGAAATCGTGGTACGAAAAGAGAAGCTGCCATTGCAGATCGATTATGTCGAATCCGCCATCGACGGGCTGCAGTACGAGCTGGAAGGGCTGGGTCTGGTGCATGAGCGACGCGTGAAAAAAACCGAACGCCGGAAGAAAGCACCTGACTGGTTACCCCCGACGCTCAGCCAGGACAGCTTTACTGACCTCCAGGGCGATGAACCGGAACCTGCAGAAGCAGAACAGCCTGAAGATAATGCTGCTGCAGCGGAGGCGCATCCCGACCAGGACGCCGGGAGACACACCGGGCCGTCCACTCCCCCCCTCACTGATACCGCCTCAGCTGCCGTATCGACCGTAACCACACCTCACGTATCACATGACGCCGCAGCCTGTGAGGCGACGGACGACGATGAACCTGCTTTTATATAAGGCCCCAACGATGATGACTCCGACATTTAATGCCCGTATCTCCGGTAATCACCTGATTGCTTCACTGAATGACGACACACCGATTTTTTCCCTCAATGTGAGTGAGGACCCGAGTTTCTGGATCGAAGGGGGCACGCTGATGGTCAGCCTGAATACCGACAGTAGCCATCCGGTATACCGGGCGCTGGACTACAAAGAGGCAGAACAACTGCTGTCTGTCATTACACGGGTACTCAGCGATCGTAAGCCGAAAATAAAGTGGAAGAACACCCTCCTGCCCGCGGCGGCGCTGCTGGTTAGCTGTTTTGCCGTCTGGCGTTTTGCGCCTGCAACACCCTCAGCGGGCATGCCGCCGTTCGGACAGGAAGAGCCCCAGAATGCCACGGCGGAAACAGCCGCACCGCGCTTCCAGGGACTACCGGAGCTGCGCAACCCTGCGCCGGGTAATCCCTATTTTGGCAACCACACAACACCGAATGCCGACAATGGCCAGCCGATGCCGACAGCTTCCCCTGTCCGGCCCTCAGCAACCCGGCCGGTTTCCGTGGCCAGTCAGGAAACGCTGAGCCCACACATTATGCAGAACCTGCAGAAAGCAGCAGGCCGCGGCTATTTCACCGTCCCCCTGTCTTCCGGACACGAACGGACACTGTACGTTTTTGCCGATCCGGAGTGCCCTAACTGCAAAAACTGGGAGCCGGTCGTCGAAGCATTAGGTAATGAATACAACGTGGTGGTCTTCCCCGTCTCTGCGATTGGTAAAGAGAAATCTGTCCGGAAAATCCAGTCTGTCCTGTATCTGGAGACGGCGCACCGCGCTGCGGCCTGGAAGAAACTGTTTTCGGTTGACGAGGGCATGCTCACCATTGGCAAAAAGAAAACCGGTGACGATCAAAAAGAAGCCCCGGTACAACGCGATTATAAACGCTGGAAAATCGCCGGCGAGGCGCTGGCCATTAACGATGTCGCGTTCAGGCAATACCGTATCCCCGGCACGCCCTGGGTCATTGCCGACGACGGCCGCCATGTACCGCAGTCAACGATGAAAGATCCGGCCATCCTGCGCGCCTTCATGACAGAGCACAGCAACGCGGAGAACTGATATGCAACAGAAGCAGAAACCGGTCGATGCCGCCCGGCTGCAGCGTCAGGTACATCAGAGCATGGTCGAAGAGATGGCGTATCGCACCGGCCCCCTGCTGCTCGCCATTATCGCCATATTTGGTGCGGCAATAGTCTGGCCTGTCCTTCTGTGGGCGGCCATTCCGGTCATGCTGGTCTGGGTCCCGATGTTCATGCTGAATGAATTCCGAATGCCGGCGAGGATGCCAATGGACATGGACAGGCTGGATCCGTCAACGGAAACCATGCGACCCGGCAAACTGCTGGGCTTTCTGCCCGTCACTAAGCTTAACCGGCATATGGAAAAGGCGGCGGGCGTGTTCTATACCGGATACGAACGCACGCTCGATGGCGGCCGTGAGATATGGCTGCGCATGGATGACCTGACGCGCCATCTCATTCTTATGGCCACCACCGGTGCCGGCAAAACCGAGATGTTGCTTGGTTTTGTGTTAAATGCACTGTGTTGGGCGAAAGGGCTGATCTTCTCTGACGGTAAGGCCCAGAATGACGTCTGGTTTGCTGTCGCCTCCCTGTCCCGCCGCTTTGGCCGTGAAGACGATCTGCGGTTGCTGAACTACATCACCGGCGGCCAGAGCCGCTCTCAGCGCCTGCTGGAGAATGACAAATCACGCCAGCAGTCCAATAACACGAACCCGTTTGCGCTGGCCCAGGAAACCTACATCACGCAGCTGATGGATTCCATGATGCCGGAAGCCGGCAACGACCGTACCTGGCAGGAGAAAGCCAAGGGGATGAACCAGGTCCTGACAAAGGCCCTGATTTACAAAAGCCGCAAGGAACAAAAGGTGATGTCGCAGCGGCTGATCCAGGAGTACCTCTCCCTGGATAAGTTCGCGGAGCTCTATCTGCAGGCTGAAGCTGAGGAATGGCACGAAGAAATTCGAACCGGGCTGCGTAATTATCTCTCAACCAGCGTGCCGGGCTTTGATATGAGCCTGATCACCAAGCCATCAGAGTGGTCGCAGGAGGCGCGTAACCAGCATGGTTATCTGACGAGCCAGTACAACCGTATGCTGTCACTCTTCAGCGATACCTATGGCCACGTGTTTTCATCCGGCGCCGGCGATATTGACCTGCGGGATGTGGTCCACAATGACCGTATTCTCGTCATCCTTATCCCGGCACTGGAGCTATCCGCGTCAGAAGCGCTCACGTTGGGGCGGCTGACAACCTCCCAGCTGGCGATGATCCTGAGCCAGGACCTGGGCGAAAGGATGGAGGGGAAAGCGGAAGACATACTGGTTATCAAAAAATTCAGGGACCGCTTTCCCTTTTTATGGCTGGCAGATGAGGTCGGTTCGTACTACTCCGATACCATCGGTCAGCTGGCCACCCAGGTCCGCTCCCTCGGCTATGCGCTCGTTCTGGCAGGTCAGGACCTGCAGAAGCTCAAAACGGCCGTGGGGGATAAGCTCTGGACGCTGCTCGGCAACATGTTCACCCGCATCTTCGGGACCATCATCGATCCAACTGAAACCGCAGAGTTCGCCGCGAAATCAGCCGGGATGGAATACCAGGCCATTCAGGACAGTATGGAATACCGCGCCGGCGCGATTGGGGGGAGCTATGCCGATACCGGGCGCGTTACGGTCCAGGAGAAACCGAAACTGCCCTTTGATGAACTGCAGGCTTTAAACCAGGGGGAGCAGGCCACGGTCTTCAAAGGGGCCGTCATCCGGAACAACGCCCTGTACATCGCGGATGACGACAAAATCACCGACAAGGACGTCCGCATCAACCGGTTTGTTGAGGTGGAATGGCCAACGTATGACAGCCTGTCTCACCTGCTGCCGGCAAAAGTCCGCCGTGACCGCCCTCGTCCGGCCAGTATCAACCGCATTATGGCCATCGTGAAAAACGACAACATCAGACACGCCCCTGACAGCATGATCATTCAGGATGGCGTGCTGTATGCCATTGCCGATGAAGCCATGTATTTCGACGAAGTCTCCCCCGTGCCCCCCGATACAGTCCGGCGCGCGACGCAGCTGCTCAGCCTCGCCGCCTCGGTACTGACCGAGACCCGGGGCCGTTACAGCGTCGAATACCCGGAGCCGGAAAAACTGTCCGTCAAAAAGGATGAATTGGAAAAATACCAGCACATTCACCAGTCGGCCGTCACTCAACAGGTTGACGGTTTCGTTTACTGATCTTCGGCTGCCTGTCCCGGTGGCCACATCATGAAAGGTATCCCCATGTTAAAAAAAATAGTGGTGGCGGCCGTAATGGCCACCACACTCTCTTCGTCCCTGTCAGCGATCGCCGCTCCTTCCGTGCAGGTCGGTTTCAGCCCGGAAGGGACCGCCCGGGAACTGGTGCTCAGCACCATCCATCATGCCCGTGAGTCCGTCCGTATGATGGGATACAACTTTACCGCTGCGGATATTGCGAAAGCCTTGGCGTCCGCCAGCCGGCGTGGTGTGGACGTTAAAGTCATCCTGGATAATAGAGAAAACCAGAACAAATATTCGAAAGCGGCACTCAATATCCTGGTGAATGCCGGCGTGAACGTGCGTCTGACGGATGCCTATAAAATCCACCATGACAAAGTCATTATCATCGACCAGAACACGGTTGAAACCGGCTCATTCAACTTCAGTAAAGCTGCGGAGTATTCGAATTCAGAAAATGTGCTGGTTCTGAATGATATGCCACAGGTGGCCAGCGTCTATCTGGAACACTGGCAGTCCCGCTGGGACACGGGACGTGACTGGAAATCGACGTATTAACAAAGGCTGTTATGTCTGAAAACACACAAAGAAAAAAAGCCCGCCGCGATAACGATGTACAAATCACGACGCGCGAGTTTGCGCTCATGCTGGGTGTACCTGAGCATGAACTAGGCGTCGCGGCAGCCACTACCAATATTTTCCGAGAAATAACATTACCGGCACCGGTAAGTCTGTTAAAGGGGAAGACAAGGCAATTCTGGCTGTCTGAGTGTCTGGCTTTCGCCGAACAGTTAAAAGGAACATCCGCAGAAAAAAAATAACCTTAGGCCGTCTGATTATTCAGGCGGCCTTTTTTTATGGTCTGATAGTGTTACAACACACAGGGATGCTATCGGCAGGTGGTACACTGACTTGCCTATAGAAACAGGGACTTCAATACGATCTTGAATGCGTTTAGGACTTAGTGATGCAGGTTTTTTTGTGAAAAATCATATATATGCGATTATGTCATATATTGCATATATGCGTGATTTTATTGTGAGCGATCATTCACGGATCTCCTTTTATAAATTGATCCTTGCTACGCAACATGGTAGTTTACAACGGTTTGTAGGAATTACTTGGGTGGGACGTTCCCGGAATAGCGTCCAAAGGGAAGGGATGACGAATTTACGGCCCCTGAATGCAAAAACCCCCTGAAATCTGCTATCAACTTGGCGGGAGATTCAGAAATCAGGGGGTCCAAAAGCAGGCGCTGGCCTGTGAAGGATTATAGCAAATGCATATTCTAACACAACCCCTACTCGCCATAAGTCCGGGCGGGTGTGACTGAAACAGGTCTTCATCTTAAAGCTCGTCCTTCGGGCGTACCCAATCAGACCCCTTGCTATAACGTGGCTTCTCGTCGCCGCCGCCGGTTCCTGAACCGGTGGATCAGGTCACTTGCCACCCCTGCGGGCCGTCAGAAAATCAAAGCAGAACTGCGGCGTCGTATCCGGCATAACAGATACTGGGTCAATGAAGCAAATATGTACGGCATTGAAACGCTGTGCGAGCTGATGCTGGCCATTCTCGACGATCTTGATTTACGGGACTGGCAGATCCGGCACAACCTTGAAACACTGGCTGAACGCGCAGGCCTGGCAACGCGCAGTGATGGCGGTCATAAGTCGATTTCCCGGGCCAGCCGCGGATGCGATCGCCTCTCCTGGCTTAATGCCATCATCACAGAAAAAGCTCCCTTCAATCCTTATGACGCCCGTTGCGCCTGTAAGCACATAGAGGTGACTGAGGAGTTCTTTGCCATTCTGGGAATTCCCCTGAAACAGGCATACCGTGAACGCGCCAGGCTACTGGAGGCTGATCCGAATGAAGTCATCTCGTCGGGAGATATTCGCCTGATTGCCATCAGAGTCGAGAACTGGACCCGCAAAGCCGCCGCCGGTTTATCGCGAATGAAAGCCAGGCGCGACGTAGCTCGCCAGCGTAAACGGGAATATTTCTCCCAACCCCCCGTACTGGCCTGAAAAGGCCGCGTATGAACCGCCTTGACTGGCGGGGATCCCACTCGCCATAAATAAAACCCTGCCTGGAAAATGAACAATCCTTTAGTTAACAGCATGCCCCGTTGGCTGGTTTTACGTGTTTACCTGCCGATAGCGGGAGTAAGTGTGGTACAGGTTGTGGGTAAGTACTGTTGAAGTGCCAACGATATCCTGCAATTACTCTTTCGGTTTTATCTTTTAATTACTTACGTAATATAAAAGATAAAACCAAATAAAAGACATTACTGTTATCCCCTTTAAAAAGTGAATAACTTAAAAACATCGGCGCAAGCGCCTCAAAAGTAGCTCCCATCGCTTCGCGACGGGCCCCGACCGGAGAAGTAAATTAGTTACAGCATTCAAAAGGGAGTTCACCATAAAACCAGCGCCGGTTTGCAAGCCAGGAGCCCCTCCCCACCACTGAAAAGCGCCGCCGCCCCCGGCCGAAGGCCGGGAGTAGTGTCGCTTTTAATGATGGGTGTTGTAACTACTCTTCTTCATCGCTGTGGGTGGTGCTGCGGTCGGTTGTCTGGTACACGCTCGTAAGCGGCCCTCCGGCCCGCTAACGCGGAGATACGCCCCGACTGCGGCTGTCGCCTTGTCGGGACCACTCCGACCGCGTACAAAAGCCCCTGAGCCGCTTTTAGTGGATTATGGCTTTTCAGGGTAAGGAATTGATAGGCAATCCATTTCGATCCCTCATTGGTATCGGCGGATAACCCTCGGTGCTACCTGTCGTTTCATCCTGCCGCCTTACATGCGCTGACGCGCATCAATCCCCGTTCCTCAGTGGAACGAAAACTCACACTAACAGGGTAGTGACCGGGTAGCTGCGATAACCGCCAACAAAATTAGCCTACAGGTTAATACCTTTCATTGCCCTGTACTGAATAACCAGCCCTCCGGGGCTGGCTTTTTGGATTCGGTCAGTCCCAAAAATTGGTCAAGAATAAATGGAGGTATCCGCCTGCTATTCAACGTTAAATTTCAATTTAAACAATAAATTGTCTCCTTAGCGTAGGTTCTCGTTCCATTGGCCCTCAAACCCCGTAACACACCGTTGAACCCGGACAGATGCGTCTGCGGATGGATGCCTTTTCTGTCCGGTGAGTAAGCGAACCACACGGCCGGAGCCAGCGCTGACCCGGCGTTGCGGTCGTCGCGAACGTACGTCCACAACCGCCCGGTCTTCGTTTTCTTGTTACCTGGCAACAGTACCGGGACGGGCGTGTCATCGGCGTGGAGCTTGCCGTCCGTCAGGACATAGTCCTGAAGTGCCTCTTCCAGCGGTGACAACAACCGACAACATGCATCCACCCAGCCCGACAGCAGCGAGCGACTCAGCTCCACGCCCTGGCGGCCGTATATTTCAGACTGCCGATACAGCGGTGTGTGCTCTGCATATTTTGAGGTTAGCACACGGGCCAGCAGCCCCGGCCCTGCGATACCCCGTTCGATGGGTCGCGAAGGGGCGGGAGCCTGCACGATGGCATCGCACTGAGTGCAGGCATGCTTTTCACGTATTGTCCGGATAACCCGGAAGGCGCTGCGCATCAGCTCCAGCTGTTCGGCTGCATCCTCACCCAGGTAGCTCAACGCACCGCCACAGTCCGGACAGCATGTCGTTGCCGGCAGCAGTCGTTTTTCGTCACGAGGGAGTGACTCCGGGAACGGTTTGCGGGTGCGGGTCTGACGCAGCGGGCGCTGCACTGCCGGGTCATCCACCCGACCGGTCAGCGTATCGCTTTCTTTCTGAAGCGCCTTCAGGTCAGCTTCCATCTGTGCAATACGACGGGATACTTTTTCGGAACGGCTGCCGAAGTTCATCCGGCGGAGTTTATCCAGCTGCGCCTGCAGGTGGTCTATTTCGCGTTCACGATCGGCCAGTTTTTCCAGCAAGGCACGGTTCAGCGCTTCCTGTTCGGCCAGGCGCTGTTTCAGCAGAAGGATGTCGTCAGAAGAGGTGTCGTTCATAAGCCCGTATTTTACCAGGCTTATTCAGCAACAACCAGGATAAAGAGATTTACAGCATGGTCAGGGATGTCAGCAGCCGTTTAGGTTGTCGCCAGTCGATACCTTCCATCAGCATCGCCAGCTGTGCCGGGGTCAGGAACACTTTGCCATCGCGGGCCGACGGCCAGGCGAAGCGGCTGCGCTCCAGTCGTTTGGTCAGCAGACACAGTCCGTCGCCAGTGGACCAGAGCAGTTTTACCTGGCTGCCGCTGCGTCCCCGGAAGATGAAGACGTGGCCGGACATCGGGTCATCTTTCAGCGTCGTCTGTATCTTTGCGGCGAGGCCATTGAAGCCGTTGCGCATGTCGGTGATGCCGGCAACGAGCCAGATTTTGGTTCCTGAAGGTAACGGTATCATCGCTTCAGTTCCTGTATCAGCAGGGTCAGAAGTTTTTCGCTGAGAGTGCCGTTGAGGCGAAGTGTTCCGTGCCGGAACGTTACTTCACAGCTGATACTGAGGGGCTCAGGAGCCTCTGCGTACTGTTCTGGCGGTACGGTGGTGGCATCAAGAGGGCTTTGTTGAATAAATCGAACTTTTGCTGAGTTGAAGGATCAGATCACGCATCTTCCCGACAACGCAGACCGTTCCGTGGCAAAACAAAAGTTCAAAATCACCAACTGGCCCACCTACAATAAAGCCCTCATCAACCGTGGCTCCATAACTTTCTGGCTGGATGATGAAGCTATTCAGGCCTGGTATGAGTCGGCAACGCCTTCATCACGGGGAAGACCTCAGCGCTATTCTGATCTCGCCATCACCACCGTTCTGGTCATTAAACGCGTGTTCAGGTTGACCCTGCGGGCTGCACAGGGTTTTATTGATTCCATTTTTACACTGATGAATGTTCCGTTGCGCTGCCCGGATTACACCAGTGTCAGCAAGCGCGCAAAGTCGGTTAATGTCAGTTTCAAAACGTTCACCCGGGGTGAAATCGCGCATCTGGTGGTTGATTCCACCGGGCTGAAGGTCTTTGGTGAAGGCGAATGGAAAGTCAAAAAACACGGCAAAGAACGCCGTCGTATATGGCGAAAGTTGCATCTGGCAGTTGACAGCAACACACATGAAATCATCTGTGCAGACCTGTCGCTGAACAATGTGACGGACTCAGAAGCCTTCCCGGGTCTTATCCGGCAGACTCACAGAAAAATCAGGGCAGCATCGGCAGACGGCGCTTACGACACCCGGCTCTGTCACGATGAACTGCGGCGTAAGAAAATCAGCGCGCTTATCCCACCCCGAAAAGGCGCGGGTTACTGGCCCGGTGAATATGCAGACCGTAACCGTGCAGTGGCTAATCAGCGAATGACCGGGAGTAATGCGCGGTGGAAATGGACAACAGATTACAACCGTCGCTCGATAGCGGAAACGGCGATGTACCGGGTAAAACAGCTGTTCGGGGGTTCACTGACGCTGCGTGACTACGATGGTCAGGTTGCGGAGGCTATGGCCCTGGTACGAGCGCTGAACAAAATGACGAAAGCAGGTATGCCTGAAAGCGTGCGTATTGCCTGAAAACACAACCCGCTACGGGGGAGACTTACCCGAAATCTGATTTATTCAACAAAGCCATCTACTGGTACAAATATCTTCAACATCACTCACTTCAAGCCAGAGCAGTACATCGCTGCACCAGAATTATTGCCGGACAGGGTATCGCGCCATAATGCGTCTCAGTAGGTAATCATGGACTTTTAGCACGGCTTTGGCGCGAAAGGATATAAAAAACGGCCCTTGGAACAAGCGGGCCGAGGAACAAAGTCAGCCTAATATCATCTTGCCAATCATCAGGCCCATCGCCACCGAGACAATCACGTTCACCAGTCCCGGACGCATAAAGCTGTGGTTAAGCACGTATTTGCCGATGCGGGTGGTGCCGGTATCGTCGAAGGCCAGCGCCGCGAGGCACTGTCCCGCCACGGGGATAAAGAAGTAGCCGTTTACCGCAGGCCAGGAGCCAATCAGCGCATACGCCGGGAGCCCAAGCGCCAGCCCCAGCGGCAGCAGGATCAGGGTGGTCGCCGCCTGGCTGCTGACCATCGCCGAGACAAAGAACATCATGATGGCGATAAGCCAGGTATGCTCCTGCAGCACCACCTGCACTTCCGATTTGATCAGGTCGATATGGCTGCTGACGAAGGTTTCACTCATCCACGCCAGGCCAAAGGCGCAGACAATAGCCAGCGCGCCGGCGCGGAACACGCTGCCGCTGAGGATCTGATCCACCGGCGGGCGGCACAGCAGCACAATCAGGCAGGCGAAGGAGAGCATCACAATCTGGATCGCCGCCGACATTGACAGCGGCTGCAGCCCCTTCGCGGTTTCAACCATCGGACGCAGGCCCGGGACCAGCCCCAGCAGGACAATCACCACCGCGCCGCTCAGGAACAGCAGCACCGAGAGTTTGGCGTGTGGCGCGATTTCCGTGCTGAGCTCCGCTTTACCGTTAGGCTTGAGCAGACCTTCTGCCAGGCGACGCTGGTATTCCGGATCGTCTTTCAGCTCTTTACCTTTATTAAAGGTGGCGAGCGCTCCCGTCGCCACGCCAATCAGCGTTGCCGGAACGCAAATCATCATGATGGTGGAGATGGAGATGCCGAACGGCGCCATCAGGCCAATCATCGCTGCCATTGCCGCAGAAATTGGGCTGGCGGTAATCGCCTGTTGCGAAGCGATGACGGAAATCGACAGCGGACGCTCGGGACGAATGCCGGAATCCCGCGCCACTTCGGAGATCACCGGCAGCAGGCTATATACCACGTGGCCGGTGCCGGACATAAAGGTGAAGATATAGCAGATAAACGGCGCCAGAAGCGTAATATAGCGCGGGTGGCGACGCAGCATTTTTTCCGCCAGCCGGACTAATAGAGTCAGTCCGCCGGAGGCCTGTAATGACGATGCTGCTAATACTACCGAGAGAATAATTAAAATAACGTCGATGGGGGGGGATGAGGGCGTCAGCCCAAAACCAAAGACCAGAACGCCGACGCCAAGACCGCCAACCATACCTAAAAATACGCCGCCGATACGAGCGCCAAACATCAGGGCGATAAGGATAAAACACAATTCTGTCCAGAACATACTTCCTCCCGGATAATGGAGTGAATGCCAGTTATGTTTTTATATAATCAGTGAGATGTGGTTAGCCGGAATAGGATTTACCAAAACCAAACGCGCCGTAATGATGTAAAACCTGGCCCGCTGATTTCCCCCCCGCCGACATGGCGCGAATAATATCGTCGCGTTCCGCTGGTGCTTTACCGCCTGCCAGAATGGAGAGCATAAAACCGGTTAAAAAGGCATCGCCTGCGCCGAGCGTATCGACGGGCTGAATATAAACAGGCTGCCATTCAATAAGTTCGTTTCCGGCATAGTAATAGACTTGTTCATGTCCGCGCGTGGCGATAACATGTTTACAGCCGTAATCGTAAATTGTATGAATTTTAGTAATAGCTTCTTCGACCGATAGCGCACCGCAGGAAATAAAACCGTAATCCACCCACGGACAAACCTGTCTAAAATAGTCATCGGTACCGCGCCCGGAAAAATCAAACGACAACGTGACGTTAAGTTGTTTTATTTTTTCTAATTCCGTTTCCAGGAAACCATTAATACTGGAGTGCACCGCATCGAACCGGGAAATATAATCGAGATCGTCATCTGATAATTGCAGCGGATTTTCCCGTAATACGCCGTTTTTATTGCTGGTAACAAATTCCCTGTCGCCCTCTACCAGACGGATACAGGCATAACCGTTTTCACCGTCGTAATGCCGACATCGCTGAATATCAACCTGCAACTCCTGCAGGGCATCCTGCACGTGCCGGGCAGCGGCGTCATTACCGAATGCCCCGAGAAATGCGCTTTTGTTGCCCGCCAGCCGGGCATACACCGCGTAATTCAGAGCGTTGCCGCCGGGGTACATCACGCCGGAATGAAGATATTTATCAACGACATTATCACCAATGCCAATCACCTTAATGTCCATCATTGATCCTTGTTAATAGCGATAAACCGGGCGTCCCTGCCCATGCTTCAAGTCCTGGTGTGATTAATATTCGACCTTCCACATATAGCGACGGGTCGTTAACGGATGCTGGCGGATCGCAGCCAGCGCGCGGTTATAAACCGGGTAAACGTTGTTGAACAGCGAATGGTTGAAGTAGTCGATTACCGTCGGCCTGATGGTAGAAAGCCCCAGCTCTTTCGCGTCCACCACTTCGATGCGGCGGCCATATTTTTTCAGGAAGTTCAGGGCGCGTTCATCCACCGCGCGGGTGCTGCCTTCGGAGAACTGAAAGAAGAACGGCGTGTTGGCATCGGTGATTTCAAACGGACCGTGGAAGAACTCGCCGCTGTGGATGCAGGCGGAGTGGATCCACTGCATTTCCATGAAGATACAGATGCTCTGCAAATAGGCCGCACCGTAGCCTGCGCCGCTCGCCATGGTGTAGATGACTTTGTCGTCTTTGTACTCCCTGGCGAACGCCTGCGCTCGGTTCTGCAAATGATCCCAGGCGCGGTAAACGATGCGGTTAATTTTACTCAGGCCATCCTGGAAATCCTCATAGTGGGCGTACCCTTCTGTCTGGTTAAGGATTTCTACGGCAGTAATCAGGCCCTTGAGGGTTTTCTCTTCGGCGATATCTTTACCGTCGCCAAAGCTGTAGGTCTCTACAAAGTCGCAGTGCGCCACCAGCGGGGAATCTGTCACCCAGGTCAGGCCGATGACCGGCACGCCACGGCTTTGGGCCAGCTCGGCCGCTTTGATGGTTTCCGGGGTGTTGCCTTTGTGGGACGCCACCACCACCACGGCGTTGTCGCCCAGCGCCACGGGCGGGTTATTAATAAATTCGCCGCTGTTGTACAACCCGACGGTGACTTTGGCGGCTTCTTTTTCCAGGAAGGCTTTGGCCGGGTAGAACGCTGCATACGAGCCGCCACAGGCGACGTAGTACACGTGCGTGATCCCGCCCTTCTCCGTTTTGTTCTCCACAATGCCGCTAATGATTTCTTTAATACTCATCACATTTCCCCTTGGGTCGTTTCTGACGCGAACTGCGTGACGGTAGCGCGCCATTCAATGTATCTAAATGTATCATTTAAATTGTATAGCATTTGAATACATTTAGATCAACGAGAGCCGATGCAAAAAAAAGGATCCGTGACGCAGATCCCGATTTACGCTGTAACGGGGTGATGATCAACGGCTAAAACATGGTCAGACAGTAAAACGCAGCTTGTCACCGACGATCAGTTGATGAGACATGCAGGACATTTCGCCTTTGTTATCAATCATCTCGCTTTTAATCGAGATCAGCGGATAGCGGTTGGCGACGCCAAGATAGTGGGCGACTTCAAAACTGGCGTACACCAGCTCAATGGTTTTGCTGGAGTGGGTAAACCACAGTCCGTGCTTGTCGCGCAGGGTGTCATACAGGGAGTTGCTGTTGAGATCTTCATTCAGCAGCGCGGCAAACTGTGGCGGGAACCACACGGTTTCCAGCGACACCGGTACGTCGTCGGCATAGCGAATACGCTCAATGACCACCGCTTTTTCACCGACCGGGATGTTCAGTTTGACGCGGGTGTCCTCATCGCACGCTTCAAACACAGATTTGATGGTACGTGAACCGGGGCGTCGGCCCTGGGAGCGGCACAGCTCGCTGAAGCTCATAATGCCGGTCATGCTGCGCTGGAACTTCTCGCCGGAGACGAAGGTCCCTTTGCCTGAAACGCGGGTAAGGAAATTCTCCCGCGTCAGCGCGTCCAGCGCTTTGCGTACCGTCACGCGGCTAACCTGCCAGCTGGCGCTGAGGTCGTTCTCGGTGGGGATCTGTTGCCCCGGCTGAAACTCTCCGCTTAAGATCGCCCCTTTCAGGGCGTCTTCAAGCTGCTTATACAGCGGTTTGGCACTTGAGGTATCCGGCAGATTCACGATATGTATCCTTTTGTATTGTCATAAGGCAGACGGCACATGGTTTACAATATACAATAATTTGCTTATGGCTACACTTTAGCAGTGGGTGGATTCCACTCGCGACACCTGAGGCGCTTAATCAGAGCTGGTCGATTGACTTTATGCACGATGCGCTGGTCTGTGGAAGACGCTTGCGTACCTTCAATGTGGTGGACGATTTTAACCGCGAAGCACTGGCGATAGAATTCGACCTGAATATCCCGGCCCAACGGATTGTCAGGGTGCTGGACAGGATAGTCGCAAACCGTGGATATCCGTTGAAGATGCGGATGGACAACGGACTACCGTCGGAGTCAACTGTTTTTACGCAAAGGGCTCCTGCCATCTGATAAAAAGACAATGGTTCATTTTTACATCCGATACCGCTCATTTCCTTCTGGCTTATAAATATGCTTACCATGATATACAAGGGTCCGGATGGCCCGACAGGACTTAACACAGCATTTTAGGAAGCCATGGACATTGAGCATTATCTAATGGTCGCGATGCGCCTTACGGCCCGTTGAATAACGTCCCATGGCTTATTTCGTAATAACCTTTATAATCAATATCCTGTTTTACAATTGCATGCGCCTCTCTGGCGACTTTTGTTGCCACAGCCGTCATGGCTTTTCTTTCTGATCGGGTTTATCTCCATTTTCCCGGATATAGCGTTCATATTTGTACGGCTTTGTTGAATAAATAAGATTTCTTGCGAACGACCCTGTAGCTGGCTGGATTTTCAGGCAATACGCACGCTTTCTGGCATCCCGGCCTTTGTCATCCTGTTCAACGCACGCACCATGGCCATAGCTTCCGCTACCTGACCATCGTAGTCACGCAGCGTCAGTGAATCTCCCAACAACTGCTTCATTCTGTACATTGCCGTTTCCGCTATCGAGCGACGGTTATATTCCGTTGTCCATTTCCACCGTGCATTGCTTCCGCTCAGCCGCTGATTAGCAACGGCACGGTTGCGGTCTGCGTACTCACCGGGCCAGTAACCCGCGCCTTTTCGGGGAGGAATAAGCGCGCTGATTTTTTTGCGGCGCAGTTCATCGTGACAGAGCCGGGTATCGTAAGCCCCGTCTGCCGCGGCTGCCCTGATTTTTCTGTGAGTCTGCCGGATAAGGCCCGGGAAGGCTTCTGAGTCCGTGACGTTATTCAGCGACAGGTCTGCACAGACAACTTCATGTGTGTTGCTGTCAACAGCAAGATGCAACTTTCGCCAGATACGACGGCGCTCTTTGCCGTGCTTTCTGACTTTCCATTCGCCTTCACCAAAGACCTTCAGCCCGGTGGAATCAATCACCAGGTGTGCGATTTCACCCCGGGTGGACGTTTTGAAACTGACATTAACCGACTTTGCCCGCTTACTGACACTGGTGTAATCCGGGCAGCGCAACGGAACGTTCATCAGGGCAAAAATGGAATCAATAAAACCCTGCGCAGCCCGCAGGGTCAGCCGGAATACGCGTTTAATCACCAGAACGGTGGTGATGGCGAGATCAGAATAGCGCTGGGGCCTTCCTCGTGATGAAGGCGTTGCCGACTCATACCAGGCCTGAATCGCCTCATCATCCAGCCAGAAAGTGAGAGAGCCACGGTTGATGAGAGCTTTGTTGTAGGTGGACCAGTTGGTGATTCTGAACTTTTGCTTTGCCACGGAATGGTCTGTGTTGTCGGGAGGATGCGTGATCTGATCCTTCAACTCAGCAAAAGTTCGATTTATTCAACAAAGCCCATCTGGCAGTGTCAGCAGACTTTCGCGCTCGGTGGCGGACAGGATTGAGCGGCGTGGCATGGTCAGTCTTCCCGCAGGTACTGGTACAAGGTTTCGCGGCTGATGCCGAAGTCACGGGCCACCAAGGTTTTCTGCTCGCCTGCCGCAACTCGCCGTTTCAACTCGGCAATTTGTTCGCTGTTCAGCGATTTCTTTCGTCCCCGGTAGGCCCCGCGCTGCTTAGCCAGCACGATTCCCTCGCGCTGACGTTCGCGGATCGCACGCGAGCTCGGTATCAGCAAGAATACCGTCGCTGACATCGTGCAACGACACAGAGCTAACGCTTAGGGTGTCATTTCGCCCTCAGCCGGAACCGACCCCTATGGCGGCGTCTATGAAGATCCGGCTACGGGTGCTGCCTCTGCGGCATTTGCTGGTTATTTACGGGATATAAACTGGCCGCATGGTGGATCAATCGATCTTATTCAAGGGGAAGATATGGGAATGCGCTCCCTGATCCGTGCAGAAATAGCAGATGAATTAGGGAGTTCAATCAGAGTATCAGGCCAGGCCAGATTGATGTGACTTATTGACGTATCACCTTGCTGGATATTTATAGAACGCAGCCGTCTGGATGACGGCTATATTGCCAAGTTAGCCATATGATACGGGTTGACGTTTGCGGCTTGATAGTCTTGAAATCGGATATTTTAAACGAATCAATTAACTAAAGCAGCCACCATCACGTTGATTGTACAAAAGCTGCATCGCGTTCCTTATGCGGCTTCTGGACCATGGAAAATTGAGGGGTGTTGCCACATCATGGTGCAAATAGAGGGGCCTTCCTGAACAGAGTGCACTTTTTTGATACTTTGCCTTTACTCTCTGCGCTGATTATTCACTGCCCGCCTGGGTTAACCGTATTGGCATGGATCATGCTTAAGCAAGAACAATCTTGTACACAAGAAAGAATTCATCGTGACAGCTAATACCATTAACTCACTACAAACCAGCATTATAAGCGGTGAATTGCCGCTCAGCCGTCTGGTAAAAGATATTGGCCGCAAAATTGATCAACAGCAGCCGGAAATTTGGATCCATCGTGTTTGTGAAGCTGATTTGCTAGACCGCGCCGCGGAGCTGGACGCATTGGCTCAACAGTATGGCAATGCGCTGTTAAAGGCGCTGCCGCTGTACGGTGTGCCATTTGCGGTCAAAGATAATATTGATGTGGCCGGTCTGCCGACAACTGCCGCTTGCGCCGAATTCAGTTACCTCGCGCAACAGGATGCGTTTGTGGTACGCCGGCTGCTTGACGCGGGCGCCATTCTGATCGGCAAAACCAATCTCGATCAGTTCGCCACCGGTCTGGTAGGGGTACGCTCCCCTTATGGCATAGTGCGTAACGCAATCGATCCGCGCCGGGTCGCCGGGGGTTCCAGCTCGGGTTCAGCAGTTGCGGTGGCGACAGGCTTAGTGGCTTTCTCTCTGGGCACCGATACTGCTGGTTCGGGGCGTATACCGGCGGGCTTCAATGGCGTGGTAGGACTTAAGCCCAGCCGCGGCTTATTCAGCGGCAGCGGGGTAGTACCGGCTTGCATGACGCTTGACTGTGTCTCTATCTTTGCCACCGATGTCGCCGGCGCCTGGCAAGTGGCGCAGGTAATGGCCGCCTACGATGATCAAGATGGGCGTTCACGCCGGGTGGCGATGGCGCCAGTGCGCCGCCGCCATCGTCGTGTAGCGATACCGGCAGACTGCGAATTTTTTGGCGACCAGCAGGCCGCCGATGCCTTTGCCGCCGCCCTGGACACCCTTCGTCGCCAGCCTGATATCATTTTCAGTAAAGTCCCCTTTGCCGTATTCGCCGAGGCGGCGGCGCTACTCTATGAAGGGCCGTGGGTAGCTGAACGCCGCGTCGCTATCGATGACTTTTACCGGAACCGGCCGGAGGCTATCCATCCCGTGGTCAGGGGCATTATCGCTAACGGGGATAAATTCAGCGCTGCACAGGCGTTTAGCAGCCGCTACCGCTTGGACGATTTGACTCGTCAGGCGCAGCGTTTGTTGGCGGAGACGGATTTGCTATTGGTGCCTACCGCGCCCTGTATGCCCACTATTGATGAAGTGCTGGCGGAGCCAGTCAGGGTCAATGCCCAGCTTGGATACTACACCAATTTTGTCAACCTCATGGACATGGCGGCGCTAGCAATGCCAGCCACGCCCCGCGCCGATGGCCTGCCTGCTGGAATTACGCTTATCGGGCCAGCCGGTGCCGATCATCTTCTAGCCGAGACCGCCGCTGCCTGGCAAGGACTGTTTAACGGTGCAGACCAGAGCGATGTCATTAGCGCACAGCCGCTGACGTTTAATGAACCCGTCGTGGAGGTCGCAGTAGTAGGAGCTCACCTTCAAGGCGAACCATTGAATTGGCAGCTGATCGAAGGCGGTGCTCGCAAGATGGCTGAAACCACCACCGCCCCCGCTTACCGGTTATATGCCTTGTCCGGCACTAAGCCGGCCAAACCTGGGTTGGTACGGGTAGCGGAGCAAGGGGAGTCCATCGCGCTGGAGCTGTGGCAGATGCCGCTGCGCCACTTTGGCTCCTTTGTTGCCGCCGTGCCACCGCCACTCGGCATTGGTACCGTCGAGCTGGCAGATGGGCGATTGGTAAAGGGTTTTATCTGCGAGCCCGCCGGGCTTACGAATGCCGTAGATATTACCGCCTTTAAAGGATGGCGCGCTTACCGTGCCGCTGTTTAATTGCAGTTGCTAATAAAAGGTACTTTTCATGTCCATAGATCGTCGTGATTTTATTAAGCTGGCCGGTCTGTTCGGCCTAGGTTGCGCCATGCCCTTCACTATGGCGCGCGCCGCAGATAAGCCGCTGGTAGTGGGCTTTATCTACGTCGGTGCCCGCGATGACTTCGGTTATAACCAGTCACATGCCCAAGCGGCGGCCATTATTAAAAAGTTGCCGAATGTGAAGGTTATCGAAGAAGAAAACGTGCCGGAAACAGTCGCGGTGCAGAAGACAATGGAGGCAATGATTCGTCAGGACGGTGCGCAGCTGATTTTCCCGACCTCATTCGGCTATTTCGACCCCCACGTCGTCAAAATGGCAAAAAAATACCCCGATATCCGCTTTGCTCACTGTGGCGGCCTCTGGCAGGAGGGTAAAGATCCGAAAAACGCCGGCAGCTTTTTTGGTTATATCGACGAGGGCCAGTATCTCAATGGGATAGTAGCCGGTCATATGAGCCAATCTAAAAAGCTTGGCTTTATCGCCGCTAAGCCAGTACCGCAGGTGTTACGCAATTTGAATGCGTTCACTCTCGGTGCGCGCCGCGTAGATCCGACGATTACTGTGACAGTGATTTTTACCGGCGACTGGTCGCTGCCGGTGAAAGAAGCGGAGGCCGCTAACAGCTTGATCGATCAGGGCTGTGACGTCCTGACCTGCCATGTGGATGGTCCGAAGGTTCTGGTAGAGATTGCTGAGAAGCGCGGCGCCATGACTTGCGGTTACCACGTCAGCCAAGCAGCACTGGCGCCTAAGGGCTATCTGACCGGCGCTGAGTGGAACTGGGAGACGCCCTACCGCGTTCACGTTGCGGCGGCGCAAAAAGGCGAACCGATGATCAACTTCATGCGCGGCGGTTTGAAAGAAGGCTTTGTTAAGACCTCTCCCTATGGCGCCAAAGTCAATGACGCAGCCAAGCAGCAGGCCGATGACATTAAGGGACAGATGATGAACGGCACCTTTACCATCTACTCCGGTCCGATTAAGGATAACCAGGGAAAGTTAGTAATCCCGGAGGGAACCATCAAGGCGCAAACTGATGTCTCGCTGGAGAGCATGAACTGGCTGGTGGAAGGCGTGCGAGGTCAAATCTGAGTGCCGTCGATGAACGCGAGATTCCTATTGCCCGGCGCGACGCGAGCAGTACTGCCAGCTCTGCCCACGGTGCTGGCAGTTGTCACCTCAAGCCTGCTGTTTATTCTGTTCCTGGCATTACAGGGCAAGCCTGCGCTTGAGGCCGGCCGGCTAGTGTTGGAAGGGGCCTTCGGTTCGTCATTCGCTTGGGAGAATACCCTACAGCGCGCGGCACCGTTGATGCTCACTGCGCTATGTGTGGCGCTGCCGGCGCGGGCCGGGCTGATTATTATCGGCGGTGAAGGGGCATTAGTGCTCGGCGGGCTGGCGGCGGCAGTCACCCCATTGTGGCTGCCGGCCTGGCCGCCAGTGCTTATGCTGATATTCATGGCACTGGCGGCCATGGTGATGGGTGGGGCGTGGATCGGGTTAAGCGGCTGGATGCGCCAGCGCCGAGGCGTGAATGAGACCATTAGCAGCCTACTGCTCTCGTATATTGCCATTGCGCTGTTTCGCCAATTGGTGGAGGGGCCCCTGCGCGATCCTGCCAGCTTAAACAAACCCTCTACCATGCCGTTGGATGACACTTATACCATCGGCAACATTAGCGATGCGTTCGAAGTGCACTGGGGACTGGCGGCCGGCGCCATCGCCTGTCTTCTGGCCTGGGTACTGTTGCGCTATAGCGTGGCCGGTTTCTCGCTGGGCGTTGTGGGGGGTAACGTGCGTACCGCGCGTATGATTGGCCTGCCTGTGGACCGGCTGATGCTGCTGACCTGCGTATTAGGAGGCGCCGCCGCCGGTCTGGCCGGCATGTTCGAGGTAGCTGCGGTGCAGGGGAGTGCCAATGATGCTTTGATCGCCGGCTACGGCACGGGCGGCATTCTGGTGGCCTTTGCCGCCCGTCAACACCCGCTGGGTATCATTCTATGCGCCACGTTAATCGGGGGTATCGAGGCCAGCGGCAGCCTATTACAGCGTCGTTTGGACTTGCCCGACGCCACAACGCTGATTCTTGAAGGGTTACTCTTTACTAACCTGCTCGCCTGGGAGGCGCTAAATGGGCGTATAACCCGGGGGCGTATCGCACTGGCGGCACAGGGCGCAGCGCAAAAAGGAGAGCCTCGGCATGGCTGATTTGCATCTCACCACCTTTTTACTGGCGTTGCTGGCCGGCGCGGTGCGTGTCGGTACGCCTTTTCTGTTTGTTAGCCTGGGAGAGTGCCTGACCGAAAAGGGTGGGCGTATTAACCTCGGTCTGGAAGGGATCCTGGTGGTAGGCGCCATGACCGGCTACGCGGTCTCCTATATGACAGGTTCGCCGTGGCTGGGCGTCCTGGCCGCCGCCGGCGCCGGACTGCTGCTAGGGCTGCTGCATGGCATGGTTTGTTCGCTGCCGCGGGTTAACGATATCGCCTTCGGTATTGCGCTTATCCTGCTCGGCACCGGCCTGGCGTTTTTCCTCGGCAAACCTTTTATTCAGCCGCAGGCGCCTATGCTGCCTAGCGTGCCGCTGGGTAGCTGGAGCGGCGATGAGCGTGTGCGTTCGGCGCTGAATATCAATGTGCTGTTCTTCATCGGTATAGGATTGGCGCTGGCGCTGCATTGGGGACTGAGCAGTACTCGCTGGGGGTTGATGCTTCGGCTGGTGGGCGATCACGCTGAGTCGGCCCAGGCAATGGGCTACCGGCCGCTGCGAGTGCGCATTACCGCCACGGCGATCGGCGGCTTTCTTGCCGGCGTCGGCGGCGCCTATCTGTCGCTCTACTATCCCGGCAGTTGGAATGAAGGACTCTCTAGCGGACAGGGGTTAATGGCAGTGGCGTTAGTTATTTTCGCCCGCTGGCGCCCGCTTAATTGCCTTTGGGCATCGCTGCTGTTCGGCGCCGCCGGCGCTATTGGCCCGGCGCTACAGGCGGTGGGCATCAGCACCGGCTATTACCTATTTGCCGCCGCGCCTTATGCCCTGACTCTGTTGGTGATGTTTATCACCTGCCGCCCCGACCGAACCCTGACAGGCGCCCCCGGCGAACTCTCTCTCACCCGATAAGAGGAAATAATCATGTCTAGCGGACTTGGTGGTTTAAATAAATCCCCTCATGGGGTAGTCATCGGCCTGGCGCAGTTGGCGCTGCCTGATCCCCACAGTAGGGAAGCCTTGTGGCAGCAGACGCAAAGCGTCGTAGCAATGGTAGGCAAGGCACGCCGAAGCATGCCCACGATGGATCTCATTGTGTTTCCCGAGTATTCGTTGCAGGGCCTATCAATGGATACCTCCCCTGAGGTCATGTGTAGTCTCGATGGGCCCGAGGTGGCCGCGCTGCGCGCAGCCTGCGTCGAACACCGCATATGGGGCTGCTTTTCGATTATGGAGGCCAATCCTCATGGCAATCCTTACAATAGCGGTATTATCGTCGATGATACTGGAGAAATCCGTCTCTACTACCGCAAGATGCATCCTTGGGTACCCGTTGAGCCATGGGAGCCGGGCGACGGCGGTATTCCGGTATGCGACGGGCCGCGCGGCTGCAAGTTGGCGCTGATTATCTGCCATGATGGCATGTTTCCGGAAATGGCGCGTGAATGTGCCTATAAAGGCGCGGAGATTATGATCCGTACCGCCGGCTATACCGCGCCGATCCGCCACGCTTGGCAGATCACCAATCAAGCCAACGCTTTTACCAACTTGATGCAAACCGCCAGCGTTTGCATGTGCGGCTCGGACGGCACCTTTGACTCTATGGGTGAGGCGATGTTTGTGGACTTTGACGGTACGCTCATGGCCAGCGGCGGTGGTCGTGCCGATGAGATCGTCTGCTGCGAAATGCGCCCGGATCTGGTGCGCGAGGCCCGACGTCACTGGGGCGTAGAAAATAACATCTACCAGTTCGGTCACCGCGGTTATTCGGCGGTACGGGGCGGGGCGCGCGACTGTCCCTATAGCTATATGCACGATCTGACCGCAGGATGCTACCGTCTGCCCTGGGAGGACGAAGTGGTTCATACCGACGGTACATCTTGCGGACTGCCAGCGCCGCAGCGCGACTACCTTGCTAAAAAGGAATAATGATCGATGAACGAACGTTACCTTGCCTCCGACCCCTATCCCTGGCCCTATGATGGTCAGCTGACGACTTCAAATACCGCTTTGGTCATTATCGATATGCAGACCGACTTCTGCGGCACGGGCGGGTATGTAGACAGTATGGGTTACGATTTATCACTGACCCGTGCCCCCATCGCGCCGATTAAACGGGTACTGGCGCGGATGCGGGAGAAAGGTTTTCCCATTATCCATACCCGTGAAGGTCACCGTCCAGATCTGTCCGATCTGCCAGACAATAAGCGTTGGCGCTCCCAGCGTCTGGGTGCCGGCATTGGTGATGTCGGCACCTGTGGACGTATTTTGGTACGCGGCGAGCCGGGTTGGGAAATCATCCCGGAACTGGCGCCGCTGCCGGGAGAAGTGATCATTGATAAACCCGGCAAAGGCTCTTTCTACGCCACCGATCTGGAGCTTATTCTGCGTACCCGCGGCATCACTCACCTGATTTTGACCGGCATCACTACCGATGTCTGTGTACATACCACCCTGCGCGAAGCCAACGATCGTGGCTTTGAGTGCCTGATACTTGAGGACTGCTGCGGTGCCACCGACTATCAGAACCATCTGGCGGCGCTGAGCATGGTCAAGATGCAGGGTGGGGTATTTGGCGCGGTGGCTAGCGCTGCTATGTTACTCGATGCGCTAGGCGGTGAATGATGATGCGCGCGCTTAGTCTGGAGACCGTCGGCGCCGGTAAACAGTTCGGCGCCTTCCGCGCCCTGGATGACGTGTCGCTAAGAGTACGCGCCGGAACCGTGCATGCCCTGCTGGGGGAGAACGGCGCCGGTAAAAGTACGCTGGTAAAAGGCATCGTCGGTTACGATCCTCTCGACACAGGCACGTTATTGGTCAACGGCCGCGAGCAGGAGATGCGTACGCCGCGCGATTCCCATGGACTGGGCATAGGCATGGTATATCAGCATTTTACCGTTGCGCCTGGGCTGAGCGTAGCGGAGAATCTGGTACTGTCCCGTGACGATCTACCCTGGCGTATTAATTGGAAACAAGAGCGCGAGCGGCTGACGGAATTTATGGCGCGCATGCCGTTTCGCCTGGATATTTCACGGCCGGTAAGTCATCTGGCCGCCGGCGAAAAGCAGAAGCTGGAGATTTTAAAGCAGCTCTATCTCGATCGCCATTTTATTATCCTTGACGAACCTACCTCGGTATTGACGCCACAGGAGGCGGACGAGGTATTGGGGCTGATGCGCGATATGGCCCATCGCGGCGAAGTATCGGTACTGATGATCACCCACAAATTCCGTGAGGTGAGCGCCTATGCCGATGATGTGACGGTGCTGCGCAAGGGCCGCCTAGTGGGCAGTACAGCTGTGGCGCAGACCTCAACGGAACAGCTGGCGCTATGGATGATGGGGCAGGCGGATACCCGCGCTTTTAACCGCGATAGACCAGCGGTAAACGAGGCGCTGGCACCACGGCTGGAACTGCGGGATCTGAGCATTACCGGCGACAAAGGCACGCTGGCGGTTTCCGGTCTGTCGCTGGCTGTACGGCCGGGGGAGATTGTCGGCATCGCTGGAGTTTCCGGCAATGGCCAGCGAGAGCTGACCGAGGCACTGCTTGGCCAGCGCCGTATTCGCAGCGGCGAAATCCGCGTCAATGGTAAACGCTATCTTGCCAGCCGGCGGCAGATGCAGCGTGAAAGGGTCTTTAGCCTGCCGGAAGAACCGCTGCGCAACGCCTGTATCGCCGGCATGAGTGTGGCGGATAATCTAGCGCTACGCAACTATGATCGGCCCCCGCTATGCCGCCAGGGCTGGTTCATCGATCGTCGAGCCATCCATCGGCATGCGCGAGAGCTGATCGGCCGATTTCAGGTGCGTCCAGCAGATCCGGGACGGCCTATTGGAACCCTGTCCGGCGGTAATGTCCAACGGGCGGTACTGGCCCGGGAACTAACTGAAGACGTTTCGGTGCTAGTGGTCTCCAATCCGGTTTTCGGGCTGGATTTTTCTTCGGTGGCGCTTATCCACCAGCGTATCGTTGAAGCACGCAACCAGGGGGCGGCAGTGCTACTGCTAAGCGAGGACCTGGATGAGCTGCTGGCGCTGTCCGATCGGATTATGGTAATTCACGCTGGGCATATCAACTATGCTGTAGACGCGGCGGCGATAGAGGATCGCGGCGAGCTAGGACACTATATGGCAGGGGGAACACAGCGCGGGAGCAGCATATGATAAGGGTAGCGGCAACACCAGACGCTTTTTGTTTTATGGCGGCGCATTGTGCGCTGGTAATTATCGATATGCAGCGCGACTTTATCGAGCCAGGCGGGTTTGGAAGCGCGCTCGGCAACAACGTCGCCCCGCTGCGGGAGATTATACCTGCGGTGGAGCGATTACTGTTACTGGCGCGGCGGCATGCCATACAGGTAATTCATACTCGCGAGTCTCACCTGCCGGATCTCTCTGACTGTCCGCCAGCAAAATATGAGCATGGACGGCCGGGGCTGCGCATCGGCGATGCGGGACCGATGGGACGCATCCTGATTCGCGGCGAGCCGGGTAATCAGATTATTGACCAGCTAGCGCCGCTGACGGGGGAGTGGACAGTAGATAAACCCGGCAAAGGCATGTTTTTCGCCACCGGGCTAGATGCGCGGCTGCGACACAACGGCATAAGCCATTTGCTATTTGCCGGTGTGACCACCGAAGTTTGCGTACAAACCAGCATGCGTGAAGCTTGCGACCGCGGCTATCGCTGCCTGCTGATAGAGGATGCTACAGAAAGCTATTTCCCAGCATTCAAACAGGCGACGCTGGCGATGATTGTCGCCCAGGGCGGCATCGTTGGGCGTACAGCATCACTGGCCGCGCTGGAATCAGCCCTGAATACCCAGTAGTATCACGTAGTGCTTGAACAACCAAGGCGTAGGGTTATGAGTCAAATTATCAGCCAGAGTAACGCGCTGGCCGAGCATATTTACCAAAAGTTGAAGCAGGAGATCTTTGATTTTTATCTATTGCCCCATGACCGTTTTACCGAGACGCAGATAGCCGAACGCTTCGAGGTTTCGCGTACTCCGGTGCGCGATGCGCTATACCGGCTACAGCGAGAGGGCTATCTGGACGTGGCTTTTCGCCGCGGCTGGACGGTACGCCCGCTGGATTTTAGTCGTATAGATAACCTTTACGATCTTCGCGTGGTGCTTGAGAGCGCGGCAGTGGATCGCATCTGCGCTCGGGCTGACACGCCTGCGAAGCTGACTGCGCTTGGCCGAATTTGGCTTGTGGCCGAAGCAGAGCGCGAGTCGGCGCCGTCGGTGGTGTCGGAGATGGATGAAAATTTCCATATCGACTTAGTCGCGTCCTCCGGTAATCTGGAAATGCTGCGGGTGCACCGGGAGGTGACAGAGCATATCCGTATTGTCCGCCGGCTGGATTTTTTTAAAAGTGCCCGGGTGGATCATACCTATGATGAGCATTGCCGCATCCTCAATGCGCTGTTCCGTCGCAAGCGCGACGACGCGTTGCTAATGCTGCGCGCCCATATCGAACAGAGCAAAATCGAGGTACGTAAAATTAGCCTGTCCATGTTGGCGGATGCGCGGCAGCGCCATCAGCAGCCGACGGCTGGAACAGATAGCAACGATGGTTAATTTCCTGGACGACTGGATTGCAGATAATCGCTGTCGGTAATGACTCCAACTTACTGATAGTGTTTTATGTTCAGATAATGCCCGATGACTTTGTCATGCAGCTCCACCGATTTTGAGAACGACAGTGACTTCCTGCCCAGCCTTGCCAGATGTTGCCTCAGATTCAGGTTATGCCGCTCAATGCGCTGCGTATATCGCTTGCTGATTACGTGCAGTTCTCCCTTCAGGCGTGATTCATAAAGCGGCCAGCCATCCGTCATCCATACCACGACCTCAAAGGCCGACAGCAGGCCCAGAAGACGCTCCAGCGTGGCCAACGTGCGTTCACCGAATACGTGCGCCACAACCGTCCTCCGTATCCTGTCATACGCGTAAAACAACCAGCGCTGGCGTGAATTAGCGCCGACGTAGCCCCACTGTTCGTCCATTTCAGCGCAGACAATCACATCACTGCCCGGTTGTATGCGCGAGGTTACCGACTGCGGCCTGAGTTTTTTAAGTGACGTAAAACCGTGTTGAGGCCAACGCCCATAATGCGTGCACTGGCGCGACATCCGACGCCATTCATGGCCATATCAATGATTTTCTGATGCGTACCGGGTTGAGAAGCGGTGTAAGTGAACTGTAGCTGCCATGTTTTACGGCAGTGAGAGCAGAGATAGCGCTGATGTCCGGCAGTACTTTTACCGTTACGCACCACGCCTTCAGTAGCTGAACAGGAGGGACAGCTGATAGAAACAGAAGCCACTGGAGCACCTCAAAAACACCATCATACACTAAATCAGTAAGTTGGCACCATTACCCTCCGGTCAGCCTTCGGGGATTAGCGACCTGCGTTTAATTGTGCGTAACAATGAAAACGATATTCATACTCTGGGCGATCTGGCGAGCGGCAAGAAGAAGCTGGTGCCGATTCATACCTCCGATGCGCGCTACACCGTTATTGATAACTACAACAAGAAACACCCTGGGCAGCAAATCAATCTGCAACCGAACGGCGAGCAGTCTGCGGCGGACATTTTCAAAGCCGTTGCTTCCGGAGAGTACGATGCGGCTATCTATCCGATTGGCGCATTACTGGCGTTAAACAAAGCCCTCAATCTCAATCTGAAAGCCTCCGAGTCTGTCGGCCTGTTCCCTAACGTTTATTTATACAAAAAGAATGCTGACCCGAAACTGATCAAAGCCATCGACAACGAACTCGCTGCCCTCAAAAAGGACGGCACGCTCGCTGCGCTGTCCCGCAAGTGGTATGACGAAGATGTTTACGGTCTGCCGCGCGCGGAAAACGTCAAAGTGAATACCGACTGGGAATAATCGTTCAAGGGGAGTGCTGTCTGATGAGTACAAAACAGCCCGCTTCGGCGCACAACGCGCCGACCCTGGACGACGAAGTTACCCTGGCGCTGCGTGCCATTACCGAAAAACGCGCGGCCACGCTTGGCTATTTGCTTGATGAGTCCCGACAACGCCATCAGCCTGACGATTATGCGCGTGACGCTATCCGCCATTATGGCCGTGATATCGGACGTTCCGTGCGCGCGAAGATGCGTCATGGTCACGACCTGCAGGAGTTTGCCGCCGTGTTTACCCGTGGCCTGGAATCGCGGGTTTACGAAATGGAGACCGTTTCAGCCAGCCCGTCAGAGTTTATTGTGCTGTTCCATTATTGCCCTTACGTCAATTGCTGGCGCCAGCAGGGACGCGATGCCCGGCAGATTGAGACGCTGTGTGATATCTGCATGGAGGGGGATCATGCGTTAACCGATGCGCTTGATGGCGTGCAGCTAGCGGTTGAGACGGCGCTGGCGCGGGGGGATGCCGCCTGCCGCCTGCGTTTCTATCAGTCTCAGGAGGCTTCATGACAACATTAAAATGGGATCACGCTGTTCAGTTTGTGAACCAGCCGGACGAGGCGATTGCAACGTTTGCCGGGCAGGGGCTCAACGCGTTTGCCGGTGGGCGTCACCCTGGCTGGGGAACCTGGAATGCGCTCAGTTATTTCGGGCTTACCTTCATCGAGTTTCTCGCCATTTACGATTATGTTGAGCTGGCTTCGGCGTAGGCCGATTTTTTGCTCTCCCGTGATGCGGCGCAACTCTTGCCCGAAAACCAGGTGCTGCACCGGGTAGCGTTGCGCACGGATGATATTGACCAGACGCATGCAGAGTTGCGCAGTCAAGGGTTACAGGTCTCGCCAATTGTTAACGGCCAGCGCAACGACCCGCAAGGAAACGTCATTAGCTGGCGTATTTTTACCATTGATGGGGATTTTAACGGCCTGCCGTATCCCTTTGTTCTGCAATGGGGAGAAGATGATAACGCACGGCTAACGCGGCTACGCGCTCAGGGGCTCGACAAGCCGCATCCGGCAGGCGAAGTGACATTACAGAGCGCCATTTTTGAGGTGCAGGATCCGCAGGCCGCGCGTGAGCACTGGCACGCGTTGTTCGGTTTTAATGAACTGTCTGAAGGTCTGTCCGCAGGACAGCAGCGCTTTCTCTTTCGTCAGGGGGAGGCCAATCGATTAGTCGAACTGGTTTTTAACGCCTCTGATCCGTCGCTGAAAGGCCAGCGTTTTCGCGTCGGTCGCGGTGAATATCGCTTTCAATAAGGCGTTGCCGCTCATGGCAAATGTACATTTTATTGGTGCCGGCCAAATGGCGGAAGCCATTATCCACGCCCCGCTGGCGGCGAAAACATGCAATAGCCCGTCACGGTGAAAACACGTCCACTTCCTTCAGGCCGCCATTGATGCGAAAAGCGACGCGTTGCGGGTGATTCACCGAGACCAGATACTCAATCGGCTGATGCTGGCTATCGTAAATCACACCACGGTAGACCAGCGCCGGGCTCTCTGGTTTCGCCTGCAACAGTTGATGCTCCTCTTCGCTCATCGCCGCTGCCCGGATGGTTCCTTCATCGTACACATCGTGAATAGCGTAACGTTCAGCCAGCAGGCGATAAAGCGACCCTTCTTTTTCTAACATATCAGCGCTCAAATCCGCGACACGGGCTTGAGGTAAGTAACTGGTTTCGATGCAGAAAGGGTGTCCATCAGCCAGGCGCAGGCGTTTGATCATGACTAAAGGATCGCCCTCTTCAATGTGCAGTAGCCGTGCAATGCGGGCGCTGGCCGCGGAAATATGGAAGTAGATCAACTGGCTGCTGGGCACTGCGCCATTCAATTCAAGAATTTTACTGATGCCCAGCGCAGGCTGTAGCGGGCGTTCAATCGCCGTATCGACCAACCAGGTTCCCTGATTCCCCCGTCTTTCCAGCACGCCTTCGTCAATCAATTCAGTGATGATTTTTCGCACTGTCACACGGCTGATACCCAACACCTCGCTTAATTCGCGCTCTGCGGGGATCTGATCGCCGCTGTTGAAATCGGGTGAATTGAGCATTCCGAGTAGTTTTTTGCGCGCGTCGAGATAGCTCCTGCGCGGCCTTCTGGTCTGTTTTACTGGGCTGGTCATGGTCTGTTTTGTGTCGGTTATGGAAAGCAAAAAATAGGAAATCAATCAGTTGATTATACAAAATAAAAATCATTTATATCGGTATGGCGTGACACTAAGCATAACATACCACGACAATTTTTTTGGTTATTATTCGCGAATTATTGTTGCTATATCCGCCAGATCGAGCGTATATCAATCTTCGTGGTATATTTTTTGGTATGTTTAAACATTGGGGGGAACAGCTATGAAAATTAAAAAAGCCATCGCCGGGCTTGCTTCAGCGATAGCCATGTTAGGCTGCATTCACACGTCGGCGGCGGCGGATCAGCTGCGTTTCGGTATCGACCCGACCTTCCCACCGTTTGAATCGAAAAATGCCAATGGTCAGCTCATCGGTTTCGATATCGACCTTGGTAATGCGATTTGCGCGGAGATGAAAGTGCAATGCTCCTGGGTACAGAACAGCTTCGACGGGCTTATTCCGGCACTTCAGGCAAAGAAATTTGATGCCATTCTTTCTTCTCTGTCGATCACTGATGAACGTAAAAAAGCCATCTCTTTCAGTGACAAACTCTTCAATACTCCCGCATTCCTGGTGACCGCTAAAGGCAGTTCGCTCGCCCCCACGGCGGCATCGCTGAAAGGTAAACGTATTGGCGTCCAGCAGGGTTCGGTATTTGAAAGTTATGCCAACAAATACTGGCGCAACGCGGGCGTTGAGGTGGTTGCTTATCCGGATGCGGAATCGGTCTATGCCGATCTGATTAATGGCCGCCTTGATGGCACGCTCGATGATGCGGTGGTGATCACTGAAGCGCTGTTGAGCAAACCCCAGGGCCAAAAGTTCACGCTAATCCAGCCGCAAGTCAAAGATGATGAGATCTTTGGGCCCGGCACCGGGATCGGGTTACGGCAGGATGATATAGATTTGCAGGCCCGTTTTAACAAGGCGATCGCCGCGATTCGCGCCAACGGAACCTATGATCGTTTAGCGAAAAAATACTTCAATTTCAATATCTACGGTGATTAACCCCATGCAGACCCAACCCATCATTACCTCCCTGATGAGCAGCCATTTTCAGGATAAGCCGCTGCGTCAGGTTTTCCTGGTCGCTTGCGGTGGCTCGCTGGTCGATATGTATCCTGCTCATTATTTCCTCAATGAGCAGAGTGAAAATCTGCGCTCATGGATGATGACTGCCAATGAATTTGTGCATGCTGCACCGCGCGCGTTAGGTGCCTCGTCACTCGTGATTGTCTGTTCGCATGGTGGCAACACGCCAGAGTCTGTGGCTGCGGCTCAACTGGCAAAAAACCGTGGTGCCGCCACTATCACGCTTACGCACAATGCGGAAGCGGAACTGCTGCAATGGGCCGACCATAACCTGTTATATAAATGGGGTGATGATACGCTGGTCACCGAAAACCCGATGGCGCTGATCCTCAGCCTGTGCATGGATACGCTGTATCAGGTGGAAGATTTTGCCGAATGGCAGGCTTTCCAGCATGGCTTTGCGCAAATCGATACGGTGATCCGCCAGGCCCGCGCTAAGGTGGTAACCCGTTGCGCCGCGTTCGCAGAACGCTATCAGCATGAGTCCCTGTTCTATGTGCTTTCGAGTGGCGCCTCATACGGGCATGCCTATGGATTCGCCATCTGCTCACTGATGGAAATGCAGCGTCTCGATGCCGCTTCTATTCACAGCGGCGAGTTCTTTCATGGCCCATTTGAAGTCACCGATAATCACGTACCCTTTATCCTCCTGATGAATGAAGGCCGCACACGTGCTCTGGATCAGCGTGCGCAGGCGTTCCTGAATCGTTATAACGACAAAACAGAGGTTGTGGACGCCCGCGAGTTGGGCCTGAATGCGCTGCCTGCATCAGTGGTGGACTACTTTAACCCGGTGCTGTTTTACAGCATCATGTGCGACTACCGTGCGGCACTGGCTGATATCCGCCAGCATCCGCTCTCAACCCGCCGCTATATGGGCGTGGTGGATTACTAAGGGCGGCGATCAATGAAAGTCATTGGCATAGGCGACAACGTTGTCGATAAATATGAACACCGGCGTGTACGGTATCCTGGAGGCAACGCGCTCAATTTCAGCGTGTATGCGGCGATGCTGGATGCATCGGCTGCCTATCTGGGCATTTTTGGTAACGATGCGGCGGCTGACCATGTGATGCGTGCGCTGGCAAAGTTCGGCATCGATATACGCCATTGCCGTCAGGTTGCGGGTGAAAATGGCTATGCGCGGCTGACGATTGAACAGGGGGAACGGGTGTTTCTCGGTTCGAATCTCGGCGGTGTGCGCCAGACGGAATCGATGGACTTTATTTTGCAACAGATGGACTGGCTTAATGATTTCTCGCTGATCCACACCAGCAGCTACAGCTATATTGATGCGCAACTACCTGCGCTGGCAACGTTATCCGGATGGCTTTCATATGATTTCTCAGATGATTTTGTCATCGCACAGGCGCTGCCATTATGCCGCTGGCTCGACGCGGCATTTTTCTCCTGTGCGGGATGGTCGCTGGTAGAAACGCGTGAACTTCTGGTGCAGGCGGTGCAGGCAGGCAGCGGTTTGGCGGTCGCGACGCGTGGCGAGCAAGGTGCACTTCTGTTCGATGGTAAAGACTGGTATCAGCAGGAGCCGGAGACGGTAACACCAGTGGATACATTAGGTGCGGGTGATGCGTTTATCACTGCGTTTCTGCTCCATTTACGTCAGCACGGTAATATCACCGCAGCACTGCAGGCTGCTGCGCATTTTGCAGCGAGAATTTGCCTGGTGGACGGCGCCTTCGGCGAAGGCGAAGCTTATTAATCCCGCAGGAATGTCTCCGCTTTTGAGTGGATTCCCCTTCGTTAATGGGAACCGCTCATTCTGCTGTTTTTGCAGCAAAAATGATGGTCCTGCTCAACGAGCAAACTTGATGCCGGCTTCGGTAAGTCTGGCGTTTCGTTAATATTATTTCTGATTGCCGATCTGATGATAAAAGGCGCTGCCACTTATTATTGAAGTATGTAAGTAACTGATTACTTGTGTGTGCTGGTTAATTAAAGGACAATACCCTTAGTAAAGTGGTGGGTTTATCGCCGGGAGCTTACTTCATTAAGGATAAAGCATGCTGATGGATCAGTCTGCATTCACCGGGAAAGGGGTAATGGTGCCAACTTACTGATTTAGTGTATGATGGTGTTTTTGAGGTGCTCCAGTGGCTTCTGTTTCTATCAGCTGTCCCTCCTGTTCAGCTACTGAAGGCGTGGTGCGTAACGGTAAAAGTACTGCCGGACATCAGCGCTATCTCTGCTCTCACTGCCGTAAAACATGGCAGCTACAGTTCACTTACACCGCCTCTCAGCCCGGTACACACTAGAAAATTATTGATATGGCCATGAATGGCGTCGGATGTCGCGCCAGTGCACGCATTATGGGCGTTGGCCTCAACACGATTTTACGACACTTAAAAAACTCAGGCCGCAGTCGGTAAACTCACGCATACAACCGGGCAGTGACGTCATTGTCTGCGCTGAAATGGATGAACACTGGGGCTACGTCGGCGCTAAATCACGCCAGCGCTGGCTGTTTTATGCGTATGACAGGATACGGAGGACGGTTGTGGCGCACGTATTCGGTGAACGCACGCTGGCCACGCTGGAGCGTCTTCCGGGCCTGCTGTCGGCCTTTGAGGTCGTGGTATGGATGACGGATGGCTGGCCGCTTTATGAATCACGCCTGAAGGGAGAACTGCACGTTATCAGCAAGCGATATACGCAGCGCATTGAGCGGCATAACCTGAATCTGAGACAACATCTGGCAAGGCTGGGCAGGAAGTCACTGTCGTTCTCAAAATCGGTGGAGCTGCATGACAAAGTCATCGGGCATTATCTGAACATAAAACACTATCAGTAAGTTGGAGTCATTACCGATTTCGGGTAAGTCTCCCCCGTAGCGGGTTGTGTTTTCAGGCAATACGCACGCTTTCAGGCATACCTGCTTTCGTCATTTTGTTCAGCGCTCGTACCAGGGCCATAGCCTCCGCAACCTGACCATCGTAGTCACGCAGCATCAGTGAACCCCCGAACAGCTGTTTTACCCGGTACATCGCCGTTTCCGCTATCGAGCGACGGTTGTAATCTGTTGTCCATTTCCACCGCGCATTACTCCCGGTCATTCGCTGATTAGCCACTGCACGGTTACGGTCTGCATATTCACCGGGCCAGTAACCCGCACCTTTTCGGGGCGGGATAAGCGCGCTGATTTTCTTACGCCGCAGTTCATCGTGACATAGCCGGGTATCGTAAGCGCCATCGGCGGCGGCTGACCTGATTTTCCGGTGGGTTTGCCGGATTAACCCGGGGAAGGCCTCTGAGTCCGTCACATTGTTCAGCGACAGGTCAGCGCAGATGATTTCATGTGTTTTACTGTCAACGGCGAGATGCAGCTTACGCCAGATACGGCGGCGTTCCTGGCCATGCTTTTTGACTTTCCACTTTCCTTCACCGAAGACCTTCAGCCCGGTGGAATCAATTACCAGGTGTGCGATTTCACCCCGGGTGGGCATTTTGAAACTGACGTTAACCGACTTTGCCCGCCTGCTGACACAGCTGTAATCCGAGCAGCGTAGCGGAACGTTCATCAGTGTAAAAATGGAATCAATAAAGCCCTGCGCAGCGCGCAGGGTCAGCCTGAATACGCGTTTAATGACCAGCACAGTCGTGATGGCAAGGTCAGAATAGCGCTGAGGTCTGCCTCGTGAAGAAGGTGTTGCTGACTCATACCAGGCCTGAATAGCTTCATCATCCAGCCAGAAAGTTATGGAGCCACGGTTGATGAGGGCTTTATTGTAGGTGGGCCAGTTGGTGATTTTGAACTTTTGCTTTGCCACGGAACGGTCTGCGTTGTCGGGAAGATGCGTGATCTGATCCTTCAACTCAGCAAAAGTTCGATTTATTCAACAAAGCCCCGCTTCGGCTTTGTCTTTTTTATTCCCGGTCAGCACCACACTGCCGCCCGCTTCCAGTACCATGCGTGCCACGGCGAGACCCATGCCGCTGGTGCCGCCGACGACAAGCAGTTTTTTACCTTTGAAAAATGTATTCATTTTCAGACTCCATTACTGGTGGGTAAGACGTTGCCGGCAGCGTGAAACTGCCGGCGGTTGACGGATTAAATGCTGCAGCCATCCGTTCCGCAGGTCTGACCCGCTGTGGCTGAAAATTCGGTTTGCTGTTCATCCCAGACCTGACGCAGGGCATTCAAAAAGTTGTCTGCCCCCTGAGCCCCGCTGATGGCGTATTTCTCGTTCATCACAAAAACCGGAACGCCGCTGAGGCCAATAGACTGTGCGTGGGCTTCATCGTCGGAAACGGTGGCGCGAAAATCGTCATTTTCCAGAGCGGCTTCGGCGTCAGCTTTCTCCATACCGGCTTCTACGGCCATTGCAACGAGCTGCTGACGGTCAAAGAGAGAGCGACCTTCGGTGATACTGCCGTGATAAAAACGTTCTTCCACCGCGTCCGCAATTCCGGCCTTACGCGCGGCAACCAGCAGGGTGTGTGCATCTTCTGTATCACCAAACATCATGCCGTCAAAGTTGTAGATCAGACCTTCAGATTTACCGGCGGTGCCCACCTGATTCATCATCAGCTCCGCTGAATGCTGACTGCCCAGTTTTTTAACGATGGCATCCTTAAAAGGCATAGCGGGAGTACCACCGGCCAGACGGTAGCTGTGATGACGGATCACCACCTGATCGCGAAATTCAAAGCGATTCAGACCCTGTTCAAATCTTTTCTTAGCAATCCAGCACCACGGGCAGACCAAATCTGACCAGATATCGATGGTGAGGGTGGGTTTCAGCGTTTGCATAATGATTCCTCAAAGACCTTGGGCGGTCGGGTCTCACTTATCAGAGAACCGCGACCGTATGGGATTTATTGCGCCTGCCAGACCGGGTAATCGGTATAGCCTTTTTCCGGGGAACCACTGACGCCGTAGTAGGTGGCGCGGTCACTTTCTGCCAGTGGCCAGCCGTTTTGCATTCTTTCAACCAGATCCGGGTTAGCGATGTAGGGCACACCAAATGCCACCAGATCCAGCTCATCATCTTCCAGAGCCTGCTCTGCGATATCACGGGTGAAACCGCCGGCAGCGATGATGGTGCCTTTAAACGTGTTGCGAAAACGGCGGCGGAATCCTTCCGGAAGTGGCGCTTTGGTGTACACCGGCTGATAGTAAAGGTGTACGTAAGCCAGCTCCCGCTGACCGAGCGCGTCGGTGATGGCTGACCAGGTTTGCTCTTCACCTTCATACGGCGCGAGGTCATAAATGCGGCCGAACGGTGACAGGCGCACGGCAACGTGGCTGTTACCCACGGCTTCCGCCACGGCGTCAATGGTCTCCAGCAGGAAACGCTGACGATTTTCCACCGAGCCGCCGTATTCGTCAGTGCGGGTGTTCAGTTCGCTACTGAGGAACTGGTCAAAGATGAATCCGTTTGCAGCCATGATTTCCACACCGTCAAAGCCGGCTTCCATCGCCAGGCGTGCGGAGTGCACGAAGTCTGCAGTGATGCGTTTCACTTCATGCGTTTCCAGCGCGCGTGGCTGGCTTGGTACAACCGGGCCCGGTTCTCCGGATTCGGTCAGCGCAAAAACGGTGGTATTGACCGCCTGAACGGTGCCCGCTGAAACCGGCGCTATGTGGCCTGGCTGAAGAGAGACGTGAGACATACGGCCGACGTGCCAGAGCTGCGCGAAAATACGGCCACCTTTGGCGTGAACCGCTTGTGTCACCTTACGCCAGCCCTGGACGTGTTCGTCGTTGTAGATACCAGGGGTATAGAGGTAACCCCGGCCTTCTTCTGAAACCGGCATCCCTTCGGTGATGAGCAGGCCAGCAGAAGCACGCTGTGCATAGTACAAAGCCACGACCTCATCCGGCACGTCATTCATGGTGCGGGTGCGGGTCATCGGTGCCATGACTACACGGTTTTTTAACGCCAGGCCAGACAGATTGTAGGGGGTGAAAAGCTTACTCATCGTATACCTCACAGAAACAAAAAGGAGTATCCCGGCAGGGATTTGCACAACCCGGAAGTATCATCGACCGGACGTCGCGCACTGGAGTTGCATAAACATCTGATGGATGGCAATATACCAACCATCTAGTAGGTAGGTCAACGGGTGTGCCGTATTTTTTTGTCATAACGCAGCCATTTCTGAATTGTCACTCATTTTGCGAGGTCATCACCATGCGTACATTAACAGCTTATAACGAAGATAATTTCCGCCAGATAGAGCAGTACAAAGGAATATCGGTGGTACGTTTCTCTGCACCCTGGTGTCCGCCCTGTCAGGCCAGCGAAGAAATGTTCAGTCAGTTTGCAGACCGGCTCGATGGAGATATTCAGGTGGGGAAAGTCAATGTAGATCAGGCGCCGGTGCTGACAACCAAATACGAGATCTGGGGGCTGCCGTCTGTGCTGATATTTCATGAAGGGCAATTAGTTAAACGCATACCGGGTGTGAAACCTGCATCGGTATATGCTCAGGCGATTGCGGACATAAAAAAAGGGCAGTAATGCCCTTTTAACGTGGAATTTATTAATGCTTAACCGCGTGCCTGACCGACGGCATCCAGAGTGCGGGCTGAATAAATGACCGCCGCGCCAGCGTTGAGGTTAATCGCCACGCCCAGCGCTTCAGCAATTTCAGCGTCGGTTGCACCGGCTTTCACAGCGGCGTCGGCGTGAAAAGCAATACAGCCGTCGCAGCGGGTTGTGACTGCGCACGCCAAGGCAATGAGTTCACGCACTTTTGCGCCCAAAAGGTCAGTTTTGTTACCTGCGTTGCCCAGGGCAACCACGCCTTTCATGGTCTCGGGGGTCAGTTTGCCCAACTCGCCTAAACGTTGCATTAACTCTGAGCGATAGTTGTTCCAGTCCAGCATAGTGTCATTCTCCTGAATGAGGGGTATTAAGAAGCAGTTTTATATACTTAAGGCTGTTGGCGAAGACTTCGGGTCTGGCCGTTGCATGCGCCACTACGCTTGAGCCTTCACAGACATTAATGATCATCAAAGCAATATCTGATGGTTCGGCATGGGATGAAAACTCACCTGACTCCATGCCCGCCCTGACGACTTTTGTGAGCCACTCGATTTGCATATCGAAATAAAGTGATGTCTGTACAGTAATTGCCTGAGGCAGATTGGCGGTCTCTGCTGACAACGCACAACACAGTGGCAGTAGTGAAGCTTTATGGCTTTGCGCGAAGATATCGATGTAGGCCGCAATTCTTTTCTCCGCGCTTTTCTCAGTAGCCTCTATCTGCTCAAATACGCGTTGCGTATCAGAGAACGCCTGTATTACCACCTGCTCACCCAGAATATCTTTGGTCGGGAAATGGTGATGAATACTGGCCTTGGTGATACCCACTATTTTTGATAAATCAGCATAGCTGAATGCTGAATACCCTTTTTCGCGCATCAGGTGTTCTGCTTCGCTGAGCAGCCGTTCCCGTGTCATGGTTGTCATAATTACTCCATATAATCTACTAGTTGATAGATTATATTGTTGCTATTTTTCCGTAGCAAGTTGTATCACTGACTCAGTATCGTGCAGAGCTGAACGTCACTGCCATCCTGCATTCTGAATGGCAGCATTACATCTCTGACATCACGCCAGGCGTGTAATCATTTCAACCGGATTAGCCAGAGTATCGTGGATTGGCGAATTCTTTTGCATTTCGCTGACCAGCGCTTCTAACTCCTCGCGACTGGCGGTCTTGCTCGTAAGGTGAACATCGACGCGAATAGATTTCGCACCTTTACGCACGTTGCTGTCCAGCCCAAGGAAGCCGTTGAGGTTGATATCGAAATTAAGATCCAGCTCGATACCGTCCAGGTCGATCCCTTTTTCAGCAGCCATCATGGTGAGGGTGGCGGTATAACAGCCAGCCAGCGCCTGCATGATGTATTCAGTCGGGCTCATGCCGGTATCGGTGCCGAGTAAACCTGCGGGTTCATCACCGATATTAGAAAATTTCCCCACGCGGCTGGTATCGATAACGCCGTTCTGGATTGTGGCGCCGGTCTCTGTGCGAACGGTTAATCCGCCGCTGGAACGGGCTTTCATCTGGAAAGTCAGGTTACCCAGGCCAGGCTGGCTGCGAACTGCTTCACGGGTATTGTGGATCGCAACTGCGTCTGCAGAAGGTTTAACGGTAGTAGACATAATGGCTCCTGTAATTTCTTGATAAAAGTTATAGCTGGTGTAATCAGTGCCAACCATCTAGTTGGTAGGTTAATATCGCGAACCTCTTTTGTCTACTCTTTTATAAAAAATAGGGGGAAAAGAACCCAGAAGGCTGTTTTATTTCATAATAACCATTTGATTTTTTTATAATCTTCCCAGCCGCTCACTCTTGCAGCAATCCAGCCTTTACCCGAAGGATAGTCTGGCGGGTGGTATTAAATTCCCGGGCAATAGCACTGATACTGATGCCAGCATTTAGGCGCTCTGTCACTGTTTGCTTTTGTTCCTCGCTCAGGATGGGAGGGCGACCGAAGCGTTTTCCAGCCGCTTTTGCCCTCGCAATACCTGAATGCGTTCGCTCAAGCAGCAAATCCCGCTCAAACTCCGCTACAGCAGAAATTACCTGCATAGTCATTTTTCCGGCCGGACTGGTCAAGTCAACGCCTCCAAGTGCGAGACAATGAACGCGAATATCTAAAGCCGCCAGTTGCTCTACTGTTTTTCGGATATCCATCGCATTACGACCCAGACGGTCAAGTTTGGTGACAATCAGTACATCCCCATTTTCCATGCGATCTAGCAACCGGATAAATCCGGGGCGTTCGCTGGCAGCAACCGAGCCACTGATATGCTCCTCAATAAGTCGTTGGGATCTGATGGCAAAACCCGCCGCTTCAATTTCACGACGCTGGTTTTCTGTGGTCTGTTCCAGAGTTGAGACCCTGCAGTAGGCAAAAACACGTGACATGGGAAACTTTCCGTACGAAATAGGTGTCCGAATTATAACGTGTGTCCGAAATTAATTTCACTAAGTTTCGGACATGTGCTGTAAGCGGTGTACGAAACCGACCGGTTTCGGACGTTTAAGTCACATGCACGTTAACTGTCGGTATTCATCGCCTCACTAGTACTACTCTGCTAGTTCATCATGTTCTTCGAGAGCATATTCAAAATCGGCAACAAGCAAGAAATTTTCTATCCTATAAGCCTGATTTAACTTAATTCGTTGGTATCTTTCGTTCAATAATCGCCATGCTGTTTTCCGTAGTACCATCGGTACGGATTCATCTTTT
>NZ_JBWNLD010000015.1:0-90636 GCF_056521145.1 Klebsiella sp. CSG-1 | reverse complement strand
TCTCATCATATTCAGCGATATAGAATTGTTCTGCATCTGTCCTGTCGTGCCATTCCTGAAGATCGTTAACGACATACTTACCGGCATGCGCTGGCTTGTTGTTATTCTGAGAAGCTGTAGATGCATACTTCAACTCAGTGCCACCATCATCTTCGCTTACTTCGGCGGGAGGCGTGATGATAGGGTTTACTGACGTGGATATTTCTTCATCATTAGCGACAGGTGTAATTTCAGATACCAGTATGTCTTCACTGGCATCATTGGTTACGTGACCGATGACTGGCGTAATCTGCTTTTGTTTTTCTGCTTCAGCAATCAGTGCGGCTTCCGCTGCTCTGGATTCCTCCAGCAGGCGATTTATTGCTGTATCCAGCCTGTCGAGTGCACCTTCTTTATCAATCCACCATTCAGTTGACCAGAGGCGCAGTAATTTCCAGCCCAGGCCCTGTAGGATAGCGCTGCGGACTTTATCGCGATCGCGTGCTGTTGCTGCGCTATGGTAAGTGGCACCGTCACATTCAACACCGACAAGATAGTCGCCAGGCTTATCCGGATGAACGATCCCCAAATCAATACGGAAACGGGATACGCCAATTTGCGGGACAACATGCCAGCCTTTTCTCCTCAGACCATTTGCTACTGCCTCTTCAAACGGTGAGTCATAACCGCCTACAGACCCACGTACTGCCTGAGAAAGAGCTTCAGGGCCGCGCTGGGCAAACTCAATAAAGTGTTTGAGGTCAGCAACCGCGCGGGCGCTGGTCCGATTAAGGTCGATGAAGGAAGGATCGAACGAGCTGAAGACCATCATTTCCTGTCGCGCACGTGTGACGGCAACATTCAGCCGGCGCCAGCCTCCCTCGCGATTAAGCGGGCCAAAATTCATCGACATTGTATTTGCGCCCGGCTCAGTCGGGCCGTACCCGATGCTAATTATGATCAAATCGCGTTCATCCCCCTGAACCGTTTCGAGGTTTTTAACCACAACAGGTTCTTCCAGTTCAGACTGGAAGAAGGGTTCAATTTCAGGGTGATGCTGTCTGGCACGGTCCAGCAGATCGCTGACTAGCTTTTGCTGTTCAGTATTCAGCGTGATAATGCCTATCGATCTGCCTGATGCAACGAACTCTTTATCAGTCAGTCGCTTCACCGTTTCAGCGACGATCGCTTCTGCCTCGACCTGATTATGACGTCCTTTCCCTTTAGAGTAGACGCCTGTAACCTTGCACCACTGGACAGCACTTTGCTTTGTTTCGGAAGCGGGGAACGTAATCAGGTTGCTGTCATAGTAGCGATGGTTGGAGAAGGTAATCAGGCTTTCATGACGGCTCCGGTAATGCCAGCTCAGGCTGTGGTTATACAGGCCGGCAGCAAGACACTCATCCAGAATGCTTTCCATATCTTCTTCAGTATCATCGTCCGTGTCATTAGCTGCACGATTAAAAAAGCTGGTTGGCGGCATCTGGCGGGGATCACCGGCGATTACCACCTGTTTGCCACGCGCCATGGTGCCGATAGCATCCCACGGGGCAATCTGTGATGCCTCATCGAAAATCACCAGATCAAACAAGGCTTGGTCGGAGGGCAGGAACTGGGCGACTGAAAGCGGACTCATCAGCATGCAGGGGGCAAGTTTGGCCATGGCATCGCCCATTTCGGCTGCCATCTGGCGTACCGGTTTATGACGACGGGATTTCTGTAGTTCATGTTTAAGCAGTGCAAAACCACTCTGCTTGCTGACCTCATTTTTTGCAGGAATGACGCCACATAAACGAGCACGGATATAGCGTACTGTCAGTTTGGCCAGACGATCGGTTTGAGCACGGTAAGCCTCAATATCACTCATGTGCTCAGCCGGCACAAAATTGTGCAGCAGCGGCTCTGAATCGATCATCCACGATGCAAACCAGCGGCAATAGGCAGTTTCAAAAATCTCTGCAGCGCTTATTTCTCCTGAGTTAAGATGGATCAGCGCGTTGATCACTGGCTGCAGGCCATGTGAAATCGCTTCCTCACGTACACGGCTCCAGTCACTCCAGGCTTTAAGAGCAGACTGATGTTGCAGGATATTGAGTGCGCAGTCACGCAGTGCCGGGAGCGATGGTTTGTCCTCAGCTGGTTTTATCAGATTGCAGAAGCTAACCTGTGCATCATTGAAATTGGCGATTGCTGTGCGCAGTTTCCGAGTCAGGGCGGAGATAACACCCTGCGAACCGAGAAGGTCATTGGCATCAATAATCAGATTTTTTACAGCAGTGCGGATCTCGACCAACTGCTGTGGCGAAGAAGCAAAACCACCAAGCGAATTGCGGATAGATTCTGCAAGTTCCAGGGTGGTCTGCAACTGTGCAACGTTGGTATCCAGCCCAGCCCATCCCGGCAGGGATAAAGTGACAGAGTTAAGCTCGGTCAGACGTTGCAGCAATGTCTGCAGAGTTTCAGCAATGGGGAGATCAACGGATAAGTCGGGAGCTGACGTTAGCGAGTATTGTCGGATAACTTCACCAATGACTTTCTTGCGGGCACTGGTCGCAAAGAACCAGAATTTTTTGTCAGCGACGTCAAGTACGTTTCTGATCTGCGGAGCATTAACGTACTGCCAGCTGTTACCAGGGTAGGTAACTGACAGATTAGCCTTTGTCACTTCAATCTCTTTCAGGAGGTGAACGGCTTTATTCGCTGACTCTATACGGCTTGTGGCATCCGGTGCGAACATGAAATTCAGATCAATGCCGTAAGCTTCCGTCAATAATTCACAGAATGAAGTTAGTTGCGACAGTCTCTCGGGCTCAGTAGAGTCCAGAGTAACTCCCGTCGCCTTCAGTAATTCCTCGGTGGCGTTTTCAAGGTGATCGATGATTGCAGGCAATGAATTTGCTGCAGCAATGAGAGAAGACTGCCACCCATTGGTCCAGTCAGCCTGCGTGATGAGGTCAAAATGATCGCCGTGCTGTTTCCAGGTATCACGGTTCAGCTCCAGACGTTTTACTATCTCTCTGAACTGAGTCATCTCTGAAGAAGAATGCAAAGTCGATGCAGGCCAGCTAAAGTGCGGCGTGGCGCTACTTGCATCCCTGATAACCGTGCCCATTGCCTGATGGAGCGTTAAGCCATTTGGCCAGCGCAGATGGAGCAAACGGACAACCTCATTGAGTTTGTCTCGCAGGTGCTGCACCTTGGCCGCTTCTTCCTTCCACTCCGAGGTAGTCAGTAGATCACGCGCATCCCATGCCCGCTCTAGCTGTTTCAGAAAATCCATCTTGGACGTTTTGCTCGAGTGCAGTTCCAGACAAAATTCACCGAGTCCCTGAGCCTCAAGCCTGCGATAGACCACATCCAGTGCCGCTTTCTTCTCAGCAACAAAAAGTACGCGCCTTCCCAGCGCAAGATTATGCGCGATCATATTGGCTATGGTTTGCGACTTACCGGTACCGGGGGGGCCATCCAGAACAAAATCCCTCCCTTTTGCAGAGGCTACAACGGCGGCGATTTGCGAGGAATCTGCAGGCAGCGGTAGGAAAAGATCCTGCGTATTGACGTTGTCATCGAGTTCCTCAACGTTGATGACTTCTCCGCTCTTATCCAGAACGGCATTGTCCTGGCCGCGTTCGATGAGATACTTTACCAGCGCACTTTGCATCAACTGAGGTGCCCGATCGATTAGATCTTTCCACATCAGATATTTGGCAAAAGAGAATGTGCCAATCACGACATCACGGGTGACTTCGAAACCGGGTATGTCGCGCACAGCACGCCGTACCATATTCCAGATGCCATCCACATCAACACCACTTTCATCGGTGGGCAGATCGCCATCGAGGCCGTTAATTGTCAGAGCAAAGTCATTATGTAGCAGTTCAAGCAGAGTAAGGTTGAAGCGGGGCTCTTCTTCCAGCAAACGCATGGACACGCCCGAAAGTACACTTTTACGGTCAAGCTGAATCGGCAGTAGTATCAGTGGAGCTGAGTAACTTTTGGGATCATCAGCGGATTTTTTCCATTTAAGGAAGCCCACAGCGAGGAAAAGAGTGTTGGCACCACCTTCCTCCAAATCACTTTTCGATTTTCGATAGAGGTCGATTAGGGATGACTCGAGGCGGTATTTTTCCATTGCGGAGACGACTTCACCGCGTTCCAGCGCAATCTGGGCGTATTCTTCCCGCAGGTTCTCGTTTGTGAGCTGCTGATAAAGTTCGGCATCGCGGCCTCCACTCTCTAGATCAGGGAGCGGGACAATGCGAATGCGTTTGCCTTCAGCTAGCTTATCTTCAAGATGGCAAGGATTCGCACAGATCAAACGAATGCCTTTAGCGCTTTCAGGCAGGTGTAACAGGCGGTTACGGGTGGTTAAGTCCAGAAGTTTTCGTTGCCATTGTACAAGCCGGCCCCCAGCTTCTTTTTCGCCAGCTGTTTCAATATCAATGTCAACATCAGGGAGAGAGGGAGCGTCCTCAAACCCATGAGAAATAACCTCCTCAGCATCAGGCTGTCCTTCAAGGCGAGTGACACCCAGAGCCAGTGGCCGAATTTTCTGCATCCGCGCGCGACGCGAATCAATGGCTGCGTGAAAAACATCCTCGTTAAGATACTTTAACGCTTCATCAGATGCCTGAGTAAATGAAGGCGGGTGGGCTCTGGTCGCGAGAGTTGTCTCAAATACGACCATTTCTTTTAGGTCGACACGTTTGCGCACCGCAGAGACGTCTTCTGTCACTAGCTGCGAAAATTCCTGTGGTTGTAACCAGACGCCAGCAAACGCATGACCTTCACTGAGCATTAGCAGTGAATTCAAACCAATCTGTTCCAGTGCTGAAGCAAATAATAAGGTTGTATCCAGACAGGTCGCGACTTTTCCTTCCAGAATGATGCCTGGTGTGCGAATTTTCTGGCCATTCCGTTCAAAGCTGGCTGGGGGAAGGGCATAACTGATATTGAGGTTGCAGACAGCAGTCCAGAGAGCTGAGGTAATTTCCCAGACACGAGTTCTCGACTTGCTTTCATAACCATCAAGAGCGTCATTCTTGCCTGCACGGCGAAGGACATCAGAGGCTGCCTTGAGTACACGATCTACCGCCGGATCATTAGGAATGATAAATGAAGGGAGCAATTCAATCATTGCGCTGCCGCCCCATTCATTTTTCGCAAGTGCCTCAAGCGAATAATGAGTAATGAAGATTTCTTCCTCACCCTGGCACAAACTTATGGTGACTTCGCAGAGTACGCTTTCGGTCAGTTCGGCGAGCCATTTGGCATTAAGTTTGACATCCCGATCCCTGATATCCAGTGAAGTACCGGGAAGCAGGCGGTCGATATTCCATTTTTTATCTTCGAGCACGGCTGGCGCGGTCCGCAGATGCAGCGTCAGATCCTGAAATGTCTCTTCGGACTCATTATGCAAGATGAGCTCACGTAACAGCGGAACTGCATTCTGGTGTGATGTGAACCCCAGCTTGTGCGCGATACTCACCTGCGCTTTTATACCCATGAAACTAGTTCTCCTTAAGAGGAAATCACTCAAATATGCACAGTAGTGCTGACGACAGGAGACGCATTGAACAGGCAGAAAGCATCAGCAATTTGATTGCTCTGGCGGCGAGTATCAGAACAGGCGCGCAAGTACAGAAAGCATCATTCGCGGATTAGGTTGGGGGCGAAAGGTAGTGATTGTAAAAATCAATGCACGCTTCCTCTACCGTCAAGAGGTCGTCCCTAAGAATCATCTTAGTATTTTGCTAACATTAAAGTATAACGCGAACTTGATCTATAGATTAGGTCAGCCCAGTAATCTGAGGTGGGATAGCAATTTCAGAAAGATTTATGTTTTTGATAAATATATTTTTTTCTTTCATCCCTCGATTCACTTGTAACGATGAACAACAAAAAAAACAAGAAAAGATGATGTTCGATATAATATTTTGAAAAATTCCTGGATAACAATTGAATATATCTCTTGACCTGTTCCCTGTTGTTGAACAAGGCACTATTTTAATCATACCTTTGTCAAACTGTGAACTTCCGCTATTCGCTCATAACGGACTGCGCTCACTTATTGCAGTGAGCGTTACCTTGTGTTTAATGCCAGCCTGGTATAGTCAGGTTGACAGTACCGGTTTCAGGTCTTCGTCATTAAAAACGGTTCCGGTCTTCAGGACGCCATAACATCAGTGCACCAGTTTCCGCATCAGCGCGCCAATGGCCACCATTTTAGGTTTACCCCGCAGGCACATCTCATCGTAAATATTACGCATTCGCTTATTGTAGATTTTTCCGCACAGGGCGGACATGTAAAGCTTCGCTCTCAACTGAGGGGGGCCGATTTTCGACATCCGCGGCCGGCGCCGGACCGATGTGCCTGAGCGTTTCTCGATCGGCACCACGCCCAGAAAGGCGGCAGCCTGCTCAGCCGATACAAAGTTATGGCTGCGAAGCACGATCAGCATATGCATCCCCAGCTGGGGACCAACCGATTTAATTGAGGCCAGCAGTGTATAATCACGCCTCAGTGCAGGGCTGGCTTTGATATGTGCTTTTATCTGCCGCTCGATATTACTTATCTCCTCGCGCAGAAGCTGCGCCATACGCCTGCAGGAACTGATAATATCTGCAGGTGTGTCTGTCGACAGGTATTTTTCCAGTCTGTTCTCCTCACGCAGGGCATCACCCAGCAGAACATCCCGCCGTCGCAGGAGTGCACCGAGATATCTGATTTCGGGTGCCGGCGGCTCCCAGCGGTGTGGCTTCTTAAGGAATGCGTAACAGGCCAGCATATACGCATCCACCTTATCCGTTTTTGTCATGATTCCCATGCCACGCGCAAACTCCCGACTACGGTGAGGGTTGGCCAGAGAAACCCGGAAACCGGCATCATGTAATTCAGTGGCCAGCTGTTCGTGATAAACACCGGTAGCTTCCATTACCACATGAACATCTTCCGGACTGCAATGTTGAAGCCTGAGCCAGCGAAGAATATTTTCAACTGAATGTCTGTTATTCTGGATGTTACGGGTTTTTATGCGTCCTTTGATACCGTCATAAAGCATGCAAAGATCCAGGGTGTTTTTACTTACGTCAATGCCGACTGGAAACATGGTCAAACTCCTCTCACATAAACCGTCACGCCTGTTCGCCTTGTACATACGGAGTCGAGCTCCCGGTAACCGTTCAACCTGATGTGCTGGCGTGAAAGGTGAAGCGGAGGGCCATGTGCTGCAAATCAAGGTTCAGCGGTGCCGACTTTTCTGACCTTAAGGGAAGGGGGCGGCTCACTCTGCTTCAGTGGTGGTAGCTAATCACCACAAACTGTTAGATACAAGGGAGGGGGTCGGTGAGGCAGAACCTGTCAACACAGTAGCCGGCTGCGCCGGGCAACGGCGCCACTCACTATCAGAGTTGTACTCAACTGCTGCTGGCGCCTCCATGCCGCAAAGCGGCATTCAGAGAACTTGCTCGTCAGTCCAGGCTGTGTATTCAATTCAGGGTGAACGGTTCCGAATCCTTTCTGCTTCCGGTTAAGATACATTCAGGTTCTCGAAAAATAAGGGAAAACGTTCGTAGTGAATCTGAAGGAAAAATCGGCCCATCTGGCGTGGTGCGAGCTGGTTGCGCTGGCATTAGGTAGGAAGAACGGCGATATAGTGTCGCCAGTACAGTAAAATCTCTTTCTCACCAGGTGGCTGGCGACGGCGCTGAAGCAACGTCGCTTTTCGTGTGATATTACCCCCGACATCGAGTGGCTTCTGAAACTGCTGTGTCTCATTGAACGTGAGCCTGCACTGATTAATACATTGCGCGGTATTCTCGCTTGAACAAAACCAGCCCCTTCGCGCTGACGGGCCTGGTTTTGTTCTTCGGTGTACAGTACACCGTCTGACGACGGATTGCCTCCCTTTACCTCGGTGCATAGCCCTCTTCCGCCAGTGTTTTCATATGAATGGACTAGGAAATAAATTATGCTGACTCATTATTTCTGGCCATAAAGGTTCTGGCAGTGCCATCTTTCGGGTCAACAAAGGTAATATCTTCAGGATCACGACGAGGGCTGGCCAATGACAGAAATATTAGGGGTTCTTCAAGAAGGGTTGGTAATGCATGGACAACATTACGCTCGAAAAAAAGCACGTGGCCGGGGGCAAATTCGGCTTCGTCACGAGGATCTTCCATCCAGAGCGTCCCCATGAATCCCTGAATAACCTGACGCCGGAGGATCACCTGCTGATGGCTGAAAAACCGGAACTCTCAAAAAGTGCGTGGAACTAAAACAGGTGTGCATTACTCCACCTCATGTTGAAGAGACCAGACTGCATCAGAAAATTGCACCATAACTGAGCAAGCCGCATCCCATTGGTGCAAAAGTGTCTCCAAAAATAAATAATCCATTGATTTAACTGTGCTTTATAAATGGCATGAATTTTTCATGTCGGGTATATGCAAGCAGGGGCAACCCTTAAGCCTTGAATCCATTAAATATCGACAGGTAATGAAGCCTGATTGTCCTAATAAGGACAATCAGGCTTTTTTATTAATGCAGAGAGCAAACATACGTGCAAACTATTGATATTGGAATTTTGCTTTCCACAGAAGGTACCTACAGCCACCTGGCGAACAGCACACTGCTTGGTGCGCGCCATGCCTTAGAGGAAATCAATGCCGATCCTGCTTATCCTTTTCAGCTGCGGGCCCGACATATCAACCCTGCGGGTGAACTCGCAGCCTACAGTGAAGCGGTGAGCACCTTTATCGCTCACGGCATCCGCCATATCTTCGGAACCATTACCTCTGCCAGTCGGAAGGAGATTATCCCGGACCTGGAGCAGCATAACCTGCTGCTGTGGTATGGCTGTCCTTACGAGGGGTTCGAGAGCTGCGAGCAGGTCGTATATCTGGGCGGTTGTCCGAACCAGACTCTGCTGCCACTCCTGCGGCTGGCGCTGGATATGTTCGGAAATCGCTCCTGGCTGATCGGCTCTAACTACGTCTGGGGCTGGGAAAGCAATCGTATCGCCCGTGAGGTAGTGGAAGGTTCCGGCGGTACGGTGGTGGGCGAAAAATATCTGCACCTGAGAAACAGCAACGTGACCGAGTTGATTGAGGCGATTCTCAGCACAGAGGTAGATTTTGTGCTCAATAACCTGGTAGGCGAAACCTCTTATGCGTTTCTGCGCGCACTGGACGAGGCCTGTCTTCGCGATCGGCGGACGTTAGCGGTGCTCAGCTGTAATTTTACCGAAGCCGAAGTCGCCGAAGTCGCGCCACTAAGGGCGGTACGTTTGCTTTCCTGCGGACCGTTTTTTGAGAGCGTCGATCTCGATTTTTGCGCGCGGCAGCACCTGCAACATGGCGCACAGCGCATCTCCCACTACTATATCGGCGGCTGGCGGGCAGTAAGGCTGTTTGCCAATAGCCTGCGCGAGGCCGGAAACAGCGAGCCGGGTGCGGTGCTGGCGGCACTGCATCGTCAGCACGACGTTGATTCTCCGGGCGCTCGCTCAGTAATGGCTCGAAACAACCACGCCTGTTTGCCCTGCTACATCGCTGAGTTGCAACAAACTTGCTTTCAGATACTGCATCGCGAACCGCTGCCGGTTATGCCCGATCCCTATCTCTCCGCGACGGAGCTACGTGAAAGCCGAACGGTTGCAGCCAGACCTGCTCTGAGGATTGTTAAATGAAAACGCTGCTGTCCCCGGATTTAGATGCTCAGCCGCTCCTGCTGGTAGACTGTGAAGCAAGGAGTCGCGAAGCGCTGGAAAAAAACCTGACGCGGATGGGTATCCGCTGGCATCACCTGACCGGAGATGAGGCTTTACCTCCTCTCACCCCCTGTGCAGTACTGGTGGAACTGGAGGCATTCGCCAGCCCGCTAACCCTGAGCCAGATCAATCTGGCGGGAATACCGGTGATCGCGCTGACCTCACATGAGGGACTTTACCAGGTACAGCGCGCGCTGGAGTTAGGGGCAACAGCGCTCCTTACCAAGCCTATTACACAGCGAGCCATCTATACCACCCTGATGATGGCAGTGGGGCTGCGTCAGCAGTTGCATGACATTCAACAGCAACAGATGCTACTGCGCCAGCGTCTGGCAGCAATGCCGCAGATTACCCAAGCTCTGGCGGCCCAGATGCAAGCGGAAAGTATTGATGAACAACAGGCATGGGTTCGCCTGCGCTCGGAATCAATGTGTACGAACCAGTCGGTGGCACAGGTGGCGCAGAAGTGGCTGCTACGAATGTCGTCCGGCAAGCGGGGAGCACAATGAATAGAGTCGGATATTTTCTGCGCCGGCCAGCCCTGCTGCTCTCGCTGCTGTTTATTCTCCTGGTGGTGATGAGCGCGCTGTTTGCCCCCTGGCTCACCCCCTTCGATCCCGATGAACAGTTTGTCGAGGGACTGAGCCTGGAAGGCGCACCGCTTTCTCCCAACAGCACTTACTGGCTGGGAACCGATCTGCTGGGACGCGATCTCTTCTCGCGTTTAATTTACGGAGCTCGTACTTCGTTACTCATCGGTGTTGTCGCCAACGGCACTGCAGTACTGATCGGCGTCCTGGTAGGGCTTAGCGCAGGTTATCTGCAGGGGCGTATCGGAGGGCTGCTGATGCGCTTTACCGATCTGATGATGGCGTTTCCCGCACTGCTGCTGGCGATTGCCCTGGCGGCGATTTTCCAGCCAAGTGTCTGGATCGTGTCCCTGGTGATCGCCATGGTGAACTGGGTGCAGATCGCCAGGGTTATCTACGCCGAAACTAGCGCGCTTAGCGCCCGCGACTTTATCGCCGTGGAACGCACCCTGGGGGCCGGAACGTTGCGTATTCTCGGCGTGCATTTAATTCCACATCTGGCGCCAACGGTGCTGGTCTGGGCCACACTAGGCATCTCCACCACAGTCCTGCTGGAAGCTACTCTATCGTTCCTCGGGGTGGGGGTACAGCCGCCAACGCCGAGTTGGGGCAACATCATCTTTGAAAGCCAGAGCTATTTTACTTCGGCTCCCTGGCTGGTGTTCTTTCCCGGCGCGGCGATTGTGCTGCTGTCGCTCTCTTTCAATATCGCTGGTGACGCCCTGCGCGACGCCCTCGATCCCGGCTTAAAAGGACGAAACTAATGCTATTTCTGGGAAAACGTCTGTTGCATGCCGGGCTGATCCTGCTTGGCGTTACGTTGATCTGCTATTTGCTGCTGTTTATGTTGCCCGCCGATCCAGCGCGCCAAATCGCCGGGCGCAGTGCCACGCCGGAAGTAGTCGAAAACATCCGCCATCAGTTGGGGTTGGATCTGCCGTTTTATCAGCAATATTGGCGTTATCTGCAGGGGCTGCTGCACGGCGATCTGGGACGCTCGTTTATTCAGCGCAGCGAAGTGAGTGAACTGGTTTCCGCCCGTATCGGGCCGTCACTGCAGCTGATGGCGGCGGGTATTCTCTGCGAGTTGGTACTGGGGATCGCCTTCGGCACCCTGGCGGCGTTAAAACGCGGCGGGCTGGCGGACCGGCTTCTGATGGCGCTCTCCTTTATCGGTGTTTCGGCGCCGCAGTTCATCGCCGCGATGCTTTTTCTCTATCTTTTCGCCGTGGTACTCAACTGGTTCCCGATGGGAGGCTATGGCGGCTTCAGCCATCTGGCGCTACCGGCGCTAACCCTCGGCCTGCTCGGCAGCGGCTGGTATTCACGCATGTTGCGCTCGTCGATGATTGAGGTGCTGCATCAGGATTTTATCCGTACCGCGCGGGCCAAAGGGCTGGGCCGAACCCGCGTACTGCTGCGTCACGTGCTGCCGAATGCCGTGCTGCCGCTAATTCCGATGATAGGCATTGATATCGGCATTTTTATGGGCGGACTGGTGGTAGTCGAATCGGTCTTTGGCTGGCCGGGTATCGGTCAGCTGGCCTGGCAGGCGATTCAACAGGTGGATATCCCGGTAATTGTCGGGGTAACCACCGTGTCAGCGGTTGCCATTGTTGGCGGCAACCTTATTGCGGATCTGGTGCTGCCGTGGGTCGATCCGCGCATTGATGTCAAAAAGTAGCAGGGGAAGATGATGAAAAATGCGTTATTGACAATGGCGGTGGCCGCGGCCTGTTTCTCTTATGGCGCGCAGGCTGACGAGAAGACCGGCGGCGATATCGTGGTGACCTACCAGAACGACGTGGCGACCCTCGATCCGGCCATTGGCTATGACTGGCAAAACTGGTCGATGATCAAAAGCCTGTTCGACGGCCTGATGGACTATCGTCCCGGCACCACCGAGTTGGTGAACGACCTGGCGGAGAGCTACGCCATTTCCGAGGACGGCAAGGTCTACACCTTTGTGCTACGCAAAGGGGTGAAATTCCACAACGGCCGCGAGGTCACGGCGGCGGACGTGAAATATTCTCTGGAACGCACAGTCAACCCGAAAACCCAAAGTCCGGGCGCCGGGTTCTTCAGTCCCATCGCGGGCTATGACGAGGAGGCCAGCGGTAAAAGCACGACCCTGAGCGGTATCGAGGTCGTCGACGATCATACGGTAAAAATCACTCTGAAAGAGCCCAACGCCACCTTCCTGCATGTGCTGGCGCTGAACTTTGCCTCGGTGGTTCCCCGTGAGGAGGTGGAGAAATGGGGCGCCGACTTCGGCAAGCATCCGGTCGGCAGCGGCGCGTTTGAGCTCCAGGAGTGGAAGCTGGGCCAGGAGCTGATCTTCCGCAAAAACCCGAACTACTTTAAAGCCGGCGTGCCGCGGCTGGATCACATAAAGTTCGAAATGGGACAGGATCCCTCGGTCGCTCTGCTGCGGCTGGAAAAAGGCGAAGTGGATATTGCCGGTGACGGCGTACCGCCCGCACAGTTTCTGTCGTTTAAAAACAACCCGGCCTATAAGGGCCTGATGGTCACCGGCGACCAGTTGCAGACCGGCTACGTGACGATGAAAACCACGCTGCCGCCTTTCGATAATCTCAAAGTCCGCCAGGCGGTGAACATGGCGGTCAACAAAGATCGCATCGTGCGCATCATTAATGGACGCGCGGCGCCGGCCAACCAGCCACTGCCACCCGCCATGCCCGGTTATGACAAGGCATATCAGGGTTTCAGCTACGACCCGGCAAAAGCGAAGCAACTGCTCAGCGAAGCGGGTTTCCCCAACGGTTTTGCTACCGAACTGTACGTGATGAATACCGATCCGCAGCCGCGTATCGCCCAGTCTATCCAGCAGGATCTGGCCAAAGTGGGCATCCACGCCAGCATCAAATCCCTGGCGCAGGCGAATGTGATTGCGGCGGGCGGCTCCGCCAGCCAAGCGCCGATGGTCTGGTCCGGCGGCATGGCGTGGATCGCCGATTTCCCGGATCCCTCCAACTTCTATGGCCCGATCCTCGGCTGCGCCGGGGCGGTAGAGGGCGGCTGGAACTGGGCGCGCTACTGCAACAAAGCGCTGGACGCGCAGGCGGCCGCGGCGGACAGCATGGTGAAACCCGACCAGCAGGACGCGCGCATTGAAGCCTGGCGCAAAATCTTCATCACTGCAATGGATGACGCGCCCTGGGTGCCGGTATTCAACGAGAAGCGCTACACCGTACATTCCGCACGCATGGGGGGCGAGGACGCGCTGTATGTCGATCCAGTGCATGTACCAGTCAACTACGACTATATCGGACTGAAATAATTTGATGGCGCCGGGACGGCGCCGCTGCTTAAAGGAGAGTCAGGATGTGCCAAAATTGTCTGGTGAAGACCATTCATCATGCTCAACATCATTTCGGCTGGGATAACAGCCTGAGCCCGGTCCTGCACGTAGCTTCCGGCAGCCAACTGGAGTTTCACTGCCTGGATGCGGCTAACGGCTGGTTCAACGCCGGTTCTACCGCAGCGGATATCCCAACGCTGCCGTTTGATAAGCTCAACCCGGTCAGTGGCCCGGTCTATGTGGAAGGCGCTCAGCCGGGCGATGCGCTAAAGGTGACGCTGGAATCCTTTCGTCCCAGCGGCTTTGGCTGGACTGCGAATATCCCGGGCTTCGGCCTGCTGGCCGATCAGTTTTCTGATCCGGCGCTGACGCTGTGGCAATATGACCGCCAAGGCTTAACCCCCTGCGCCTTTGGCCGATATGGCCGCGTACCGCTGAAACCCTTCGCCGGTACCCTCGGCGTCGCTCCCGCCGCCGCGGGCCATCATTCGGTGGTGCCGCCGCGCCGCGTGGGCGGCAATCTGGATATTCGCGATCTGGCCGCTGGCTGCACAATATGGCTACCGGTGGAAGTAGAAGGCGCGTTGTTTTCTATTGGTGACACCCACGCCGCGCAGGGCGATGGTGAAGTCTGCGGCACGGCGATTGAAAGCGCGATGGACGTGGTGGTGAAGCTGGAAGTGGTTAAAGATATGCCGCTGAAAACGCCGCGTTTCGCCACCCCTGGCCCAGTGACCCAACATCTGGATCGGCACGGCTACAGCGCCTTCACCGGCATTGGCCCTGACCTGATGACCGCCGCCCGCGACGCGGTAAGCTATACCATCGATGCGCTGTGCCGCGAACAAGGGATGTCGGCGGAAGAGGCCTATATGCTCTGCTCCGTGTGCGGCGATCTGCGCATCAGCGAAATCGTCGATCGGCCTAACTGGGTGGTGTCGTTCTATTTTCCCAACAGCGTGTTTAATTAGGAGCGTTATGTCAGCAGTCCTATTTCCGGCGCCGCTGCTCTCGGTCGAGCGCCTGTCGATCCAGTTTGGTACACAGCGGGTGGTGGATGACGTCAGCTTTGCGCTCTGGCCGGGAAAAACTCTGTGCATTGCCGGCGAGTCGGGCAGCGGTAAATCGCTGACTTCGCTGGCGATCATGGGTTTGCTTCCGGAGGAGGCACAGATTCCAGGCGGCGCGATTATTTTTGATAACCAGGATTTGCTCAGCCTGCCGGAGCGGCAAATGCAGCTGCTGCGCGGCAAGTCGGTTGCCATGATTTTTCAGGAACCGATGACCTCGCTCAATCCGCTGATGACGGTGGGCCAGCAGCTGGAAGAGACGCTGCAACGCCACGAAGTGCTGGGCCGCCGTGAACGGCGCAGCCGGGTCAGCACGATGCTGGACGCGGTCAAAATCAGTCATGTGGAGAAGCGCCTGCAACAGTATCCGCACGAGCTTTCCGGCGGTATGCGCCAGCGGGTGATGATCGCTATGGCAATGCTGTGCCAGCCACAGGTGCTGATTGCCGATGAGCCGACCACGGCCCTCGACGTCACTATTCAGGCGCAGATCCTCGAGTTGATGCGCGAACTGCAGCAGGCGTTTTCCACCAGCCTGCTGTTGATCACCCACGATATGGGAGTGGTGGCAGAAATGGCCGATGATGTGCTGGTCATGAGTCACGGCAAAATCATGGAGCAGGCTCCGGCAAAAACGCTGTTTACCTCGCCGCAGGCGGCTTATACCCGCCAGCTGTTGCAGGCGGTACCGGTGCTGGGCCAGGCGCCCGCGCTGGCGCCGGTCGAGGCGACGCGACCGTTGCTCAGCGTCCGCGACCTCAGCGTGCGCTTTCCGGTGCGCGGCGACGGCCTGCGCGTGCGTCGCGAAGTCCATGCCGTCGATGGCGTCAGCTTCGATCTTTTCCCCGGCGAGACGTTGGGCATCGTCGGTGAAAGCGGCTGCGGTAAATCGACGACGGCAAAAGCGCTGATGAATATGGTGCCATTTAGCGGCAGCGCGCAGCTTAACGGACAGGAGCTGCACGGCCTGAAGGACGAGGCGTTAAGAGCGGTACGCCGCGATTTGCAGATGGTGTTTCAGGATCCCTGGGCGGCGCTCAATCCGCGCAAAACTATTTTCGACCTGGTTGGGGAGCCGCTGCTGATTCATGAGCAGATGCCCGCAGTACAGCGCACGGAGCGGGTGGCGCAGCTATTGCAGCAGGTCGGCCTGCCAGCGGAAGCGATGCGGCGTTATCCGCACCAGTTTTCCGGCGGCCAGCGCCAGCGCATTTGCATTGCCCGCGCGCTGGCGCTGAACCCGAAAGTGATCATCGCCGATGAATCGGTTTCCGCGCTGGATGTTTCAGTACAGGCGCAGGTGCTGACGCTGCTGGAAGATTTGCGTCAGCGCTATCGGCTCAGCTATCTGTTTATTTCCCATGATATGGCGGTGGTGGAGCGCATCTGCCACCGGGTAGCGGTGATGTTTGGCGGCCAGCTCGTGGAGATCGGCCCACGAGATCGAGTGTTGCACCATCCGCAGCATCCTTATACTCAGCACTTGCTCAGCGCCGTTCCTATACCTGACGTTCAGCAAAGACGGCAACCCCGAGCCACCAGCGCAATGCCGATAAGACCAGAACCGATCAAACCCATCGGCTATCAGAGAGTACCGCAGCGCTTTACCGATTTTGGCGACGGGCACCTCGTCGCCTGCTGAACAAAAAAGCATTCAAACCGGCGGATTTCCGCCGGTGGCAACACTGTTGCCACACAACTCGACGAGAGGCCATTAAACTGGAAAAGTTAGCACATAGCAGGACATAGAGCCGGTCTAAAATGCCCTAAATGCAACGTACCGTATCTTTTATTGTTAGACAAAACCGGAGGTAAACATGCTTAAACCGTCTTCTCCCTAGTGGTGTGATCTCACCACGCGGGAATTCAGTAAACTGGATATGGCGAATATCGTCGCCGTACTACCTATTTGCGCCGTAGAACAACACGGAGCTCATCTGCCGGTTCGGGTGTTTGCTGCCATTAATGTGAAGTGGTTTACTGATTTAGTGTATGATGGTGTTTTTGAGGTGTTCCAGTGGCTTCTGTTTCTATCAGCTGTCCCTCCTGTTCAGCTACTGACGGGGTGGTGCGTAACGGCAAAAGCACTGCCGGACATCAGCGCTATCTCTGCTCTCACTGCCGTAAAACATGGCAACTGCAGTTCACTTACACCGCTTCTCAACCCGGTACGCACCAGAAAATCATTGATATGGCCATGAATGGTGTTGGATGCCGGGCAACCGCCCGCATTATGGGCGTTGGCCTCAACACGATTTTACGTCACTTAAAAACTCAGGCCGCAGTCGGTAACCTCGCGCATACAGCCGGGCAGTGACGTCATCGTCTGCGCGGAAATGGACGAACAGTGGGGCTATGTCGGGGCTAAATCGCGCCAGCGCTGGCTGTTTTACGCGTATGACAGGCTCCGGAAGACGGTTTGCGCACGTATTCGGTGAACGCACTATGGCGACGCTGGGGCGTCTTATGAGCCTGCTGTCACCCTTTGACGTGGTGATATGGATGACGGATGGCTGGCCGCTGTATGAATCCCGCCTGAAGGGAAAGCTGCACGTAATCAGCAAGCGATATACGCAGCGAATTGAGCGGCATAACCTGAATCTGAGGCAGCACCTGGCACGGCTGGGACGGAAGTCGCTGTCGCTCTCAAAATCGGTGGAGCTGCATGACAAAGTCATCGGGCATTATCTGAACATAAAACACTATCAATAAGTTGGAGTCATTACCCTTTTTTCAACTTCTGATGGATGCGAGTGATTGAACTCATACATTAATGTTTTCCCACGAAGTCTTTTTTCAGGTAAGCCTTCGCACATATCGGTAAATAGCTTGCCTGCTTTTATTTTTTCTGTCATCGACATGCTCATTTTTAACATTCCGTCCTGATAAGTTGGTCGGATAAGGCGCTCGCGCCGTATCCGACATTAATTTCTTAAGCGACTTCATTCACCTGGCGACGCAGCAGAGAAAGTGGGCCGGGGCCGCTAAGCGTGAACACGGAAATTAAGGTGAAGCCCAGCGCCACCAGACCCAGCACCAGGTAAGCGCCCTGGAAACCGATGCTTTCATACATATTGCCCGCCAGAATAGACATAAAAATCATCGCCAGTTGCTTAAAGAAGCAGAAACAGACCAGATAAATCGTCGCTGAAAAACGCACTTCAAACTGGCTGGTAATATATTTAAAGCAGCCCACCAGCAGGAACGGTACTTCAAACATATGCAGCGTTTTCAGAATAACCACTTCCAGTGCTGAGGTAGCGAACGATGAGCCAATAATACGTACTGACATAATAGTGCCAGCCAGCAGCAGGGCGTTTTTCCCACCGATGCGATTAATGATCAGTGGCGCAAAAAACATAATCGAGGCGTTAAGTAATTCGCCCATTGTTGTTACGTAGCCAAATACCCGCGTACCCTGTTCACCGGTAGCAAAGAACGAAGTAAAGAAATTAGCAAACTGTTGGTCAAAAACATCGTAGGTGCAGGAAACGCCAATAACATACAGTGACAAAAACCACAGTTTTGGCTGTCTGAACAGTTCCAGCGCCAGCTTAAGGCTAAATGCCGAATGGTTGGCACCTACCGCATTGGCAACCGTGGCAGAAGAGGGCGCATCCGTTTTGGCGAAAAAGAGTAAAACGGCGAGGATGAATGCACAGCCAGAACCCAGCCAGAAAACAAACTGATTATTGATGGTGAACATGATGCCGACAATCGAGGCACACAGCGCCCAGCCAACACAGCCAAACATCCGCGCGCGACCATATTCGAAATTACTGCGACGGCTGACTTTCTCGATAAATGCCTCTACTGCTGGCGCACCGGCGTTAAAACAAAAGCCTAGATAAATACCACCAACAATCGATCCTACTAAAATGTTATATTGTAACAGTGGCCCGAAGATAAAAATAAAGAACGGCGCAAACATCACTAACATGCCGGTAATAATCCACAGCAGGTATTTGCGCAGCCCGAGTTTGTCAGAAAGCAGACCGAACAGCGGTTGGAATAATAGCGAGAACAGAGAAATAGCGGCAAAAATAATACCCGTATCACTTTTGCTGATATGGTTGATGTCATGTAGCCAAATCGGGAAAAACGGGAAGTAGGCTCCCATGATAAAAAAGTAAAAGAAAAAGAATAAACCGAACATCCAAAAGTTTGTGTTTTTTAAATAGTACATAATGGATTTCCTTACGCGAAATACGGGCAGACATGGCCTGCCCGGTTATTATTATTTTTGACACCAGAGCAACTGGTAATGGTAGCTACCGGCGCTAAGGTGGAATTCCGCCGACACTGACGGGCTCCAGGAGTCGTCGCCACCAATCCCCATATGGAAACCGTCGATATTCAGCCATGTGCCTTCTTCCGCGTGCAGCAGATGGCGATGGCTGGTTTCCATCAGTTGCTGTTGACTGTAGCGGCTGATGTTGAACTGGAAGTCGCCGCGCCACTGGTGTGGGCCATAATTCAATTCGCGCGTCCCGCAGCGCAGACCGTTTTCGCTCGGGAAGACGTACGGGGTATACATGTCTGACAATGGCAGATCCCAGCGGTCAAAACAGGCCGCAGTAAGGCGGTCGGGATAGTTTTCTTGCGGCCCTAATCCGAGCCAGTTTACCCGCTCTGCTACCTGCGCCAGCTGGCAGGTCAGGCCAATCCGCGCCGGATGTGGCGTATTGCTCGCCACTTCAACATCAACGGTAATCGCCATTTGACCACTTCCATCAATCCGGTAGGTTTTCCGGCTGATAAATAAGGTTTTCCCCTGATGCTGCCACGCGTGGACCGTGGTAATCAGCACCGCGTCGGCAAGCGTATCTGCCGTGCACTGCAACAACGCTGCTTCGGCCTGGTAATGGCCCGCCGCCTTCCAGCGTTCGACCCAGGCGTTAGGGTCAATGCGGGTCGCTTCACTTACGCCAATGTCGTTATCCAGCGGTGCGCGGGTGAACTGATCGCGCAGCGGCGTCAGCAGTTGTTTTTTATCGCCAATCCACATCTGTGAAAGAAAGCCTGACTGGCGGTTAAATTGCCAACGCTTATTATCCAGCTCGATGCAAAAATCCGTTTCGCTGGTGGTCAGTTGCGGGATGGCGTGGGGCGCGGAGGGGAGTGTCACGCTGAGGTTTTCCGCCAGACGCCACTGCTGCCAGGCGCTGATGTGTCCGGCTGCTGACCATGTGGTCGCGTTCGGTTGCACTACGTGAACCGTTAGCCAGAGTTGTCCGGCGCTCTTCGGCTGCGGTAGTCCAGGCAGTTCAATCAACTGTTTACCTTGTGGAGCGACATCCAGAGGCACTTCACCGCTTGCCAGCGGCTTGCCATCCAGCGCCACCATCCAGTGCAGGAGCTCGTTATCGCTATGACGGAACAGGTATTCGCTGGTCACTTCGATGGTTCGCCCGGATAAACTGAACTGGAAAAACTGCTGCTGGTGTTTTGCTTCCGTCAGCGCCGGATGCGGCGTGCGGTCGGCAAAGACCAGACCGTTCATGCAGAACTGGCGATCATTCGGCGTATCGCCAAAATCACCGCCGTAAGCCGACCACGGATTGCCATTTTCATCATATTTAATCAGCGACTGATCCACCCAGTCCCAGACGAAGCCGCCCTGTAAACGGGGGTACTGACGAAACGCCTGCCAGTATTTAGCGAAGCCGCCAAGACTGTTACCCATCGCGTGGGCGTATTCGCAAAGGATCAGCGGGCGCGTCTCTCCAGGCAACGAAAGCCATTTTTTGATGGACCATTTCGGCACAGCCGGGAAGGGCTGGTCTTCATCCACGCGCGCGTACATCGGGCAAATAATATCGGTTGCGAAGGTGTCGGCTCCGCCGCCTTCATACTGTACCGGGCGGGAAGGATCGACAGATTTGATCCAGCGATAGAGTGCGTCGTGATTAGCGCCGTGGCCTGATTCATTCCCCAGCGACCAGATAATCACACTCGGGTGATTACGATCGCGCTGCACCATTCGCGTTACGCGTTCGCTCATCGCGGGTAGCCAGCGCGGATCATCGGTCAGACGATTCATTGGCACCATGCCGTGGGTTTCAATGTTGGCTTCATCCACCACATACAGGCCGTAGTGGTCGCACAGCGTGTACCACAGCGGATGGTTCGGATAATGCGAACAGCGCACGGCGTTAAAGTTGTTCTGCTTCATCAGCAGGATATCCTGCACCATCGTCTGCTCATCCATGACCTGACCATGCAGAGGATGATGCTCGTGACGGTTAACGCCGCGAATCAGCAACGGCTTGCCGTTCAGCAGCAGCAGACCATTTTCAATCCGCACCTCGCGGAAACCGACATCGCAGGCTTCTGCTTCAATCAGCGTGCCGTCGGCGGTGTGCAGTTCAACCACCGCACGATAGAGATTCGGGATTTCGGCGCTCCACAGTTTCGGGTTTTCGACGTTCAGACGTAGGGTGACGTGATCGGCATAACCACCACGCTCATCGATAATTTCACCGCCGAAAGGCGCGGTGCCGCTGGCGACCTGCGTTTCATCCTGCCACAAAGAAACCGTCACCCGCAGCTCATCGCGCAGCTCGCCGTACATCTGAACGTCTGCCTCCAGTACAGCGCGGCTGAAATCATCATTAAAGTGAGTGGCTACATGGAAATCGCTGATTTGCGTGCTCGGTTTATACAGCAACGAGACGTCACGGAAAATGCCGCTCATCCGCCACATATCCTGATCTTCCAGATAACTGCCGTCACTCCAGCGCAGCACCATCACCGCGAGGCGGTTTTCTCCGGCGTGTAAAAATGCGCTCAGGTCAAATTCAGACGGCAAACGACTGTCCTGTCCGTAACCGACCCAGCGCCCGTTGCACCACAAATGAAACGCCGAGTTAACACCATCAAAAATAATTCGCGTCTGGCCTTCCTGTAGCCAGCTTTCATCAATATTAAATGTGAGCGAGTAACAACCTGTCGGATTCTCCGTGGGAACATACGGCGGATTGACCGCAATGGGATAGGTCACGTTGGTGTAGATAGGCGCATCGTAACCGTGCATCTGCCAGTTTGAGGGGACGATGACAGTATCGGCGTCAGGAAGATCGCGCTCCAGCCAGCTTTCTGGTACCGCTTCTGGTGCCGGAAACCAGGCAAAGCGCCATTCACCATTCAGGCTGCGCGACTCTTGGGAAGGGCGATCGGTGCGAGCCTCTTCGCTATTACGCCAGCTGGCGAAAGGGGGATGTGCCGCAAGGCGATTAAGTTGGGTAACGCCAGGGTTTTCCCAGTCACGACGTTGTAATACGACGGCCAGTGAATCCGTAATCATTGTCATAGTTGTATCCTGTGTGAATTGTTATCCGCTCACATTTTCGCATAACATACGAGCCGGACACACAGAGTGTAAAGCCTGGGGTGCCTAATGAGTGAGCTGACTCACATTAATTGCGTTGCGCTCACTGCCCGCTTTCAAGTCGGGAAACTTGTCGTGCCAGCTGCATTAAGGAATCTGCCAACGTGCGGGGAGAGGTAGTTTGCGTATTGGGCGGTAGGGTGGTTTTTCTTTTCACCAGTGAGACGGGCAACAGCTGATTGCTCTTCACCGCCTGGCCCTGAGACAGTTTCAGCAAGCGGTCCACGCTAGTTTTCCCCAGCAGGCGAAAATCCTGTTTGATGGTGGTTAACGGCGGGATATAACACGAGCTGTCTTCGGTATCGTCGTATCCCACTACCGAGATATCCGCACCAACGCGCAGCCCGGACTCGGTAATAGCGCGCATTGCGCCCAGCGCCATCTGATCGTTGGCAACCAGCATCGCAGTGGGAACGATGCCCTCATTCAGCATTTGCATAGTTTGTTGAAAACCGGACATGGCACTCCAGTCGCCTTCCCGTTCCGCTATCGGATGAATTTGATTGCGTGTGAGATATTTATGCCAGTCCGCCAGACGCAGACGCGCCGAGACAGAACTTAATGGACCGGCTAACAACGCGATTTGCTGGTGACCCAATGCGATCAGATGCTCCACGCCCAGTCGCGTACCGTCTTCATGGGAAAAAATAATACTGTTGATGGGAGTCTGGTCAGAGACATCAAGAAATAGGGCCGGAACATTAGCGCAGGCAGCTTCCACAGCAATGGCATCCTCGTCATCCAGCGGATAGTTAATGATCAGACCACTGACGCGTTGCGCGAGAAGGTTATGTACCGCCGCTTTACAGGCTTCGACGCTGCTTCGTTCTACCATCGACACCACCACGCTGGCACCCAGTTGATCGGCGCGAGATTTAATCGCCGCGACAATTTGCGACGGCGCGTGCAGGGCCAGACTGGAGGTAGCAACGCCAATCAGCAACGACTGTTTGCCCGCCAGTTGTTGTGCCACGCGGTTGGGAATGTAGTTCAGCTGCGCCATCGCCGCTTCCACCTTTTCCCGCGTTTTCGCAGAGACGTGGCTGGCCTGGTTCACCACGCGGGAAACGGTCTGATAAGAGACACCGGCATACTCTGCGACATCGTATAGCGTTACTGGTTTCACATTTACCACCCTGAATTGACTCTCTTCGGGTGCTATCATGCCATACCACGAAATGTTTTGCGCCATTCGGAGGGGGCACGCCGAAGTGAGATTCAAAATGCCGACGTCAGTTCACAGGTGGGTAATGATACCAACGTGTTGATTTCGTATTTTCACTGACACCAGGATCATCCTGATGTTACAAGGATTGAATGACTACAGATTAAAATAGTCATCAACAGGTTGACAGCATTACCCAGCGCCCGCTTTCCGCGTATTTTTCGATTTGCACTGCCGGGGGCACTGGCGGGTATCGCGTTCCGCACACTTTTACATTTATTTATCTGGTGACTGACCTTTTTAAGGAGACAGAATGAAAGCCGTTGGTTTCTGGCAACCCGGGAAAGTACATCCGTTATTGAAGATTTGTCGCTTCCCCACCCATCCATGCCCAAGGGCGTGATCTTTTGATCAGAGTCAGGGCGGTCGCGGTTAACCCACGGGACCTGAAAAGCCGGCGAAACATCAGTCCCTCTGCAGGCAATCCGGTAGTTATGGGATACGACGCTTCCGGTGTTGTTGAAGCAACCGGACCAGATGTGACGCTGTTCAGGCCAGGTGACCACGTTTTCTATGCCGGTGTGCTCGATCGCCAGGGAGCCAACGCAGAGTTTCAGCTGGTTGACGAACGCATTACGGGGATAAAGCCGGCAGCACTAAGTTTTGAAGCTGCAGCGTCGGTTCCTCTGACCGGTCTGACAGCCTGGGAAATGTTATTTGATCGTCTGCAGTTGTCAGTGAACGGAGATGCTGATCAGACCCTGTTGATGCTTGGCGGTGCGGGCGGAGTCCCTTGTATGGCTATACAGCTTGCCCGCACTCTGAGTCGGGTGAACATCATCGGGACTGCCTCCCGGCAGGAGAGTGTCAGAGCGGTTCGCGGGTTTGGTGCGCATTATGTCCTGGATCATTCATGTGCGCTTGCGCCACAGGTTGCCAGCCTTGCTGGACTCCCTCCCATTACCCGGATTTTCTCAACGTACACCACGCCATCTGCCTGGGAAAATATGGCCGAAATTATTGCCCCACAAGGCCGTATCGGACTCATCGACGACCCTGAACCACTGGATCTGCGTTTGATCAAATTTAAGAGCGTTTCTGTTCACTGGGAGGCAATGTTTACCCGCCCCATGCATGCTACTGCGGACATGTCTAAACAGCATGATATTCTTAACAAACTCTCATGCATGCTGGATTCCGGTAAGCTCAAACCTCCGTTGCTGGCAGAGTATGGCAGGCTGAATGCTAAAGCACTTCGCCGGGCTCATGAGGACATGGAAAATAAAAATGTGAACGGGAAAATTGTTTTTTCAGGGTTCTGATGAACAGGCCTGTCAGAGTAAAAAAAGATTCGGGTTCAGCACAATGCTGAATTCTGTCTGGCTATAGAGTAAGAATCGTACCGGAATTGAGCATTTACCCTCAGTACCTGCGGATGAAAAAGCAGTCTGCCCTGACATACTGAACAATCCCTTCTCATAAGATGCCTCTCTTTTGCTGTTTAAAGAGCTGAGCAGTCCGGGCGGAGACTGACCTCGTTCCGCTTTCCAAGCGACCCCCTTGTTGAAAGTGCGACAAAAGAGATAGGGCGAATGACTATACTTCGCTCATAGCTGCCCGCCATGCCAGCTCAAAAAACAGGCTTAACGTAGGATATTTCCCGTTTTCCAAGCGGCCCCCTTTTAGGGTGAGGGAGCATGCCATAAACCAGATCGCCAAAAGGGGATGCTGCTGAAGGGACACTGTTATCCAGCGGGGTAATTTTCACGCCTTTATCCGATATATCAACATCGGGTAAATCACCGGCCAGCGCCATCGCGTTAACTTCTTCCAGACGCGATGCAAGAAGCGTCAAACGGCTCTTGATGTATTCATGGCAATCGGCCGGAACAGCAAGGGGTAACTGGTTATCCCGGAGTGATTTTTCAAAATCGTCTGACGGGATCAGATAATCATCGAAATTCCTGTAGCGGCGTGACCCCTTTACCCAGGTGTCACCTGAACGTAAGGCTCCCTTCAGTTCATTCAGCACGCAAAATTCGTAATATTTTCGGTCAATGCCGGTGGGGGTGATCACAACCTTTCTCCAGCTTTCCGGGATGAACCCGATTGGCGCGGAAGGCGGTACTTTTCGGAGTTGTTTTCTATACATATCTCTGACGGTATCCAATGCGTCACTGAGCTGCATTGCGGCGGGTGCAGCCCTGAACTGCAACACGGACAGCATCCGGGGGGCGTATTTACGCAGCGTACTGTATTTTTCTGTGATCAGATGCAACGGGTCGAAGTTGTCCTTACGTGACAGGAACCGCGTCTCTTCCACGCTGTTGATGAATTCCTGCCAGGGAAGGACGTCTTCTATTGCGGCCCAGGGATCTTCCCCGGACTCTCTGGCGTTAAGTAATGCCTGTCCGACGGTAACGTATTGCTTCAGTTTACTCTGAATCAGCTTTCCCGTTTGCTGGAGCCGCTCGGCCTGAGTACGTTTTGCCCTGCTGAACAGACTACTCAGAATACGCTCGTGCAGATCAATAACTTCGTCAGTCAGGGTGGATCTGGCCTCCGATATGATACAAACCAGCGAGGCATAACGGCGAACATCCGTGAATCTTGCCAGATCCCGGCTACTCATTTTCCTGCCTTCGCGTGCGAGTTTCAGGAGTCGGTTCTGGTGAACGGAAAGTGCAATGCCGTCAGGGAGTGCCAGCGACTCAATCGCATTTAACCGGTCGATATGTTGCAGGACATTTTTACCATTAATTTTTCCCGGAGGCTGGAGCAGCCAGGCCAGCCGTGAAGGTTGCTCACCCTCAGATACCAACAGACGGTCCAGTGCCGCTTTATGCCCTGGTTCAAGCTGCGCGGTAAGCGCAGAAAAAACCGCCCTGTCGGCAAGTGTTGTTGCTTCGGCCAGGGTTCGTTCGATCACTTCAACAGAGGGGAAAATAACCTTATTATTGTGGAGCCAGGAGAGCATTTCCTCCGCAAGTAAAAAACCTCTGTCTGTCCGCATGGCGTGGGGATAAAGGTGGCGAATACAGGTTTTTTGCAGCGCCCGGTTAAAAGGGGATAATTCCAGGTAGCGGTAGAGTTCAGCCAGATGTTCCCAGCGGGTGACCTCTCTTGATGCATACTCGGCCCACAAATCAGACTGGACTTTCAAATGAGCCGCCAGCCTGAAGACAACACAGTCGTGAGGTGAAATACTTTTGTCGGGAGGAAACCCTAGTCCTCGCAAATAACAGAGTAAAACTGCAAAGCCCAGACGGTTAGCTGGCCTGCGGTGTTTATTAATGAGCGCGAGGTCATGTTCACTCAGAAAGCACATGCGCGTCAGAAATACGTCATCATCTGGCACAATCAACAAGCGTTCTTTTTCTTCACTACTGAGTATTTGTCTCCGTGGCATAAATGCTTCCCCTGCACATAGTTCATTAAAGTTATCATTCGCACTGACCGAAACCGGTCGGTTTCGTACGCCTCGCAAACAATATGTCCGAAAGTCAGCGAAATTTGTTTCGTACATACGTTATAATTCGGACACCCTTTGCGTACGGAAAGTTTCCTATGTCACGAGTTTTTGCCTACTGTCGGGTCTCCACTCTGGAACAGAATACAGAAAATCAGCGCCATGAAATTGAAGCGGCGGGTTTTGCCATCAGACCCCAGCGGCTGATTGAGGAACATATAAGTGGTTCGGTTGCTGCCAGCGAAAGACCAGGGTTCATCCGGTTGCTTGATCGAATGGAAAGCGGTGACGTATTGATTGTCACCAAACTTGACCGACTCGGCCGTAATGCGATGGATATCCGAAAAACAGTTGAACAACTGGCTACTTTAGATATCCGTGTTCATTGTCTCGCTCTCGGAGGTGTGGATTTAACCAGCCCGGCCGGAAAAATGACTATGCAGGTGATTTCAGCTGTGGCTGAGTTTGAGAGGGATCTGCTGATTGAACGCACACATTCAGGGATTTCTCGGGCAAGATCAGCCGGGAAACGCTTCGGTCGTCCGCCCATCTTGAGCGAGGAGCAAAAAAAAATAGTGTCAGAGCGCCTTAATTCCGGGGCCAGTATCAGTGCGGTTGCCAGAGAATTTAATACCACCCGGCAAACCATACTCCGGGTAAAAGCAGGACAGCAATAATACTGAATGTGAATAAAGCCCATAACTGGCCAGGCAGTTGAAACTGTTCTTGAAGTAAACATCTGGAAAGCATGAAACATCATTCTATCCACAGGGAGCAGTGGCTATTATAATCGAATTTCGATAACGAAATTCGATTATAATAGCCACTAAAACCAGCAATCAGGATCTGACCATGAACGATACTGCCAGGAATGATCACAGCCCCTGGGCTGTCTTTCTGATTTTCTTCCGACTTGGCCTGACATCCTTCGGCGGCCCAATTGCCCATCTGGGTTACTTCCGCGATGAGTTTGTGACGCGACGGCAGTGGTTGACCGAGCGCAGCTATGCAGATTTGGTCGCTCTGTGCCAGTTCCTTCCGGGACCAGCAAGCAGTCAGGTTGGTATAGCGCTCGGGCTGTCCCGGGCCGGTTATACCGGGGCGCTGGCAGCATGGGCCGGCTTCACGCTACCGTCAGCAGTTGCACTGATCCTGTTTGCGCTGGGGATGACCAGTTACGGGGATGTGATGCCCTCTGGTGTATTGCATGGGCTGAAAGTGGTAGCCGTTGCGGTGGTCGCGCAAGCTGTATGGGGCATGGCCCGAAATCTTTGCCCGGATATACCGCGTATTACTGTCATGGCAGTGGCAACCTGCTTTGTGCTTCTTGTGCCATCGGCCTGGGGACAGGTGGGAGTAATCGTCACTGCGGCTGTCACTGGCATGTTACTGTTCAAACCTCAGCAGACGACGGTACATGATCCGCTGCCCGTTTCAATACGGCGTCGCGTCGGATTGTTCTGGCTCACGCTGTTCTTTGTGCTACTGACAGGGTTACCATTGCTGACGGCGATATTCCCAAATCCGACGCTGTTAATGGTAGAAACTTTCTACCGGACCGGATCACTGGTTTTTGGTGGCGGGCATGTCGTGCTGCCATTACTGCAGACTGAAGTCGTTCCTTCTGGCTGGGTCAGCACTGATACATTCCTGGCTGGCTACGGCGCTGCCCAGGCCGTTCCTGGACCGTTGTTCACTTTTGCAGCCTTTCTCGGGGCTTCGATGAACCAGGTGCCTTCTGGCTGGCTGGGTGGTCTGGTTTGTCTGCTGGCAATTTTCGCACCGTCCTTCCTTCTGATTGTGGGAGCATTGCCGTTCTGGGAAAGTCTGCGCCGCAATATCCGTACACAAGCAGCGTTGCAGGGTATTAATGCAGCCGTAGTTGGCCTTCTGCTGGCAGCTCTCTATCAACCAGTATGGACGAGCGCAGTTCTCGCTCCGCAAGATTTCGGCCTTGCCCTTGTGGCACTGGTCGCTCTGATGTTCTGGAAACTGCCGCCGTGGCTGGTCGTAGTGAGTTGCGGTGTTGCGGGTTGGTTGTTGAGTTTAGCACTGTGAGGTTCCGGGCGTGACCGACAAAGATCTTTACGGCGGGATGATCCGTTTGCACATCCTGCATCATGCAGCCAAAGAACCCGTCTTTGGTCTGGGCATCATTGAGGAATTGCGACACCACGGTTATCAACTCAGCCCGGGTACCCTGTATCCGATGCTGCACGGTATGGAAAAGAAGGGGTATCTCACCTCACGACATGTTCAGGCCGGTCGACGAAGTCGGCGAGTATATGAAATCACCGGACAAGGGCACATAGCGCTAACGGACGCCAGAAACAGGGTGAAAGAGCTGTTCGGTGAACTTGTTGAAGGCAAATGATATGCCTATGGTTTTAGTCCGGTCTGCCGTCTTCTGAAAACGACAGACACATGTAAGATTATCCGCTGCCTGGCAGAAGGAGACTTTGTGAAAACGCTCATGGTGTGTATTTATACGATCAGAAGGCGTTATATTTTTTCCTGATTGACGCGGTACGAAAGTTCCTGATGACTCTCTTTTCGTTCGCTGTAGCGATCTGCAAGGTAGCTGGTTTGTCCCCTGAGCAGCAACGTAATTTTAAACAACTCCTCTGCGACATCTACGATACGGTCGTACCATGAGGACGGCTTCATCCTTCCGTTCTCATCAAATTCCTGCCAGGCTTTCGCCACCGAGGACTGGTTGGGAATTGTGAACATCCGCATCCAGCGGCCCAGAATGCGCATCTGGTTCACGGCATTGAAGGACTGCGAACCGCCGCAAACCTGCATCACTGCAAGTGTCTTGCCCTGCGAAGGACGAACCGCGCCTTCACTCAACGGTATCCAGTCGATCTGCGCCTTCATCACCGCGCTCATAGCCCCGTGCCGTTCCGGCGAGCTCCACACCATCCCGTCACACCATCTGACCAGCCCGCGTAGCTCGGAGACTTTAGGGTGCGTATCCGGGGCATCATCCGGCAGGGGTAAACCGGAGGGGTTAAAGAATTTCACCTCCGCGCCCATCGCCGTCAGCAGGCGACCTGCTTCCTCCGCGGCAAAGCGACTGTAGGAGCGCTCCCTTACTGAGCCATACAGGATCAGAATCCTGTCGGATGAAACACGGCTAGCCATCGTCATGCTTCTCCGTGAGTCCGGAGAATTGTGCGTCTGCGATATCTGCGTTGCCACCTCCGAATCGCAGCCCAAAATTTCGCGACATATGGCTATCCTTCGCGAGGCTGATCTGGTTCTTGACCGTCGGGAAGGCAAATGGATCCACTATCGTCTGTCACCCCATATTCCGGCGTGGGCAGCAGAGACAATCACGACGACCTGGCAGTGTCTGCGCGAGGATGTACGTGAATGGCTGGACAAATCAGCCTGCACCTCCTGCTCAGGCAGGAAAACATATTTACAAAATCATATATGATGGGGTCTGAGATGCTTTTGGCAGGGAGTATATTTTTACTGACGCTGGTACTGGTGATCTGGCAACCCAGAGGCCTGAGTATTGGCTGGAGCGCGAGTATCGGGGCTGTGCTGGCGCTGGGAACCGGTGTCATCCATATCGCTGATATTCCCGTTGTCTGGAATATCGTCTGGAACGCGACAGCGGCATTTATTGCGGTCATCATCATCAGCCTGCTGCTCGATGAGTCCGGCTTCTTTGAATGGGCCGCACTGCACGTCTCCCGCTGGGGTAACGGACGTGGCCGCCTGCTGTTCACCTGGATAGTCTTGCTCGGTGCCGCTGTTGCTGCTTTGTTCGCCAATGATGGCGCCGCGCTGATCCTGACGCCGATTGTGATTGCGATGCTGCTCGCACTGGGGTTCAGCCAGGGCACGACACTGGCCTTTGTCATGGCTGCAGGATTTATTGCAGATACGGCCAGCCTGCCACTCATTGTTTCTAACCTGGTGAATATCGTCTCGGCGGACTTCTTCGATCTGGGCTTTACGCAGTACGCCTCCGTTATGATCCCCGTGGATGCGGCAGCGATTGCGGCCACGCTGATCATGCTGCATCTCTTCTTCCGCAGGGATATTCCGGCAACGTATGACGTTTCGCTGCTGAAGACGCCTGGCAGTGTGATAAAGGATGCGGCAACGTTCAGGGCGGGCTGGATTGTCCTGTTATTGCTGCTTGTCGGTTTCTTCGTTCTGGAGCCGCTGGGGATCCCTGTCAGCGCGATAGCAGCTGCTGGCGCAGCAGTACTGTTTATCGTGGCGAAAAGAGGTCATGGCATCAACACAGGGAAAGTCCTGCGCAGTGCGCCATGGCAGATCGTGATTTTTTCGCTGGGCATGTACCTGGTGGTCTATGGCCTGCGCAATGCCGGGCTCACGGAGTATCTGTCTGGTGTACTGAACCTGCTGGCAGAAAAGGGGTTATGGGCAGCAACGTTCGGCACCGGCTTCCTGACCGCGTTCCTGTCGTCGGTGATGAACAATATGCCGACGGTGCTGATTGGCGCGCTGTCGATTGACGGGAGTACGGCGACTGGCGTCGTCAAAGAGGCAATGATTTATGCCAACGTGATTGGCTACGATTTAGGCCCGAAAATCACCCCGATTGGCAGTCTGGCAACCCTGCTTTGGCTGCATGTGCTTGCCCAGAAAAATATAACGATCACCTGGGGTTATTACTTCCGCACGGGCATTATCATGACTCTGCCCGTGCTGTTTGTCACTCTGGCCGCGCTGGCGTTGCGGCTTTCCATCACTTTGTAATGAGATAAAGATATGAGCAACATTACCATCTATCACAACCCGGCCTGCGGCACTTCACGCAACACGCTGGAGATGATCCGTAACAGCGGTAACGAACCGACCATTATTTATTATCTCGATACGCCACCGACCCGTGATGAGCTGATTAAACTTATTTCAGATATGGGAATTACGGTGCGTGCATTGCTGCGTAAGAATGTTGAGCCTTATGAACACCTGGGCCTTGATGAAGAGAAATTCAGTGATGAGCAGTTGATTGATTTTATGCTTCAACATCCGATCCTGATTAATCGGCCGGTAGTCGTTACGCCGCTTGGCACTCGTCTTTGCCGCCCTTCAGAAATAGTGCTGGATATTCTACCTGAAGGTCAGAAAGGAGCGTTTACCAAAGAGGACGGCGAAAAGGTCATTGACGAAACGGGGAAGCGGGTTAAGTAACCTGTTTTTTTCGTCTCATTTTTATCGTATTCGGGTGTCTGTCTGTACCATGCAGACGCTCGCTTTTTGTAATGCCAGCTAAAGAAACAGGCTTAACGTAGGATATTTTCCGTTTTCCAAGCGGACCCCAGTTTAGACCTGATGGGATGTTATACTTTGGTAGGTAATTGATTTACAACAGTGATGTTATGTTTAAAATGATGAAAATATTAAGTAGTCTGCAGTAAATGTCCGCTCATAGATTATATCGGGGAAATGAGCGGTGTGTGACAGGCAAAAGGGAGTGTATTCAGCGCCACCGACATCGTGGCGCTGGCAATAATGTTAGCTAAATCTTTCCGGGCGGAAGGTCGCCAGCATCGGGTGTTTGACGCCGGTGAGTATCTCCTGCGTCAGTATCTCGCCGAGGATTAACGCCAGCGTGGCGCCGGAATGGGTGAAAACGACAAAACAGCCGGGAACGTTCTGCAACTCGCCGACCACTGGTTCGCCATCTCCTGGAATGGGCTTCAGACCAATTTTCCAACTGTTGGCTGTTAACGGCTCGCCGTCACCTATCAGGCTACCCGCTTCCGCCATCAACTGGTTAATGACAGATGTATCAATGCTGTACTGCCCGTCAGCCTGAGCGACGATATGCTCTTCATACCAGTCATGATCGACGGCGATAGTGTTGCCAGGGTTAGGGCGGACCGCAGCGCGTGGTGTATTCAAGACCACCTGGAGTGCGTGATCGCAGGGTTGGCTGGTCACCAGCATTGAGACCGGAGAGCTATTGGGTATCTTCACACCGAGTGGGGCAACCACTTCCGGCGTCCACGGGCCACACGCCACCAGTACCTGATCGGCCTGCAGCTCACCGAATTTTTCACTGCGAATGCCGCTGGCCCGGCCGTCTTTGGTTATCACGCTGGCTTTACCAGCGTGCTCAACGACTTCTCCGCCCAGCGCACGAAATGCCTGCATCAGATGCTCAACCAGATGCGGCAGACTGACCCAGCCTTCACCCAGATTTGCAATCGCGACCTGACTCAGGCTGGCCGGATTCACCTGCGCATCGACATCACCGACCGTGGCGTGATTGATCAGCTTTGAGTCGTAGCCCTGCGCTTTTTCATAGTCATGACGCGCTTTGGTGCCCGCGACATCGTCTGCGGCCCAGTAAATAGCACCATCGAAACGCAGCCAGTCAAGCTGTGGATGGCGGGCAAATAGCGTGCGATAGCGGTCAATACCCGCCATCCGCAGCGCATGATAAGGCTGCGAACGCTCACCAGCTGAGTTGAGCCAGGAGAGGGAACGGCCGGTGGCGCCTGAGCAGAGCGCCGCTTCCGTCACCAGTGTGACTTGCGCGCCCGCCTGCGCCAGCTGCCAGGCGGTTGAGACTCCGAGAATGCCGCCACCCAGCACGATGACGGTTTTTGCCACGGTTTTGTCAGACATCATTTATTCCTTCTGTTAAAAAATGTTCGCCCTCAGGCAATACGTACGCGATGCTGCCGATGGAGTTGCTCAATAAGCTGTAAAACACTGAGCGCTTCACGTGCATCAACCGGCGGCGGCCCGCCGTGTAACAGCGCGTGGGCTAACAGCTGATAGAAAGCGGGGTAGTGGCCACGTTCAATGGGCACCGTTGTGGTTGCCCCGACCGTGCCGGCCCGGGCAAAATTACCTGCCGGCGTGACGCCGTACTGGCTATCGGTGGGCGACATGCCAGCCGCCAGCTGCGGCTCCTGATTATCCAGCCCCCAGTGGGTGAAAGCGCCTTTGCTGCCCAGCAGGTGGAAGCGCGGCGCATTCAATGCCGCCTGACCATTCATCCACAGCCGGGAACGCACCCCGTTGTGATGCAGCAATGAGACGAAACTGTCTTCGTCACTGTCCGGCTGAGGCCCGGAATGGCGTGCCAGCTCCGCCGTGGCGTAGACTACCGGGCCAAATAGCTGCATGGCCTGGTCAATCAAATGGCTTCCGAGATCCAGCAACAAACCGCCGCCCTGCGCAAGAGTGACGCTGTCACGCCAGTTGCCAAATCCCTGCGGTCGCCACCACTCGAAACGCGACTCAAAACTTCTTACGGTGCCAAAGGCTTCCTGTTGTACCAGGCGCTGTAATGTCAGAAAGTCACCGTCCCAGCGTCGGTTATGAAAAACGGTGAGCAAGGTATTAGCCTGCTGCGCTGCGGCGATCATCATTTCGGCCGCTTGTACATCTGCTGCAAACGGCTTATCCACCACCAGATGGATAGCACGCTGGCTGGCCTGCACAGCCTGCTCCGCATGTTGCGCCGGCGGCGTGGCCAGCACGATGAGATCGATGCTAATCTCGCCGCCATCAATTGCCTTAAGCAACGCCGGCCAGTCCGGCAGCACCCGTGCCTGTGGGTAACGTTGCTGCGCCGTCGCTACGCGTTGGGCATCGCCAGTGACGATGACGTCGAGACGATAGTCGGTGTTAGGGGTAATCAGCGGCGCATGAAACACGCTGCCGGCGACGCCAAAACCCACCAGAGCCGTGCGGATTGGGCCTCTAACCTGTTGATGTGGCATCACAGTACCTCCGACAGAAAACGCTGCAGGCGTGCAGATTGCGGGCGGTCAAAGATTTGTTCTGGTGTGCCGGCTTCTACAATCTCGCCTTCATCCATAAACACTACCTGGTCTGCCACGCGCCGGGCGAAGCCCATCTCATGCGTCACTACCACCATGGTCATGCCTCGCTGGCACAAATCAGCCATTAGCGTCAGAACACCTTTCACCAGCTCAGGATCGAGTGCCGAGGTTGCTTCATCGAACAGCATCACTTCCGGCTCCATCGCCAGCGCACGTGCTATCGCCACCCGCTGTTGCTGGCCACCCGAGAGGTCGCGCGGACGGTGATCGGCTCGCTGAGCAAGGCCAACTTCGGCCAGCCGCTGGCGGGCAATCTCCAGAGCCTCGGCTTTCGGGAGGCCTTTCACTTTCCACGGTGCCAGCGCCACGTTTTCCAGCGCGCTATGATCGGGAAAAAGGTTGAAATGCTGAAATACCATGCCAATCCTCAACCGTAGCGAATCGGGCTTATCCTTCAGGACAGATCGCCCGGCCAGTAATACATCCCCTTTCTTCGGCTCATGCAGGCGATTGATGCCACGCAGTAAGGTGGATTTTCCCGATCCCGAGGGACCGATGATGCAGGTGGTGGTGCCAGGTTCGATGCTCAGCGACACATTACGCAGCACCTCAATCGGGCCGTACGCCAGGGTCAGATTGCACAGCTCCAGGCTCGCGCCGTGAAACGCAGAAGGTATAGCCATATTAATGTCCTTGCTCGCTGGTAAGGGAGACCGAGACCGCCGGAACCACATTGCGCTTTTGCTGCACTTCATCGAGCTCCTTCAGGCCGCTTTGTGGCGCAGTGGCGCGACGCCGTCCGGTACGGTAGCGGATGTCGATATAGTTCACGGCGTGGGTGAGCGGCACGGTGATCACCAGATAGAACAGCCCGGCCAGCATCAGTGGAGACAGGTTGCCGCTCAGCACGGCAGCATCCTGACCGACCCGGAACAGCTCACGCTGACCGGTCATCAGGCCCAGCAGATAAACCAGCGACGAGTCTTTGATGATGGCGATGAACTGATTGACAATCGCAGGTAATACGCGGCGGATGCCTTGCGGAATGATCACCAGGCGCATCGCCCGGCCATAGCTCATTCCCAGTGCCCGGCACGCTTCCATCTGCCCCTGTTCCACGCTCTGAATACCGGAGCGGAAAATTTCGCCCATGTAAGCGCTGGCAATCAGGCTCAGGGCAAAAATGCCCAGCGGATAAGGAGTAGGGCCAAACAGCTGATAGCTAAACCGCGCCAGGCCCTGACCAATCAACAAAATGGTGAGGATGGATGGCAAGCCCCGAAACAGATCGGTATACAGCCGCGCGGGCACGCGCAGCCAGCGGGAGGGCGAGATGCCCATCAGCGCCAGTATAAGGCCGAATAGCGTGCCCAGCACGGTGGCTGCTACAGAGATAATGATGGTGTTAACCAGTCCGGTTGCCAGCAGCTGAGGCAGGACGTCCATCATCGATGGAATATCAAAAAACGTACGGGAAAGAATAGTGATCAGATCCATAGCCGATTCTCGGTTGCGGGTGACGGACATGTGCCGTCAACGGATGCAGTCTCACGCATAATGATGCGCAGGGTTATTGGCCACCGGGCAGATACTGTTGCGGCATTGGCGAACCAGGGAACCATTTCTGGTACAGCTGTTTCCAGGTTCCATCCTGCATCGCTGCTTTGATGGCTTTATCCAGCGCAGCTTTGAACTCAGGCTTACCTTTGGCGATGGCGACGCCCGCAGGCGTGTCAAAAGAAGGGATGTTCGCCGCCGTGACCAGCCTGAAGCGGGTGGCATAATCTTTGGCCGCTTCGTAGTCGAGGAACATGGCATCGAGCGTGCCGTTGTTTAGAGCGGACACCGCTGCGTTGTTATCGGGGAAACGCACCAGATCGGACTGTTTGAAATGCTGCAGCGCATAGTTCTCCTGCAGTGTGCCCTGAATCACCCCAACTCGTTTATGCGCCAGGGTTTCAACGTTCTTCACGCCTGAATCACTGCGGGTCAGCACAGTTAGATAGCCCGCGAGATAGCCAGTAGAGAAGTCGACTGTTTTTTCACGTAGCGGCGTGATTCCAATGGCGGCGACACCGGCATCATACTGACCATTTGCCACAGCCGGCAGGATGGCGGAAAAATCCTGACCGATAAAGTCCACCTGTTCAATACCCATGCGATGTGCCACGTTTTTGAAGAATTCGACATCAAAACCAGTAAAATTGCCGTTTTTATCGGTGAAAGTGTAGGGCTTCGAGTCTCCCAGGCTGGCTACACGTAGATGACCGGGTTCGATCAAACCCCAGGGATTGCTGTCATTAGCGGCGTATGCACTCCAGCAGGCTGAAGCCAGCATAGCTGAGCCGAACAGAGCAGCGGTCAGATGATTGAAGCGTTTGTGCGATGTCATAAGGCTCTTCCGTTTTTGCAGGTGAAACTTCAGAGTTCGCCAAGCCGGTTTATAATTATTGAGACCGGTCTCAACGAGGTGTAAAATAAGACAGATCTTGGCGTTGAGACCGGTCTCATTTGGATGTATTGATATTAAGCACACGCTGTCAGCAGCGTCAATAATGTTGTTATCAACTTGTGATTCTAAATAATTATGACCAATGAAAATGCTCGTTTACGAAGCCCAACCGTCGCCGACGTCGCCCGCGAAGCCAATGTTTCCAAGGCTCAGGCGGCACGTGCCTTGGGCGGATATGGTTCAGTGAGTGATGACGTGCAGACCCGGGTGAATCAGGCAGCTGAAGTGCTGGGATACAGGCCGAACGAGTTGGCCCGCAGTATGAACACCGGCCGATCTAATACCATTGGGGTAATTGTCGGCGACATTGAAAACCCGCATTTTGGCCTCGCGCTGCGCGGAATGGCGGACGTTGCGCGACAGGCGGGATTTCACTTGCTGCTGAGCAACAGCGATGAAACTCTGGACGAGGAGCGGGAGGCCGTGCGCGTGATGCTGGATAAGCGCGTCGATGGCATCATCGTCGCGCCGTGCAGCTCACTGTTTGAGGATAACGAACATCTTCGCCAGGTGCTGGCAGAAGGGCGTTCATTAATGATGTTTGACCGGGCAGTTCAAGGGATGGAGGTGGAGACCGTCCAGGCGAACTTTGTTACAGTGGCTAAACAGGCCACGGAGCTGTTACTGGCGGCCGGGCATCAACGTATTGCTTATATCTCCAGCATGCGCTGCGCTACACCTTATTCGCCGACCATCACGTTGGGCCCAACGCCGGTTGCGCAACGTGTTAGCGGAATGATTGACGCCTACCGGGCCGCGGGTAGGGAGCTGGATCCGGCGCTCATTCGGCTTAATGCACTCAGCGAAGCCACCATTGAGCAGATACTGACTGAACTACTTGCGCTCGCCGAGCCACCGAGCGCGCTGATTGCCTCGGACAACCTGATTGCGATAGGCATCCTGCGTGGTCTGACCAAACGTGGCCTGCGCGTACCCGAAGATATCTCTTTTCTGATGTACGATGATTTTCCCTGGACCGAGCTGATGTCACCGCCGCTGACTGTGGTCGCCCAGCCGGTATATGAAATGGGACGCGAAGCCGCGCGCCGATTGATTTGCCAAATCCGCAAGCAATCCGCCGGCACCTTACCTACGTTTGATAGCTGGATGGTAGTGCGCGGCTCGGTAGGGGGAAATTCATCCGCTGGGTGATATTGTGCCGATACGGGTTTGTGATAATTCCAGTCAGCTATTTTTTGGGGCGCCATAAATGGTGGCCCTATAGTGAATTGCAGAGTTTTGTTCCTTGATGCGCACCATAGAGATACGAAGAAAGCAAGGTGAGCATCACATAGATATAGTAGAGTCGGTAAATGCGTTTGTGATTATCCCGCCTGAGCATGACGTGAACCCTGCGGTAGCCATAGTTAACCCGGGTTTCGGTGTTCTCCCTGATACGGAGGCGCAACGCACTGTCGTCTACTGCTACAGAACGGTAGCGGAAAGATCTGCGGCTGACTCGTAGCGAAAAACAGACCTGCCTCTCACTGGTTCCGTAGCGTGCCTGCAGGTCTCGGCCCCATTCGTGCAGACGCGCCAGCGTCAGTTCTTTTTTGCCAGCACATCCTGCAGCATGGCCTTGTCGAGGCTCAGATCGGCAACCAGTTTCTTCAACCTGAGATTCTCTTCCTCAGGCTGCCGCATGTATTTCAGCTCCGAAGGATAAATCCCGCCGTATTTCTTGCGCCAAGGTTTCGTCAACTGAGGCCCGCTAAAGTGGGAAGGTCAAAAAAATAACCTTGACGGACAATAATTTTCGATATTCAAACTGCCCCCTTTATGATGGAGCTGGAAGGGAAACGGTTCAACAGCGACGTGATAGTGACAATACCGGGCAGTTATTTACGATTTCATCCAGGGCATATAACAGTCCGGGAGAGATGTATTCCGACCCCCGTGCCGACTGGGAGAGGTCTGCCGCGGCGCAGTTCCATATTGGTATGAACGTGTCCCGGGACGGGGTGACGCCAGTGAAACTGCGTTCACGGACGGTACCCGGAGCTGTCAGGATACCTGTCCGGTAACGCTGAGTCGTACCGTCTATATGAACGGAAATGCCGCCAACACCCTCGCCCGCAGGCGAGGGTCAGGCGCTGACGTGCCCCTCTCTGGTGACCGTCAGCGCCAGCAGGATAAGCAGCGCGCCGCCCACCTGCGACAGAGTCATCGCTTCGCCATACCATAGCGCCGAGAAAATGGCCGCCCACACTGGCTCCATCAGCATGATGAGCCCTCCGTTGGGCGTATAGGCTAGCCGCTGCGCATAGTTTTGCAAAAAGAAGCGCAAGCAGGTGGGAATGAGAATGCTGAGCGCAAGCCATGTCCAACCAGCCGCGTTGAGCTCGCCAGGCCACGGCTCCAGCCACAGGCTCACCGGCAACGCCAGCAGGCCCACCGCGATCATCTGCATGGCGGCGAATAGCACCACCGGATGGTCGGTGGCGAAGCGATTATTCAGGCTGAAGTAAAAGGCGAAAATCGCCGCCGCACCAAAAAACCAGAACTGGCCCGCCTCGAACCGCCACTGGAGAAAGCTGTTACCCACCAGCAGCGCAATGCCGGGTAGGGCGAGCAGCATGGCGAGCCCGATGCGCTTCGACAGCGCCTGGCGGAACAGCAGCCATCCTGCGAACGGCACCAACAGCGGCCCGAGGCAGGTGAGAAACGCGCCAACGCCCAGCGCGGTGGTAAGATGCAGCGCCACAATCCAGCACATCATCGAGCCGCAAATCAGGCTGCCGATGGCGAAGGCTGGCCACAGGCTGCGCCGCCATTCGCGTCGGTCGGCTGCGGGCACCGCCAGGCCCAGCAGCAGACCGCCCGCCAGAAAGCGCACGGCGATAAAAAAGACCGGAGGCAGCGCGCCAAGTGCCTCTTTAGAGAAGATCCAGCCTGCCCCGGCACAGAGCGTTACCAGCAACAGCAGGCTCTCGCTTTTGCGTGCAGGCAGCATGGCCGCGCCGCTTCGCGCTATCATGCGAGCGCGTCACGCAGGAACGTAATGCTCTGGCGCATCGGCTCTAGCGGCTCCTGCCAGTAGCGCCCACCGGCTATCTCAAGCGACAGCAGACCGTTATAGCCACCTTCACGAAGGGCGCTGAGGTAGCTTTTCAGCGGCAGGTTGCCGTCGCCGAGCGCCAGATGGCCCGCAGGGGTTCCGTCGATAAAATGGCAGTGGCGCAGTTTTGGCCCAAAGGCGTTGAGGTAATCGGTCACGCTGTCGCCGCCCACCGCCATGCCGACGATATCCAGCGCCGCGTCGAGCGCAGGCGAACTGACTTCGTTAACCAGAGACGCCAGCTCATGCACGGTGCTGGCGAGGTTGCTTTCGCGCGGCTGCAACACTTCCAGCACCAGCGTCACGCCACGGCTTTCCGCGAGGTGCGCCAGTTGCGCCAGGGCGTCCACCGCGCGGCTGCGCGCCTCCGCGGGCTTATCCTCTTCATAACCCCAGCCTGGCGTCATAAACAGTAGAGGCGACTCAAGGCTTTCGCATATCTCCAGGCTGCGGCGGAAATAGTTAATGCTGTACTCCCGCTGCAGCGGGTTTTCGGCGGCGATATTAACCGGGTAGACGCACTGCTCCGGCGTGAAACAGGCGAGCTTAAGCTCGCGCTCCGCCAGTTCCCGCCTGAGCGCCTGCAGGTCCGCTTCCTGCACGGTGTCGATATGCAGGTGCGGCGCAACGCCCCATAGTTCAAACCACTGCACGCCGAGCGCGGCGACATCGTCCAGGCAATGGTTCAGCCGGTAGTGCGAATAGGTAAAGTTGGTGGCGCAGATATGGCTGGCGTTAAGCATCATTATTCCTCGCTGATGGGGTTGAGTACACGTTGTAAAAACTCGCGGGTGCGCGGGTGGGAAGGGTTGGTCAGCACCTGGCGCGCCGGGCCTTCTTCGGTCACCACACCGCCGTCGATAAACACCACGCGGTCGGCCACTTCGCGGGCGAAGGCGATTTCGTGGGTCACCACCACCATCGTCCTGCCCTGATTCGCCAGCTCGCGCATCACTTTCAGCACATCGCCCACCAGCTCCGGGTCGAGCGCCGAGGTGGGTTCGTCGAACAAAATGGCTCGCGGGCGCATCGCGAGCGCGCGGGCTATCGCCACGCGTTGCTGCTGGCCGCCGGAAAGATCCTGCGGGTATGAATGCGCCTTGTGGTCCATCCCCACCTGTTTAAGCAGCTCCATGCCATATTCCCGCGCGGGGCCGGGGCGCTCGCCTTTGACGTAAATCGGCCCTTCGGTGACGTTCTCCAGCACCGTGCGGTGCGGGAAGAGGTTAAAGCGCTGGAAGACCATCGCCACCTCGCCGCGCACCTGACTTAGCGCGCGCTCGCTGCCGTCCACCTGCACGCCGTCGAAAATAATCTCGCCGCTCTGGTAGTTCTCAAGCCCGTTGATGCAGCGCAACAGGGTCGACTTGCCGGAGCCTGAAGGGCCGATGATGCAAACCACCTCCTGGCGGTTGATGGTCAGGTTGATGCCGTTCAGCACGTGTACCGCACCGTAACTTTTATGGACATTGCGATATTCAATCATCAGTGGCTCCGACGCTTGTTCATGGCGTGTTCCACCCGGCGGCACAGCCACATCAGCGGCCAGCACATTACCAGATAGAGCAGGGCGACCAGCGTGAAAACGGTGGTGTTCTGAAATGTCGCCGAGGCGAGCAGCTTCCCTTGCAGGGAAAGTTCCGCCACGGTGATGGTGGAGGCGAGCGAACTGTCCTTGAGCATCATCACCATGGTGTTGCCGTATGAGGGCCAGATAATCTTGATGGCCTGCGGCAGGATAACGCGGCGCATCATCAGGCGCTTAGACATGCCAAGCGTCTGCGCCGCCTCGATCTGCCCCTTGTCGATAGCCTGAATGCCGGCGCGAAAATCCTCCGCCTGGTAAACTGAATAGGCGATGCCGAGGCCGATAATGGCGGCAGTCAGCGCCGACATTTCGATACCGATATCGGGCAGTACAAAGTAGATATAGAAAAGCTGAACCAGCATCGGGATGCCGCGCAGCACGTTAACCACCGCACCGCTCACGAGGCGCAGCGGACGGTGGGCCGATAGACGCATCAGCGCCCACGTCAGCCCGAGCAGGGTCGAGAGGATAAGCGAACAAAAGGTAACCAGTACCGTGTATTTCACCCCCTCCACCAGGATGGGGAGGGCGGTGGCGCTGAAGGTAAAAAAGTCGTTCATCGCAGTTCCTGTCACGGGGTATCAGGGGCTACGCCCCCTTGTTTTAATTAAGCTTCCACTTTTCCAGCAGCGCCGTAATCTCGCCGTTGCTCTGCATGGTGGCGATAGCTTCGTTAAGCTTCGCCAACTGCTGCTCTTCGTCCTTACGCACGCCAAGCCCGAGCGAGCCTGGCAGTACCGGCTTGTAGCTCTTCACCAGCCGCACGTTGGGATATTCGCCAAGCGAGAGGTAATAGGCCATGGAAGGGGTATCGCCAAAGCCCGCTTTGATGCGCCCGGCGTTCACGTCTTTCATGATGCCGGTGAGGGTGTCGTAAGCTTTCACATCCTTGAAGATGTTGGCCTGCTTAAGGGGCTCGATAAAAATCGTGCCCATCTGCGCGCCCACTACCGCACCAGGCAACTCTTTAAAGGAGGTGTAGTCTTTAGTGTCCTCTTTACGCACGATCATCCCTTCGCCGTAGCTATACACAGGCGTGGTGAAATCGATCACTTTCTTGCGCGGCTCGGTGATATACATGCCGGTGGCGATAAGGTCTATCTTGCCGGTGCGCAGCGCCGGAATAAGCGCTGAGAAATCCATCGCTTTAAACTCCACCTCATAACCCGCGTGCTTTGCGGCCTGGCGGGCGATATCCAGCATAAAGCCGTCCAGCTCATGGGTTTTCGGGTTCAGAAAGGAGATGGGAATGCCGTTGGCTTCGGTGCCGACCACCAGCTTTTCGGCGGCCCCGGCGGGTAAGGCAAGCGAGATTGCGGCCAGCAGCGCTACTGAACAGGCTAAGGTTTTCATCTTCATGTCTTGCTCCACGTAAAAAAGGTTGGATTGCAGCCCGCCTGCGGCGGTGCGTTATAGCATTGCGACTACGGTTGTTGTTTTGCCTCCTGCGGTAGCGGCGTTAGCGGCACGCCGCTGCCGAATGCACCGAGGCGTTCGCAAACCCTCGCCGAGGCAAGGGCCGCATCGTTCGCTGCGTCGGCAAGCGTTGATCCCTGACCAAGCTTCACCAGCAGCGTGGCGATAAATGCATCCCCCGCGCCGAGGCTGTCGACAATCTGCGTCGGCAACGCGGGCTGGCGGTGGCGTTCGCCCCGGTGGCTGATAATCGCGCCGTCCGCGCCCTGCGTGACCAGCACGGTGGCGACACCCGCCGCGTGCGCGTTGGCGATCAGCGTTTCAATCGCCTGCGGCGCGCTGCCACTGCGCGAAAAGGTGGCGACCTGCACCCAGCGCAGCAGCGGCTCGGCCCAGGCGTCGTCGCGCGAACCGAAGTCGAACGAGAGCGGCGCGCAGGCGGCAAGCTGGGGAAGCTGTGCTTCCAGCCCGCTGTAATCGCTGGTGTGCAGCAGGTCGAAGTCCGCAAGCCACGCCAGGTCCGCCTCGCTCAGCCGCAGCTGGTAAGGCGGCGGCACGGAACCGACGAAAAAGCGGTTGCCGTCGGCATCGATATCGATTTGCGAAAGCGCGTTAAAGCTTTCGTTGATCCGCACGCGACTGATGTCTACTCCTTCAGCGCAAAGCGCGTGGCGAATCACGCCCGCCGGAATATCGTTGCCGGTGATGCCGAGGTAGGCGGCCTGCGCCCCGGCCTGGCGGCCAAAAACCGCAAAGTTAAGCGCGTTGCCGCCCGCGAACATCAGGTCGCAGTGCAGGTAGCGGTCAATCACGTTGTCACCCACTCCACAAATTCGCATAGTTATCAATATTCCACTTTGTACATGTAACGGCGGTCATCGAGAGAGTGGCCGGTGTGATGCTCCAGGTGATCTGCAAGACGCGTGCCCATCAGGCCCAGCGCGATGGCGGCAAAGCGTGCTTTCACTTCTGGCGCTGCGCCCGGCAGGCTAAAGCCAGCGGCGTCAAACACATGGACGTTTTCGGTATAGCGGCGGGCAAAGTCGATGGCTCGCTGCGTCATGGCGCGGCTGTCGTCATCGGCGTGGAACACCACCAGGTGTGCGCCCGGCAAAATCATCTCAAATGGGCCGTGGCAGAAATCACCCGCCAGCACCGGGGTGGCGTTGCGCCACTGCATCTCCATCAGATAACAGTAGGAAAGCGTGTAGGCCGCGCCGTAGTTAGCGCCAGCGGCGGTCACGTAAATATCGCCGCCCTGAGCGATGGATTTCGCAATGGCGTCGCCGACGGCTTCTTGTTTATCGAGGTACTGTTGCAGCGCCGCAGGCAGGGCGGGCAGGGCGTCGCGCCAGGCGCTGACGTCTAGGTTATCCACGTGCTCCAGCAGTTCAATCACCAGTTGCAGCAGCAGAAGCTGTTTGCCCGGCGTCACGGTACGCGGGCTGTAGTAAACCAGCGCGGTGTCGGCGGTATTGGCGAGCGGCGTGTTCAGCTCCTGGCTTAGCGAGACCACATACGCGTCGTAAGATTTCGCAAAGAGCGCCGCCTGCGCCGTTTCCGGCGTGGCGCCGGAGTGCGATGAGAGGATCACCAGCGACGACGCTCCCAGACGGGCAGGGGGCTGCGCCATAAACTCCGCCGCGTTCAGGTTCCACGCCTGTAGCTTTTTGCTGTGGCGGCAGAGCAGGGCGTGGGCATGCACGGAAGAAGAGAACGAGCCGCCGCAGCCGACGAAATAGATATCTTTCAGCGGGCGGGAGGCGGCGGCCTCTGCGATGCCAGCGATGGCGTTTTTCTGTCCCAGCACTTTCTCAAGTGTCGGGATGAAGTCCGCTTCCAGCGGGCGCAGCGGCAGTGAAACTGTGGTGTTTTGCGTCATGTTGGTTTACCTGTCCGTCTCGGTTGTAATGGATGTGATAACGTTATCAGTTCATCTGCAAAATAAACACGTGATTTACAGCAGCGGGTGGATTATCCTAAAATGAGAGAACGTTATCACATGGTGAATAATTCGCCGGTGTTAAAAAATTGTCAATGATCTTTTTCTTATGATTTTGCCGGAAATCGATAACCTCCGGGAACTGAAAAGCGGAGCAGACAAAACTTCTTATGAACAAAAAAAATAACCGAATCACCGTGAAAGACGTGGCGCGCAAGGCGGGGGTTTCCACCGCGGCGGCTGGCCGGGCGCTGGGAGGTTACGGATATGTCAGCGAGGAGCTGCGTGAAAAAATCATACGCGCTGCTGAAGAGCTGGGCTATGTGGCAAACCAGGTAGCGCGGGCGATGATCACCGGCAAAAGCCAGACCATCGGCGTGGTGGGCGCGGACATCAGCAACCCTTTTTTCGCCGAGGCGTTGCGCGGCATCAGCGATATCGCCCGTCGCCACGAGTTCGGCGTGCTTATCACCAGCAGCGACGAAGACGTGCCGCGCGAGCAGGAGGCGGTGCGCATTCTGCTGGAGAAACAGGTGGACGGGCTTATCGTCTCGCCTGCTGATATAAACAATTGCCACCACCTAGACCAGGCTATCGCCCAAGGTATTCCGGTGGTGCTGCTCGACCGTAAGCTGCCGACGCTGGCCGCCGACGCGGTGCTTATCGACAACGTACATGCCAGCCGCGAAGCTACGCGCTACCTGCTAAGCTGCGGCCATCGTCGCATCGCCATCATCACTGAGTTAAGCTCGGACTACGATACGCAACTGGCGCTGGAGCCGGAGAAGTTTTCGACGATCAACGCCGACCGGCTTAACTCAAGCGGCGCGCGCCTGCTCGGCTACCTGCTAGCGCACCATGAAGCGGGCGTGGCGGTGGAGAAAACCTTAATCCGCCGCACTGGCAAATATTGCGCCCAGCACGCGTTTGAAGAGACACTGGCTGTGCTGGACGCCGCCGCGCCCACGGCAGTTTTCGCGGTGGATAACGTCATGACCCAGGGCGCCTGGCGCGCGGTGCGTGAGCGCGGCATCGCTGTGCCGCAAAAGCTCTCTTTCTTCGCCTTCGACGAACTCGACTGGCTGACGCTCACCACCCCGCGCATTTCCACCGTTGCGCAGCCGATTCACCATATGGGCGTACATGCAGCCAAGCTGCTTTTCAGGCGCATACGTGAGACAGATTTACCTGTCTCGTGGCAAACGTATCAGGTGGAGATGAAGCTGCGCGAGTCGGTGGCGACGATCGCGGAGAACGTGAAAGGATAACGTTCTCCGACACGCTTAGCTCCGGTGCGTGTTCACTACCTGGCCGATGTGTTCACCTTCCAGCGCGTGTGCCGGGTCGCGAAGAGGTCGGTGTTGAAGGACGTATAACTGCGCAGGAGCCGTTATCGGGGTTTGAGGGGCAATCGTGTAAAAACCACGCTAAGGAGATAATTCATTCTTTTTTAAACGCATAGTTTTTCTGTATTCGCTGAGTGTGAGGCTTTTAATACGGCGAAAGGAATAGGATAGCGTTGCATCGACCTGTTGAGCTCACAGCACGAAGCGGACTGTTAACTTTGAAATCCACCGCAATTATCGTGCACCCAATGCCAGCGGGCAGACAGGCCTCCCTATGCCAAGGCTCTTTTTGTTGGTATGTTTCTGTATAGGGAAAACCGCTGCGGAGAAACCAATGGACCTGCCTGCTCTGGAAGAATTACTGACTCGCCTCAAATCACTGCCTGTTGCTGAAAAAAGTGAGACCAATATATTTTCGGTTGTTGCCCGTGGACACTATGAAAACCCTGTCAGCGATTTACTCGCTTTCTTTATTGATCCGGATGCGCCCCATGGACTGAATACACTGGTTATTGGGGCCCTTCTGGAATGCCTGCCAGCCCATGTTGATGCATCACTTATCTCTCCACCAGCCCGTGAGGTTATGACCCAGAAAGGAACTCGAATCGATTTGCTACTTGAGTCGAAAGAATGGGCCATGGTGTTGGAGAATAAAATCTGGCACCAATTGAACAATCCTTTCAATGATTACAGTGGGTATCTGGAGCAAAAACATCCAGATAAGAAACCGTTCCTGGTGGTTCTGTCGCCGGAAGGACTGGCTCCAGCCGGTTGGACAGGAATAAGCTACAGTATGTTTATTTCTGTTCTGTCGCCCAGGCTCGGCATGGCATGTATTTCTTCCCCGCTCAATAAATGGCAGGTTTTGCTGCGCGAATTCATTCTACATCTGGAGACACTGATGGGTAAAAATACGATTGCAGCAGAGACAGAAACCTTCGTTCTCGAAAATTTGCGTAATATTCAGGAAGCGGTGTTACTGAAAAATGCTGTGGTGAAATCACTTCAGGAGGAAGGCCTACGGTTTCTGACAGAGCACTTTTCTGATCGTGGTTATGAGGTCACAACGGCACTTAATCATTGGGAAGGTTATCCGGCACTGCGCTTCGGATTGTCGCACTGGGTGAGTGAATCTGATGTGGTACTTTTTCTAGACAAAACACCTGGAAGACAGTTTGAAGTACGAACGTACATCTGTAGTCTGACGACTCCTGCATTGCAGCATCAAGCAAGAAAGATGTTGATACCTGCACTTTATGACGACTGCTGGCCTGAGAGAAGCGGAAGTGTGTTTACCTTCGTTTCTCGGCTGTCACAGAAGCATGAGGAAAAACATCTGATGTTCCAGAGTGTGGCGAAAGCGTTAGAGCAGTTGAACGAATTTGAACTGCGCCATGAGAGATAGCGGCCATTTTTACTTGATGTAGCCCCCTGAAACACCAGACAGTAGCTGTATCTCCAGATAAGAGATAGGCTTGAATATATGTCTAACACTAACGCCAATTTTGAGATGAACGGGATCCTGTTAGGGCAAGAAGTCCGTAAACGTAAAACTCCTCAGGAGAAGATTGCCATTATCCAGCAGACGATGGAGCCAGGCATGAATGTCTCCCACGTCGCCCGCCTGCACGGTATTCAGCCCGGCCTGCTGTTCAAGTGGAAGAAGCAGTACCAGGAAGGCAGCCTCACCGCCGTTGCTGCCGGAGAAGAAGTCGTGCCTGCCTCTGAACTCACAGCTGCGCTGAAGCAGGTTCGGGAACTTCAGCGCCTGCTGGGCAAGAAGACGATGGAAGTTGAGATCCTCAAAGAAGCGGTGGAGTACGGCCAGTCGCGAAAATGGATAGCGCACGCGCCCTTGTTGCCAAAGGACGGGGAATAGCCCTGGTCAGCCGCACCATGGGTGTGTCGCGTGCGCAGCTGTCACTGCGAATTAACCGTTCTGTCGACTGGCAGGACAGACGCTGTAACCGGCGTAATGACGAAGCAGACGCTGAAATACTGTCGGATATTCTCGACATCATCAGCGATATGCCCAGTTACGGCTATCGTCGTGTGTGGGGTATCCTGCGTAAGCAACGCCTCACAGAGGGGCTCCCCCGGTCAATGCCAAACGGCTTTACAGGGTAATGAGCGAGCATAACCTGTTGTTGTTGCATGACAAGCCAGAGCGACCGAAGTGTAGACATAAGGCCAAAATCACGTTAGCAGAAAGCGAGATGCTCAGGTGTTCAGATGGCTTAGAATTCGTCTGCGACAAGAGTGAAAAACTGCGGGTCACGTTCGCGCTGGACTTCTGCAACCGTGGGGGCATAGACTGGGCAGCAATCACGGGAGGTTATGACAGTTCGACGGTGCGGGATATGATTCTGAAAGCGCATCAGCGACAGGTTGCCGGACACACCAGTGCAGTGGCTGACGGACAACGGTTCAGCGTATACCACGTATGAAAGGCGGAGGTTCGTGAAAACGATAAAAGAAGACTATATAGCGTTCATGCAAAACAGGATTGAGAACAACACTGTGAAACCTTGCAGCAGCATTCAAGCATAACAATGAAAACCATTCGCACAGCGCGCTGGGATATCACTCTCAAAGGGAACAACTGTAGCAGCGCACATCGTTAACTTAAGATACAAAAGCTGTCCAGAAACGGCGGGTCAAGATCAATCGAATGAAGCCTTTTTAACTCGCTTTGAATACGTCTTGCACCCAGATTCCGCAGTGTTCGTAACGCCAGGATCAGAGCGATTTTGTCGGGGCCAGTCTTAGTTGCTGGTGAGTGTTTAGGACGACGGCCGTGGCTTTCCAGACCAGCTATACCCTGTGCCAGATATCTGCGCCACCATTTACGTAATGTGGGTCGAGAAATGCCGCAGCGACGACATACAAACCCCGCATCACCAGACGTCTCATAGAGTTTTACCCACTGTAACCGCTGCTGAATTCCCCTGTTCATAGTAAGGCATTATAGTGAAACGATGTCTGTGAATCACACAGGTAAATACAACAATGCATTAGCCATCTATAAATCTAGATGGCTATTTTTTGGTGTATTTTTTGTCTCCGAAGTGATTTACTTTAGATTCAGCTCTTTGATTCGGATTCAAGTGGTCAAAACAACGGCAGCATCAGTCCAAAGGCTTTCAAACTGGCCTGGTCGTGACTACGGTCATAGGATCAGTCCATCCTACTGCTCAAGTTTTTCTAGAATTAAACAAGCTTCACGATTAAGAGTAATGAATTCCTGCCAGCTATATTGCTGCTGGTAGTTAAGCTGATACTGTTTTTCTACCTGGCAAATAAGCGGACGTGTTTTATAAATCGCGCACAGCTTTGTCTCCATCTGATAGTGACGACAAATGCCATCACCACGATCGAGAAATTGCGTTTCACTGGCGCGATTGACGTGGCGACAACAAGCGCCGCACTGGTTACAGGGAAACGCGGGCGTTAGCGTCATAGCTTACTTAACCAGCTACGCACAGAGCGGGTATTCCCTGCTTCAAACGGTAGCGCAATATTACGGCGCTCAACCTCTGCACGCAGCAACAAACCGCGCTCAATTTCACTATTCACCGCGTTAAGATGCAGCGAGAAACGCGATAACGCAGACGTATCAATAGCAAACTCTAACGCCGAAAGCTCCAGTAGATAACGATCGAGTTCAGCATTCACCTGCTGATAATACTCTAGTGCTTTCTGATGCTTATCTTTAAACGTATCCAGAAACGTCCAGACCTTTTTCATCAATGCGCTGTGTTCAAGGAAGTAGTTCATCACCAGCGTCAGAAGACCAGTCGCCAGCGCGCCGCAGAAAGCCGCCAGTTCCGGACCAAAAGGAAAGACGAGCATCTTGGCTAAAGCTTCATTAACCACCACACCCGCAGCCACGGCCACACCCGCAGCCACCAGCTTGCTCACTGCTTTAGCCAGCTGCCCCGGCGTTAACCCCTCAGGGTTAAAGACCATAACTTTAAAGGCCTGTACCAAATTGTTCCACATCTCACGAATCAGGCGCACCATCATCTTCTTAGTCGTAAAGAAGATATTGAAGAGCGTCGTCGTAATGCTGGAGAGCACGCCACCGATGGCACCGTCTTTAAAGGACGCCAGGAAAGTGCTGAATTTACCCTGCACTCGCTGCCAGACTGCGCGTAATGCCTCCGCCGCATCTTGCAGGAAGTCTCCGGCATCGAATGAACGACGATGCTTCTCGAACATCACGGGAATGCGCTCGCGGAACTCAAACCAGGTCTCTGCCAGAACCAGCCCCAACATCTGCCGCGTTCCCATGCGAAATGCATTGTTCATTGTGGCAGTGGCGACATTCTTCGCAAACTTGCTGCTGGTATAATATTCCTGATTGATCGTACTGTTGTATTTTCCCCGCGCCTTTTTGTCAGCCTCTTTCATCCGTTCAAAATCGGCGGCTGCTTTATTTTCCAGCTTATTCAGTTGTTTTTGCTCTTGCTCGGAAAGCGTTGGTTGGCTGCGCAAACGGGCAATTTCCTGCGTGGTCACAGCATGCTGTTCTTGTAGCGTTTGCACGAAGGCATCCATCGTTTTCGCCTTCTTCGCCTTATTCAGCGACTCATTCGTGAAGGTCAGATTTGATGAATCATTAGCCAGGTCGGCACCATCGCATTCGGCAAGGATACGCCCTGGATCGTTGTGAATTTCATGGGCGGCAATAATATGGTCGAGATTCTTTTTATCATTAGCCGCAAATTTCTCACCAGTGTAGGTATCGGTCAACGTACCGACCTCGTGCGCCTTTTTTCCCGCCCGGTTGGTGGCAATGTAGTTTTCGTGGCTATGGTAATGATGAGAATCATACCCTTCGCGTTGCTCGTACCGTTGACGCTCGGCATCGGAGGCATACACTCCCTCGCGAGCGTTATGAATGGTGTTCACATCGCCGCCGTGTTTATCCTCCAGCAAGAGAAAATCCAACCCAAAAGAGGTAGTCAGACTCTTGACTACCGTCTGATGTAACTCTTCACCCCAGTCAAACCTGGCTGTGTTCATTGTGCTCGCCCATAGCAATACCGGGCAGATTCGCCCGGCGAGTCGATTAAATACGAGAAGAAAATGCGTCAAACTCAGAATCAGAAGCCGCCAGTTTTTCGTCCAGAATCTCTTTGTTCAGCAGGTTCATACCGTTGCTGTCGGTCTGCAGTTGGATCACGCCATCTTCGATAACGGCTTCACCGTTTTCCTGCGTCACCGGCTTGAACAACGGCGTGGTGATCACGTCGGTCATTATGGCGGCTAATTCATAACCATGGTCGATAATCGCCATGATCTCTTCCGACTCATTAATCTCGGTAGTGATATTCTTCTCATGACGTTCAACAATGACGGCATGCATAGCTTTCAGCGGCTCAAAGTAGTGCTGAATAAAGACGCTATGCATACGGGTGATTGATTCATAAATGCTATTTACATACTGCTGCACCTTCGTCAGCTGCGCTTCAGCCGCATTCATTTTTTCCACCGCCGCGGTCACTTCACGGGAGCTTTGATAAGCATTGTTAAGCGCCTTTTCGGCATGGCTATCGTAAGCCCAGCCCGCAATAGCAATCAGCGGAGCCACCACTGCACCGCCAAGCACCATCGCGCCGCCCGCCATCCCCCAACCACCTGCGGCCAGGGAACCACCACCAATCGCCGCCATTGTGGCGTTATACGCCGCCGCACCAGACAGGGCGGCGATCGGCGTACCGGTAGAAGCTGCGGCAAACGCCATCACGCCGCTGTACACGGCAAAACCAGCGGCAGCACCAGAAACCCCGGCACCGACGACCGTCGTCAGGTATTCCGTGGCGGAAATCGCCAAGTTCTGAATTTTATTGATGTTATGCTGTGGTACCTTCAGCCGAAGATCTTTATGCCCATCTTTCGCCATACGCGCCAGCAGATCGTCGGCAATCGTTTTAAACTCATTGAAATCTTTACCGATTTCCAGCTCTTTTTCACCCAGTTCGGCCAGTTTTTTCGACGTTGTTTCATTTGCCAGATCAAAGCTCTCTTTATGCTTATCAAAGCTACGCTGCGCGCGATCTAATACATCATCAGCTTCCGATTTTTTCTGGTAGCCATCATAAGCTTTTTTACCGCCAAACGCCGTTGCCGCTGCCGCGACGCCCAGAATAATGAATGGTAATGCCATAGATAATAATCTCCTGTGCAATAAGTCGTTGTTACCCGCTACGCATCACATTCCTGAACAGGAACGGAGTCGCGATCGACAGTGATGTAGTTATACAGTAAGTTGATGACCGTTTTTTTCAACCATTCTGGTTCCAGAATTTCTATATTCGGTAACCAGAATAGAATTAGTGGAATAATTTGACTCTGATGTGCTGCATTGTAAAGCAAAGTCACGCCATCATTCTCTTCGCGAACCAATTCTTGCTGAGGCAGTAAGTCTCGTCTTGAGAAGTAGCCAGCAATACTGTGTTTAATACGCACCCGCACCTCAAACGTCCCTTCACTCACCCAAGGATCGCGATGCTCATCAATTAATGACAGTGTGGGTGTATCTACAGCAAAATGCTCTTTCCGGATATCCAACCACCGAATTTTACTTAACGAAAAAGACTTTAGTAGATTGGCCCCTATATTTCCATACACTTTTTATCACTTAACCCATGACTGGTTCGTCGCCGCAGATATCCTGACCTGCTCCCCGTTGATTAGTACACCCCGATGTTAGTAATGTCTTCATAAGCCACATGAGGACATCCCCATGAAGAAGCGTTTTTCCGACTAACAGATCATCAGTATTCTCCGCGAAGCCGAAGCTGGGGTACCCGCCCGTGAACTCTGCCGCAAGCATGCCATTTCCGATGCCACGTTTTACACCTGGCGTAAGAAGTATGGCGGTATGGAGGTGCCTGAAGTTAAGCGCCTGAAGTCGCTTGAGGAAGAGAACGCCAGACTCAAGAAGCTGCTTGCCGAAGCCATGCTGGATAAAGAGGCGCTTCAGGTGGCTCTTGGGCGAAAGTACTGACGACAGACCAGAAGCGGGAAGCCGTGATGCTGATGTGTGATGCGACCGGTCTGTCGCAACGTCGTGCCTGCAGGCTTACAGGTTTATCCCTGTCGACCTGCCGCTATGAGGCTCACCGTCCGGCTGCTGATGCGCATTTATCAGGGCGCATCACTGAGCTGGCACTGGAGCGCAGGCGTTTTGGCTACCGTCGTATTTGGCAATTGCTGCGCCGTGAAGGGCTTCATGTTAATCATAAGCGCGTGTACCGGCTTTATCACCTCAGTGGCCTGGGCGTAAAACGCAGAAGACGTCGTAAAGGGCTGGCAACAGAACGTCTGCCGCTGCTCCGTCCGGCGGCGCCCAATCTGACCTGGTCGATGGATTTCGTCATGGACGCACTTTCCACCGGTCGCAGGATCAAGTGTCTTACCTGCGTCGATGATTTCACAAAGGAATGCCTGACGGTCACTGTTGCCTTTGGGATTTCAGGCGTTCAGGTCTCGCGTATTCTGGACAGCATTGCACTGTTTCGAGGCTATCCGGCGACGATAAGAACTGACCAGGGGCCGGAGTTCACTTGCCGTGCACTGGATCAATGGGCCTTTGAGCATGGTGTTGAGTTGCGCTTACTCCAGCCGGGCAAGCCAACGCAGAACGGATTTATTGAGAGCTTTAACGGACGATTTCGCGATGAATGCCTGAATGAGCACTGGTTCAGCGATATCGTTCACGCAAGGAAAATCATTAATGACTGGCGGCAGGATTATAACGAGTGTCGTCCACATTCAGCACTGAATTATCAGACGCCATCAGAGTTTGCAGCACGGTGGCGAAATGGAAAATGTGAAGGTAAACAAACCGACCTTACTAACTGACGGTTGTATCTAATCCTGGGGGCAGGTCAATCGTGGTGGCCATTACCGGTGGCCCGGACTGACGATAACGTTTCAGCAGACGGCTGCAATGGCGCGGCGTGATACCGAGCATTTCGGCTGCCTGACCAGGACGCAGGTTGCGGTCGATGACATCCTGAAGGATTTTGAGGCGGTTGATTTCTTTCACGGTGAACATCCCGGTGTCATGTATAGCCACAGAAAACTCCTCATCAGGAAAAGCGAGTTGTTGACTAGGCATACAGGTCTGAGAACTATAGCCTGGACATTCCTAATGAGCCACAAATAGACATTATCATTGAGCCCCTACATACTAAGTGCGCTTAATGCGTTTTATGTTAAATATCAATCACTTAGCGTCAAATTATAGCTGTTCTTCTGCAATGGCCTGCTCACTATCACTGCCAGCACGACTTCAGTCGGGATAGATGGATTCTTTTCTGGCATTAATGCCATAAAGACAAACACGGTTTTTTTCAGGCAAATGGATACCCATCAGGCGAAGAATAAAGCCGCGCCACCCCCGGTTAACCTGACGGTTATAGTCATACAGGTCTGCATTTTCTTTTTTAAGCTTTGACCATTCATGCATGAGTGTTAGTGCATCGAGCTCGGTGATGTGCTTCACTTCATCACCGATACGTACTGTGTTAATGCCTCTTCCCGTCATGATGATCCCCTCCGGCAATATCAGTTTCAGATTAACGCTGTTGTGATGATGATTTAACTACACACTAAAGGCAATCTAACGTTTAATCATACCTCTGATAATAAAGAACATCATGGTTAATGAAAACACAATCAGAAGCCAGCCAAAGGGTTTGGCATCAAAAAAAGTAGTGATGCAATCATTAGTACAGGTAACCACCTTCGGGGTGACAATAGAAATTCCCCATCCAAGAATAACTACCATAGTGCCTGCTACTGCGGCTAAGAAAAAAGTGGTGAAGAATGCGCATCCGACTACCAGTAACAATCCAATCAGTTCAAATATCATATTCATGATTGCGCTCCAGGTGAGATAACTGCGAACAGACTGATGCTGGCTGTATTATTTAACATATTTCCAGACGCCTGCTGGTATTTTATCATAAAACTTCCCCATTGCCATTTCCGCCAGCCGGTGATCCACTGCGGCATTAAAGTGCTCAAGTTCGTCATCCGTCAGGGAATATTTATTTTTTTCTATTATCCTTTCCAGAGTTTCCTGTGATGTACAGCGGCGTAGTCGTAAAATCCATTCCTGTTTCGTCATTAATTTTATATATCCTGAGGTGTCCCGGTAATATCATTCTGGAAGATGCTTTTCTTTCAGTCGGTTATGAGTGAACCATTTTGCATATGTAATGTAGACCACAAAAGTTAAGAGTGCGGACAGACTATATATCCAGAGAACAGGCACTACGTGATGAAAACGTATCATCTGACCGGATTCATCTGCCATACTCATTAATGCATTGCTGTATGTTTCAGTCTGAATAAACTCGTAGTAAGGTACCATCACAACATGAAGAAAAAATAAATTAAGCAGATACGTCAGAGAAAACGCGTGTTCCTGCCCGTTATAGGGCGCATACTGCGCAAAGGCGAACATCCATCCTGTGAAAAGCAGAAAACACATCGCGAAATACACCACCACCCATACCGCTGTTTTCATCACTGCCCTCAGTTATATAATTTGTCTGTAACGAAAATGGCATTCAGGCGTTCAGGTCCGTGCCGTTCTGCTTAAGATAATCACTGATGCTCAGGCCGGACAAGCGAATGTTATCCGAAATCTCCCTGAACTGCTCCTCCCAGCCGTCCTGCAGCTCCCTGATTGCCGCGATCTGGAAAGCAACACTGAAAGGCGTTCTGCCCAGTTTCTCGGAAAGCCAGAACAGATGCCTGCCAATCTCTTCGTCCGGTACCGAATCGAGCGCATCACTCAGTAAGGTTTTTTCGTCTTCCTGCCAGGGATGACCGGCTCGCGGAAAACGCGGATCAGGCTGGCGGTCTTTTTTCTCCCTTTTTTCCCGTCTGGCAACGGTCGGCGCATCGCCTTTTTTCAAGCCGACGCGCGCTTTCATGGCGCCGCTAGCGGCGACGGCCAGTACCAGCGTTTCACGCTCCTGGCGCGTGAGCAGGCTGTCCTCGCAAATCAGGGTGTTCAGGTTATCGATCAGCTTATTCAGCCCGGGTTCAGTGACTTTCATTTTATGCTCATATTCCTTGTGTGGTGGCTATCAGTCCCGGCTCTCATTCACCTGGACGGTGACCGGCAGGCCTGCATCAAAACAGGTCTGATACCAGCTGGCCACCTGCAGGGGATCGCCCTCTTTTATCCGGCGTATGCCGCCGGCATCCGTCAGCTGCAGGCAGGTGGTACCGTCCAGACGGATCACGTAGGCCGCTTCCCGCAGGGAGTAATGACCGTCACCCAGCTGCAGCTCCACCGCGTCACCGGCAGCCGTCTGGCGTAACGGCAGACGCCGGACGTCTGTCAGTCGTTGTCGTGCCGTTTCAGCCTCGCGTTCTGCCTGGAAGAGCGGTTCTGCAATGCCGCGACCGGCCTCCGTCAGCTCGACGGCCAGCTGCAGGTTCGGGGCGCGCAGGGTGCGCAGCCAGCCCGCGGCTTCCATGCGCCGGCAGGAGGCGCGCAGGTTCGGCCCGTACACCGGGGCATCCCCGCCCTGCTCCAGCACCCGCTCGATATCCCGCGTCGCCACCGGCCCCGGACGTTTCGCATCGAGGGCGGCCAGCACAATCAGCACCCGCCGCTGCAGCGGCGATGGTCGGCGCGCCTGAGTCATTGCTTGTCCGCCTCCGGCCAGATGAGTTGTCTGAGGCGCAGGTGATCGGCGTCTATGAGCTCTTGTCTCTTTATGGCATTCACTGAGGCATAGCCATTTATGGCCAGTTCATACCAATAGCTCAGCACGGCACCGGCCTTGGCTGACTCGCTGATGTAAATCGCGCCCTGGCTGTCCAGATTGCATTCACGGATACGCTCTTCCGCTATCCGGGTCAGCTGCTCATAGCTGAGTGAAAAATTCACTTCTTTCTCATCCATCCTGCTCGCTCCATCTGAACATGTCCGGTTAGGTTAAAAATCATATCATGTATGATTTCTTACTAATAATTCAAATATCATATCAGATATTATTGTGTGTTTAATGCTAAATATCACATTCAGTATGATTTTATGTGTTTGGTTTGATTATCATATCCTTTGCGCGTTTCCCGCCGCGCAGATCCGGTTTCTGGCTAAGTAGGAAGCAAGGATTATCACATGCCTGTATTAGGCTCCAGAGCGTGAAAAGGCGCACAATGTGGCCTTCTTAGTACAGGAGAACATGGCAATGACAGACCAGAACAATGAAGCTCGCGATATGTGGGCCGAAGCGTTGAGTTTAATGTTTAAAGGCGATCACCAGGAAGAATTGTTCCGGATTTCAGATGATGAGATTGATGCCCTGGAGGGGTTGTCTCCGGACAGATGGCCAACGGCAGGACAGACAGACATTAACTGGGATCTGTCTGTTCCGGGGCGCAGACATTCGATTTACCTTCCTGGTCCACGGGTATTGCAGCCTGCTGACTGTGAACAAATTGATCTCAGTTCTCTGGTGCTGGGGAAAGCCTCTTTTGCTGATTTTGACCCGCTTATTAATTCCTTCTTTCGACTGACAGATTCCAGCCTCTGGGTGGAAATTACCAACCCGAAACTCGGAAAGGCCATACTGCATATCGCAAAAGGATGGCCTGTTTCACCGGTCCTGTTATCTGTGCACGAAGATGGTGGATTTCATTTCGGGGACGGGACCCATCGTTATGAGGTACTGAAGCGGTCTGGAACACCTCATTTTTATTTTCTGGCTATGCCGGATGATGTATCTGCCATTAATAAGCAACTTACGTTTCAGTGGATGAGCGACTAACGCTTTGCGTCAGCATGGCATGTCTGGCTATGCGGAAAGCAAGTGGGACGTGCCTCATGTCCTGCTGAAAATGGCAACGGAAGCCGTTCAGCTTTCAGTGTTTTGTGAAGAATCCCCTGCCACAAGGGAGGGGAAAGGTCAGAGGGTACGGATAAAATCGGGACCAATAATGGCAATGATCCGGGTACGGCTGGTCAGGCGGATGATTTTTTGCTGTCCGAGCCCCCGCAATAATTTTCTGATCTCTTTACTGCGCCGCACGTTCAGGTCGTGCATCAGCTGTGCCCGTCCGGTGAAACTCAGCAAACCATCGTGCGTGGCCAGTGCCTCGAAACGCAGATGATGACCTTCTGCCAGAAACGCAGCATGCCTTGCAGGACTGAGCCAGCTGAGAGCCTCCAGCATATCTTTCCATGCCCGACGCAACAGCTGCAGGGACGCCTGAAGACCATATACCGGGCGGTTGTAATCCGGCGCACCGGTAACCGGATCTTCCTCCTGGAATTTCCAGACTGCTTCATGGTGCGCCAGGCGGTTACGCAAGTCACGGATACGGGTAAATTTCTTTTCCAGCACGTGACGGGGGTGCCGGCCGGGGCGCCGGGGAACACCGACGGAAGCAACTGGGGCCACAGGAGCGAGCGGTTCCGCGGTTCATCGTAGTTTTTCGTGAGAAAATTGGTCCAGAAACCAAAGTCCAGACCGGAGATCACCCGCTCTGCCGTCGGCGCCTTGCCCGCAGCACGGATACGTTTTGACACCTTACGGATACAGTCTTCTTCCCAGGCTGTCCGGTCATACACCGGTTTCCCGTGATGCATGAGCTTCTGGCCACGGGCATCGGTTTTGTAGCGCTTGTTCTGGCGTATCCAGGTCTTGTCACCGATATAGCGGGGTAAATCAAAGATCCAGTTGGTATCGGTTCGCCAGTGTCCGGCAGCGCCGGGCAGCCGGGCATGGCGAATACTGTAATCGATGGCGTTACGCAGCGTCACCTCAAGGCAGTGCATCAGCGGCTGCATGGCGGCGGAAACGGCTTTGTTCCAGTTATACCCGCCCAGTTCTTCACCAGGTTTCAGCTTCAGCACGTCAGTGTAAATGTTCAGCCGCCCGGCCGAGATATAGTCTTCCAGCTGCATACAGCCCTCCCGGGCTAAACTGAGGGTCAGGTTGACGGGCGTACCAGTAACTGGTAGATTTATCCCATCAAGGCGCGGATTTCTTCGGACCCGTGCGTTAAAGTTAGTACCGGAAAAGCCATCCCTCGGGGTGGCTTTTCTCGTTTATATCTGTCTCAGATAAGCGACCATTCAAAAGCGTCCATGCGCATTGCCTTTCGCAGTTCATTAATCATTTCCTGAAAAACAGTTTCCGGGAACATATTAAAAAGTGACCGGTGAAGCGCCTGTACCGTCTCTTCATCCCGGGACGCCCCGTTGACCAGCAGTGCGGCATACAGGGAGTTCCCCCTTGCCAGGCTGTCAATCCCTCTCAGCTGTCCGGCGCGGATCTGAAGGTATGGCATCCCCGCGAGCATAATGCGCTGCAAATCATCGTTGTTTTTTATCCCGAGAATACGGCAGAACTCCCGGTGGCCGGCCTGAGTCATCTCCAGATCATAAACATGCTCGCTCAGTACTGTTCCGGCCATCCTCGCCATTTCCTGGTCCATCAGGGCAACCAGTTCACTGGTGCGGATGAAATTGCCGATCAGATCGCCAAATGTTGCCGTCAGAAACTCCTGCACAAAATCACTCTTTGATTTGCCGGCGGCTTTAGCCTGCCGCGTGATAGCTTCATCCACATCAGCTGGCACATTACGCACCGTAATGGTGTTAAACAACTCAGAGAGGTCTTTTGATTTGGCATCTTTCATTACGGGCACCCTGTTAACGACTACTGACTGCATTCTGATATCAGCATCTCACACGCGTAAATGTGATGCAATATTTTATATCTGCATTTTTCAGGATGAATTTGATGCATAGGATAAGTTATGATTCCAGCGTCACTCTCTTCATTTTGCACAGATCCGAAAAAAGGCAAAGTCGGATCTCCAGACTGCAGCAGGGCTGTTTTGAAAAAATGCCGGAGATGGAAGCAGCGTAGTAAGCTGATTTAATGATGTAAGAATAAATCTTACATTAAGATATGGAGGGGTTATGGCTCGTACGATGACGGTGGACGTGGGTGATGAGCTGCATGAAAAGCAGGCTGAATCCAGACTTCAGGAACTGCGCGATCTGCTGGCCGAAGGGATCAGCAGCGGCGAGGCGAAACCATGGAACAAGAATGCATTCCTGAGGAATGTCAGGGCCAGGGTGGCAAATGAAAGAGATTGAGCTGACACCCAAAGCAGAAGAGGATCTGGAGGCCATCTGGGACTTCAGCTTCAGACAGATCGGGGTTGTTCAGGCGGATGCATAGATCGGTCGTATAGCTGCAGTATTTGATGTGCTGGCCATGCATGATATCGGCACGCATTGTGCAGAGCTGGGAGACGATATCTGCACACTGCCGGTAGAACCGGCATACGATCTATTTTGTATCATCACATTCTATGGTTACGGTCATTCGTATTCTCAGCCAGTCTCAGGATACGGCGCGACATGCACCCTGGAGATGACCGGGGAACAGGATTCTCAAACAATATAAGTTAATTGTGAGGTCGACATGACCAAAAAAACATTGTGTATGGACTCTTTCATTATTATTCATTTCGCTTATAAAAAAAACGCTCCCGGACGGGAGCGTAAGCCAGTGACTTCGGCGTCAAATGAGGGTCTGACAAGTGGAGCTGCGGGTTAATTCTGGGTGATCTGGCTGCGATGCTTTTCCGCCTGTTGCTGATGAATAACGGAAGACTGGCCATTATTCGCCTTCTCATGCACAACAGCGGCTTTCTCATGCTCGCTCATTTCGGAAAATGGCTTAGCAGTTTCTTGGGTGTTCTCAGGTTTGGCTTTCATCATTTTTTTATGCATTTCAGCCATGTCCTGATGGGCGGCAGAATTGCCGTTTTGCATCATTTCATGGGACATTGCGGCCTGATCGTGACCGCTCATATCCATCATTTTCATGCTCTCCCCCTGAACTGCACTTTTTTCAGCGGATGATTGCATCTGATGGGCAGGCGCCTGGGCATTATTTACCTGGTCATGCATGTTCATTGTCTCTGCAGCCCAGGCAGATGAAGCGACAGCCATCATGGCAATAAAGGATACAAGGATCTTTTTCATGGTTGGGTCTCCGGTGTTTTCATACCCGAACAATCAATGCTTATAACAGAGAAAGCATTTGATCTCAGGGCTGGTTGATCATCACGCCAGGAACCGGGCGATTGAATTATCACGCTGTCCTGATTTATGGCTGATTATAAAAAACCGCCTCTGTTTATCGCGTGACTGAACGATGACATTTTTGTCACCTTCCGGGTTTCTCCTGAATAACGGTATTAATCCATTAACAGACGCACACTGAACACAATTTCCCGCCCCTGCTGTTCTGCTGACAGCTCGCCGCCGTGAGCATGAATGATCGACCTTGTAATTGATAATCCCAGCCCCGCGCCTTCCGTGTTGTAGAACCTTGATGAGTCTGCGCGATAGAACCGGTCAAACAAACGTTCCAGATTAGCGGGAACCTGGCCGGACATCGTATTCGTAATCATCACGTTCACACAGTCACTGTCACGCTCAAGGTGTATCGCTGTACAGGTGTTATCGGGAGAATACTTGATTGCATTGGAAAGCAGGTTACTGAAAGCACGTCGGAGCATATCGCTGTCTCCGGCAACAACGCCCTCTCCTTCAACCGTGATTGTCTTTCCTGTTTCGTCTGCCAGGGGCTCGAACAACTCACGTAATTCATTCAGTTCGGCTGCCAGATCCACATCATGTTTATCCAGCCGCAGCAGACCATGCTCTGAACGTGCCAGAAAAAGCATGTCACTGGTCATTCGTGACAACCTTTTCAGTTCTTCCAGGTTAGCGAATAAAATTTCGCGGTAATGCGAAACATCCCTTTCCTTAGCCAGTGCAAACTGCGTCTGCATCATCAGATTACTGACTGGTGTGCGCAGCTCATGCGCGATGTCAGACGAGAAATCTGACAGTTTCCGGAATGCCCCCTCCAGGCGATCAAACATATTATTGAACTCCTGCATGGTCTCAGAGATTTCCGGCGGAGCCAGATCGGGATTTAGACGCTGATCCAGGCTGTGTACGGTCATGGAGGAAGCCAGACTGGTCATTTCCCGTAGCGGTTTCAGACCAATACGTGTGGTCAGCCAGCCCAGAAAAACAGAAATAAAGACCAGACCGATATTGAACCAGAACAGCCAGGTACTGAGTTTGTCCATAAACAGGGTGTGATACCCAGTATCCGTGGCAACCGTAATGATGACATGTTTGCTTTTACCCTGTTCCGGCGTCACGGCAACCCGCCGCGAGATACTGCGGTACACGGTGTTATTTTCTTCCGTCTGGATCATATAGTCGAGAATATCACCCGACTTATTAAGCAGGACCGCTGGAACAACAGAATTTTTGGCATAGAGTTCAACAATTTTTTCATTTTCCATGTTTTTTATAGAAATGAATAAGCCATTGTGCCCCACCATCGCATCGTTTATTTTTTCTGATAATGACTTAATATCCGTTTTGTTCCTGAACGTCTCTGTTTTAAGAAACTCTTCGGTGAGCTGAAGTTTACCTGTCAGAAAATCGCGGTCCTGATTATCGAAATAGCCATTCAGGGTGCTAATCAGGATAAAACTTGATAACCACCATACCGTAAGCATCACCGCAGAAAAAATCAGGCTCAGGCGTGTGGTCAGGGAAATTTTGAACCTCACTCTTCTCTGATCTCCAGGACATATCCGGCACCGCGAACGGTATGGATCAGTTTTGGCTCAAAGTCATCATCAATTTTACTTCTCAGACGTCTCACGGCGACATCAATCACATTCGTATCACTGTCAAAATTCATGTTCCAGACCAGGGACGAGATAAGACTCCTGGGTAACACTTCTCCGGTGCGTTGCAGCAGCAACTCAAGCAGAACGTATTCTTTACCGGTGAGATGGATCTTCTTCCCCGAACGGATCACGGTCCGGCGCACCATATCAACGGTCATATCGGCGATGGTGCAGACTGTTGCGGCCTGCGAGCGTGCCCGGCGCAGTAGGGTTCTTACACGTGCAACCAGCTCCGTAAAATCAAAGGGCTTAATCAGGTAGTCATCTGCGCCAAGCTCCAGTCCTTTCACTTTGTCCCGCACGTTGTCCTTTGCGGTTAAAAACAGGACCGGTTCTTCGTGCCCGGACTCCCTCAGTGCGCTGATGATTTGCCACCCGTCGAGGAAAGGCAGCATCACGTCCAGTATTATCAAATCATACTGTCCCTTCGACGCGGCCCCGAGACCATCGCGGCCATTATTAAAGAGATCGGCCTGATAGCCTTCCTCAACCAGTCCCTGCTGCAGGTAACGACCTGTTTTTTGTTCGTCTTCAACGATTAAAATACGCTGCATGGTCAACTCGCTGATATGAAAGTAAAAATCTCACGCATGAGCTTTGGCTGTCCCCTAGCTGATCTGAGACGGAGCAAGCATTCCAAGCCACGCTACGGCGCCCAGAATGATAATCGCAACAACGAATTCTGTCAGGATGCTGTTTCGCATCAGGGCAACGCTGCGATCATAATTCCCTTCCCTGACCATAACTTCAAGCCGGGGACCCAGGTGAAACCGGTTTGCTGCAGCCAGAAGAAGCATCAGAACAAACAGAGCCGTCTTGGCAAGCAATATCCTCCCCCAGGAACTGTTGAATAAGGGAGTTAAGTTACCCTCAGCAATATACAGATAGTTGACCAGCGCACTCAGGATCAGGGCTACAACAATCACCGTTCCTGCCGTGGCAAATTTTGCCAGGGAGTCAGATATCACAATGACGCTCTGTGCATTATGCTCGTTTCTGCGCATCAGCAGGATAGCAAATGCAACCAGAGCACCTGTCCAGGCACCTGCAGCGCCGAGATGGGTCAGATCGCTCAGTAAATGGAGATAGTAATGCAGACCGTCATGCATAACGGCGTGTCCTCCCCAGGCAAGTGTAGCCAGCGCCACGCCCCCACTCATCGTCATCAGCAGGCAGGACAATACTCTCTTATTAGTGTAAAGGAACAAAGCACCGAGTGTGGTAAACAGGGCACAGAGCCTGACAATCCAGCTAATACCCACATCAGTTTCTTCTATCACCATCTCGATAACATGGATGGATAATTCTCTGAGGTCAGTTACTCCACTCATGGCATTAGATACCAGGAGCATATTAATGCCAGTAAGAATGATGCCTGTAACAACAGCAAAGGTTATAAACGACCTGAAATTAGTCAGGTTATAGGTTTCATGTCTGACACCGCTTATTCCATATATCTGAAAAAATGGCAATCCAAATATTACCATCAAATCCAGATAAAGAAGAAAACGAATAACAATCATAATCAGGTCGTTCATAATATTACTTCACTGTAAAGGTGTAATTACCGGTAATAGGGTGCGTATCTGAAGAAACCGCGCGCCAGTCAACACGATAAGTGCCAGCGGGTAAAGGCTCTCGCGGAATAATGACCATCGATTTAGGGTCAGCGCCTGGCGCCACTTTTGCCGCGACCGGCATCGGAGAATGTGATGACATGCCTTTCATACCCGTCATCGTTAATTTTGCACCTGAGAATTTCACGGTCAGATTTTCCGAGAAATTAAGCTGAATCTTTTCCGGGGCCGCTACGGCTGAATCAGCCTGTGGCACAGAGCTTTTTAATTCCGGATGGGCCATAGCAGAGAAAGCAACGCCCATAACGAGGCCACCTGTAAGAATGGCTTTATTTAAAATCGACATTTTATTTACCTGTTTAGTTGAGTGTTTTATATCAGTGCGTTAAAACCAGATTCTGGCTCCCGCCAGGAATACTACCTGATGGTCTTTCTCACCTTCTCTTTTCGCCATATCGGATGTTTTCCCGTAAAGTTGATTCCAGGAAACGCCTATATAGGGTGCAAACTCACGGCGTATTTCATAGCGCAGCCGGAGCCCCAGCTCTGTGTCAGTCAGTCCCCTGCCGCGACCCCGCGATTCATCATCCTGACTGTAGAAATTCACCTCATAGGATGGCTGGAGTATGAGCCGGTTAGTCAGTAAAACGTCGTATTCTCCTCCCAGACGAAGGGCTGCTTTTCCGCCATTACTGACAAAACCCGTAATTTCAGACTCAAAATTATAGAGTGCCAGCCCCTGAAAACCGACAGCAGCCCAGGTCCGGGCAGAAGCAGGTCTGAAATCCTGCCTGACACCCGCAACCAAATCCCACCATGGGCCAACCGCATGTCCCCAGAGTAACTGCGCTTCAGCCGCCTCCGTTTCCCCATTGCTTCGTTCACCTTCACTCTTTAGCCAAATCCGATCTGTGTCGCCTCCAATCCAGCTGTTAACACTCCAGCTGAAATTGTTGGTGTTATCCGACCGTTGCCATTCCAGTTGATCCAGCAGAACCAGATAATTAATCGCACTGTCGTGAATCGCATGCCCCTGTAAATTGCCGAATGCAGCCTTCCGGTCGGCATCGGTAACAGGCGGAATTGGCGTTCTGCTCTCAGTTACAATGGGCTCCATTGACGTCATCTCAGTGAAATTCTCATCTGCTGGCATCTGCATGGCAGACATGTCGTGCCCGGCGTGGGGATCTGCAGAGACGGAGCCCGCCGCAATAGAAAGCTGTGAGGTAAACAAACCGGCGACCAGAACAGGTATGGCCTTCAAATTTCTCTTCATTCGCATCATTCCTCCACCCGGACTTCACGAAACATTCCCATTTCCATGTGATAGAGCAAATGGCAGTGATACGCCCAGCGGCCAAGCGCATCTGCTGTCACTCTGTAACTGCGTTTTGTACCAGGGGGAACATCTATTGTGTGTTTACGAACCATGAAATTACCGTTTTCATCTTCCAGATCGCTCCACATACCATGCAGGTGAATGGGGTGAGTCATCATGGTATCGTTGATCAGCGTGATCCTGAGCCGCTCACCGTATTTCAGCAGCACCGGTGCGGCATCTGAAAACTTGATTCCGTTAAATGACCAGGCAAACTTTTCCATGTGGCCGGTTAAATGCAGTTCTATGGTACGGCCAGGTTCACGTCCGTCAGGATCCTCAAAGCGGCTTTTCAAATCCGCGTACGTGAGAACCTTTCTTCCGTTATTTCGAAGACCAATACCCGGATCATTTAATTTCGGAGAGACGCTCATCGCCTGCATATCAACCAGTGGGTTATCCGTTTCTGACGCAGGATGACTTTGCATACCCGGCATTCCGGCCATCCGGGAATGATCCATACCGGCCATGCTGCTGTGATCCATGGGCGCGGAGGATGTCCCGCTATCCGGAAGGTCAGCACCGTCCATAGACATCATCTCTCCGCTGTTATCCATGCCTCCCATCTGGCTGTGGTCCATTCCTGCCATATCATGTCCCATTCCCCCCATACCCATATCTTCCATGGTCAACAGAGGACGGGGATCGAGGGGGGGAACGGCAGCACTTAACCCCTCTCTCGTGGCCAGTGTCCCTCGAGCGTAACCGGTCCTGTCCATGGATTGTGCGAAGATGGTATAGGCCTCACCCTGAGGCTCCACAATGACATCATAGGTTTCGGCAACGGCAATCCTGAATTCGTCAACGGTAACCGGGTTTACATACTGGCCATCTGCAGCCACGACCGTCATTTTCAGCCCGGGGATACGGATATCGAAATAGGTCATTGCCGAGCCGTTGATAAACCGTAAGCGTATCTTTTCACCGGGACGGAACAGTCCGGTCCAGTTTTTCAGCGGGGCCTGCCCGTTCATGAGATAGGTGTAGGTGTAGCCACTGACATCCGCGAGGTCAGTCGGATTCATTTTCATTTCAGCCCACATTTTCCGATCGGCAATGGTGGCTGACAGCCCCCTGGTATTCACGTCGCGGAAAAAAGAGCCAACGGTTGGTTTATTGAAATTGTAGTAATCCGACTGTTTTTTTAATTTTTTCAGCAGGCTGTGAGGATTTTCATCGGTCCAGTCAGACAACATGACCACATGCTCACGATCGTAAGCAAACGGTTCTGGCTCCCTGGCATCGATGATAATGGCACCGTATACCCCCTCCTGTTCCTGCAGACCGGAATGGCTGTGGTACCAGTAAGTCCCGTTCTGCTTAACCTTAAAGGTGTAAACGTAGGTATCATCAGGCTCTATGCCCATAAAACTCAGCCCCGGAACACCATCCATATTGGCCGGAAGAATAATGCCGTGCCAGTGAATGGACGTCTGTTCATTAAGACGGTTTTTGACCTTCAGGGTAATGGTGTCACCTTCTTTCCAGCGAAGAACGGGCCCCGGCAGGCCTCCATTGATTGTTTTGGCCTGACGCTCACTGCCCGTGATATTGACGGCCGTTTCACCAATGGTCAGGTCAAACTGAGTACCCTGCAGGGATGCGGCAACTGGCAGGCTCAGACTGGAACGCGCATTGAAACTCCATACGCCAAGACTTCCGGCTACGCCAGAGAGGGTTAACCCCTTCAGGAAAGTTCGTCGAGACGTTTTCAACAGCATGCGCATTCCCTTATTTAAAGTATGGTTACTGACAGAATTCGAGAACCGATTTAAATTAAATTACTGGTTCATCCACTTACAATGAAATGAATCTAGCACACCTTAAGAAACAAATTCATTACAATCGTGTAATGTACATAGCTGTATTACATTTACGTCATCTTCCCCACAGGTTGATTATTTTTATATATGATCATAAGGACATCTTTTATGTACCTCAGAAGGTAATTACACATGAATATATTAATCACGACCACTGCGTTTACAGCTTTATTTTGTGGGGCAGCTTTTGCTCAGTCCAGTGATATTGCCCATGAAACACATCGATTTGTTAATAATGCCTCAGCCGTCAGTCATGTGAATTACTCGACGCATGAAAACTTACCGGACAGGGTTAATAAAAACAACACGCCCTCATTCTCTGAAATGAATGAACATGAAAGGGCCATTGTTGCTCATTCATTTATGAACAACAGCGCGTCCTATGCGCATCAGAAAATGATTGAGGAACATAAAAAAATGCTGTCCGGCAGTGATGCAAATTCAAAGACCTCGTCTTCTTCTTTTAACGAACTGAATGCCGGAGAAAAAGCCGCTCTCGTGCATGAGCAGGTCAATAATGCCGGTGCGGAAGCACATCAGACGCAGGCAAGAAAGCTTCGCGGGCTGTATTCGACCAGGTAACTGCAGGCGGGTTAGTGCTTAGCGTCAGGTGCGCAGCAGGGCTTTACTGACGGGTTACGTAGCAGGACATGAGCCCCATATTGCTCTGCCGTAACCTGTTTCAGTCCCGTTAATCATCACCGTCGGGCTGGTCATACAGTTCCCAGAGCTTCAGGAGCAAACGGGAAACAAGATATGTTACAAAAATGACGACCATCAACGGTGCTCCCGATTAACTGACAGATGACACGCCTCCTGAAAACCCCTAGCATACGCCGCAGTGTTCATGCTAACGGCGAATTCCAGTAAATGTATTCTACCGATGTCGTAAAAGAAAATGCCTACCTTTCAGCCACCCGCTCGGGGCTGGAATCGAACGAGATCGCTACTCTTCAGCGCTCCTTGCCTTCCCGGTTTAATCTGCGGCATTTGAAAAAAAATGAATCATTAAAACTCGTACTGCAAAAGAAAGCGGGAAAATCACGTGTCGTGGCCTATAAATTTACGTCCGGTTCATTTAATTACACGGCGTATCGTATATCAGATAAAAAGTTCTATAACCTTTCCGATACTTCCGGGAAAGGCAGTCTCGATTATCCGTTACCGGCCACAGCAAGACTCAGTTCGCCTTTCAATCCTGCAAGACTTAACCCGGTATCGGGAAAAGTGAGTCCCCATAATGGCATTGATTATTCCATGCCCATGAACACGAAAATAGTCAGCGTCATCGACGGAAAAATCACCCGGGCCGAATACAACAGCACCATGGGATATTTTGTTGAAGTAACAGGAAAAGCCGGTGTTAAAACTCGCTATCTCCACCTCAATAAAATACTCGTTACTAAAGGGGCCAGGGTTACCCGGGGAGGCGCTATTGCGTTATCCGGTAACAGCGGACGTTCATCCGGTCCTCATCTGCATTACGAGCTGGTCATCAATAACAATCCTGTTAACTCACTGGCGTTCCGGGCAGCGGCACCCGCTGATAACAAACTTGAACAGCATGCCTTTGCGCATGCCAGAGACTACGAACGATACCTGGACTGATAACGGGGCCGCGACGCGGCCCCGTCTGCCGGATTAATTTTTTTTATCGTTTTCACTTCCTTGATGTTGATGATCTCCATGCCCTCCGTGGCCGTGGAAAAGATGCATTAGCGGGCAGACCAGCAATAACAGATATGGCCAGTAACCTGCCACATGTGACCAGTGTTCGCGCAGGAGGGCAAATGCCGCGATCGCGGCGACAGCAATAAGCGCATAGGTGGTACTTTTCATACTGGACTCCTTCTGTTCGTAACAGCCCCTTCACTCAGTGTTATTTCCCGAGCCTGACACTTTTCAGACGCAACGCATTCACAATGACGCTGACGGAGGAAAGAGCCATGGCCGCCGCCGCAATAACTGGCGACAGCAGTATTCCATACACAGGATAAAGCAGGCCTGCAGCCACAGGCACGCCAAGTGCGTTGTAGATAAATGCAAAAAACAGATTCTGTCGGATATTTTTCATGGTGATTTCTGACAGATGACGGGCCCTGTTCAGTATCATCAAGTCGCCTTTGAGAAGGGTGACTCCGGCACTTTCAATTGCCACATCTGTACCCGTTCCCATGGCTATTCCCACGTCAGCCGCTGCCAGCGCCGGGGCATCATTCACACCGTCTCCGGCCATCGCAACCACATGGCCAGACGCTTTCAGTCGGGTTATCACTGCTTTTTTGCCATCCGGCAGAATCCCGGCTTCAACCTCATCTATTCCCAGTTTCCGTGCGACTGCTTCAGCGGTAAGCTGGTTATCCCCGGTGAGCATAACGATGCGGATCCCCGCCTGACGCAAAGCTTTAAGCGCATCCGGCGTGGTTGCTTTCACGGGATCCGAGATAGCTATCAGGCCTGCAAGGTGCCCGCCTGTGGCCACATAGATAACGGTAGCACCTTCCATCCGCAACGTATCCGCAACGGCCTTTTGATTATCAATAACGATACTGTTTTCCTGCATAGCCAGTTCATTACCAATAACAACCCGTTGACCTTCGACATCGCCTGAGACACCTTTACCCGACGGCGCATTGAAATGAGTGACTGCGGGTATTGCGATCCCCTTTTCCTGTGCTGCTTTAACTACTGCCATACCCAGCGGATGCTGCGAGCCTTTTTCCACTGCGGCCGTTACACGCAAAAGAGATGTTTCCCCACCCGGATTGAGACTGATAATCCCTGTCACCGTCGGCGAACCTTCCGTGAGCGTGCCTGTTTTGTCGACAACCAGCGTGTCCACTTTTTCAAGACGCTCAAGGGCTTCGGCATTCTTAATTAACACCCCGGCCTGGGCTCCTTTGCCCACCCCCACCATTATCGACATCGGCGTGGCCAGCCCCAGCGCGCAGGGACAGGCAATAATCAGGACCGACACAGCCGCAATGAGACCGTGCGCCATCCTGGGCTCGGGCCCCCAGACAGACCAGATCATGAAAGCAACAACCGCGATAAGTATCACCAGAGGAACAAACCAGCCTGAAACGCTGTCAGCCATTCTCTGGATGGGGGCCCGCGAACGCTGTGCATCAGCGACCATCTGAACAATTCGTGAGAGCATCGTTTCATCACCGACTTTCTCTGCACGGATGATAAGACTACCTGTCTGATTAATCGTCCCCCCAATGACGGGTTCACCCTCCGTTTTGGTAACCGGCATAGACTCCCCGGTCACCATCGATTCATCCACGGTTGTTTTGCCTTCGACCACGATACCGTCGACCGGAATACTCTCTCCAGGTCTGATGCGGAGCTTATCGCCAGGCAGGACATCTTCCGCATTAATATCCGTTTCATGACCGTCATGATCCAGCCGCCTGGCGGTTTTGGGGGCAAGGTTCAGAAGTGCAGTAATGGCACCTGAGGTTTGTTCCCTTGCCCGCAATTCAAGGACCTGTCCCAGCAGAACAAGCACCGTAATAACAGCTGCGGCTTCAAAATAAATGGCCACCAGGCCATCCATGTTTCTGAACGATGCAGGAAACCAGGAGGGGAAGACGGTTGCAATGACGCTGTAAACCCAGGCTACGCCGGTCCCCATTGCAACAAGGGTAAACATATTCAGGGAGCGGTTACGTAACGACATTCCGGCCCGGGCGAAGAATGGCCAGCCACACCACAAAACGACAGGAGAGGCCAGAAGTAACTGCAGCCATGTGTTGTACTGTGGCGGTACTGTATTCCTCAAAGCGGGAAACAGATGAGAACCCATTTCGAGTATCAGAACCGGAAACGCCAGCAACAACCCCAGCCAGAAGCGTCTTGTCATGTCGCGAAGTTCATCACTCGTCCCCGTGGATGCCGTAGCTACGAGCGGCTCCAGTGCCATTCCACAGACAGGACAGCTTCCGGGACCACTACGGCGTATCTCCGGATGCATCGGACATGTCCACACACCTTCAGAAATCTCTTTCTCCGCCTGGCGGTGAGACTGTTTTATCTTATCAGGGCTGACTTCATGGTGGTCGTGGTGATGGTGATGTTCACTGGCATCTTCGGTAAAATAATGATCGGGATGGGCTTTAAATTTGCTCTCACAGCTGGCGGAGCAGAAATAAAGCTGATGGTCCTGGTATCGAATGCTGCTGTGCGCCTTGTCAGGCAGGATGACCATCCCGCACACGGGATCTCTCACCTTATGCAATGCGTGACTCTCGTCCGGGGATGATGTCTGCTCAGAAGCAGTCTGGTTGTTATGTTCCACTGCATTGTCATTTTTCACAGTAACTCTCCTTATGCATATCTGAAGCATTTTCTGTCTTCAGGATATGTCATGGATGCGATTACCACGAATGCCGCCGGCATAAGAGTGCCTGCTGCCGGCGTCCCGTTATCAGCCGTTCCGCTGACTATTCGATTCGCTGGAAGACTTTTTTACTGCCCTCCGGTGAGAATGCGATAACATCGTAAGCCTCTTTTCGGGCCCCCATCTCCATTCCCGGACTTCCTGCTGGCATACCGGGGGTGGCGAGACCGTATATACCCGAACCAGACTGCATGGCCTTATGTATCGTTGCCGCAGGCACATGGCCTTCAATGATCAAATTACCTACAACCGCGGTATGACAACTTCGTAGTCCAGCAGGAACAGCATGCTTTTCTTTCAGGGCTGACAGCGCCTGATCATTCATGACGTGAGTTCGCACTTCGAACCCGTCTTTTTCCATCGCTTTGCCCCACAGGGAACAACAGCCACAGTTTTCAGATTTGTACATATCAATGACTTTTTCACTCGCCATTGCAGGCAGTGACAGGCCGAGAGCCAGGGCCATTAGAACCACTTTTTTCATACTCACCTCTGTATATTATCGATATAAACCCTGACGTCAGGGTGAATCAGTGCAGAAGGACGCCCACTGGGGGCGCCCTTTCAGGGTTATGACACGCTTTTTTTATGTCTGCGCAGCCAGATTAATTTGTAGGCGGCAGGAATAATGAACAGGGACAGCAGCGGAGCCGTGATCATCCCACCAATCATTGGCGCAGCAATACGGCTCATGACTTCTGAACCTGCGCCGGTTCCCCAGAGTATTGGCAGCAGACCCGCAATGATCACCGCCACGGTCATGGCTTTCGGCCGGACACGCAGTACGGCACCATGATAGAGGGCTTCATCAAGACCTTCCGGTGTGAACGTCTCTTTACGGGACAATTCCGGGTGCGCTTCAATGGCATGACGCAGATACATCAGCATGACCACGCCAAACTCTGCTGCCACCCCGGCCAGGGCGATAAACCCGGTTCCGGTCGCCACTGACATATGGAAGCCCTGCCAGTACAGGAACCATATTCCGCCAACCAGGGCGAACGGCAGGCTCATCAGGATCAGCAGGGCTTCGTCAACCCGGCGGAATGCCAGATACAACAGGATGAAAATGATCATCACCGTCATCGGCACCATCAGCTTCAGTTTCTTGTTGGCATGCTCAAGCAGTTCAAACTGTCCGGAGAATGCCACACTGGTTCCCGGTCTCAGTTTCACTTTCTCGCTGATGGCCGTCTTAATGTCGTTAACCACCGACACCATGTCCCTGCCGCGGGCATCAACATAAATCCAGCTGGCTGGCCGGGCATTTTCGGTTTTCAGCATGGTTGGTCCAGAAACGACGTTAATATCCGCGACATCGCCCAGCGTGATCTGCTGCTTCATCGGGGTCAGGATCGGCATCTGTTTCAGCGCCTGCGGACTGTTCCGGTAATCCTGCGGGTAGCGAATGTTAATAGGGTACCGGGCCACCCCTTCAACCGTCTCACCCACCATAGCACCTCCGATTGCTGAAGAGACGAACAGCTGGACATCACCTACCGTCATCCCGTAGCGGGAGGCTTTCTCCCGGTTGATATCGATATCGATGTAGCGCCCGCCCTCAAGTCGCTCAGCCAGGACAGACACCACGCCAGGCACGGTTTTGGCTACCGCCTCGATACTCTGCGCCGTCGCGTCGATATCGGACAGAACAGTCCCGGACACTTTGATACCTATCGGGCTTTTGATCCCGGTTGAGAGCATATCAATACGGTTACGGATAGGCGGCACCCAGAGGTTTGCCAGACCCGGTAAACGGACTGTCCTGTCGAGTTCATCAATAATCTTGTCAATTGTCATGCCGGGACGCCACTGATCCTCAGGTTTGAGCTGGATCGTGGTTTCCACCATTTCGAGCGGCGCGGAATCCGTTGCGGTCTCTGCTTTACCGGTCTTGCCAAATACAGAAGCCACTTCAGGAACGCTTTTGATTAACTTGTCTGTTGTCTGCAGGAGCGCTGCAGCTTCTGCCGGAGAGACGCCAGGCAAGGTCGACGGCATATACAGCAGATCGCCCTCGTTAATCTTCGGCAGAAATTCACCGCCCACCTGACTCAGTGGCCAGATAACCGTGAAAATGGACAAGGCCGCAACCAGCAGGGTTGTTTTTGGCCAGTGGAGGACCCGCAGCAGCAAAGGATGATACGCTTTGATCAGCACCCGGTTCAGGGGGTTACTTGTCTCGGCAGGAATTTTCCCCCGGATCCAGAATCCCATCAGAATAGGAATGACGATGATGGCCAGTGCGGCCGCTCCCGCCATGGAGTACGTTTTCGTGAATGCCAGCGGGCCAAACAGACGACCTTCCTGCCCTTCCAGGGTAAAGATAGGAATAAAGGACAGGGTGATGATCAGCAGGCTAATGAACAACGCGGGTCCCACTTCCACGGAGGCGTCGGTAATCACCTTCCAGCGGGTGGCGTTGTCAATCTGCTCACCCGGATGCTGATGATCCCACTCCTCAAGCCGTTTGTGCGCATTTTCAATCATCACAATGGCGGCATCCACCATCGCACCGACGGCAATCGCTATCCCTCCCAGCGACATGATATTGGCGTTCAGTCCCTGGAAGTGCATGACGATAAAGGCGATACACAGGCCAAGCGGCAGAGAGATAATCGCCACCAGGGCAGAACGTACGTGCCACAGGAACAGAGCACAGACGATGGCCACCACGATAAACTCTTCCAGAAGTTTGGAACTGAGGTTATCAATCGCCCGGTCGATTAACTGGCTGCGATCGTAGGTGGTCACGATTTCAACGCCTTCCGGCAGGCTGGCCTTCAGCGTCTCCAGTTTATCCCTCACTGCCGTGATAACGTCGCGCGCATTTTTACCCGACCGCAGGATCACCACGCCGCCAGCGACTTCTCCCTGGCCGTTCAGCTCGGCAATACCACGCCTCATTTCGGGCCCGGTCTGCACGCGGGCAACATCCCGCAGATAAACCGGCACGCCGTTCTCACCTGTTTTCAGGACGATGTTATTAAAATCATCAATGCTCTGAAGATAACCGCTGGCACGGACCATATACTCCGCTTCGGCCATTTCAACGGATGAGCCACCGGCCTCCTGGTTAGACGATTCAAGTGCCTGTTTCACTTCGGGCAGGCTGATACCGTACTGGGACAGTTTTACCGGATTGACCTGAATCTGGTACTGTTTCACCACGCCGCCAACCGAAGCGACCTCAGCCACGTTCGGGATGGTTTTCAGCTCAAATTTCAGGAACCAGTCCTGCAGAGAGCGCAGTTCTGAAAGGTCGTGTTTTCCGTTGCGATCGACAAGGGCATATTCAAATATCCAGCCCACTCCCGTGGCGTCCGGGCCGATTTCAGAGCTCACACCCGCAGGCAGTTTGCCCTGAACCTGATTCAGGTATTCCAGCACGCGCGAACGGGCCCAGTACAGATCGGTGCCGTCTTCAAAAATGACATACACATACGAATCACCGAACTGTGAAAAGCCACGCACGGTTTTTGCGCCAGGTACGGACAGCATGGTGGTGGTAAGCGGATAGGTGACCTGGTTTTCTACAATCTGCGGGGCCTGTCCGGGATAGCTGGTTTTAATAATGACCTGCACATCTGACAGGTCAGGCAGCGCATCGACCGGCGTGTTAATTATCGTCCATGTGCCCCAGATGCTGAGAAACAGTGCGCCCATCATGACCAGGAAACGGTTGGCGACAGAGCGCCGGATAATCCATTCAATCATCGTCGTCTCCTCAGTGCCCTGAATGCATATTTACAGGCTGCTCAGACATTGCTGGCATACTGTTTTCTGTTTTTTCAGGGTGGCGCATACGTTCCAGCGCGCCCGTAATATTGGCTTCGGAGTCAATGAGGAACAGGCCACTGACCACCACGGTATCGCCTTCATTCAGGCCGGAGCCAATGCCGGACTGTTGCTGTGATTCATGCAGAACGTGGATCTGTTTCGGCACAAACTTGCCTTCATCATCAACAGTAATCACGCGCTGTTCTTTGCCGGTATCGATAACGGCCTGGCTTGGTATCAGCAGCATCTCCTGGCTCTTGGTATTCAGTTTCAGATAGGCATTCATGCCCGGCTTGAGAAACTCATCCTTATTAGAAACCTGGAGACGGACCTGAAGCGTACGGGTTGTCTGATCCACGCTGGGAAGAATGTTCCATTTTTCGACATGGAATGTTTTATCCGGATAAGCCGGTACCGAAATTTCAAACTGCGACGTATCTTTCAGCAGATATGCGATAGATTCTGGCACTGCAGCGCTGATCCAGACCGGGTCCATCCCCTGAATCTGAGCCACTACTTTATCTTTCGAAATATTCATTCCGGTGCGCAGGTCAAACGCAGTAATGACACCATCAATAGGTGCTTTAATGGTAAAACGGGTCTGGATTGTGCGGGTTGAACGCAGCCTTTGAATATCCTCTTCCGGCATACCAGCCAGACGAAGTCGCTCCAGAACCCCTTTTATCTGGGTTGACGTACCGCCTGTACCGGATAACAGCAGGAACTCACTTTGTGCCTCAACCCATTCAGGAATGGTGATATCGATAAGCGGAGTGCCTTTCTTCACATGATCGCCAATCGTCAGGGGATACACTTTTTCGACGAAACCGTCAGAGCGCGCCTGCACAATGACAAACTGATACTCGTTGTAACTGACATTAGCCGGGATTGTCTGAGAATAATTCAGCATTCCTCGCGTGACTTTTTGCGTTTTTAATCCCAGATTCTGAACCTGCGTTGGATCGATACGGATCCCGCCACTGCTTTTATCGCCGCTTTCATCAGCATATTTTGGCACCAGGTCCATATCCATAAAGGGAGATTTTCCGGGTTTATCAAATTTGGTATCCGGTTTCATCGGGTCATACCAGAAAAGTACCTTTCGCTCCGGTGCCTTTTGTTCGGTTTGTACTGTTTTTTGTGATGAGTTTACATACTGCCAGGCAGTAACCGATATCAGCCCTCCTGCTATGAGGCTGCTGATAATTATTGCAGCATATTTTATCTTTAAAGAAGCCATACAATTTCTCGCTGAAAAATCAAAACACCTGGCATATGCGCCCGATCATTCATTCACAGTAATCCCTTAATGAATGTTCAGGCGCACTGGATGTATTCGCTCCGGACTGATAATCAGGATTGCGTAACGTTAATGCTTTTGAGTAAGGAGATATTGCCCTGCTGAATAAACGAGAAATCGACATGGTTGCCGGTTTTCAGGGCATTGATAGCGTCGTCTGCATTAACAAAAGTGAAGCGCATGGTCATTGCAGGCCAGCCCACAGCAGGGATTGCTTCGTGCGAAATGGTAATCTTTTTACTATTCATATCAATGTCTTTAACGACACCGGTGCCCTTGATAACCTGCTGTACCGAAGCATCACTGGCAGCATTCATATCGCCATGCTGATGTGTTTCAGCATGAAGACCGGCAGAAAACATGACAGAGAAGGCACCAAATAAAACGGCTTTAAGTGAATTACGCATTTTTAATTTCCTGATTAATTAAATAAATTTACTCTACCCAACCGCCACCCAGCGCGGTAAACAGATTAATTTCGTTAACCTGTCGGGAATAGGTAAGATCGAGAATGGTTTGCTGCGTAGCGAAGAGGGAACGTTCTGCATCCAGCACTTCGATGTAACTGACAGCACCACTTGCATATAATCCTCTGGCACGCTGGAGAGTTATCTGAAGTGAATCAAGATAACGCTGCTGTGACTCAAGTTGCTGGCTAAGGCTGTCGCGCAGCGCAAGCGTGTCGGAAACATCCTTAAAGGCTGACTGAATTTTTTGTTCGTAATTAACCACCGATTGTTGCTGGCGAATTTCAGCCAGCTTCAGATTGGCTTTATTCCTGCCAGCATTAAAAATAGGAATTTCAATTTTAGGGATAAAATTCCACATTCCACTTCCTGACGTAAACAGGCTTGACAGCTCCGTACTGCTTGCGGAAAGACCACTGGTCAGGGTAATGGAGGGGAAAAAGGCCGCTCGCGCTGCGCCAATATTGGCATCAGCCGCTTTCAGCTGATATTCCGCTTCCATAATATCCGGTCGCTGCAGCAAAATTTGTGAAGATAGATTTGGTGGCAATTTTACTGGTGCGATCTCCCCGCCTTTCATCCCTTTTTCTGACGGAAGTGCGCGGTACGTTCCCAGCACCAGTTGCAGGGCATTGTTTGCCTGAGCCAGATCGCCTTCTCGTTTGGCTATTTCGGCGCGGGTACTTTCGATTTGTCCTCTCGCCTGTTCAAGTGCCAGAACGTTCGTACTCCCGGTCACGAGCTGTTGCTCAACGAAAGCATAGGACTGTTCATAATTTTTCAGCGTTTCCCGCGCAATACGGAGTTGTTCGTACGCCAGTTGCTGGCTGAAATAGCTCTGTGAAACGTTGGAGACCAGCAGGATGTGTACGGCCCGACGGGCTTCTTCGCTGGCAAAGTAGTTCTGGCGGTCAGCATCACTCATGTTCTTAAGTTTGCCGAAAAAATCGAGCTCATAGCTGAGCTCCAGTCTCGCGTCGTACTCCTGTGTGGTCGGCTTGTCACCTTTCAGACCACCGCTGTATGTTATCCCGGATGAGGCATTCAGCTGGGGATAACGATCTGCATCCGTGACGTTGAACTGGGCTCGGGCCTCTTCAACCTTCAGGGCAGCCATTCTCAAATCACGGTTATTAGTCAGAGCTTCACCGATCAACCGGGTAACCTGGGGATCGACAAAAAAGTTACGCCAGCCCGTATCCTGATAGCCATTTACCGCTGGCGTCAGGCTGTTATGGGACAGTGAAAACTGCTGGGGTACCGGTGCTGCGGGCCGCTGATATTCAGGCGCAAGCGACACGCAGCCTGCCAGGATGAATATCGTGCTAATGCTGAGTAATTTTAATTTGAACATAACGCTTCTCGTCCAGGCAGACCTGGTAAATGGTTCAAATGAAGTCCAGAGTATTGATAGGGGTACTTTACCTAACGCTCTCTGTTTGCCGAGTGACAGGATAATGACAATGTTGTCATTTTTGCTGTAATCCGTTGATAACGATCGTGGGCGCAATAGAATGACATTAGCAGCCAGCCGGGGAGCAAGATGAAAATATTGATCGTCGAAGACGAAATTAAAACAGGTGAATATCTCAGCAAAGGGCTTACAGAGGCAGGGTTCATAGTGGATCACGCTGATAATGGTCTTACCGGATATCATCTCGCCATGACAGCCGAGTATGATTTAGTCATTCTGGATATCATGCTACCTGATGTGAACGGCTGGGATATCATCCGCATGCTGCGCACTGCCGGAAAGGGTATGCCGGTCTTACTGCTGACAGCCCTCGGCACGATCGAACATAGGGTCAAAGGACTGGAACTGGGTGCGGACGATTATCTGGTTAAACCCTTTGCGTTTGCCGAACTGCTCGCCCGGGTGAGAACCCTTCTGAGGCGGGGAAACACGATGATCACGGAAAGCCAGTTTAAGGTGGCTGACCTCTCGATTGATCTCGTATCCAGAAAAGTCAGTCGCGCCGGAAACCGCATTGTGCTCACCAGTAAAGAGTTCAGCCTGCTGGAATTCTTCATTCGCCATCAGGGAGAGGTTCTTCCCCGCTCCCTGATTGCCTCTCAGGTCTGGGACATGAATTTTGACAGCGACACTAATGCGATCGATGTCGCAGTAAAGCGACTCCGCGCTAAAATAGACAACGATTACGAGACAAAGCTGATCCAGACAGTCCGGGGCGTGGGCTACATGCTGGAGGTCCCGGATGCATAGCAAACCTTCCAGACGCCCTTTCTCACTCGCTCTGCGGCTGACCTTTTTTATCAGCCTGTCCACGATACTGGCTTTTATCGCCTTCACCTGGTTTATGCTGCATTCTGTTGAAAATCATTTTGCCGAGCAGGATGTCAGCGATCTTCAACAAATCAGCACCACACTGAACCGTATACTGCAGTCCCCGGTGGATCCGGATGATAAAAAAATAAGCAAAATAAAGGAATCAATTGCCAGCTACCGCAACGTTGCCCTTTTGCTCCTCAATCCCAGGGGTGAAGTGCTCTTTAGCTCAACTCAGGGGGCGGCACTACGCCCGGCAGTGAATTCAGCAGATTTTAGCGAGCACAGCCGCGCACGGGATGTCTTTCTCTGGTCGGTGGAGGATCCTGCGGGACCGATGGATACCGGGTCCGAAATGAAGATGGAAACATACAGGATTATCGCCTCCTCTGGTCAGGCGATATTTCAGGGCAAACAGCAGAACTATGTCATGCTGACTGGCCTATCCATTAATTTCCATCTCCATTACCTCGATGCGCTGAAAAAGAACCTGATTGCGATTGCCGTCGTGATAAGCCTGTTGATTGTTCTGATCATTCGAATCGCTGTCCGTCAGGGGCACCTGCCCCTTCGTAATGTCAGCAATGCCATTAAAAACATCACCTCCGAGAATCTTGATGCGCGACTGGAACCGACACGCGTTCCCATTGAGCTGGAGCAACTGGTTATCTCGTTCAATCATATGATTGGAAAGATTGAGGATGTCTTTACCCGCCAGGCCAATTTCTCTGCCGATATCGCGCATGAGATCAGAACGCCCATCACCAATCTGGTGACGCAGACTGAAATCGCACTGAGTCAGGATCGAACACAGAGGGAACTTGAGGATGTCCTCTATTCCAGTCTTGAAGAGTATAACCGGATGACCAAAATGGTCAGCGATATGCTGTTCCTGGCACAGGCAGATAATAATCAGCTGATACCTGACAGGGTCATGTTTGACCTCAGAGCGGAAGTCATGAAAGTCTTCGAGTTTTTCGAAGCCTGGGCCGAAGAACGCAATATCACGCTCAAATTTAACGGGATGCCCTGCCTGGTTGAGGGAGATCCACAAATGTTCAGAAGGGCGATCAATAATCTGTTATCCAATGCCCTGCGTTATACCCCGGAGGGACAGGCAATCACCGTCTCAATAAGAGAGCAGGAGAGCTTTTTTGACCTTGTGATTGAAAATCCGGGGAAACCGATCCCTGAAGAACATTTATCAAGGCTGTTTGACCGTTTTTATCGGGTGGATCCATCCAGACAACGAAAAGGAGAAGGCAGCGGCATCGGCCTTGCGATTGTGAAGTCAATCGTGGAAGCACATCACGGAAGAGTGCAGGTGGAATCAGACGTACGCTCCACGCGTTTTATCTTATCCGTGCCCAGACTGGAGAAAATGATCCCGGAAACCCAATGCTGAAAATAAAGATGTAAATGACAAAGATGTCATTAGCCTGTCATGCAGCAAACAGAAGCCATTCGATATAATTAGTGCAACTTATCAGGAAGGCTGGATTGCTTCATCAATACCCGGCGTCAGAGTACGCCAGGAAATGAATATCCAGCCCTCTTCCGGAGAAATAAACGCTGCCGAACTTGTTTCAGTTATGGAACTGAAAACACCGGTTGTACTTCCCCGGACATCACTAATTCAGAAATGGAGAGTTATCATGAAAAATATCGTATTAGCATCTTTGCTGGGCTTTGGTTTAATTTCATCGGCCTGGGCCACTGAAACCGTGAATATCCATGATCGCGTCAACAATGCACAGGCTCCTGCTCACCAGATGCAGTCTGCTGCGGCTCCTGTCGGGATCCAGGGGACTGCTCCTCGTATGACCGGTATGGACCAGCATGAACAGGCCATTATTGCTCATGAGACCATGACGAACGGCTCGGCGGATGCGCACCAGAAAATGGTGGAAAGTCATCAGAAGATGATGGGAAATAACACGGTATCCACGACCGTCCCGTCAACGTCTTACGCGGCGATGAATGAGCATGAAAGAGCAGCGGTTGCCCATGAATTCATGAATAACGGGCAATCCGGCCCACATCAGGCCATGGCCGAAGCGCACCGCCGCATGATCAATGCAGGCTGAATGCGACGGTAGTATCCGTGCTGTTACCTTTTCCCTGATAGATTTTCCTGAAACAACGTTGCTACATTTTTGCCCCCCGTCAGGGGGCTTTTTTGTCTGACTCAGCTACACTTAACCGGTACCTGTCTGAAAGGAATTATTATATGAAAATCAAAAACACCCTTTTTGTAATATTAATGTTATCCCTGCCAGCCATTTCTGCTGAACATTCGGAAATGAAAATGTCAGATATGCACTCATCGGCATCATCACAGGAATATATGGCTGGCATGAAAAATATGCATGAAAAAATGATGGCCGCCGTTAATGAATCCAATCCCGATAAGGCCTTTGCAAAAGGTATGATCGCACACCATGAAGGGGCAATCGCAATGGCTGAGACCGAGCTCAAATACGGAAAAGATCCCGAAATGAGAAAGCTTGCGCAGGACATCATTAAAGCTCAAAAAGGTGAAATTGAGCAGATGAATAAATGGCTTGACAGTCATAAATAATGAACACTGGAGTGTTGTCTTGCGCACCCTCTTAGGGTACCCCCGGACACGAAAATATATAGCACTTAACTAATTAAAAACCCGAATAATTTCGGGTTTTTAATGTAACTTTCTTTTCTGAACGGAAATAATAGTCATACAATTTAATTTTCTTGTAATTACTCCTACTTTTAATCAGGTACTGGACGATGGATAACGACTCCCGCCTGAGAGGGAAAATCCGTCTGGTTACCTGGCGCTATACTTAACCGATTGATCGACATGCCATGCTGGTAAAATATTAAAATCCTCCCCCATAAATCTGGACCACATGACAGGATTGATAGTCAGGCAGTATTTCACATTCATTGCTAAAAAAATAAAAATAAGCATGCATCTTCTCGAAGATTAATTACCTTCCATCTTGTAAAAAAGAATCAAATCCTCTAATAATATCTCGATTCCCGCTTTTTTTAATACATCTTTCCGCTCGGCATATATTTTCCTCAACATATCTTCAAACCCCTTGCCAAGATGAATTTGTTTATGGCAGTTGCAACATAGTGATATGATATTCTCTTCCACATCCAGTGAATTCTCAAAATAGTCTTGCTTTGACATCGGGACAATGTGATGAGGTTCTGTGTAATTTAGAGGAGAGTTTCGCCTTCTGAACGTTGGATGGTCGCAATTAATTTCACATTTATAATCAGCTTTGTTAAGCGCATTTTTTGAAACAGATTTACTTCTTGGGTATGAGAGTCCATTTTTGACTTCTATTGCAGCTTTCTTAGGTTTCGCTTTTTCGCTATACTCAAATGTCTGAGTAACGTCAAAGTGATTACTTTCTTCTAGAGCAGTGATCAAATCATTATCTGAGTAAAAATCAATGCTTGAGCTTTCGTTCGTACTAAAAAAATCTAGTTCTTTTATTGCCTGAACAAGTTCTTCACGGATAGTCCATAAATTTCGCTTTGGGTTTCCTTTAATTTCTCTACTTTTCATGACTGTAATGAATTTTGTCCCGGAAGCAATCTTTCCGACTCCTTTAACCTCGAATCGGCCAAGCTGCTTCTGAACTCTTCCACCCAACCCATTGATTACACCATTAGCACTCATACTGTGCAGGTCGTACTTCTTGCCGATATCGAAACATGTACAGGAATGGTCTGGCTCAATGAACCATTTTTTTAACGCTGCAATACTTTTGTCATCAAAAACTTTTTTATCCCTTAATAAAACCTTCCATTCTTCAACGCTAATATCTATATCACAGACGTATTCACCATCAATTACTTCACATATTTTTTCAATCATGTCCATAACTCTCTTGTAACACAGGCTTTGTAATAATGTAAAATCCGTTACACGGCGTTGTATGTAATGTCATTGTCTCTTGGACTCCTACAGTCCAAAACAACTTTGTGTTTTGTTGTCCAAAAACTTTTTGTTGCCGTGAGTTCTCACTGAGATAAATCTCGCCTTGAGCGTATCACATCAGCAGACTTCCTCTCAACCTTATGGACTTAACCCGGTCATTCTTCACGACAAAGAAAGTACGGCATTTTACATGACGAAGAGACGGTCTCAGCTTCACATGACCGGATAACGTTTTTAATGTACTTCATTATTACGGCACGGGTGTTCAACGAGTATTTTTAAATATTAATCATTTTGTTTAACGGGTGGATACCTACAAATTTTAACATTTACTAATCAAGATAGCAGTTATACGTACTTTCCCGGCAAAAATCCTGAGGTTTACAGATTCCCTCACCGTAACAGACCCGGTCATTCCCCTGGTCCTCCGGAGAGTCTAGTACGAGTGATAAACGTGAATTCCTGTACCTGAAGTTCAGCCGCTGGCAGATAAGTCGTGAACTATAATTACACTCAGTCAGATCCAAACACCTTTTCATCTGCATATATACTTTGTACATACCAGGAGATTACATGCAGGCACCCGGTATACCGGAGAATGAAGAACAGAGGCTGAAGTCCCTGTATATTACCGGCCTTCTTGATACCCGTGACGATGAGCGTTTTGAACGCCTGACGCGGCTGGCCCGCAAAGCCTTTCAGGTCCCGGTGGCCCTGATAAGCCTGCTGGATCGCGAGCGCCAGTGGCTCCTCGCCTGCCAGGGCGTCGGCGTGCGCGAAACTCCACGTGATATTTCGTTCTGCGGGCACGCCATTCTGCAGGAAGGGCCTTTTATCATTCACGATGCGGCTGCCGATGCGCGATTTCACGATAATCCCCTGGTTACCGGTGAGCCACACATCCGGTTCTACGCCGGCCAGCCGGTGAGCCTGCCGGACGGCACGGTGGCCGGCACGCTGTGCCTGATCCACACCGTTCCCCGCGCCTTCACGGATGAGGACATTGCGTCCCTCCGGGACCTGGCCTGTATCGTGGAGGACGAATTCGAGGCCATCAGCATGGCCATGACGGACAGCCTGACGGGCATTCCCAACCGGCGCGGGTTTTACCGCGCCGGCGAAAAACTCTTCCGCGCAATGAACCGGCAGGATGCGTCGTTCAGCCTCATCTATTTCGATCTGGACAGGTTCAAACCGGTTAACGATCTCTGGGGACACGCGGAAGGTGACGAGGTGCTGAAGATCTTTGCCGGCTTTTTACATCAGCACCTTGAACCGGGTGAAATAGCAGGCCGCCTCGGCGGGGATGAGTTTGCCGCCCTGATCCGGCGAAACGGTAACACTCAGTCTTATCTGCACGCGCTGAGTGCCAGTCTCGATCATTACAATGACACCTCGGGCAAGCCCTACAACATCAATTATTCCTTTGGCGAACTGATCAATAACGCAGACCATTATACGACACTGGCGGAGATGATCGGTAAATGTGACGAAGTGATGTACCTGAAGAAAAAAAGAAAGACCCTGTCGCGGAAAACAGAACCGTGACGTTCTCCTTCCCGGCTGATCCCCTGACCCGGGGTTCAGCCGGACGGCATGAACAATATATTTAACCGCAGGACGCATAAAGTCATTTATATTTGCTCATGGTGCAATAGTCCACTCATCGCAACAATTACTCGTTTTTTGTGTCCATGCTGCAATAATTCCTCTTCTCCACTTCTGAGATCCGAAAAAAGGTAGTTCCGGATCTGCCGGTCGTCATCCGGCCCCGCCCTACCCTCCATCACAATATGCAGTGGCTCTCTAAGCTGCAGGAGCTACCAGATGTTGTGTTCCTCCCCAGCCCCGTGACCCGCCCCCCCGCGGCCGAAAACTGCGGTATGATTATTTTGTGGGCGTGATACACTTCCGGAAAGTCTCAGATAGCGTAAAAGTCGGATCCACCAGAAACCGGCATCCGGTAATTTAACGGCGTGGCTGTATGGCTGCTTGTTATCTCGCGGGTGATTATTTTGCATGTGAATTTCACGGTGTGAAATGAATGGCGACATAACAGTATGTTTCAGGCGGGCGTGTGTCAGCTGCATCCTTACGCTATACTGATATACATATCATCAGTATGTATTCCGGAGTGCATTATGAAGCAGCGCATCACCGTCACCATAGACAGCGACAGTTATCAGTTACTGAAATCCGCGGACGTCAATATCTCCGGCCTGGTGAACAGGGCCATGCAGAATGAGGCCCGTCGTCTGCGTGCCGAACGCTGGCAGGCCGAAAATCAGGAAGGGATGGCCGAGGTTGCCCGCTTTATTGAGATGAACGGTTCATTCGCTGACGAAAACAGGGACTGGTGAGATGCAGTTTAAGGTTTATGCCTATAAAAGAGAGAGCCGCTATCGTCTGTTCGTGGATGTGCAGAGTGACATCATCGATACCCCCGGGCGACGGATGGTGATCCCGCTCGCCAGCGCCCGGCTGCTGTCGGATAAGGTTTCCCGTGAACTCTATCCCGTGGTGCACATCGGGGACGACAGCTACCGCCTGATGACCACGGACATGGCCAGCGTCACGGCCTCCGTCACCGGGGAGGAAGTGGCCGATCTCAGCCACCGGGAAAATGACATCAAAAATGCAATAAACCTGATGTTCTGGGGAATTTGACAGCCTCCCCGCCCTGAAAGACATCGAGGATGTCAAAACGAAGCATTGCCACAGAGCTTAACCCTCAGCATGAACTGCCCTCCGGAGCGGATGCCCTGCAGGCTTTCGCAGGGTCAGCTTAAACGAACGGTTCACACAAAAACCCTTAAGCCAGTAGCATTTACGCAACGGGACAAAAAGGCCGGTATGGAAGCGAAAACGAAAACCTTCATAAAAACGTCTGTTGATGATAACGGCATGTGGCTACTGACCGTCCCGGCGGGGAGCGCGGGCAACGAAACGGTGGTTGTAGTCGTCAGACGGGTGGAGGAATGTCGTTACGGGTCTGAGGACTCGCCAGGGGCATATCTGTGGATCACATGTAGCCTGACGCTGTACGGTGACGGACAAAGTACGCCGCAGACCATTGTCGCGAAGTTCGAGCACGGCCGTGTGGAACTGTTCAGTGTTGAATTTATGCTGAATGAATGTTTACCCCGTGGTCGGGGAGTGGGCAGCTGGATAATGCAGCAGATGGTGCTCTGGACCCGCTCCCTGCCGCCGGAAACGCTGGTCAGACAAATCCACATTTCGTCCGTGGATGCGAAAAACATTCACAATCTGATCCGCCAGAGCAGACTGTGGCGCGGGCTGGGTTTCCGGTTCCCGCCGGGGGAAACCAGCTCAATGCCGCTGCGGGCAGACGAACTGCAGTTGCCACGGGGCAGGTGTTCAACGCTCCGGGTGGAACCCCTGGTATCCGCGGTACGCCGGCTGGAAGACTGTTATCGCGGGATGCAGGAAAAAATCGTGCAGCTCGAAGGCAAAAAACGGTCGCAAAAACAGTTAATTACTTCACTTAGTAATCGTCCATTTTATCATCTGTTGCACAGGAAAGGGGGCCAGCTCCCGGACGATAAATGTGACGCCCTGCCACTGCGGGCAGAAAAACTGTCTCTGCCGCAGAGCGGGGATTCTGACCTGGAGGTGGCGCAACGGGCAACCGGGGTTATCCGGCTGGCAACCCTGTGTAGTCAGTCGCAGGAAAAAATCGTTGAGCTCGAAAGGGATCTCGCCTCGCAAAGTGAATACCTCGTTTACCTGCAGACAAATCTCCTTTCTATCCTGGGGGTGAAAGTCGCCAACCAGGCCTTATTCTGGGGGGGCGTGGTGGCTTTCCTGGGCTTTATCTACTGGATGTTGGGGTCATGAATGTTCCCGTTCCATAGCAACCCACTGAAGAGGAGTGAAACCTGTGTCCGTAAATATTGTGTCTGTAATCACTGACGGGGTAGTTTTGTTTGTGACTTCGTCTGTTTTCTGGCTGGCCGTCGCTGGCTGGTTAGTCATCCTGACTCCGGTAATATTACGAAGAAAATTCTCGGCAAAGAAAAAAGTTAACAGAAATTATGAATAACCTGGCTCCAGTTGGATCTCCGTCATCTCCCGGAACATTGCTCCCGGTGGCCATCGATTACCCTGCCGCCCTCGCCCTGCGCCAGATGGCGCTCGTGCAGGATGAACTGCCGAAATACCTGCTGGCGCCGGAAGTCAGCGCCCTGCTCCATTACGTGCCGGATCTTCACCGCAAGATGCTGCTGGCGACGCTGTGGAACACCGGCGCGCGCATTAATGAAGCGCTCGCGCTGACCCGGGGGGATTTTTCGCTGGCGCCGCCGTATCCGTTCGTGCAGCTGGCCACGCTCAAGCAGCGTACCGAGAAAGCGACCAGGACGGCAGGTCGTGCCCCCGCAGGCAGTCAGATCCATCGTCTGGTTCCCCTTTCCGATCACCACTATGTCAGCCAGCTGCAGATGATGGTGGCCACCCTGAAAATTCCGCTGGAAAGACGAAACAAGCGCACCGGCAGAATGGAGAAGGCGCGTATCTGGGAGATCACAGACCGTACCGTCCGCACCTGGCTTAACGAAGCGGTGGAGGCCGCAGCGGCCGACGGGGTTACGTTCTCAGTACCGGTGACACCCCATACGTTCCGTCACTCCTACGCGATGCACATGTTGTATGCCGGCATCCCCCTGAAAGTTTTGCAGAGCCTGATGGGCCACAAATCGATTAGCTCGACGGAAGTCTATACGAAGGTGTTTGCGCTTGATGTCGCGGCACGGCACCGGGTGCAGTTCCAGATGCCAGGTGATGAGGCGGTGGCGCTGCTGAAGGGAAATGGCAGGTGACCTCTGTCAGTGTAGTCACCTCCCTGTCCAGGTGGCGCGGGGAATTAGAGGCCATAAATCGGCCTCTTTTAATACAAATATCAAGTTGGTTGTTCACACCATTGAGCAACTCGACATTTCATCATTATTTCAACTCTATTTGTCTCATCGTTCCAACGCCAACCTACTGGGATAAATCCTTCTTTCAAACCTAATGTTGAAACATCATGGAAAGTGACCTTTAAATCTTCTTCATATGCCGCTACGCCTTTAGGTAATTCTGTGAACTCACCTTGTGCATTGTGAGAGTGGGCAAAAACCATACCCATGCCATACTTTGATAGTATTTTTAACGCATCCTGAACTTCAGGTATATCGGGGATATTTTGAGCTGTGTGTGGATCTAGAATTTTCGACATAACAAATCCTCTCTTTTTCAGGAGCAGCCTAGCTTTTGGTAAGCCTTTCAATTTTAGTCTGTATGGACTGACCCCACGACCGTAGACAAATTCTGTCCTCACGACGAGGCCTGTTCAAAGGCCTCCGGACTGACGCCGCCAAGGTGACTGTGACGCCGGGCCCGGTTGTAGAACACTTCAATGTAATCGAAGATATCGGCCCGGGCCAGATCCCGGGTTTTATAGATGCGTTTTCTGATCCGTTCTTTTTTCAGTGAACTGAAGAACGATTCGGCCACCGCATTATCCCAGCAGTTGCCACGCCGGCTCATACTGGGTGCCAGGTTATTGGCCCGACAGAACCGTTGCCAGTCGTCGCTGCCGTACTGGCTGCCCTGGTCTGAGTGCACGATGACCTCGCTGTCCGGTTTACGTCGCCAGACCGCCATCATCAGCGCATCCAGTGCCAGTTCGCGTGAGAGGGTCGGCTTCATCGACCAACCCACCACGTTACGGGCAAAGAGGTCGATAACCACCGCCAGATACAACCATCCCTGCCAGGTCCGGATATAAGTGATGTCGGTGACCCAGACCTGATTGGCCCGGACAACGGTAAACTGCCGCTGTACGCGATTAGGGGCAACCACTGAAGGTCGGCCGGCGATACGCCGTGGTGCTTTATAGCCACGCACGGCTTTAATCCGGTTCAGTTGCATAATACGGCCCACCCGGTTTTTGCCGCAGGTTTCCCCGATTTCGTTCAGATCGCCATGAACCCGCCGGTAACCGTATACGCCTCCGCTCAGTGAATATGAATCACGGATAAGCGTCAGCAGACGCTGGTTATCTTTATCACGCGCCGAGACCGGGTTGTGCAGCCACGCGTAGAACCCGGCCCGGGCGACATGCAGTACCCGACACATCGTCATCACACCCCATACAGTGCGGTGCTCATTGATAAAGCGGTACTTCAGTCGGGCTCCCTTGCAAAGTACCGCGCGGCCTTTTTCAGGATATCCCGTTCTTCTTCGGTACGTTTTAGCTGCGCCCGAAGTTTCAGGATCTCGCTTTTGGCTTCCAGTAAATCCCGGGCATGCTGTTCGCTGTTATCAGGTTTGATAGCCCGTAGCCACTTGTAGAGGCTGTGTGCAGAAACACCCAGACGGTCAGATACTTCGGCAACGGAATAACCGCGTTCCGTTATCTGACGGACGGCTTCTTCCTTAAATTCAGGTGTAAATCGTGGTGTGCCCATACGCTCCT
>NZ_JBWNLD010000014.1:0-94262 GCF_056521145.1 Klebsiella sp. CSG-1 | reverse complement strand
AGCAGCCTCGGTGGCAGGCTGTCCCGTTTGCTGATCCTGCTGCGCCAGCTTGCGGGCGCGGGCCTCGGCCTTACGGGCTTCGCGGGCGGCGATCGCTTCACTGTTATCCGGTTTTGCTCCGGCCTGGACAACGATCGGCTGGGCGGCATCGCGTTGTTTTTCGCGAACCCGGGCCAGCGCCGCGTTAATCGCCGCATGATCTTTCGCGGCCGGTTGAACAGCAGACTGTTTGTGGCGTTCCAGACGAGCGGCTTTGTCCCGCTCCAGACGAGCCTGGCGGGCCTCAAAGCGGGCTTTGGCCTCCGCCGCGCGCTTTTCTTCCTGACGGATAGCCGTAATCTCGGCCTTTTCCTGACGGAAATATTGTACCAGCGGAATATTACTCGGACAGACCCAGGCGCAGGCGCCGCACTCGATGCAGTCGGCCAGGTTATGGGCGGTGGCTTTATCGTGCTGCTGGCCTTTGCTGAACCAGTACAGCTGCTGCGGCAGCAGATCGGCCGGACAGGCATCCGCACAGGCGCTACAGCGAATACAGCCTTTCTCTTCCTCGGGGTCGCCCATTTCGCTTGCCGAGGGCGCCAGCAGGCAGTTGGTGATTTTGACCACCGGAACGTCAAGCCACGGCAGGGTGAATCCCATCAGCGGGCCGCCCATAATGACCATCTGTTCGGCGCTCGGGCAGAAGCCGGCATCTTCCAGCAGATGGCGAACCGGGGTTCCCAGTCGCGCCCACACGTTGCCCGGACGGGTAACCGCCTCGCCCGTGAGGGTGACAACGCGCTCGGTGAGCGGCTCACCGTCGATCACCGCGCGTTTAACCGCATAGGCGGTCCCGACGTTTTGCATCAGCACACCGATGTCCGACGAGCGGCCGCCGTGGGGAACCTGTTTGCCGGTGAGGATCTGCGTCAGCTGCTTCGCGCCGCCGGACGGATACTTGGTGGGAATCACCCGCAGTTCGATACCGTGAGCATCGGCAAGGACTGCCCGCATCATCGAGATGGCCTGCGGTTTATTATCCTCAATACCGATCAGCACCTGACGCGGTTGTAAAATATGGGCCAGGATGCGGATGCCGGCGATAATTTGCGCCGCGCAATCCTGCATCAGGCGATCGTCGGCGGTAATATAGGGTTCGCATTCAGCGGCGTTAATAATCAGGGTTTCAATTTTGTCGCCGCCGCCGCGTAATTTGCTGCCGGTCGGGAATCCCGCGCCGCCCAGCCCGGCCACGCCGAACTGATGAATACGCTCGATAAGCTCTTCGCGGGTTTTGTTTGCGTAATCACTCCAGCCGTCACGCTCAATCCACCGGTCTTCACCGTCGGCATCGATAATGACGCTCATCTCGGCGAGGGCGGAAGGGTGTGCGGTCGAGTGTGGCGCGATGGCGCTGACGGTACCGGAGGTCGGGGCATGAACCGGCAACATTCGTCCCCAGCCGCGGGTCAGCGGCTGACCACGCAGTACGCGATCGCCGGGCCGCACGCAGAGCTCACCCTCAGCGCCGATATGCTGTTTTAACGGGATCACAAACTGCTGCGGCAGGGAAACCTGGCGCAGCGGCGTACCGTTAGACTGGCTTTTCATTTCAGGCGGGTGAATACCGCCGTTGAAGTCCCAGACTTTATCTTTTCTGAAAGCGGAAAATAGCTTAAACATGTTGTTCCACAGGAATATTGCGTACTGGAATAGTGTGCAGGTCCCACTTCCAGTTTTCAGTGGTCGTCGCGACAGGAACCATCTCGATACATTGCGTCGGGCAGGGCGCGACACAAAGATTACAGCCGGTACAAAGGTCGCTCATCACTGTGTGCATTGCGCGAGTTGCGCCGACAATCGCATCAACCGGGCAGGCCTGGATACACTTTGTGCAGCCGATACAGTTGTTTTCGTCAATGATCGCGAGCATGCGTGCCGGCTCGAGTTGTTGTTCATCGCCATCGATGGGCTGCGGGTCGACATTCAGCAGAGCGGCAATTTTTAGCATCACCGCTTCACCGCCAGGAGCGCAGCGGTTGATTTTCTCACCCTGAGTGCCGACGGCCTCGGCATAAGGACGACAGCCGGGGTAGCCGCACTGTCCACACTGACTCTGCGGGAGAAGCTCATCGACTTTTTCAACAACGGGATCATCTTCCACTTCAAACCGACGGGAGGCGTATCCCAGAATCACGCCAAAAATGAGCCCCAACAGGCTAATGGCGATCACGGCTATCCAGACTGCACTCATATTACAACTTCACCAAACCACTAAAGCCCATAAAGGCCAGCGACATTAAACCGGCAGTTACCAGGGCAATGGCATTACCACGAAACGGCGCAGGCACATCTGCAACCACCAGGCGTTCGCGAATAGCGGCGAACAGAACCATCACCAGCGAGAAACCGACCGCGGCGGCAAAGCCGTAGAGCGCGGACTGCAAGAAGTTATGCCCGAGGTTAATATTCAGCAGCGCGACGCCGAGCACCGCACAGTTGGTGGTGATCAGCGGTAAGAAAATACCGAGCAGTCGATACAGGGCAGGGCTGGTTTTGCGCACTACCATCTCGGTGAACTGCACCACTACCGCGATAACCAGGATAAAAGCCAGGGTACGCAGATAGATCAGGTTAAGCGGGATTAGAATCCAGGTATCAATCAGCCAGGCGCAAATTGAGGCCAGCGTCATCACAAAGGTGGTGGCCAGTCCCATCCCCATTGCGGTTTCCAGTTTTTTGGAAACCCCCATAAACGGGCACAGTCCAAGAAACTTCACCAGCACGAAGTTGTTCACAAGGACAGTACCAATAAAGAGCAGTAAATAATCAGCCATCAACTCGACCTGAAAACAGAAAAAGCCGCCTATTATCGAATAAATCGATACCGGCGACAACAGGTTAACTGTGGGGTTATTACGAATTCACGAAGGTTCGCTTAACCCGTGCGGAACGTTTGAAATAGGGTACTAACAGCGCCGCGGCGAGAAGCGGAAACAGCAGCTGGCGCATGGCCATCACGTCTGATATGGGTGAAAAAGCAAAGGCCTTTATCGCCAGCAGCAGAGAGATGAGCAGCCAGATAATATAGTGCTTTGGTACGATGCTTCGCCGTTTGAAAAACGCAATGGTTAGCCACAGGGTATAGTACCACATGGCGAGGGCGAACAGCAGCGACCCCACCCAAAGCAGGAGGTGCCCTGTGCTCATTTCCGCCAGCAGGGCGTAGGTCCGGGAGCTCATCAACGCATTAGCAAAGATTAACAGCGACAGCGAAGTGCTAAGCAGAGCAACCAGTAGCCATGCGAGCGGCGCCAGCAGCCACCCGCCGATACGTTCTGCAGAGTGAGAAGACATGATTTCTCCCGGATTCAATCAAAATGAAGAGCGGGAGTATAAGCAACTGCCATGGCGGAGAACAGTTTTTATTGCACGTAACGCCAGACGGATTTCGGAACCTGCCCGACATCGAACAATTTACCGCCAGAAACCAGCTCTGCCCGGCGGTGATCGGCAGCGCGATACATGTTGACGATTTCCGCGGTGTCGGTCAGAGAATAGTTAAGATGGTCAAAAAGTTTTTCAAGGCTTTCAAGGGAGCTGATTTTACGGAATTTTAATAAGTAGTCCTGAACGGTCATTTGCGTTTCCATTTTATAATCGGAATAAACAAGTCGAATATTAACAACTGTCGGTAAACCATCATTCAACAAACAGTGCCTTCTTAACGGGCCGGATGAAATTATTTAGGTTGTAAATACTAAAGACAAGAAATGATTTCATTCCTGAGGTAGTCAAAAGAAATTTAAGAATATTCTAGAGCTAAATCAGGCGCCGGGCGGCGCCTGGGAGAGAAGATTAACGCTGTTTGCCCCGGCTGGCAATCACGTTTTGATACCAAAAAAAGCTCTTTTTCCGTTTACGGGCGAGCCCCTGCTGATGATCAACATACACAAAACCATATTGTTTTTGGTAACCGTTCAGCCAGCTCAGCAGATCAATAAAGGACCAGGGATAATAACCGCGGACATCGGCCCCGGCTTCGAGGGCCTTTTCCAGCGCATTAATATGGCTGCTGAGATAGTCGATACGCGGATCGTCAACGACTTCACCATCAATAATCGGATCTTTTGCGCCTAAACCATTTTCGGTGATGTAAATGGGAATATCGCCGTAGCGGTCTTTGATCATCATTATGCCGTCGGTTAACCCCTGCGGCCAAATCTCCCAGCCCCATTCGGTATAGGTGCTCTGCGGGTTGCGCACGAAATAAAACAGCCCTTCGACGCCCGGTTCACCGCCGCTGAGTCCCTCCTGAGGTCGGGCTGAGACGGTCTCTCGACGATAATAGTTCAGACCAATAAAATCGCAGCGGTTGTCGCGCAGCAGCGCGTCATCGCCGGGAGCAAACTGTGGGACCCCCCACAGGGCCTGGGCCTGCTGTAAAAGCGACTCGGGGTAATGGCCTTTTAACACCGGATCGTATAGCCAGTGTGTATGTATCGCGTCCGCCATGTCGCTGGCCTGGCGATCTGCTGCGCTGTCGGTGAGCGGCGTATGCGGCTGCAGGACATTCACGAATCCAATCTCGCCATGGATACCGCTTTCGCGAAACTGTTTCACCGCCATCGCGTGGGCAATAAAAACGTGATGACAGGCCTGGATGGCGCGCGCCGGATCGCGCACCGCCGGCGGATGGCAGCCGTTAATATAGCCGTGTCCGATGAACACTATGGTTTCGTTGAAGGTTGCCCACAGCTTTACCCGGGAACCGTAGCGCGCGTAACACAAGCGGGCATACTCGGCGAACGCTTCGGCGGTGCTTCGCGCTTCCCAGCCCCCTTCATCCTGTAGCGCCTGCGGCAGGTCCCAGTGATAGAGCGTAATCATCGGCTCGATATTGTGAGCCAGTAGCTCATCAATCAGATCGCTATAAAACCGGACGCCCGCTTCGTTAACTTCACCACGGCCATGAGGCAGCAGGCGAGGCCAGGAGATAGAGAAACGGTAGCTTTGCAGGCCCATTTCGGCCATCAGGGCAACGTCTTCGCGAAAACGATGATAGTGATCGACGGCGACATCACCATTGGTGTTTTCGAATGTCGCGCCGGGTTGATGGGCGTATATGTCCCAGATTGACGGGCCTTTACCGTCGGCATCGTGACCGCCTTCAACCTGATAGGCTGCGGTGGCGGCGCCCCAAAGAAAATGTTGCGGAAATGCGGCCATGAAAAACTCCTTATCGAATGATAAAGAGAGTGTAGTGAATGCGTTTAGCCGTGTGCAACCGGTTTCTGAAACCGGTTGCACACTTGCGAAGTGGGTCACTGTTTAGCATCAGCAGAGGCTGACAGGCTAATGGGACAGGGAGCTTGTTTGCACAGCATTAGCCGGAGGCGGGGATTGGTAGTTATCAATGTGGTGAGCGATAACCAAAAGCAGGGCTGAAACGCCAAATACAACCCAACCAATAAGTTCTACAATTCGGTTAAAAACGTTTGCCATAATCCTGAAATTAAAAGTTAAAACAGACGTAAATGTTACTAAATGGTGAGAGTAACGCAAGGGCTGACGGATGAGTATTGTCACGATTGCTGTAAAGGTGAACGCTTGAGAAGCATAAGCAAAGCTAATAAATCAATTGAGGCTTATAGTTATCAGAGGGCAAAAATCCTTGAATGAGAGGGCTGCAAGATGAGTGACACTATCCGGGTGGGGATGATTGGCTACGGATATGCGAGTAAAACTTTCCATGCGCCGTTAATCAGCGGTACGCCGGGAATGACGCTGGCCGCGGTGTCCAGTAGCGATGAAAGGAAAGTCCAGGCCGACTGGCCCCAGGTGAGCGTGGTGGCCGAACCCGCAGACTTACTGAGCAACCCTGATATTGATTTGGTCGTCATCGCTACGCCAAACGATAGCCATTTCCCGCTGGCAAAAGCGGCGCTGGAAGCGGGCAAGCATGTGGTCGTGGATAAACCTTTTACCGTGACACTGTCACAGGCAAGGGAGCTGGAGGCCGTGGCCAGGCGCTGCGGCAGACTGCTGTCCGTTTTTCATAATCGCCGCTGGGATAGTGACTTTCTGACACTGAAATCGCTGATTAACGAAGGCCTGCTGGGCGAGGTGGGCTACTTTGAATCGCACTTCGATCGCTATCGTCCGGAGGTTCGTAACCGCTGGCGCGAACAGGGCGGCCCGGGAAGCGGAATCTGGTACGATTTGGGACCGCACCTTCTTGATCAGGTCGTCAATTTATTTGGCCTGCCGGTCAGTATTAGCGTTGATTTGGCGCAGCTGCGTCCGGGCGCCCAGGCGACCGACTATTTCCACGCCGTGCTGGCATATCCTCAGCGCCGGGTGGTGTTGCACGGCACGCTACTGGCGGCAGCAGAAACCGCGCGGTATATCGTCCACGGTTCCCGGGCAAGCTATGTTAAATATGGGCTGGACCCGCAGGAGGAGCGGCTGAAAAATGGCGAGCGGTTGCCGCAGGAGGACTGGGGATACGATATGCGTGACGGGGTACTGACACGGGTTGAGGGGGAAGAGCGCACGACGGAAAACTGGCTCACTCTGCCGGGTAACTACCCGGCGTACTATGCTGCCATTCGCGACACCCTCAATGGCAGCGGCGAAAATCCGGTGCCTGCCAGCCAGGCGATTCAGATTATGGAGTTGATTGAGCTCGGTCTGGAGTCGGCGAAACATCGCGCCACCCTGAGTCTTATCTAAAGCCTCTGCCCGGCAGCAAGGCCGCCGGGCGGGGGGTCAGGCCTGCTGCACGCGCTGAATCAGCGCCGCTTTTTCCTGATTGCTGAGAAACGCCAGTTCCAGACCATTGATTTGCGCCTGGCGAATCTGATCGCGACTCAGGCCGGCTGCCGGCGCGGCCACGGTGTATTCGTGAATGATGTCGATACCTTGTACCGCCGGGTCGTCGGTATTAATGGATGCCAGCACGCCGTGTTCAAGGAAGGTTTTAAGCGGATGTTCAGCCAGTGATGCCACGGTGCTGGTCTGGATATTGGAGGTCAGGCAGGACTCAATACCGATACGCTGCTGCGCAAGGTAATCCATCAGGGCCGGATCCTGGACGGCTTTTACGCCATGTCCGATGCGCTCAGCTCCCAGCTCCCGTATAGCCTGCCAGATGCTTTCCGGCCCGGCCGCTTCGCCGGCATGCACGGTAATACGCCAGCCGGCATCGCGAGCCAACGTAAAGTGTTGCATAAACAGAGTGCCCGGGAAACCGAGTTCATCACCCGCCAGATCCAGGGCGGTAATAGCGTCGCGGTGGGCAAGCAGCGCGTCCAGCTCTTGCTGGCAGGCCGCTTCGCCGAATGTCCGGCTCAGAATACCAATCAGGCGGGTTTCGACATTAAAATCGCGGCTGCCTTCACGTACGCCGGCAATCACCGCTTCAACCACGCCATCGACCGGCAGCTGGTGGGTCATTGCCATATAGCGCGGCGAAAAACGCAGTTCAACGTAGTGGAGACCATTGCGCGCCGCATCCTCAACGTTTTCATACGCAACGCGACGACAGGCTTCCAGCGAGGCCAGAACTTTTACGCCCCAGTCCAGTTTGGCGAGGAAGCTGACCAGATCGGGTTCATTACTGGTGACCTGTACATGTGGGATCAGCGTGTCGAGCGAGGTCGCTGGAAGGGGGATATTGAACTGGCGGCCAAGATCGAGAATGGTTTGGGCACGAATATTGCCGTCAAGGTGGCGGTGAATGTCGGTTAATGGCAAAGTTAAATCAATCATGGTCGCACTCATTTTTTAGTTAAAGTGCACGTCATTATACAGCAATTCTTTAACTCTTTAAAAGCATTGAAAAAATCCAGTGGATACAATCATCTGTCAGACGCGCGATCGGTTTTGAACGCCCGCAGGAACGTCTGCTGGTCCCGTCAAAGCCCCGGGCGCCGATCGATGCCGCTCCAGTCCCTTTCTGCTGAGGTCAAGAGACTGGACGACGGGATCCGAAAGTACAGGGTCTCCTGCGCAGAGGCGAAGCAGCGGCTATTGTGCAGCTTCGCCATATTTATTTCTTTTGTGAACGTACAACAGCTTATCGGATTTTTTGATCGCGCTCTCAAGAGAATCGCCTGGCTTTAATGGATAGTTGCCATGTGAAAATGAGACCCGCGGGTCTTTATCCGTATGGCGTAAGTTTTCTTTGATTCGGGCGATGATTTCTAAGCTCTTCGTGTAGTCGGTATCGATAAGAATTAATAGAAACTCATCGCCGCCAGGACGGATGCCATAGTCACTTTTACGAATGGACTGCTCGATGGCCTGGCCTAATGACTGGATGACTTTATCGCCCATATCATGACCGAGCGTGTCATTGATCCTTTTCAGACCATCGCTGTCGATAGATACCAGCGTAACAGGAATGTTCTTTTTCAACATTGCGTCGATTTTATTACTCAAGGCCTCGTTCAGTATTTTTCTGTTATAAAGGCCAGTCAGCGTGTCAGTAATATTATCTTTGGACAGTTCAGCATGGCGTGTCATTTGTTTTTTGGTGTAGCGACAAAGCAGCCAGGTGCTCATAACGTAGATAAATGCCAACCATAAGTTGTCGATGATGAAATAAATAAGATCTAATTTTATATTTAGTAAGTAGATCGGAGTTAAATGTTCCTGGTACTGTATAATATTAATCGATTTGATGGCCGAACGGTTAAAGTAAATATCACTGGCGGTCACTTCATCCGTTAAGTACAGCGACAGGAAGCGCCAGAGTAACGGGCGGTCCGCGGTGTAAAAGGCCGTGGCTAAATCGTCAATATTTACATCGGTGACAATGATTCCTTTGATTTGTCCATTTTTAAAAACCGGGGTTAACATGCTGATAATGTTTTTTTTAGTATAACCGTCCCGATAAACATGGGAAGTGACATTTTCTCCATGAAGAAAATCGTTTAATGCCCGACGATCAATGCTGATGATGTGGGCGCTACGGGTAATATCGATGGCATTATCATTGCGGACCTGCCAGTTATCAAATTTGTATTGGTTGGCGGCAATGGGTTTGTTAATGTAAATATAGTCATTATCCAGATCGATATAATACCTGAGGTTGTTGAAAATATACCCGCGATAGCTGGAGAAAGTGTATTTTGACGCCGGGAGGTGGCGATCGTTTTGAATAACCGAAAGCGATGGAACATCCCTGACCCAGCTACGACAGTCCGGATTCCGGGTTTGCAAGGTCCCGTTTAAACCATGAAATGTCTGCCTGGTAAGGTTTAATCCCAGTACGCCATTCACCGATTCAAGATGTGCGCAAATGTCGTCCCGCTGAATCCTTTGCTCGTCTGACGATGAGGGGGCAGCAGAAAAAGCTCTGGAAAGCTGAAACGCCATATTCTGATTGATGTATTCCGCATGGGAGAGTGCAGATTTCCCATTTTCAGCCACGTAGCTCATATATCTTTCCAGATCGCGGTATTCACGGATGATGAAACCGATGAAGATCGCCGTGGTCAGAATCACGATCAACGTATTGATATACCTGAAACGCGTGGAAAGCGTGTTGGTGTGCATTCTCAATGACCTGTAAACCTGCAGTCGTGATAACCCAGGCTCAATAGCGCGCAATCGCTGGCAACGAACCCGAATGTCAATGGCTCAATAAATGAGAACAGTAACGAGAAGGGAAGACATCGGAAATATTGCTGCCAACCGCGTTTAATATTCATGCGTCAGCCTCGCGGCGTTGGCATTACCATCGTCTGTTGCGCATACCCGTGCCCGCGCAGCGGATGCAACACCGTTCTAACCGGGTTCGTTGGTATTATCTTGCATGGAAATCCGTGACATCCGCCTGAAATTTTAATCTGCATTAGCCTTTTTTACCAGTGACTTAATCCATAATATCGCGCCTGCTGCGCCAGGCAACTCCTCGCCATCCTTAACCATGAGACGGGCTCATAGCCAATCGCTATAAATCATAGTGAATCAGTCTTTAATATCGTCAATGATATTTTCTATAGTCTCAGACGCTAATTTTCCTGCTATGAGCGGCAGGCTATTTTAAAAAGGACTCTGGGATTATGGTTTTTACGCTGAAGAAGTTTGCTGTTTCATTGCTTGTCGCCAGCACCTCGCTGCTTGCCGCCTGTGGCCCCGCCGGGCAGGACCCGAACCATATCAAAGTGGGTATCAGTGCGGGGGTCGATCAGCAGGTATGGGCGGTGGCGCAGAAGGTGGCGAAAGAGAAATATAACCTTGATGTCGAAGTCGTCACCTTTAACGATTTCGTTTTGCCAAATGAAGCGCTGAATAATGGCGATCTGGATATCAACGCTTTCCAGCACAAACCGTACCTGGATAAACAGATCCAGGAGCGCGGTTACAAGCTGGTTGCGGTAGGAACGACATTCGTCTATCCGATCGCCGCCTACTCGAAGAAAATACACGCCATTAATGAGCTACCTGAAGGGGCTCAGGTAGCCGTGCCAAACGACCCGACCAACCTCGGACGTTCCCTGCTTTTGCTGCAAAAGCAGGGACTGATTACCCTTAAAGATGGGGTGGGGCTGCTGCCAACGTCATTAGATATTGTGAACAACCCGAAGAAGCTGAAAATCGTCGAGATTGAGGCGCCGCAGTTAACTCGCGCGCTTGACGATCGGCAAATTGCGCTTGCCGTGATTAATACGACATTTTCCAGTCAGGTAGGGCTCTCGCCTACCCGTAACGGGCTTTTCATCGAAGATAAAAATTCACCCTACGTCAATATCTTCGCCAGCCGGATTGATAACAAAGACAGTGCAAAGGTGAAAAACCTGGTGAAAGCGTATCAAAGTGATGAGGTCGCCGCTGCCGCAGCGGAGCTGTACAAAGGCGATGCGGTAAAAGGCTGGTAGTCGGTATGGCATCAGGCCGGCGGCGGGAGTGCGTCACCGGCCTGGGCGCCAGGGATTACTTCTGGATCAAATAGCGGATAGTTGGCCCGTCTTGTTGAATATCCAGCACCGTATAACCGTAGTTGCGGGCGTCCTGCGGAATGTTATTAATCGACTGGGGACAATCGCTGACCACTTCCAGAATCTCCCCTTTCTTAAGCGAAGGCATCGCTTCCAGGGTGGCAACGGCCGGGTAGGGACAGGGTTCGCCTACCATGTCGAGACGATAATCGGGAACGATAGTTTTCATGCGGTTTCCTTAACATTGGCCATGGCGGCGGATTTCTGCCGGAAAAAATGTTTCTCCCAGGCAATGACCAGCATCAGCGCGATAAATAATAGCAGGTAGGTCACCAGCAGGCCGCCAAACGGCCCGAAGGTGGCCAGCAGATTGACTTTATCCCAGTTGGTAGCCAGCGTTGGGGATAAATCATCCCAGAAATAGGCCAGAATCGTCGAACCAATGACGTTGCCCAGCCCTACCCACCAGTAGTGGACCTGACCTTCAACGGCGCGGTACATCCAGCCGGTTTCACAGCCGCCGGCCAGCACAATACCGAAACCAAACAGCAGGCCGCCGATGACCGCATTCGGGCCAGCCCACATGATTTTGGGTTCCATGCCCAGCTGCACATAGCTGAAAATGCCAATCGCGCTCGCCGCCATCCCGAAGATAATCGCTTTGGCCATATAGGTGCGTCCGGTGATCCACATATCGCGGAACGCCGAAGTAAAGCAGATCTGCGCACGTTCAATCAGCAGACCAAAACCGACCCCGAACAGCATCGCCAGTCCCAGTTTAGGCTGATTGAGTGCGGTCAGTAATCCCCAGGCGATCATGGCGAAGAACACCAGCATCCCTGCGCGAAAACGACGCCGCGCCTGCGCCGGTTTTTGCGTTAGCGGCGAGGCCGCCGAAACTTTTTGTATCCTGACCGGGATACGGAACAGGGGCAGCAGCGTAAAGCGCGCGCCAAACCAGGTTCCGATAGCCGTTGCGATGGCAAAGAACCAGGCGTGGAGGGAAAACTGAGGAATACCGGTAAAAAAGGCTGCCAGGTTGCAGCCCATCGCCAGGCGTGCGCCAAAGCCGGCAATGATCCCGCCCGCCACGGCCTGAATAATACGGATCCGGCTGCGTGGCAGGCGTAATTTGATATTGTTTGCCCACAGCGCGGCGGCGAAGCAGCCGCCAAACATGCCGATAATCATCATGCCGTCAATGCGGGTTAACGGCGTCCCTTCGAGATGAATCAGTTTGAAATAACCCCACTGCTCGGTATGAACGCCGGCAAGTTGCAATAACTGCCCGCCCCAGCGGGTAAATTCCCCGGTCACGGCCCAGAACGTGCCGGTAATACCGAAATAATAGGTGGAGAGAATACCGGCTGCGATAACCGCGGGGGCCGGCGCCCAGAATTTAATCAGGTAGGCCTGTTTGAACTGTTGCCATGTCATGAAAGATGCCTCTGAACTCAGAAGGTAAATGACCCCGGGCGGGGTGCAAGAAGGCGGGATAATACGCCGCTTATAGCGAGAAAACGCTCGATGGGATCAATATGAATCGATCCGGCTACAAAAATAAAGGCCGCGTAACGGCCTTTCTTCTCTTTTATTCTCTTTGCGCAGGTCGATGAGTCATCGTCGGGAGGCAATTAATGAAAGCCCAGCCGAATAAGGCTCATCGGGCAATATAGTCCTTCGCAGCCTTCTATTTCCACGCAGTCCGCGCGGCGTAATTGTTCCGCCGTTTTACCTTCGCCGTGGATGGCCTTAATAACGCCCGTCACGCCATTTCCTGCCACCATAACCATGCTGCCTGTTGAGATAGCGTTACGGTTACGATCGTAAGTTTTCATGGTTTCCTCCTCTTATCAAATATCTGAACGGGATGGTTAGCGGCTTTTTTTAATACACCTTTTACCGGTGAATTTTTTTGAGCTTTATCAAAATCATGCCTGTTTTTACCCGTAAGTCCCCCTTCATGGCGACGGGGGACTTACGGGCTATTCCGCGCCGCGGGCTAGGATACTTTCGCGAACATCCAGTACAGCACCGCGGAGAGTATCACCGAGGCGGGCAGTGTGAGTACCCATGCCATCAGCAGATTACGCACGGTAGAAAACTGCAGTCCTGAGCGATTTGCCGCCATGGTTCCGGCGATACCGGAAGAGAGGACGTGGGTGGTGGAGACGGGAAGACCAAAGGCATCGGCGGCGCCGATGGTGCTCATCGCCACCAGTTCCGCGCTGGCGCCCTGAGCGTAGGTCAGGTGCGTTTTGCCGATCTTCTCACCAATGGTGACGACAATACGCCGCCAGCCGACCATGGTGCCCAGCCCGAGCGCCAGAGCGACGGCCACTTTGACCCAGAACGGAATGAAACGGGTGGCGTTATCGAGCTCTTTTTTCAGCGCATCGAGGTTCTGTGACGTCTCCCGCGGCAGTTGGACATCGGGGTTGTTCTTCAAATGCTTGATCGTTTCCGACGCCAGATACATATCGTTACGGGTGTTGGATACCGCCTGGGCCGGGATCTTATCTACCGAACCGTACTGGCGAATCTGGTCGCCAATAATGCCGGAAAGGTGCGCCAGCGCCGGTAACACGTCCGGCGTCAGCTGGCTGTCGCGCACATACTGGGTCAACACTTCACGAGGATCGCTGGGGAGGTTTCCCGGGAATTGTTGGAGCAGCCTGTTTTCGGTGACTTCGGCCAGCGCCGCGACCCGCGGTGCCTGTTCCGGCGGCAGAGTGCGGTTGAGCGCATAGGCGATGGGCATGGTCCCCACCAGAATCAGCATAATTAGCCCCATTCCCTTTTGCCCGTCGTTGGAGCCGTGGGCAAACGAAACGCCGGTACAGGTGAGGATCAGCAGACTACGGATCCACAGCGGCGGCGGCGCGTCATTTTTCGGTGCGGCGTAGAGCTGTCTGTTTTTGACGAAGCGCTTTAACAGCAGCAGCAGGACGGCGGCGCAGACAAAACCGACCACCGGCGAGAACAGCAGGGAATATCCGACATTGACCGCCTGGCCCCAGTCGACGCCGCTGGTGCCGTTGCGTCCGTGGATCAGCGCGTTGGAAACGCCAACGCCAATGATCGAGCCGATCAGCGTGTGCGACGAAGAGGACGGCAGGCCGAACCACCAGGTCCCCAGGTTCCAGATAATGGCTGAAAACAGCAGGGCATACACCATGGCAAACCCGTTGCCGGTACCGGCCTGCAGAATGAGTTCGACCGGGAGTAATGAGATGATACCGAAGGCCACCACGCCGCTGGAGAGCAAAACGCCGAGGAAATTAAAAAAGCCGGACCACATGACCGCGACGGTGGGCGGCAGAGAATGGGTATAGATGACGGTGGCCACGGCGTTGGCGGTATCATGGAAGCCGTTAACAAATTCAAAGCCGAGTGCAATCAATAAAGCCAGTCCTAATAAAAGAAAAGGCAGGTAGCTGGTATATACCGTTCCTGAACGGGCGACATCGTTAAATAAGCTCACGCCGGAAAATGCGATGCCGATAGCTAATAAAAAGACAAAAAAAAGAACAGTTTTTTTACTGTTCTTTTGGTAAATCTTTGACTGGATGATTTGCGGGCTAAGGCCCGGCGCAACGCGTTGCGAGCTGCTGTTATCGCTCATCAGGAACCTTCCTCTAAACGTCAGACAGGGTAAATTGTTACGGGTGACAGCGCTGAACTTATAAAACGCAGATGTCAGCCAGGTTTCCGTTTGATGAACAAATCATTAACCTTGCCAGGCTCTGAAAAATAGCGAAAGATGACTTTATTCGGGTCCGAACAGCATGCAATAAAATCCTGAGGGATATATGAGTCAAGATGTCGCAGGAAAGATGTTAAAGCCCGATTTTGATATGGAAGTCTCTGGGCTGGTGTACGGTTTTCTTTTTCGTGAAGGGCATCAGCCGCTGCAAATCACCTCCCAGCAAGTGTGCTCCCGCTTTCATGAGCTGGACGGTGAAAATGATTTCGTCTGGCTGCATCTTAATCTCAACCACGCAACCGCCGAGAAGTGGCTGATGAATCATTTCCCCGTTGCCGATTTTTTCTTTGAGGAGATCCGCGACGGTTCTCACACCACCCGCATTGAGCGGCAGGGCGACAATTTGTTTGCCGTGCTGAACGACGTCATTTTTCATCCTAAAGAGACCACCGCAGAAACATCGACGCTGTGGCTGTACTGCAGTCAGAAGCTGGTGGTAACGGCCCGCTATAAACCGCTGCGCTTTATTGAATGGATGTTGCCACGGCTGGCGACATTGAACGTGACATCCTCCACCGCGCTGTTGGCCTTTTTGCTCGAAGAGCAGGAGGAGGTGCTGGAACAGGTGGTGCGCCAGGCAAGCCGCCACGTTGATGCCATCGAAGAGCGGCTGCTCAGTAACCATGTCCAGCGTAACCGCGCCGATCTGGCGCGCCTGCGGCGGATGCTCCTGCGCTTTCAGCGGCTGTTGGCTCCCGAACCGGCAGCCATGTTTCGGCTCCTCAACCGGCCTCCGGCGTGGATCGACCGCTCCGTGGTTCAGGAGTTTCGCCAGTTCACCGAGGAGTTTACCGTAGTGCTCAACGACCTCTCCGGGCTGACCGAGCGTATCAGCCTGCTGCAGGAGGAGATCAGCGCCCGGCAAATGGAAAAAAGCAACCGCACGCTATATACCTTGACGGTCATTACCGTGCTGGCGTTACCGATCAATATTGTGGCGGGGTTCTTCGGCATGAACGTCGGGGGGATTCCGCTTTCGACCAATCATCACGGGTTTATCCTGCTGGTGCTGCTCGTCGGGGGATTTACCCTTGGGGCCGGTTATCTGGCCTTCCGGCGGCGGGACGATTTGTGAGCCGGGGAGCTGTGCAGGCTTGCCCGCGGCGTTTAACACGACTGACGCCGTGCTGAACGCCGCGGTGTGGCTATGCTAAAGCACGCAGGGCGGCAATCAATCCGTTGACGCCTCTTTCCAGTTTCTCCCGGGGACAGCCGGCATTGAGGCGCACAAAACCCACGCCTTCTTCGCCGTAGGTATACCCGGGCATAATGGCGACCTTCTGTACCTCGATGAGCGATTTTTGCAGCGCGCGGTCGTCCACGCCGAGCGGGCGCAGATCGATCCAGGCGAGATAGGTGGCCTGCGGCGGCTTCCAGTTCAGCTGCGGGAAGGCCTGATTGAGCGCCTGAGCAATATAGCGCATGTTATCCTGCAAATAGGCCCGTAGCGCATCGAGCCACGGGGCGCCTTCACGGTAGGCGGCAATATGGGCGACCAGCGCCGGCACGGAGGGGGAAGAGAGTCCATCGCGACTCTTCAGAGCCGTGAGATAAGCTTCGCGGGATGCGGCATCGTCAATCAGGCCGTAAGCCCCGGTAAACGCGGGAATATTGAAGCTTTTCGAGCCGGAGGTGAACAGCGCCCACGGCCCGCGAGCGACGTCGCACCACGGCGTATGACGATGCTCACCCCAGACCATATCCATATGAATCTCATCGCTGATGACCTTCACGCCGTGCTTTTCGCACAGCAGGGCCATGGTTTCAAGCTCTTCGCGGCTCCACACTCTCCCGGTCGGGTTATGCGGGCTGCACAGCAGCAGCAGCGTGTTGCGCGGCTCCGCCAGCGTGCGTTCAAGCTGCGCCATATCGCAATGCCACTGATTATCCCGATGCGTCAGCGGGACCGGCGCAACGCGACGGCGGTTTCCGGCAATGGTTTTATAAAAAGCGTCATAGGCCGGCGTATGGACTACCACACCATCGCCTTCGTCAGACCACTGGCGAATCATCTCCGCCACCATGTAAATGACCGACGGGCCATACACGATTGCATCGCGGTTAACGGGGCACTGAAAACGGCTGGCGTACCAGTGGGCGACCGCGCCCAGAAACTCATCGTTTTTCCAGCGGCTGTAACCGAACACGCCGTGCGCCAGGCGCCGACTGACGGCATCAAGAATGCAGGGGGCGGTGGCGAAATCCATATCGGAGATAGTAAAGGGGAGCAGGTCGGCGGCACCGAAGCGGTCGGCTACGTAGTCCCATTGCGTACACCAGGTGCCGTGGCGATCGACAGGCGTTGCAAAATCAAACATTGACACTTCCTTTATCAAAGCCCCCTCCGGGTCAGGAGGGGGCGGGCGTTTATGCCTGGACGGTATTCATCAGTACGCTCATTTCATCTTTCACCGACTGAACCTGAGGGCCGATAACCACCTGCAGGTTATGCTGATTCAGCTGTACTACGCCGATGGCGCGGTTGGCTTTCAGCGCGGCGCTATCCACTTTACTCATGTCGTGCACCGACAACCGCAGGCGGGTAATGCAGTTATCCAGGGAAACGATATTGTCGGCCCCACCCAGCGCGGCCAGAATGGCCGGTACGTTGTAACCGGATTTACCGGTGACGCCGCTCACGGCTTTGTCAAAGGCGGTCTGGGTTTCGATATCGCGGCCCGGCGTTTTCAGGTTAAAGCGGGTAATGGCGAAGCGGAAGATGCCGTAATACACCGCAAACCAGATAGCGGCAACCACCGGTACCAGATACCACTTGGTTGACAGGCCGTGCAGGATGCCGAAGACCACGAAGTCAATGACGTTCCCGTCGGTGTTGCCGATAGTGACGCCCAGCACCGCCATGATGGTGAAGCCGAGGCCGGTCAGCAGGGCGTGAATAACATACAGTACCGGGGCGACGAACAGGAACAGGAACTCCAGCGGTTCCGTGGTGCCGCCGACGACGCAGGCAATCACGCCGGAGATCAGCAGGCCTTTAATTTTATGACGGTTTTCCGGACGCGCGCAGTGGTACATCGCCAGCGCCGCCCCCGGCAGGCCGCCGAGGAATGCCGGCATTTTACCCTGCGACAGGAAGCGGGTGGCACTTTCTGAGAAGCCGTGAGTTTCCGGGCAGCTCAGCTGCGCCTGGAAGATAGTCAGCGCGCCGCTAACGGTATGACCGCACACATCCAGGGTTCCGCCCGCTTCGGTAAAGCGAATCAGGGCCACCAGAATGTGGTGCAGACCGAACGGCAGCAGCAAACGTTCGCCGGTACCGAAGATCATCGGTCCGAAGTCGCCGGCGCTGTTAATCACGTGACCGAGGGCGTTAATCCCCATGGCAAAGACCGGCCAGACGAGGGGGATAACCAGGCCGACCAGCCCGAGCACCACGGTGGTGATAATCGGCACAAAACGCGTGCCGCCAAAGAAAGCTAATGCGTCAGGCAGGCGGATATTATGAAAACGCTCGTGCAGCATCCAGACAATGATCCCGGCGATCACCGCCCCCAGAATCCCGGTATCGATCGACTGAATACCGATGATGTTCTGGATATTGTTGGCTTTCAGCACCGCCGCATCGGTCGTGGGCAGAATTCCTTTCGCGGTGAGCCAGAAGTTCACCGCCAGGTTCATGACCGCATAGCCAACGAAGCCGGCGAAAGCCGCCACGCCTTTATTTTCGCGCGCCAGCCCCAGCGGAATCGCGATACAGAACATGACCGGCAGGAAGCTAAAGGCGAAGGAGCCGACTTTGCTCATCCAGACAAACACGGCCTGCAGCAGCGGAATATCGAGCCACGGCAGCAGGGTGAGTACATCATGACTGCTTAAAGAGCTGCCGATCCCGAGCATGATCCCGCAAAAAGAAAGCAACGCCACGGGCAACATAAACGTTTTTCCTAACTGCTGGAAAAACTCCCACAAGGTAATTTTTGGTGTCGTTTTTGCCGTCATTAACACGAATCCTGATTTTTTAAGTTATGGGTAGGGTGTAACGTTACGGCAAGATAAAACGTTTTATCACTTTTTAGTGCGATAAAAATCACATAATCAGGCGAAGATAACGTTTATAAAGGTAACTCATTGATAAAACGTTTTATCGACCGCCACAGGGAGACGGTTGCAGTTATGGCTATCGCAAAAAAGATCACCATTAACGACGTTGCGCAGGTGGCAGGGGTGTCGGTGAGTACGGTTTCACTGGTGCTGAGCGGCAAAGGCCGGATATCGTCGGCTACCGGCGAGCGCGTCAATCAGGCGATTGAACAGCTGGGTTTTGTGCGTAACCGCCAGGCGGCTTCACTGCGCGGCGGGCAGAGCGGGGTGATTGGTCTTATCGTGAGCGACCTCTCCAAACCCTTTTACGCGGAGCTTACCGCCGGACTGACCGACGCGCTTGAGGCCGAGGGGAAAATGGTCTTTCTCACCCAGGGCGGCGACGGTGGAGAAAAAATGCGTCAACGCTTTGAAACCCTGATTTCGCAGGGCGTAGACGGGGTGATTATCGCCGGCGCTATCGATAAAGGCAGCGAACTGCGCGATCGCGCAGCGGAGGTCGGCATGCCGTTGGTGTTTGCCTCCCGCGCCAGCTATCTCGACGATATCGACCTTATCCGTCCGGATAATATGCAGGCCGCGCAGATCGTCACCGAGCACCTGATCCGCCGCGGGCACCAGCGCATCGCCTGGCTCGGCGGACAAAGCGCTTCGTTGACGCGTGCGGAGCGGGTGGGCGGATACTGCGCGACGCTGCTGAAGTACGGGCTGCCGTTTCACAGCGAATGGGTCGTGGAGTGCGAATCGAGCCAAAAGCTGGCGGCCGAAGCAATGGCCTCGCTGCTGCGGCACAATCCGACCATTACCGCCGTGCTGTGTTACAACAACGTGATTGCCACCGGCGCCTGGTTCGGCCTGATGCGGGCGGGACGTCAGAGCGGTGAAGACAGCGTGGAGAGCTATTTTGAACAGCGCGTGGCGCTGGCGGCGTTTGCCGAAGTCCCGGAAAGCGCGCTGGATGATGTGCCGTTGACCTGGGTCACCACGCCTGCGCGCGAGATGGGCCAGAGCCTGGCGGAATGTATTCTACGGCGTCTGGAGAAGGGGCAGATGAGCGCGAGAAATCAAATTATGCCCCCGCGGCTGGTGACCCGAAAATAGCCCCTCGAAAGGGGCTAATCGCGAGATTACTGCTGCGGCGCGACCGGCGGCGCCACTTCTTCAGGCAGGGTTTCCTGCGGTTCGGCGCCAGGGGCTGCCGGCAGAGTAAAGCCAAACATTCCCGCGAACTCATCCAGCGGCATTTTCTGCCCGTTCAGGGTGACCTGACCTTCGGCGTATTGCAGACTGGAGGTGATCGCGTTGTCTTCCATCGCGGTAATGCGGAACATCTGTCCCATGGCGGCGAGACCTTTCACCTGCTGGTCTGCCAGTTTCGCCGCATCTTCCGGCTGGTAGCCTTCGAGACCGGCAATCTGAGTCATAAATGCGGTGGCCATATCGACCGGAATTACCAGCTTGCTGTCGAGCGACTTGACGCTGCGATCCACTTCATCCGCCAGCGTTTGCGGCTCAGCGGTGGTCAGCGCAGGGTCTTTCAGCAAAACAGACATATTGAAGGTGCTTTCCCCTTTGGCATTGCGCCAGCTTAGCGGGGCGATAGTCAGAGACGGGTTGCCCTTCAGTAAAATCGGTAGCGCTTTAAAGAAGTTTTCCGTCAGCGCCTGCTGATACAGCTCAGGATTCTGCGTCAGCTCCGGCTTCGCCATCAGCGCCTGAGCTTCGGCATTGTACTGCTGGCTGAACTGATGCCAGGCCTGGCCATCAAGATTCGCCAGCTTGATGGTCAGTTTACCGCTGCCGATATCCTGGTTTTGCAGCTTCAGGCTGTTGACGGTGTAGTCCAGCTGGCTGTTAATCCCTTTACCGTCTTCAGTCAGCGAAGACTGGCCATCGATGTTCATCCCTTCCAGCAGGGCCAGCTCTTTCCCTTCAACGCCAATCGACAGCTTCTCCAGGGAGATTTTTTGCTTACCGATGCGCTCATTAAAGCTGGTCATCTCGGTGGCGCCGTCGGTTTTCAGATTATTGAAGTTCAGCTGGACTTTCTGGTTGTATTCATTGAGCGCGTTGATCTGGCCGCTGCTCGCTTCACCGCTCAGACTCACGGATTTGCCTTCCGCATCCGCATCGAGCTGGAACTGACCGCCGCTGAAGGTGACTTTCTCATCGCCTTTCGCGTAGTCGAGTGGTTTTAGATCGATAGCCGACCGGCTGTCGCCGCTGTAGGCAATACGGGTATTGATAGTAAACGGGGATTCGCCTTTGGCGATATCAAACAGCCCTTTGCTGGCGTCGTTATTAACCAGTGTGGTTCTGACGGACGCCATCGCCGGGGCAAGCTGGCCGGATTTCAGCGCTGCTGCCGGGAAGGGGCCGTGATCGACCGCTTCATCAAACACCAGTGACTGCCCGGCGGCAAGCCAGCTGTTCTCTTTACCGGCAACCGGCTTCACTACCAGCTGCAGGTGACTACTGAACACGCCGCGCTGGTAGTTTTGCCATGACAGCTCGACGCCCGCTTCCGGCGCGCTGCTCTGTAGCTGCGCATTGGCCTGTTGCACCACCTCGGCGAGGTGACTTTCCAGCTGTTTCCCTGTGTACCAGGCACCTCCTGTCCAGATGACGCCCAGCGCCACGATAATTCCTGCTGCGACCAGCGATTTCTTCATAGCATTTGTCCATAAATAAAACCAGGCGGATCGAGCCGCCTGGTCATGTTGTCATGATGAGGGAAAGTCTAGCAAGCGCGGCTAAAAAGTTCAGTAACTTACTTGAGCTTATTAAAAACGCGCGCCAGACGACCGCTGCCGCTGACCGCAACCGGCGACTCGTTACAGCCAATAAAGGCCGACTCACCGGCTTTCAGGGTCAGATGCTGTTCACCTTTACGCAGAACCGCTTCGCCTTCCACGCAGAAAATGATGGCCGCGCTCTGCTGGTCGAGGGTGGATTGCTGTGCCGAAAGATCGTGCAGGGAGAAGGCGAAATCATCGACCGGAATCGGGAAATCCAGCTCCGCGGCGTGTTTCACCGGCTGAGTCAGCAGCTCGCCTGCCGGTTTGGCAACGAACTTCACGTTGGCAACCAGCTCCGGGATATCGATGTACTTCGGCGTCAGGCCGGCACGCAGCACGTTATCCGAGTTGGCCATCACCTCCAGCGCCACGCCCTGCAGGTAGGCATGCGGCGTTTCGGCGAACAGGAACATCGCTTCGCCTGGATTCAGCTTCACCACGTTAAGCAGCAGCGGAGAGAACAGGCCGCTGTCGTCAGGATAGAATTCGGCGATCAGGCGGATGGTCTGCCACGGTTCGCCCTGTTGGTTATCCAGCGCGGTTTGCAGCACGCGCAGAGCCTGCGCTTTTTCTTCACCTTGCATATTGAGCAGGCCGGCGAACAGCTGGCTTAAATGTTCAGCATCCGGCTGGCTGAGAAATTCACCGATGGCCGGGTGCGCGCTGGCAACCGGCTGCAGCAGGGCGGCAATCTCGTTAAATTCGCGGAACGCGTTCATCGCCAGGAATGGCGTCAGCGCAAAGACCAGCTCCGGCTTGTGGTTAGGATCTTTATAATTACGTTCAGCGGCATCCAGCGGAATGCCGGCGGCGTTCTCTTTGGCAAAGCCAATTTCTGAGGCCTGCTTGTTCGGATGAACCTGAATGGAGAGCGGCTGGGCGGCGCAGAGCACTTTAAACAGGAACGGCAGCTCGCCAAAACGCTGTGCAACCTTGTCGCCGAGCAGCGCGGACTTGTCGCCGTCGATGATCTGGCGCAGCGCGTGCGGGCGACCGTCGGCGTCGAGAATCTGCGAACTGCTTTTCGGGTGCGCGCCCATCCATAGCTCCGCCATTGGCAGGTTGTCCGGGTTGGCGATACCATAAAGTTCCGTTAATGCGGTGTGACTTCCCCAGGCGTAGTTCTGCACTGAGTTAATGAGCTTTTGCATTCTCAATCCCTGTTTCCACATGATAATAATCGCTCTATTAAACCAGCAAACCGCCGAGAAGCAACTGCTGAAAGAAAAAGTCGTCCTTGTCTCAGTTTTTGTTAAAATTTTGTGTAAAATTGATCGACTCGCTTTTCTACAGGCAAATGGAGTGTCTGCCTGAAATATAATCAGCCCAGCAGTAAGTGAGAGCACAATGTCGAATAAACCGTTTGTTTATCAGGATCCTTTCCCCCTTAAAAAGGATGACACCGAGTATTATCTCCTCAGTCGTGACTACGTCTCTGTCGCCGAATTCGCCGGCCAGGAAGTCCTGAAGGTTGAACCTCAGGCGCTGACCCTTCTGGCACAACACGCTTTTCACGATGCTTCCTTCATGTTGCGCCCGGCGCACCAGCAGCAGGTCGCCGATATCCTTAACGACCCGGAAGCCAGCGAAAACGACAAATACGTCGCCCTGCAGTTCCTGCGTAACTCCGATATCGCGGCCAAAGGCATTTTGCCGACCTGCCAGGATACCGGTACCGCAATCATCACCGGTAAAAAGGGCCAGCGCGTCTGGACCGGCGGCGGCGATGAAGCGGCGCTGGCGCAGGGGGTCTATAACACCTATATCCAGGATAACCTGCGCTACTCGCAGAACGCGGCCCTGGATATGTATAAAGAGGTCAACACCGGGACTAACCTGCCGGCGCAGATCGATCTTTATGCTACCGACGGTGACGAATACAAATTCCTCTGTATCGCCAAGGGCGGCGGTTCGGCCAACAAGACCTATCTGTATCAGGAAACCAAAGCGCTGATTACCCCGGCGAAGCTGAAAAGCTACCTGGTTGAGAAGATGCGTACTCTCGGCACCGCGGCCTGTCCGCCGTACCATATCGCCTTCGTGATTGGCGGCACCTCGGCGGAATCGACGCTGAAAACCGTGAAGCTGGCATCGACCAAATATTATGATGGCCTGCCGACCGAAGGTAACGAACACGGTCAGGCGTTCCGCGACATTCAGCTGGAGCAAGAGCTGCTGCTGGAAGCGCAGAATCTCGGCCTCGGCGCGCAGTTCGGCGGCAAATACTTCGCCCACGACATCCGCGTGATTCGCCTGCCGCGTCACGGAGCCTCCTGCCCGGTCGGCATGGGCGTCTCCTGCTCCGCTGACCGCAATATCAAGGCTAAAATCAACCGGGAAGGGATCTGGCTGGAGAAGCTGGAAAGCAACCCGGGCAAATACATTCCCGAGTCGCTGCGTCAGGCCGGTGAAGGTGAAGCGGTGAAGGTTAATCTCAATCAGCCGATGAGCGAGATTCTGGCACTGCTGTCGCAGTACCCGGTATCGACCCGGCTGTCGCTCAGCGGCACCATAATCGTGGCGCGCGATATCGCCCACGCGAAGCTCAAAGAGCTGCTGGATAACGGCGAAGCGCTGCCGCAGTACGTCAAAGATCACCCGATCTACTACGCCGGCCCGGCGAAAACACCCGATGGCTATGCCTCAGGCTCGCTCGGTCCGACCACCGCGGGGCGCATGGACTCCTATGTCGATCTGCTGCAGTCCCACGGCGCCAGCATGGTGATGCTGGCGAAAGGCAACCGTAGCCAGCAGGTGACCGACGCCTGCCACAAACACGGCGGATTCTATCTTGGCAGCATTGGCGGCCCGGCGGCGGTGCTGGCGCAGCAGAGTATCCGCAGCCTGGAGTGCGTGGCGTATCCGGAACTGGGGATGGAAGCTATCTGGAAAATCGAAGTGGAAGATTTCCCGGCCTTCATCCTGGTGGATGACAAAGGCAACGATTTCTTCCAGCAGATTCAGACCTCGCAGTGCACACGCTGTGTGAAATAATCGAAGCCGCCCTCCGGGGCGGTTTTTTTATGTCGTTTAGCGGCACGAACGAGCAATAAAATCTTAAAAATTTGACCAATACTTAACCCTTTATAGCAGGTGAGCTTTGTCGTAATTACGTACTTTGTATTCAAGGAGAAAGTAATGACAACGCATCGCAGTGAAAGAGACTCTATGGGCGCTATCGAGGTGCCTGCCGATAAGCTATGGGGCGCGCAGACCCAGCGTTCGCTGGAACATTTCCGCATCTCGACGGAAAAAATGCCGGGCGAACTGATTTATGCGCTGGCGCTGACCAAACGGGCGGCGGCAAAGGTTAACCAGGATCTGGGGTTACTGACCGCAGAGAAGGCCGAGGCGATTATTCAAGCCGCCGATGAAGTGCTGGCCGGCAACCATCCCGATGAATTTCCGCTGGCCATCTGGCAGACCGGTTCCGGCACGCAAAGCAACATGAACATGAACGAGGTGTTGGCCAACCGCGCCAGTGAACTGCTGGGCGGCGTGCGCGGCATGGAGCGCAAGGTTCATCCTAACGATGACGTTAATAAAAGCCAGAGTTCCAACGATGTCTTCCCGACCGCGATGCATGTCGCGGCGATTATCGCCCTGCGTGAAGCGCTCATCCCCCGGCTCAGGGTGCTGAAACAGACGCTGAGCGACAAAGCTACTGCCTTCAACGACATCGTTAAAATTGGCCGTACGCATCTGCAGGATGCGACGCCGTTAACGCTGGGACAGGAGTTCTCCGGCTGGGTAGCGATGCTGGAACACAATCTCCGTCATCTGGAGCTGAGTCTGCCGCACCTGAGCGAGCTGGCGTTGGGCGGTACGGCCGTTGGCACCGGTCTGAACACCCATCCGCAATATGCCGTACGGGTAGCGGAGGAGCTGGCGGCCCTCAGCGGTCAGCCGTTCGTCACTGCGCCGAACAAGTTTGAGGCGCTGGCGACCTGCGATGCGCTGGTCCACGCCCACGGCGCACTGAAGGGGCTGGCGGCTTCGTTGATGAAGATTGCCAACGATGTGCGCTGGCTGGCTTCCGGTCCGCGTTGCGGGATTGGTGAAATTGCGATTCCGGAAAATGAACCCGGCTCATCCATTATGCCTGGCAAGGTTAACCCGACGCAGTGCGAAGCGCTGACGATGCTGTGCTGTCAGGTCATGGGGAATGATGTGGCGGTCAATATCGGCGGGGCGTCCGGTAACTTCGAACTGAACGTCTACCGTCCGATGGTGATTCATAACTTTCTGCAATCGGTGCGCCTGCTGGCGGATGGTATGGAGAGTTTTAATGAACACTGCGCGACCGGCATTGAACCGAACCGTGAACGGATCGCGCAGTTGCTCAATGAGTCACTGATGCTGGTCACGGCGCTGAATACCCATATTGGCTATGACAAAGCGGCGGAGATTGCCAAAAAGGCGCATAAAGAGGGGCTGACGCTCAAAGCCTCCGCGTTAGCGCTGGGCTATCTGACGGAGGCGGAATTTGACAGCTGGGTGCGTCCGGAAGAAATGGTGGGCAGCATGGCTACTCGTTAGCCAGCCACAGATGCAGCCGCGGTATAAGTAGCCTGAGCGACTGCGCCTGCGGCTTATAGCGATACTGCACATTATCCGCATCGTAGTTCAGTAACTCGCCGATATCCGGCACGCTCACCCCCTGAGTGCCGGATATCAGCGTGATAAGCGGGCCTGGGCAGGCGTACTGCACCTGTTTCTGCTCACCGGCGTACCAGACTCGTGCGATAGGCTGGACCTTCACCGGCCGCTTGATCTTCAGCTTTGCCCGCTGCGGCAGAGCGGCGATATCCTGATATTCTCGCTCCAGCTTGCTTTGCCACTGCTCACGCGTCCAGGGCGGCACCGCGCGCGGCGATTGCAGGCTTTTTTCCAGCTGCTGCAGCACCTGATCACGAGTGAGATTTTTAATCACGTGCTTATTAGCCCAGCCAAAGCGGAGGGTGCTCGGGTCGCATAGCACCGTTAAGGTGCGGTAGGCGCTGAGGGTGATAAGCCCCGGCAGATGACGGTGGACCCATTCAAAACGCGCCGCGGCGGGCAGGCCGGAATCAACGGTGACAATCTTTTCGAAAGCGGCTTTCAGCGCGTTAATGCGGGCAATACTCTGCAGTAACGCCGCCTGTTCCTCGCCATCGGTTTGCAGGCAGATGGCGCCGGGGAGGCGGACTGCAGCTTTACTGCTGCGGCTTTCTGATTGCTGCTGAATGAACAGATGGCTGTAGTGTTTCAGCGCCATCTCCAGCGCCGGTTGACCGGTGTGCTGAACCACCTGAATAGTCTCCAGCGGGTCGTGTTCCGTCTCTTTACTGACGGCCGGCAGCTCAAACACCCGGGCGGCCAACAGGCGGCAGGCGCGCAGGCGCTGCTGGAGCATCTGTAGCTCGCGTTCCAGCTGGCGAAAGGTGTCATTCAGACGTTCAACGAGATCGTAGCTGGCCATAGCACCCACCTTAGTTACAACATACTGTTTGGTTTTTAACTATACGCAGGCCGCAGCACCTGCGCAAGTGGGTCAGGCAGCGCTCAAATTGGGCAGCTGATGATAGATTGGCCAGCTGAAACAAAAACGAGCGCCGCCCAGAGAGCTGGCGCCGCAGCTTACCTCGCCGGACATGGCCTGGGCGATACTGTGGACAATCGCCAGCCCAAGTCCGCAACCGCCGGTGGCCCGGTCGCGGCTAGGGTCGAGACGGACAAAGGGCTCAAACACCCGTTCGCGCTCCTCCGGGTCGATGCCCGGGCCGTCATCTTCAACCTGCAAGGTTGCTCGCGAACCCTGTAGCGTGAGCCTGACCTGAATTTGCCGGTTGCTGTAGCGCAAAGCGTTATTGACGAGATTATCCAGCACGCGTTCCATCAGACGCATATCAAGCGCGCCGTAATCCCCGGCCACCACTTCCTGTAACGTCACATCACGTTGGGGGTTAACCATTTGAATCTCTTCAACGTGCGCCGCTATCCAGGCGGGAAAATCAGGTGTTGTCAGATGCAGTTCATTCTGCGGTCGGTCCAGGCGGGCGTAGGTCAACAGCTCCTCGATTAAGGCTTCCAACTGACCAATATCGCGGTTCAGCGCCTGAGATTCCGCTTCGGTCAGGTTTTCACTCATCTCCAGACGATAGCGCAGGCGCACCAGCGGAGTACGCAGTTCGTGGGCAATTCCGTCGATCAGCAGCTTCTTGCTGGCGATGAGCGCGTTGATATTGTCGGCCATCTGGTTAAAGGCGACGCCCAGGCGTTCGAAGCTGGACATACTGTCGAAATGAATGCGTTCGGTAAAATGCCCCTCGCCAAAGCGTTGTGCCGCGGTCTCAAGACGCAACATATCCTGCCAGTGGGGGCGCATCCAGATAAACACGGGAAAGGCCAGCGAAATGGCGATGAAAGCCATCAGGGCGACATCCAGCAAACGCATCTCGTGGAGGAAGTAGAGATAGGGGACGGGGCCTACCGACAGAACGTAGTGGCTCCGCGGGATGCGTTGAATAAAGGTGTATTCATCATCGAGGGCGACAATATCCCCGGCGCGCAGATGCTGCATCGAGTTTTCCGAGAGCTTAAATTTACTCAGCGGCTCAATATGCAGATCGAACGACAGATTAAGATCCAGCTCCTTTAGCGTTTTGCTCCAGTCGCGCGGTGGGATTTCCCGCAGCTCGCTACGCATCAGATACAGCGAGCTTTTCATCAGATCGTCCAGCGACTGCCGGCCCGCACGTTCGGCGGTGAATTTATACACCAGCCCTACCAGCATGGTCATCACCAGGAAGCAGACGAACAGCAGAAGGTAAAACTGCACAAACAGCTTTTTCATCAAATCTCACCTAAAAATCAAAAAGTTAACTACCTGTCTTTTACCTTCATGGGCACGATGGGCATTGGTATAACCGCCAGAGCGCTGATTCCGCCACCAACCCGATCGTTAGCAAGGGCATTTATCCCGGCAGAATATACGTGAAAAAGCATTTCTGCGTGGATAAATGCCCGATTTGATTCGCTATAAAAGCAGGGTTCGCACCGGCTGACAACACCTGGCATGCGTAAGTATGCCGCAGTTGATTGGCACGGCGGCGAATACTTGCCCTACGTACAGTGGCTTCCTGTCGCGATTGTAGAACTGATAACGGCCAGGAGCGAAGACGTGTCTCCTGAACAAAAACAGCTATCCACAATGGCTGGTCAGGTTAACTCTAACGGTAGACCACGACTTGATGAACGCACCGGGTTTTATGAAACAGGGGGCTTTTTTTTGTGACTCCCTGTTTGGCTTTCGGCAGGTAGTAAGAAGGCAGTTCAGTTCCCACATTGCTGCTTAAGGATCCATGATGAGACAGAATTAAGTGCCCCGGGCGAATAGGCGTGTTGCCCGGTCAGCAGAAACAATCCCTGTTTCCACAAAGGCCACTGAGAGGCAAGTTGATAATCAAACCATTCGCTGCGTAAAAGCCCGTGAGTTGCCCCCGGCAACTGCCTGATACAACGCGCTGTACCCACCGGTAGTGCTTTGCGCCAGACTGCGACTGTTTCATCAGGATCTACATTCCGGTCATCTTTTCCCATGAGAATGAATACCGGAGTATCTATACCTGAAATCTCTTTCGTCGCATCAGCCCGGGAATTCCTGCGCTCGAAGTCCTGTCGCGTACATGGGGTGTTACAGGGGCGATTAGCCGTTTCTTCTGTAAACTGCCTGTCAAAAACCGCGGCTTCATGTTTTTTCGCATCCAGAATAGCAGACAAGGAACGACCCTCGGCTTTAAGCCGTTGCTCGGTATAGTAAATGCCCTGATTCCGCCAGTTTATCGCTGGACCTATCAGCACAATAAAGTCAGTTGTTGTTAATTGGCTTGCCTGGGGGACGACCCAACCAGCTTGTGAGAAACCAAGATAACCTCCGCGACTTTCTTTCAGTTCTGGTTGCTCTCTTAATTTTTGTAACGCCAGAACGGCCTCCCTGGCGCGATCTGACATCGTCTGCGCCAGCCAGTTTCCGGTACTTTCACCAACGCCCGGTTTATCCCATGAAAAAACAGCTATTCCCTGTGATACAAGGAAGTTAACCAGAGGAATATATCCGCCGTCTGACCAGCGATCCTGAGGCCCGTCGCCATGAATTAAAAGCACGAACGGAGGATATACCTTATCTGGCGGCAGAATTAATGTACCCGTGAGGAGATCCTGATGATGCGTAAAAGATAGGGTACGCAGCTGCCCGTATCCGGCAAGCTCGAAATCAGATAACCGACTGAACAAAAAAATAATGACCAGGATAATCATAATTGAAAATGACACAATATATTTAATCATATACAGCTCTTTTATGGATTATAAATATTAAACTGCAGCAGATTCTTGTAATGCTTATTTACCGCTTTTGGCAGAAAGCAGACAACCGCTATGTCATGTCACGCGCATCGGTTCCGCCTGCAACCAGCGCTCAAAATCTTGCAGAGCGGGTTCATTTATTCCTGTTTCCACCGGTTTAACCAAACAAAATGTCTTGCTCAGTTGTTCGGCGTCCGGCCAGGGCGCAACAAGCAATCCCTGGTTTAACTCTTTTTCTACGTATATGCGCGGCACCATGGCCACACCTTGTCCCGCCAGTACGGCAGCTATCGCCATTTCATGCAGGTCATAGCGGACTCCCTGTGCCGGGTTATCAAGGACTATCCCACTTTGCCCGGCATAATGCAGCCAGGCCTCTGGGTTCTGCCGCCGGTGAATGCGGGGCAGTGTATTCAACTGTTCAAAGATATTCCTGTCGCTTAACAGGTCAGGACGACAAACCGGCACCAGTTTCTCCTCAAACAGAACCTGCGTGCGCATACCTGCCCATGCGGGATGCTCGAAATGAATCGCCGCGTCAAATCCGCTCCCGGTGAGAATGAAAGGATCGGTTCTCGCCGCGATATTCAATGTGATGTCCGGGTATAAAGACTGGAAACTGCTGAGCCGGGGAATTAACCAGCGACTGCAAAACGTTGGCAGGACGGCAATTTCCAGACTTCTGCTGCCCTCAGGCATGCCCATCACGTACTGAGTATCCCGCTCTAACCGCTCGAGCATTTCCCGCACGTGATGGGCATAGCGTGAACCCACCGGATTAAGCTTGACCCGGGTTCCCGCACGGTCAAACAGTCTGCACCCGAGCAGAGTCTCCAGGCGGGCAATCTGTCTACTGATGGCGCCTTCCGTCAGCGATAGCTCCGCGGCAGCACGGGCAAAATTACCGTGCCTGGCAGCGGCCTCAAACGCCTGAAGTGAAGCACTGCTGGGAATTTTTCTGCGCATTAAAATTGCCTTATTCGACGGGGATGTGAGTCGCTAGTGACATAATGTCACTAATACTTGAATTAATATCGATTCATTGGCGAATTAACAGCATATAGCATGACTAAAAGTCACTAAGCAAGGCCATGCAGGCCCTGCGTTTTATTCATGCAGAGGTGAACCGATGTTCTATACCGTGGAGTGCAACTATACCGACCCTGAAAGCGAGCAGGAGTGGAATGCGTTTTACAGCCTGGAAAAGCTGCCTGCGCTTATCTCGGTCACCGGGTTTAGCTCTTCCCAGCGTTTTAAAGCCCTGAAGCCGGGCGGCCCCCGGTATCTCGCCATTCATACGGTGAAGTACGCAGAGGTGCTTACCAGTGAGGAGTACAAGCTGAAAGGGGGCGGTAATTTTTCACGCTGGCAAAATCACATCACCGACTGGCACCGTAACTTGTATGAGTGTAAAGGCACCGCTCCCGCGGTAGCCAGTGGTGAAATTCTGCTGCTCAGCACCCAGCCATTGAGCTTTATTGAGGGGCTGGGATACCCGGCGCTACAGATGCAGGCGTCAGGGCTAGAAAAAATGCCCGCCCGGCGCATTGCCTATGTGGTGACGCGGGAAATTGCCGCGCAGTTAGCTGACATGCCCGGCGCCTGCCTCTATGCGCCGCTGACACCGCAGTTGACGAATCCAGCTCAAGCCTGATGGGAGGCGAGTTTATAACATGCCGAATCTGACGTTTTATATTTCTCAACAACATGCTGGCAGGTTGACTGACCTCCACGGTTTAACGCGTGCCTGCAGTGCGCTCTGCACCGGCATTCTCGCGGCGGAGTCGGAAAATGTTCATATCATCTATGTTGAGGTGAAACCCGGATGCGGACATCCGGTATATGCCGAACTTTTTTATCGTCTGACAAGCGAGCGTACGCCAGAAGTCATGGCGGAGTTTATGCGCGAGTTAGAACGAACCATTCGAGAAGCCTCGGGCCTTACGGCGCGTATTCGCTGTTTTGGCTCTGCTGCATCACACCTGTTTGCGCGCAATTAACCAGAGGTAACGATGAACCATCGGTCTTTTTCAACCCGTCGGATTGGGGATTTTCTGGTGACCGCGCTTAGCGATGGCACGATGTCCGCCAGCCTGGATTTGCTGTCAGGCATCGAAACAGCTGAAGCAACGGTTATTCAACGCAACGCCCGGGTCGCTGAACCCGGCAATATCCATATCAACGGCTATCTTATTCAGGGGCGGGGGCGGACTATCCTGGTCGATGCCGGTGCCGGAGGGCTGAATAACGTCGGCGGGCAGCTCCAGGATAATCTTGGCGCGGCAGGTATCAGCCCCAATGACGTCGATACCGTGTTACTGACGCACGGCCATCCTGACCATATTGGTGGTCTTTTAGATGCAGATGGGCTACCTGTTTTTCAACGGGCCGAACTTCATCTGCACCCGCTTGAAGCACAATACTGGCACGATGATGAACGATTTAACGTCGCGAATGAGCGTGGGCAGCGAAATTTTAATCTGGCTCGCCGGACGTTAAACGCGTACGCCCGGCAGCTGCGCTTGCTTGACGAAGGGGAGATAACTGAGGGCATTCTCCCGGTATGGTTGCCAGGACATACGCCAGGTCATACTGGATTTCGCATCACTTCCGGGGATCAATGCTTATTGATCTGGGGTGACATCGTCCATTTCCCGCATATCCAGGCAGCACGGCCGGACGTTTCCATTATTTTTGACTGTGACCCCCTTCAGGCTGAAGAGACACGTAAAAAAGTCCTGGCCCAGGCGGCAAGTGAAAAACTGCTGGTTGCAGGAATGCATTTAGACAGTTTGGGTTTTGCCAACGTGCTCAGGGCGGACCCGGGATACCGTCTTGCCTGGCGGGAAAATGATTGATCACAGGGAGAGATTGACAAATGAAAAGTCGGGCGCCAGGGGGAGGCCGATTTTTCCCCTTGATGCGCCGCAGCGGGGAGCTGACGGAATCGTCAGCCGTGCGCGGCAGGCGACGGAGGGACAGAGCGCCGCCGACAAAAAACCACCCGCAGGTGGTTTTTTTCGCGCTCGACGGCCGGACGGTAAGTTAATTGTCCCAGGCGTGAGGGGCGAACAGATATCCTTTATTGCGCACCGTCTTGATGCGATAAGGCTCGGTCGCGCTGTCGAGCAGTTTTTTCCGCAGGCGCGAAATCGCCACATCCACACTGCGATCCATACCATCGTAACTGACGCCGCGCAGATTTTTTAGCAGCGCATCACGATCCATAATCTGTCCGGCGTGGGTGGCCAGTTCCCACAACAGCTCAAAATCAGCCGTTGAGAGCGCCACGCTCTCGCCACCGAGCAATACCTGACGGTTAACCGGGTCGATGAGCAGTGAACCGAATGTAATCGATTTATGCGGCGTGAGCGACGCCGGGGCATTGGTCACGGGAGAGGCGATGTGCTGGCGCAAATGCAGGCGCAGACGTGCCAGCAATACCGCCGGCGGCGTGGTCTTCAGAATGTAATCGCTGGCGCCCATTTCCAGGGACAAAATATGGTTCATATCGCTGTCGAGCGAGGTGAGCAACACAATCGGACCTTGCCACTGGCCACGCAGATCGCGGCACAGGGTCATGCCGTCTTTGCCAGGCAGCATAATATCCAACAACACCAGGTCGGGTTTTTCCCGCGCGATAACCTCTTCTGCCCGGTCGCCTCGTGGTTCAACCACCACTTCCATATCGTGCTTTCCGAGATAAGCGGCAATCAGGGCGCCCACTTCCGGATCATCCTCAACAAAAACGATCTTATTCATATCTTACTTGTACTGGAAAAAGAATTAACATACACCGCCACCAGACTACCTGCCATTACTCTTTTATAAAAAAAAGAGGTCATCCTTCAAGCGGCCCCGGCGTTTGCTTCGCGCGCTGAACGGCCAGCCGGTTATCCAGGCTTAGAGCATTCGCCCTTACGCCGCTCAGGGGGGATTCGAATGATATTGTGAATATATGTACTTCCGTTATGCTACATCAACGGGTTGTTTATATGTTAAGGCTAAAGGAATGGGGTTGTTGATTAAAGGGCTGATCGGCGCGCTGGTGGTGATACTGATTGGCGTACTGTCGAAAAGCAAAAATTATTATATTGCTGGTTTAATTCCACTATTTCCGACCTTTGCTTTGATTGCGCATTATATTGTGGCCAGCGAGCGCGGGCTTGAGGCGCTGCGGACCACGATCGTCTTTGGGATGTGGTCAATCATTCCCTATTTCGTCTATCTGCTGTCGCTCTGGTACTTCACCGGAATGATGCGCCTGCCGTTGGCGTTGGCGGGCGCAGTCGGATGCTGGGGGCTGTGCGCCTGGCTGCTGATCCTCGGCTGGAGCCGCTTCCACTAACGCAGGTGTCTGCCGCCATCCACGGCAAAAGAGCGGCCCGTAACAAACCGGCTGGTGAACAGATAATCGAGCAGGTCGACTATCTCTTTTTCGCCCGCCACGCTTTTCATAAGCGATTTATCCAGCGCCTGCTGGCGATATTCGGCGTCATCGCCCTCATTAAACATGATCAGCGAAGGGGCAACGGCGTTGACCTTAATCTCCGGCGCCAGTTTGCGGGCAAATGAGCGGGTCATATTATCCAGCGCCGCTTTACTGGCCGCGTAGGCAATATGTTTATCGCTGCCGCGTTCAACGACATAGTCAGTGATATGAATAATGTCGCTGGCGGCGTGCCCGTGCCCGCGCAGGAGCGTTTCCAGCGCATGGTTGAGCAAATAGGGGACATGAACGTGGATCTGCATCATGCTGGCCAGCACGGTGGTGAGCGGAACGCCCGGCTTTTCAGCCATCCAGTCGCTGGCGTTATGGACGATCGCGCGCAGACCGTCGGCGGCGTGGTGTTTTACCGCTTCGGCAAAGGCCAGTATCTGTTCATCGGTACTAAAATCGGCGGCAAGACAGACGGCCCCGGCATCGCGCAGTGCGTCAATGGCCGGGTAGTGCGTGCGATAGCTGACGATAACCGGCTGCTGCTGATCCAGAAAATGGTGCGCCAGCGCGAGGCCGATGCGGCGGCCTCCACCGGTGATGAGAATCGGGCGAGGCTGTCGGACAGTCATGGGTATCTCCTTTGAGTTCAGCAGCAGGGCGACCGCTTACCCCACCAGCATCCACGTTGCCGGTACAGCGGCAACCAGCAAAAAACCAATTAAGGCTAATTCACGGCGTTTGAGCATGCGATCGTGCTGGTGCGTACGGCGAGCGTACAGGAAAACCAGAAGACCCGGAGCGTAAAGTACCACTGACAACAATAAATGCACAGGGCCGGATGCATATAATAACCATAAGCCATAAATACATGCGCCGACACCTACCGCCTTATGCAGCGGGCGTACAGCAATCTTCAGCAGGAAGGCGCCCACGAGGAAATAGGGCACCAGAATCATCTCGGACGCGATGGTCAATAACGTATTGTAATCAGACTTTGTCAGCCAGATCAGCACCAGCGACACCTGAACACTGATATTGGTTAGCCACAGCGAGGCCGACGGAGCGTTGTTTTTATTCTGCCGGGCGAAGCGGCGCGGAAATGCTTTATGCGTCGCGGCCAGCCAGGGGACTTCTGCCGCCATAATGGTCCAGCTCAGGTAGGCACCGCACACGGAAATAATCAGCCCGGCCGCGATCACCACTTCGCCCCATGAGCCCATCATTTTCACCATCAGGCCAGCCATCGACGGATTACGCATTTCGGCCAGTTCCGGACGGGCGACCACGCCTAAAGAGAGCAGGGTCACCAGCAGATAAACCACCAGCGCGGAAAGGACTGCCAGCAGCGTGGCGCGGCCGACATCCTGTTTATTGCGCGCCCGTGCGGAAACCACGACCGCACCTTCCACGCCGATAAACACCCACAGGGTGATCAGCATGGTGTTCTTCACCTGCTCCCAGACCGGTACCCCGAGCGCCAGCCCGCTAAAATCAAGGCGGAATGTCTCCAGGCGAAAGGCGATGACGGCGAGGATAACAAATGCGCCGAGGGGGATTAACTTGGCCAGGGTCGCGATCAGGTTAATGCCTGCCGCGGTCTGGACGCCGCGCAGGACCAGAAAGTGCACCACCCACAGCAGGAGCGACGCGCCCACGATCGCCTGCCAGGTATTCCCGTTGCCGAAAATAATGGTATCCGGAGTGTCGGTAAAGAAGCTGAGCGCGGCAAAGACAATCACCAGATACGAGACGTTGGCGATCACCGCGCACAGCCAGTAGCCCCAGGCGGAGCAAAAACCGACGAGTTCACCGAAACCTTCGCGGGCATAGGTGAAGATACCGCCGTCAAGATCGGCGCGAATGCGGGTCAACAGCAGCATGGCGAAGGCGAGGAATAAAATCCCCACGCCGGTGATCGCCCAGCCAATCAGCAGGGCCGACGGGCTGGCGACGGCCGCCATATTTTGCGGCAAGCTGAACACGCCTGCGCCCAGCATTGAGCTCAGTACCAGTGCGGTCAAGGCGCTGAGGCCCAGTTTCTTTTCCATTGTATTCCCGAGGTGACGGCAGTGAATCAAGAATATTTATTTGGCGAAATCGCATAAAAATGGAGGATTACGCTAAGGCGCGGGATTTTACGGAGTGTCTTGTGCGCATGCAATGGTGGCGGATGAAAAAAAACAAAAAGGCGGCATATTGCCGCCTTTTTACTCAGTGCCGATGCGATTATTTATACAGATCTGCGCTGATGGTGATGTTACCGCCACGTTCCTGCCACTGGCGGGTAATGTGGTAGTACTTCGCCCCTTTCTTCGCCGCGCGTTTGGCGGTCTGGTAAGAAATTTCGGTCATGTTGCCGTAATTGCCGGTGAACTTGATGCTGTCAAACGGCGCCATCTGGGCCGCGGTGATCTTGTTCACTTCTTCAACTTTGGTGCCATCCGGCAGCGTGACGGTGTAACGTCCGCCTTTTGATGACTGCGTTTCGAAGAAACGACCTACGCCGGTACCGGAACCGACGGCTGCCGTGGTGGCAACGCCTGGAATTTCGACGTTTTTCGCAGCGGTACCGCCTTCAGCCAGCGCTGCGCGCCCGGCTTCAGAATCGGCCGGGATCGCATCCGGGCTCTGCAGAACGCGTTTCCGGGCATCGGCTTTATAGATATAAGCCGTGATACGCTGGTTGCCGCCCTGGTTAGCATCAACCTGACGGACGATGAAGAAGGAGGCGGCACCTTTGGCTTTCGCCGCTTTGGTGATCGCATCATTCACTTCCGGCTGACTGCGATAAAAGCCCTGGACGGTCACGGTATCAAAAGGCTCCAGCTCGACGGCCTGATCCTTTGGCAACTCCATGACGCCATTGATGACGCGATTTTTCGGGGCATCCGCCTGCGGAGCATTGTCTTTATACAGGTCCGCCGTGACGCGCCAGTTGCCGCTGTTGCCATAATCAGAAGTGTCGACAACATAAAATGAGGCCGCGCCATCTTTGTCCGCTTTACGGGACATGGCTTTTACCGCATCGCCGATGGCATTAAAACGGCCCGTGATCACGACGCGATCGTAGGGTTTTAGCGCCGCCGCCTGCTCCGGAGTCAGCTCGGTCGCTGCATGGGCTGACAACGCTGTCGTAGCCAGGAGAGCAGACGCCAGGAGTGAGTTCTTAAGCTTCATAAAAATAATCCTTTGCCTTGCGCAAACCATGTACTGGTATTGTTGTTGACTGATAACGCTCGATTATTGCATTTAAAAGGCGTAACTGTCTGCGTCATTTTTTGCTTACCGCCCGAAACGTGCGTCACAATAATATAACAATTTCTGATATGTTGAAAAAACAGCCGCTTGACCAGCAAAATTGATAATCAATACCACTTTTATAAGTTAACGTAATGTTAATGTTATGTTCTTGCAGGCGATTAATGGCGTATAACTGCATCAGCTAAGCGATTTATCAGGCCTGACCATAAATTTAAGGTAAATATTGCTGCCTGACACGGTTCGCGATGCGTTTTACCAATAAAATCAAAATTTCTGTTTTATCGCAGTAGATCACAATCGCTATTTTCAGTAGGTTATAAAAAGTTTGTTACTGTTTCATTTTTTCAGTCAATGGAAAAGAAACGGCATGTTTTGCCGCTTAACCGTCGTCTGTAAGAAAAGAAAAACCATCATCAAAAACCGATGGAAGGGAAAACTATGCGTATCGGGGTACCAAAAGAACGGTTTGCCAATGAAACCCGCGTCGCTGCCACGCCGAAAACGGTGGAGCAGCTGCTAAAACTCGGGTTTACCGTTGCCGTTGAAAGCGGCGCGGGTCATCTGGCAAGTTTCGATGACGAAGCCTTTGTCCAGGCGGGTGCAGAAGTCGTAGACACCGCTGGAGTCTGGCAGTCATCCATTATTCTGAAGGTGAACGCACCAGAAGAACATGAAATTGCATTACTCAATCCGGGCACCACGCTGGTGAGCTTTATCTGGCCTGCGCAAAATCCTGAGCTGATGCAGAAATTAGCGGCTCGCAACATCAACGTCATGGCGATGGATTCGGTGCCGCGTATTTCTCGCGCCCAGTCGCTGGATGCGCTCAGCTCGATGGCCAACATTGCCGGCTACCGGGCGATTGTTGAAGCGGCCCACGAATTTGGTCGTTTCTTCACCGGTCAGATCACCGCTGCCGGGAAAGTTCCGCCGGCGAAGGTCATGGTCATTGGTGCCGGCGTCGCTGGACTGGCGGCCATCGGCGCGGCGAACAGCCTCGGCGCGATTGTCCGTGCCTTCGATACGCGTCCGGAAGTGAAAGAACAGGTGCAGAGTATGGGCGCCGAGTTCCTGGAACTGGACTTTAAAGAAGAGGCGGGCAGCGGCGACGGCTATGCCAAAGTGATGTCCGAAGCCTTTATCAAAGCCGAAATGGCGCTGTTTGCCGCGCAGGCCAAAGAGGTGGACATCATCGTCACCACGGCCCTGATCCCGGGCAAACCGGCGCCGAAGCTGATTACCCGTGAAATGGTGGACTCCATGACGGCGGGCAGCGTGGTGGTCGACCTGGCCTCGCAGAACGGCGGCAACTGTGAGTACACCGTTCCTGGCGAAGTGGTGACGACCGCCAACGGCGTGAAGATCATCGGCTATACCGACCTCCCGGGCCGTCTGCCGACGCAGTCCTCGCAGCTGTACGGGACCAACCTGGTCAACCTGCTGAAGCTGCTGTGCAAAGAGAAAGACGGCAATATCACCATCGATTTTGACGACGTCGTGGTTCGCGGCGTGACGGTGGTTCGTGAAGGTGAAGTGACCTGGCCGGCGCCGCCGATTCAGGTTTCTGCCCAGCCGCAGGCTGCGGCGAAGCCCGTTGATGCGCCGAAAGAAGCTGAAAAACCGACCTCCCCGTGGCGTAAATACGCGCTGATGGCGCTGGCGATTATTCTCTTTGGCTGGCTTGCCAACGTGGCGCCGAAGGAGTTCCTCGGTCACTTTACCGTCTTCGCGCTCTCCTGCGTGGTGGGTTATTACGTGGTATGGAACGTTTCTCATGCGCTCCATACGCCGCTGATGTCGGTGACCAACGCAATTTCAGGGATTATCGTTGTCGGAGCGTTATTGCAGATCGGCCACGGTGGCTGGGTCAGCTTCCTGAGTTTTATCGCGGTGCTGATCGCCAGCATTAATATTTTTGGTGGTTTCACCGTTACTCAGCGCATGCTGAAAATGTTCCGCAAGAACTAAGGGGTAGCACATGTCTGGAGGATTAGTTACAGCTGCATACATTGTTGCCGCTATTCTGTTTATTTTTAGCCTTGCGGGGCTGTCAAAGCACGAAACCTCGAAGCAGGGTAACCTGTTCGGCATGGCCGGGATGGCTATCGCGCTGCTGGCAACCATTCTCGGGCCGGATACCGGCAACGTGGCGTGGATCATCCTGGCGATGGTTATCGGCGGCGCAATTGGTATTCGCCTGGCGAAGAAAGTCGAAATGACCGAAATGCCGGAACTGGTTGCGGTGCTGCACAGCTTTGTGGGCCTGGCTGCGGTGCTGGTCGGCTTTAACAGCTACCTGTATCACGAAGCGGGAATGGAACAGATCCTGGTGAATATTCACCTGACGGAAGTGTTCCTCGGCATCTTTATCGGTGCGGTGACCTTCACCGGCTCGATTGTGGCCTTTGGCAAACTGCGCGGCAAAATTTCGTCTAAACCGCTGATGCTGCCGCATCGCCATAAGCTGAACCTGGCGGCGCTGGTGGTTTCCTTCCTGCTGCTGGTGGCCTTTGTTCGCACCGACAGCACAGGAACTCAGGTTCTGGCGCTGCTGGTGATGACGGTCATTGCCCTGGCCTTTGGCTGGCATCTGGTGGCTTCGATCGGCGGGGCAGATATGCCGGTCGTGGTCTCAATGCTGAACTCCTACTCGGGCTGGGCGGCAGCGGCGGCGGGCTTTATGCTCAGTAACGACCTGCTGATTGTCACCGGGGCGCTGGTGGGCTCGTCGGGTGCGATTCTGTCTTACATCATGTGTAAGGCGATGAACCGTTCATTCTTCAGCGTGATTGCCGGCGGTTTTGGTACCGATGGTTCCTCTACCGGCAGCGATGAAGAAGTGGGTGAACACCGCGAAATCAGCGCCGAAGATACCGCGGAAATGCTGAAAAACTCGCACTCCGTGATCATCACCCCGGGCTACGGTATGGCGGTCGCACAGGCGCAGTATCCGGTGGCGGAAATCACCGAAAGATTGCGTGCCCGCGGCATCAAGGTGCGCTTTGGTATTCATCCGGTTGCCGGGCGTTTGCCAGGGCACATGAACGTACTGCTGGCGGAAGCGAAAGTGCCGTACGACGTGGTGCTGGAAATGGATGAGATCAACGACGATTTCACCGATACTGATACCGTGCTGGTTATCGGCGCCAACGACACCGTTAACCCGGCGGCGCAGGACGATCCGAAGAGTCCGATCGCCGGGATGCCGGTGCTGGAAGTGTGGAAAGCGCAAAATGTGGTGGTCTTTAAGCGTTCGATGAATACAGGTTATGCCGGTGTTCAGAACCCGCTGTTCTTCAAAGAGAACACCCATATGCTGTTTGGTGATGCGAAAGCCAGCGTCGACGCAATTCTGAAAGCGTTGTAATGGTTTGCGATCCTAAATAATGTTTGCTTCTGAAGCCGTCTCTGCTGAGACGGCTTTTTTATATATACAGCAAGGTCATGAATTGCTCATAAAGTCGTCAGCCTGGAGTGCTATACTAAGCCTGTTTTTTCATCACTCTGAGGATATTATGGATACCGAATTAACCCCGGCGCAAATGGCAATCGAGTTTCTGCGTCGTGACCCAACAGCGTTAACCCCCGCGCAGTATCTGAAAAAATTCAAACTTCTTGAGCTGGAATTTGCGGATTTGATGTCGCTCTCCTCCAGCGAGCTGAAAGAAGAAATCGATCATGCCTGGCGCTTAGGTATCCATTAAAAGCATTGTTGCTGTATATGTGTTGTCGATGACGGGGCCGAAAGGCCCTTTGTTTTTTCTGTCGCCGGGGAGGCAACACAAAAAAATCCCCCGCCGAAGCAGGGGAGCGTGTTTTACGCAGCATCAACCCGCGGTGGATTAATCGTCATCCTCGTCATCCATTTCAACCGGCGTTTTGTACTGCTCAGGTTTGAGGACCAGCAGGTCGCAGCGCAAATGGTCGATGACCTGCTCGGCGGTATTGCCGAGAAAGGCCGCCGACAGTCCGGTGCGCCCGACGGTGCCCAGCACCACAATCCCCGCCTGCAGGTGTTCAGAGAGGTCAGGAATGACCTCTTCCGGTAGGCCTTTTTCAACGTGGGTGCGGTTCTCATCAATGCCGAATTTTTGCCGCAGCGCCTTCATGGCCAGCAAATGCTGACCGCGAATGGCGTCGTTGTAGATACTGGGGTCAAAATCGGGGAGTTCGATGGCGATATTAATCGGTGTGACCGGGTAGGCGCCCACCAGATGGACTTCGGTATGGTTGACCTGGTCCGCCAGCTCGAGGGTTTCTTTAACCAGTTTTTCGTTTAACGCGTCGTGGTAATTTTCTTCGCTGGCCAGATTGACGGCCACCAGCGCTTTGCCGCCTTCCGGCCACGGCTGATCTTTTACCATCCAGACCGGACATGGACATTTACGCAGCAGATGCCAGTCGGTCGGGGTGAAAATCACGGCCTCCAGCTTGTCATGCTGGTGCGCCATTTTCAGCAGCAAATCGTGTTTGTCGCTGAGGATTTCCTGAATAATGGCTTCGAAGGGGCGATTGTGCCACACCACCTTAATCTCAATGGGAACGCCGGACTCAATATAAAACCGGGCCTGTTCTTTGATCCAGGCGCTACGTTGGCTGATAACGCCCTGGCGCATTGCCGTCCGCTCATCGGGCGACAGCAGGGTTGTCATCTCATAGGAAAAATCGTAGATCGGCAAAAAGGCTTTGATGCGTCCACCAATCCGTTGGTGTAGATACACCGCACGCCGCAATGCAGGCTGGTCGTCCTGATTGGGGTCGATTACTACCAGCATGTTCTGATACTTGGCCATACAGGGTCTCCTTACAACTGTAACCACAGTCTGTAATTAAAAGATAACCTATATGGATGAAATGAAACAGGGGATGACCCTGGCCAGATCAACAAATCAGAAAAAAATGAGCGATCTGGCGGAGGGACAAAGAGGATCAGGCGACGTTGCGGGCCTGACCAGCGAGCTGAGCGAGCAGGTCGCTATTTTCGATGGTGATGTATTTGCCTTTTACCGCCAGCATGCCGCTTTTCTGAAAACGCCCCAGCAGACGGCTGATGGTTTCGACGGTCAGACCGAGATAGTTGCCGATATCACCGCGGGTCATCGTCAGGCGGAATTCGCGAGGCGAGAAACCGCGCTGCGCGAAACGACGAGACAAATTATAAATAAAGGCCGCCAGACGCTCTTCCGCATTCTTTTTAGAAAGCAGCAGGATCATGTCCTGGTCGCCTTTGATCTCGCCACTCATCAGACGCATCATCTGCTGGCGCAGATTTGGCATTTTACCGGAAAGATCGTCCAGCGTTTCGAAAGGGATTTCGCAGACCATTGAGGTTTCCAGCGCTTGCGCAAAGCTCGGATGTAGCGCGGTACCAATGGCATCAAAACCAACCAAATCACCCGCCAGGTGGAAGCCGGTAATCTGCTCGTCACCTTGTTCGGTAATGGTATAGCTTTTAATGGTGCCAGAACGAATCGCATACAGCGATTTCAGCTCATCACCCGCTTTGAATAAGGTTTGCCCTTTCTGGATTGGCTTTTTACGCTCGATGATATTATCCAGCTGATCAAGCTCGTGCTCGTTCAGAGTAAAAGGGATGCAAAGCTGACTAATGCTGCAATCCTGACAATGGATTGCGCAACCGCCAGACTGAATGCGTCGTATAATTCTCTTTTCCGGGATCATAAGTCTGCTCAAGCCTTAATTGATATTGGTCAATTTTAACATCTTTTTGGTGAGCAGGTAAGTCTCGAACCCGTGAAACACGTAATATTAAAAGGGTAAAGCTTTTATCACTTTTATCTCATTGATAAACAATACAATGTTGGTCGGAAGCTTATTGTAAAGTTACCTGATGCTTCCGATAAAAGGCACGTAGCGTCAAAGAAGCAGATACCCCTCATGGCGCAATAACCACTCTTTCCGCTGCACGCCGCCGGCATAGCCGGTCATGGTGCCATTTCGCCCAATCACGCGGTGGCAGGGCACGACAATGCTGACCGGGTTTGAACCGTTGGCCGCGCCGACCGCACGCGCCGCGCCCGGACGCCCCAGTGTTTCCGCCAGCTGGCCGTAATGCATCACCTGACCGCAGGGAATGGTGCGCAGGGCTTGCCAGACTTCACGCTGAAAGGGGGTGCCTGCCGTTGCCGTCGGCAGCGTCTCGATGATGCTGAGATCGCCGGCGAAGTAGGCGTCAAGTTGGCGACTCAGCCCGCCGGGATCGCGGGCATCGATGCGTTGATAACCTTCATGCCGATAGTGCAGATCAAGCAGTTGCGTCATACGGTCGCTATGCTCCTCCCACTCAACGGCGCGAAGGCGAAACTGCTCGTCGCAAAGAATCCATAATGGCCCCAGCGGGGTGTCGATTTTATCCTGAAGCAGTACCAGCATCGTTTCTCCTTGTTACCTGATTAGCAAGATAACTATTGCGCTCTATTGACAAGATATCACGCACGCCGTTCTGGCAACTATACTCCTGAAAGATAATCCACCGCTGTGCGGATAAAGGCCGGGAACAGGGGAAAGAAATGACGCGCGATTTCAATCTGCGTACGGCTGCTGATACGGATAAAATCGCCGATATATCGTCTGCGGAGATGTTTATTTTTGTATTAATTGCGCCGCGCGGGGGCGACGGGTTTTTGTTACTTTTATTCGGCGGCGAATTCCCCTGTGCGGAGGAGCGTTCAGTTCGTTTTTCTCTGCAGTTTGTCATACGCACGCGGATTAGTAAGAACTGGCTAATTCATCGGGAGGCACCCGGCGCCGCGAATAAATATACAGGCATTCCTTGAGTCAATTATTTTGCCAGCACCCCGGTGTTGGCTTTTTTTTACAACCATTAGAGGTATCGATATGCAATATATGCTGACAGGACTTTTAATCTTGATTATCAGTGGGTTATTGTTAAACGCTGTCTCTCTTGTGCTTGAGTCTGTATATAAGATGCTGAAAGAGATGCATTTAAAAAAACGGCATCTTTAAGAATGTCGCAAGACAACCCTGGATGCCGAAAAAATGCGTCTCAGACAAGGCTGATATAATCAAAGCAGGTCTGGAGACGAAGATCCTCTCCAGGTGGTGACAAGTGTCGTCACGCGCGCAGCGGAGGGTGACCAGATTCTGGCCACCCGGCTTTGTCAGGACAGGCGTGGGTAAATTCCTGGCCCGATGGGTAATCCCAGCCAGTACCATATCACCAGCATCAGAAGCCACACGCCGAGGAATATCAGGGGATAGGGCAGGACGAGAGAATAATAGGTGCCGAGTTTCGCATCTGAACGATAGCGTTGCAGGAAGCCCAGAAACAGCGGGACAAACGGCGATACCGGCGCCAGCGGCAGGACCGACGAATCCGCGATGCGGAACAGTATCTGTGCAAAGGCCGGATGAAACCCGAGTAGCATAAACATCGGCACAAAGATCGGCGCCAGAATGGACCAGATTGCCGAGCCGCTGGCGATGAACATACAGAGAAATGCCGACAGTAACGCCAGGCCAACAAAAGCCGGCACCCCGTTCATTCCCGCCTGCTCCAGTAAATCAGTCAGCCCCACGGCCATAAATTTACCCATATTGCTCCAGTTAAAAATGGCAACAAACTGGGCCAACGGGAACACCATAACGATAAACCCGGCCATCTCTTTCATCGGTTCGATCATTAACGGCGGCAAATCTGCCTGACGGCGAATTTTTCCGGTGGCAATACCGTAGGCCAGCGAGACGAAGCAGAAGAAAAAAATAATCAGCGGCACAATGCCTTTAATAAAGGGTGAGGGCATCACCGTATGAGTGACCGGATCGCGCAGAATCCCGTTCTGCGGCACGACCATGATGGCGACCAGAGCGATAAAAACCAATGACGCGATACCGGCTACCCGCAGCCCGAAGCGTTGCTCTGGCGTCAGCGCCGCAAGTCTGTCCTCACTGCGGCCTTCCCATGTTCCCAGCCGCGGTTCAATCAACTTATCGGTGATAAGCCCGCCTACCAGGGTCAGAACGATGACCGAACAAGCCATGAAATACCAGTTGTCGATAACGCTGACATGCAGCGAGCCATCCAGCGTCTTTGCCGCCTCGGTACTGATGCCCGAGAGCAGCACATCGGTTGTGACAATCAGCAAATTAGCGGTGAACCCGCAGCCGACGCCGGCAATCGCCGCCAGTAATCCCGCCACCGGGTGGCGGCCGACGGCGAGAAACATCAGGGCGCCTAACGGCGGCATGATCACCAGAGCGGCGTCGGATGAGATATGGCTAAAAAAGGCGATAAACAGCACCATATAGCTGGCGTAGCGCGCGCTGACGTGCGAGGCCATTTTGACCATCAGCGCCGGCAGCAGACCCACCCGTTCGGCCAGTCCCGCGCCGAGCACCAGCGCCAGAATCGCCCCCAGCGGGGCAAATCCGCTGAAGTTCTTGATGACGTTCGGCAGAAACCAGTGTAGTCCTTCGATGCTGAGCAGGTTTTTGACTACCACGGTGGAGCCGTCTGTCGGGTTGATCACCCCCACGCCAAAGGCCGACAGTGCGGCGGTGGCTACCGCCAGCACCACGATCAGATAAATAAACAGCAAAAAAGGGTGTGGAACCTTGTTGCCGATCTTTTCAACCCAGCTGTACAGCTTCCCGTTGGGGGAAGGCGACGGTATGGATGACATACTCATGGGCATTCCTCAGTCGTTGTTGTGTTAGTTGTGGTGTTTATTGCGTGAGCTATTGTTTTTATTTTAAAGGTGACGGTGTCACGTCTTGCGGGATCGGGCAATGATATGGCCTTTCCGCCAGCTGTTGCGCCAGTTCGTGTTGACTGGCTTGCAGCAGCGCGCCGTCGGTGAGCAGGCGGATCGCCGTGGCGCCGAGCACTTTTCCGGCCAGCAGCATCCCCTTGTGGGCGATGGCCGTGCGGCCCTGGCTCACCAGCTGCCAGGTATGCAGCGGTGTTCCGACGGCAAAACAGGGGCTGAAACATTGGGCGACCGGGGTTTTCCAGCTGACGTCGCCCACATCGGTTGACCCTGCCAGGATATTATCCGTCGCGGCCCAGGGAGCGACTTCATCGATCAGCACCGTGTCCCGGTGGCGGCGGGCGAAGTTTTTTCCCTCTTCGCCGCCGGTGCCGGCGATATTTTTCAGGCTGTTGTTGAGGTCGTTCTCGCTTAATGTTGCACGAATTTGGTCGGCAAACGCGCGATCTTCCTTGCTCCATGACGGCGTGCCGTAGTGGCAAACGGCCTGATACATCGCCGCCTCCAGCGTGCGATTTGGTAAATAGCTGGAGCAGGCCTTCTCGAAACGACAGGTGACCGAGGTTTCAGTCATCAGCGCCGCGCCCTGGGCGATTTTCTCGATGCGGGCATAGATTTGCTGCGCATCCGCCATCTCCGGCGCGCGGATTAAATAGAGCACTTCCGCCTGCGCCTGGACCACGTTGGGGGAAATGCCGCCGCTGTCGGTAATGGCATAGTGGACCCGCGCTTTCTCAATAATATGCTCATTGAGGAAGTTGCTGCCGGTGGTCATCAGCGTAACGGCATCCAGAGCGCTGCGACCCAGATGCGGCGAGTTGGCGGCGTGGGCGGCGGTGCCGCTGAACCGCCAGGCGGCCTGAATGTTGGCCAGCGTGCTGGTGCTGAACATACCGGCGAAGGCTTCCGGGTGCCAGGTCAGCGCGGCGTCCACATCGTCAAACAATCCTTCGCGCACCATAAACGTTTTGCCGGAACCGCCTTCTTCACCCGGACAGCCGTAGAAACGAATCGTCCCACGACCGCCGTGCTGCGCCAGCCAGCTCCGGCAGGCAATGGCGGCGGCCAGCGCCGCGGTGCCCAGCAGATTGTGACCACAGCCGTGGCCGTTCGCCCCTGGGGTTGCGGCAGCAGGATGCGCGCAGTGCGCCTGCTGACTGAGCCCGGCCAGCGCATCATATTCACCCAGCAGGGCAATCACCGGCTTTCCGCTGCCGTAGCTGGCGACAAAGGCGTTCGGGATCCCGCCGGCTTCACGGCAGACCTGAAAATCTTCTGTTTCAAGGGCCAGCGCCAGCCGTTCGGCTGACCAGTACTCCTCAAACCGTGTTTCCGGATGATCCCAGATTGCATCGGCGATGGCGGTCAACTCCCCGGCGCGGGCGGCAATCGCCTCATCAACGTAGCGGTAGAGAGTCTCCATTACACACCTCGTTGCCAGGGGAAATTGAGCGCGGTGCGGGCCAGGGTTTCAACGGCGATGGCCATCACGTTCTCATCAAAGTCGAATTGTTCGTTGTGGTGGCCGGCGCTGAGTTGCGTGCCAAAAACCATATATGAGGCCAGACCATTATGCTGTTGAACCCGGGCCATCATCAGGGTGGCATCTTCTGAGCCGGCAGGCGCGGCAATACGGTCGATAGCCTGTTCCACGCCGGGCACCCGGGCCGCCTGCTCGCGCAGATAGTTTACCCACGCCGGGGAGGGGGCGCTGGAGGTCGCCGCGCCCATCAAACGCACGTCGACGCTGGCCCCGTACATCGCGGCAGCCCCCTGGATAACCTCTTGTGCGCGTTCAAACACATAGCGATTAATGTCTTCCGTGTCACCACGGGTTTCCACCTTCAATAGCGCGCCGGAAGGGACAACGTTCCGCCCGGTGCCTGCCTGCATGACGCCGACGTTGACCCGCGACGCGCCGGCGCTATGCGGCGCGATGGCGTGCAGACCAATTGCCGCCTGCGCCGCGGCGAGCAGAGCATTGCGTCCGTCTTCCGGTTTACCTCCGGCGTGGGCGGCGACGCCGGTGAATACCGCGTCGAATTTGGTGGTAGCCATAAAATTATCGCTGCCGCATACCACCGTACCGGCCGGTACGCCGGTACCGATATGAATAGCGGTAAAGTAATCGACATCATCCACCACGCCAGCGGCGACCATGGCCCGCGCGCCGCGGGTACCTTCCTCCGCAGGCTGGAAAATCAGCTTGATCACGCCGTGCAGCCGATCGGCATACTGTTTCAGAACGTGGGCCAGACCAAGGCCGATAGCCGTATGACCATCATGTCCGCAGGCGTGCATCATCCCAGGGTTACAGGAGGCAAAGTTCTCGCGGAACGGGCGGTGGTGGCCGTCGCTATGTTCATTCAGATCGAGGGCATCCATATCGACCCGAAAGGCCAGCGTGGGGCCGGGACGCCCGGTATCCAGCGTCGCGACGATACCGGTGAAGCCGCCTTCAAACGCGCTCAGCCACGGTTCTGGCGCCCCTTGCTCACGGGCGCGCTGAAAAGCTTTGGCCAGGGTGGCCTCATCCGGTAATCCCATCCGGCTATCGGCATCGATCGCGTCGCGGCCCAGCGTCAGGTCGTAGCCCAGCTGGTGCAATCGTTCTGCAACTTTACTGGCGGTGCGGAACTCGACCCAGCCGGACTCGGCATAATGGTGTAAATCGCGACGCCATTGCGTCATCTCTGGCAGCAGTTGACGGATGTATTCATTGAGTAACGGCATAACCTGTCCTGTCATATTTAAAAATGTGATGAGGTTCACGGTGTGATAGCTTTTACTTATCGCTGACGGGTTTTTCAGCAGCGCATTCTTACGTTGCCACAACGCTTTGCATTACAGTAGATGCCATTTTCTTCTGTTTGATAAACAATGGTTATCACTACGGCGATGTCTTTTCAGATCAAATTTCACCAAATTCGCGCCTTCGTCGAAGTGGCGCGTCAGGGCAGCATTCGCGGTGCCAGCCGGACGCTGGCGTTATCGCAACCGGCCTTGACCAAGGCGATTAAAGAGCTGGAAGAGGGGCTGTCCGCCCAGCTGTTCGTGCGCCGTAGCCAGGGGGTATCGTTAACCGAAAATGGCGAAAGTTTTTATCAGCACGCCAGTTTGATTCTTGAGGAGCTGCGGGCGGCGCAGGAGGATCTGTTACAGCGCCAGGGGGCGTTGACCGGGCAGATCAATATTGGCCTTGGAGCCAGCGTGGCGCGCTCGCTGATGCCCTCGGTGATTGGGCGTTTTCATCAGCAGCACCCGCTGGTGAAGGTGCGTATCATGGAAGGTCAACTGCTGTCGATGATCAACGAGCTGCGGCAGGGGGAGCTCGACTTCACCATCAATACCTATTATCCCGGCCCTTACGATCATGAGTTCAGCTTTGAGAAGCTGTTCGAAAAGCCGTTTGCGGTCTTCGCCCGCGTCGGGCATCCCGCAACCCAGGCGACCTCGATTGAACAACTGCTGCCTTACAGCTGGACCATGCCGACGCCGCGCGGCAGCTACTTTAAGCAGCTCCAGGATCTGTTTAGCCACCGTGCGCAGATCCCGCATGTCGGCATCGTGTGCGAAACCTTCTCTTCCTGCATCAGTCTGGTGGTACAGAGTGATTTTCTGAGTATCTTACCGGTTGAGCTGGGCAGCGACCCGATGATTGCCGACAAGCTGGTGATGATCAAGGTGAGCGAAACGTTACCGAAAGCGACCTATTACCTGATCCAGCGTCGCGACTCGCGCCAGACGCCGCTAACGGCCTCGCTAATCACCCAGTTTCGCCGACAAAGTCGCCAGCAGTTTCCCGCCTGAGCCGGGAGGGTAAATTGTCGCCGGTTGTCGACAAACGCATTGAGGAGGCGGGGCGCGGCGGATATAGTAGCCTCCGGTAGCAGCCGGAGGAGTGCACATGAATCTTGACGACAAATCGCTATTTCTTGGCGCCATGGAGGACGTTCAGCCTCTCAAGCGTGGCAATGACGTGCATTGGCATCCTGAACGCAACCCGCGCCCGACGCAGCGTCTTGATGTCCTGCAGCTCGATAATTTTCTCACCACCGGCTATCTCGATATTCTGCCGCTGACGACGCCGCTGGAATTTAAACGCGAAGGGCTGCAAAACGGTGTGCTGGATAAGCTGCGGCTGGGGAAATATGACCCGCAGGCGAGCCTGAATCTGTTGCGCCGTCCGGTCGAACAGTGCCGGCAAATGCTGTTTGCCTTTGTCGTGCAGGCGCAAAAAGAGGGGTTGCGCAATCTGCTGATCGTCCACGGGAAAGGGCGGGATGATAACGCCCACGCCAATATCGTGCGTAGCTATCTGGCGCGCTGGCTGGTCGAACTGCCCGAGGTGCAGGCGTTCTGCGTGGCCTCGGCACCGCATGGCGGCAGCGGAGCGTGTTACGTCGCGTTGCGTAAATCCGCCGAGGCGAAACAGGAAAACTGGGAGCGCCACGCCAAACGCAGCCGCTAGCGCAGCAGCAGCGTCAGCTCGCGAGCCGCTTTTTGCAGCTCGGGCAGTACTCGTTCCAGCATTTCGCGGGTGGAGACCTGCCCGGCATGCACGCCGACGTTCAGCGCGGCCTGTATCTGGCCCTGCGGGTTGAACAAAGGCACCGCCAGCGAGCGGAGCCCCATTTCCAGCTCCTGATCGTTGAGCGCGTAGCCCTGCTGCTGGACGCGCTTCAGCTCCGCGCGCAGTTTGTTCACTGAATCCACCGTTTGCGGGGTGTAGCGAATCATCGTGACCCGCGCCAGCATATCGTTCAGCTTCTCTTCCGGCAGATGGCTTAACAGCACGCGCCCCATCGAGGTCGCCCAGGCCGGCAGGCGGCTGCCGATATCGAGATCGATGGTCATAATCCGCGAACTGGAGGCGCGGGCAATATAGAGAATATCGTCGCCATCGAGGGTGGCTATCGAGCAGGACTCGTTCAACATTTCACTCAGATGTTTAAGAACAGGCTGCGCCGAACGCGCCAGCGGCGTGGAGGCTAGCCATGCGTGGCCGAGAGCCAGAATGCGCGGGCGCAGCTGAAAGTTTTTGCCATCTTCCGCATAGACGAACCCCAGTTTCCCCAGCGTATACAGGCAGCGGCGCACCGCCGCGCGCGGAATGCCGGTCTTCTGACTGATTTGCGAGATAGACAGAACCGGGCGCTGCGGGGTGAAGGCCTGAATCACTTCCAGCCCGCGGGCCAGCGAGGCCATAAAGTTCGGATCGCCTTTAAACGGATCGCTGTCGCCCGTCAGTAAATCGTCTGGATGCTTCTCCATTTTCTTCTCCATATTTGCCATCGATCACATTCTTTCGCTAAAGATATACGATGTTCGATTATCGCACCATATTTCGATTATCGCCCTTGACCAACATCGTTAAGCGGGTCACATTTTGTGCGAACAACGCATAAAAGTGCGATTACCGCACGTAAAGGAGCGACCTGATGATTGATAAAAGCGTGTCGACGCTAAGTGATGCCATCGCCGGGATTCACGACGGGGCGACCATCATGATCGGCGGTTTTGGTCCTGCCGGTCAGCCAACGTACCTGATTGATGCCCTGATTGAACAGGGTGCCCGCGAACTCACCATTATCAACAACAATGCGGGCAACGGTGAAGTTGGCCTGGCGGCACTGCTGAAGGCCGGACGCGTGAGAAAGATGATCTGTTCTTTCCCGCGCCAGGTCGACTCACAGATTTTTGACGATCTTTATCGTCGCGGCAAAGTGGAGCTCGAACTGGTCCCGCAGGGTAATCTCGCGGCGCGAATCCAGGCCGCCGGCGCCGGTCTGGGCGCGATTTTTACGCCGACCGGCTACGGCACGCCGCTGGCTGAAGGTAAAGAGAGCCGCGAAATCGATGGTCGTCATTACGTCCTCGAATACCCGATCAAGGCCGATTTTGCCCTGATCAAAGCGCATCAGGCTGACCGTTGGGGCAATCTGGTGTACCGCAAAGCGGCGCGCAACTTCGGCCCCATTATGGCCACCGCCGCAAAAACCACCATCGTTGAAGTCTCCCGTCTGGTGAGTCTTGGCGACCTTGACCCGGAAAATGTGATCACGCCGGGGATTTTCGTCCAGCGGGTGTTCTCGCTGGAACACCTGACCACCGCACAACGCGCCTGAGGAGCCAGCCATGCAAAAACTAACCCGTGATGAAATGGCCCAGCGAGTGGCGCGCGATATTCCTGAAGGGGCCTATGTCAATCTGGGCATCGGTTTACCTACGCGCATCGCCAACTATCTGCCGACCGACAAAGAAGTGTTTCTGCACAGTGAAAATGGCCTGCTGGGGATGGGGGGCAAGCCGCAGCCGGGCGAAGAAGACCCCGAGCTGATTAATGCCGGTAAAGAGTACGTGACCCTGCTTAAAGGCGGCTGCTTTTTCCATCATGGCGACTCATTCGCCATGATGCGCGGCGGCCACCTCGACATTTGCGTACTGGGGGCGTATCAGGTCTCCGCCAGCGGCGATCTCGCCAACTGGAGCACCGGCGCGCCGGACGCGATCCCGGCGGTGGGGGGGGCGATGGATCTCGCCATCGGCGCCCGTCAGGTGTTTGTGATGATGGATCATCTGACCCGCGACGGCGAGTGTAAGCTGGTTGAACAGTGCAGCTACCCGCTCACCGGAGTGGGCTGCGTCAGCCGGATCTACACGGACCTGGCAGTCATCGACATCACGCCGGCCGGCCCGGTGGTACGCGAAATTTTCAACGGCCTCTCTTTTGAGGAGCTGCAGCGCATCACTCCGGTGGCGTTGACCTTCGAACATCTGGCGGAAAGCGCATAAGGAACCTATGATGAATCAGGCATTTATCTGTGATGCGGTGCGTACACCGTTCGGACGTTTTGGTGGTACGCTGGCGACGATGCGCGCCGATGATTTGGCCGCTCTGCCGCTGAAAGCGCTGCTGGCGCGTAACCCGGGGCTGGATCCCGCGCGCATTGATGATGTGATTTACGGCTGCGCAAACCAGGCCGGGGAAGATAACCGCAACGTTGCCCGCATGGCTCTGCTGCTGGCCGGGCTACCGCAAACGGTGCCGGGCAGTACCATTAACCGGCTGTGCGGCTCCAGCCTTGATGCGATCGGCGTCGCAGCGCGCGCCATCAAAAGCGGCGAAACTCAGCTGATGATCGCCGGCGGCGTGGAGAGCATGTCGCGCGCGCCGTTCGTGATGGGCAAGGCGGAGAATGCCTTCAGCCGCAACATGCAGATTGAAGATACGACGATCGGCTGGCGCTTTATCAACGCCCGGATGAAAGCATTGTACGGCGTGGATTCGATGCCGGAGACCGCCGAGAACGTCGCCGCTGATTTTGCCGTTTCGCGTGCCGATCAGGACGCCTTTGCGCTGCGTAGCCAGATGCGTACCGCCGCGGCGCAGGAGGCCGGCCGGTTTGCTGATGAGCTGATAACGGTCTCTATCGCCCAGCGAAAAGGTGATCCGCTGCTGTTTACCCGCGATGAACACCCGCGCAGCACTTCTGCGGAAGCGCTGGCGAAACTCAAGGGGGTAGTGCGCCCGGACGGCTCGGTGACCGCGGGGAACGCCTCCGGGGTGAACGATGGCGCCTGTGCCTTGCTGTTGGCCAGCGAATCGGCGCTGAGGGCCAACGATCTGCACCCCCTGGCCCGGGTTGTCGGCGTGGCGACGGCGGGTGTGGCGCCGCGGATTATGGGCTTCGGACCGGCTCCGGCGGTACGTAAAGTGCTGGCGCAGACCGGGCTGACGCTGGAGCAAATGGATGTGATTGAATTGAATGAAGCGTTCGCCGCACAGGCGCTGGCGGTGACCCGCGATTTAGGGCTGGCCGACGATGCGCCCCACGTCAATCCCAACGGCGGCGCCATTGCGCTGGGCCATCCTCTGGGGGCGTCGGGCGGGCGTCTGGCGATGACCGCCGCGTATCAACTACGTCGCACCGGTGGGCGCTATGCGCTGTGTACCATGTGTATTGGCGTCGGTCAGGGCATTGCGCTGATTATTGAACGTGTTTAAGGAGCCAACATGAGTTTGTTGACCCCCATGCTGCGCAGCAGTCCGCTGACCGCCTGGTTTAGCGATGCGCAGCGGGTGCAGGGGATGCTGGATTTTGAAGCGGCGCTGGTCCGCGCGCAGGCATCCTGCGGCATGGTGCCGCAGGATGCCGTCGCCCCCATCGTCAGCGCCTGCCAGCATTCGGCCATCGATTTTCCGGCCCTGGGGCTGGCCGCCGCCAGCGCGGGCAACCTGGCGATTCCGCTGATGAAACAGCTCACCGCCCGGGTGAAGACGCAGGATGCCGGGGCGGCACGCTATGTTCACTGGGGGGCGACCAGCCAGGATGCTATCGATAGCGGACTGGTCTTGCAGCTGCGCGGCGCGCTGGACGAAACGGAACGGCTGTTGCAACAGCTGATTGACGGCTTCGCCATGCAGGCTGAACGCTATCAGAACACGGTCATGCCCGGTCGTACCTGGATGCAGCACGCGCTGCCGGTCACCTTTGGCCTGAAGCTGGCGGGCACGCTTGATGCGCTGCTGCGCTGGCAGCAGCGTTTGCGGGAGATGCGACCGCGGGTGCTGGTGCTGCAGTTTGGCGGCGCGGCGGGTACCCTGGATTCGCTGAAAGCCGATGCATCGCCGGTTGCTGCGGCGCTGGCCAGCCAGCTCGGGCTGACTCTGCCGGATACGCCGTGGCACAGCCAGCGTGACCGGCTGCTTGAAGTGGGGGCCTGGTTTGCTGGCCTGTGCGGCACGCTGGGCAAATTTGCTAACGATTTTTCCCTGCTAATGCAAACCGAAGTGGCGGAAGTCAGCGAACCGGTTGCGGAAGGGCGCGGCGGATCGTCGACCATGCCGCACAAACGCAACCCCATCGCCTGTAGCGCGATTTTAACCGCAGCCCAGCGCACGCCAGGACTGGTGGCGACGCTTTACGCCAGCCAGATTCAGCAGCATGAACGCGCCCTTGGCGGCTGGCAGGCGGAATGGGAGACCCTGCCAGAGCTGATTATGCTGGTGGGAGGGGCGCTGGCGCAAAGCGATGCGCTGGTTCGCGAGATGCAGGTCTTCCCGCAGAAAATGCGGGCCGATCTGGAGATCACTCACGGACTGATTATGGCCGAGGCGGTGACGCTGGCGCTGGCGGCGTTTATTGGCAAAGCCGATGCCCATCACCGTATTGAGGCGCTGTGCCGCCAGGCGATCGACGAATCTCGCCCGCTGCAGGCGCTGCTGGAGAACGACCCGCTGGTCAGCCAGCATCTTTCGCCACCCCGTTTAACGCAGCTGCTGGACCCGGCCACGGCCACCGGCAGCGCCGAACGTTTTGTGCGCCAGGTCGTGGCGCGTTACAAGGAGCAACGTGATGAACCTTGATTATCAGCTGGACGGGCCGGAAGGCGCGCCGGTCATTGTGCTTTCTAACTCGCTCGGGACCACCCGCGCAATGTGGCAGCCGCAGATGGCGGCCTTAACCCAACGGTTCCGCGTACTGCGCTATGACACCCACGGCCATGGTAAAACCCAAAAGTCAGGCAAGGTGACGCTGGCGCAGCTTGGTGAAGATGTTATTGCGCTGCTCGATCATCTCAATATCGCCAAAGCCTGGTTTTGCGGTATCTCGATGGGCGGCCTGACCGGGCTATGGCTGGGGCGTTTTGCCGCGGATCGTTTTTACGGTATCGCGGTGGCCAACACGGCGGCGCGGATTGGCGATCAGGCCAGCTGGCTCTCCCGCTCGCGGGCCGTGCGTCAGGAAGGAATGGACGTAGTGGCCGCCGGTGCGGCGGACCGCTGGTTCACGCACGCTTTCCGTCAGAAGGCGCCGGAGGTGGTCGAGGCGCTGTGCCATCAGCTGACCCATAGCAATGCCGAAGGGTATGCCGAGTGCTGTGAAGCCCTGGCGGCGGCCGATTTGCGCAGCGAAGTCGGACAAATTAGCGTGCCGACGCTGATCATTGCCGGTGAAAGTGACCCTGTCACTACCGTTGCCGATGCGCATTTTTTACATCAGCAGATCTCCTCTTCGCAGGTGGTGGTGGTTCCCGCGTCCCATCTGTCCAGTATCGAGTCGCCGGAGGCCTTTAGCGCGGCGCTGTTGGCTTTTTTGCAAGGGGACGATCGTGGACGATAAAACCCGTTACCAGCAGGGCATGAACGTTCGGCGCAAAGTGCTGGGCGATGCCCATGTGGAGCGCACGCTGCACAATCTGACGCCGCTCAATGACGAGTTTCAGGATTTTATTACCCGCTATGCGTGGGGAGAGACCTGGACCCGGCCGGGGCTCGATCACCATACCCGCAGCATGATAACAATCGCCATGCTGATTGCGCTCAACCGCGAAGCGGAGCTGAAAATGCATCTGCGCGCGGCGTTTAATAATGGTGTGACCCGCGATGAGCTGAAAGAGTTGATTATGCACTCCGCGCTGTACTGCGGGCTGCCTGCCGCCAATGCCACGATGCATCTTGCGCAGCAGGTGTTTGATGAGCTGGACGGGAAACCGGCCTGATGCGGTTGTGCTGGCCGGTTTTCGCCGGCCAGCATCGTGACTTATCTCTCTGTTATCTGTGGGTCTTTCGCCGCCGGCGCGGCGTACCAGTCCTCTTTTGCCACCATCACAGCTCCCTTCGGCTGCATAACAAAGTTCGGCGACATGATCTGCACGCCAAATTCATTAAAGACATCCTGAATGTTGCTGTGTAGCACGGTTCGTCCGTCGGCCAGCGAGGTTTCCGCCAGTAGCAGGACCTGCAGCTCATAGGCGACGTACCAGTCCATCAGCCCAAGCTGACGCACCTGCGGCGGCTGGCGGTGGTCGATACCCGGCGCGCGCCGCGCGGCCAGTTCCAGCAGCGCCTGAACCTGTCGCCACGGCGTGTCGTAGCCGATGGTGACGCCGGTGGTCAGGTTAAGGCCGCTTTCGCTGCTTTGTGCGCTGAGGTTGGTGATTTTCCCGCTCACTACCACGGCGTTTGGCACCGTCACGATATAGTTTTCCCGGGTGACGATTTTGGTGGCCAGCATCCCAATTTCACTGACCTCACCCTCATTATCGGCAATCCGAATCACATCGCCTTTGCGCAGCGCGCGCGAGTAAATCAGCACCAGACCGCTCATGGCATGGTTCATGACTCCTGCCGATCCCAGGGTTAACATCAGACCGAAAAAGACGCTAATCCCTTTGAACGCCAGCGAGTTGGCGCCAGGTAAAAAGGGGTAAGCGGCGGAGAGGGCGAAGAGCCAGATGACCACCGAGATAAGTTTGCGCGTTGCGCCTACCGTTTCGGGATGCAGACCCGGAATTTGCAGACGACCGGCTTCCACCTGACTGAGCAGCAGCTTTACCAGACGGATAATAAACCAGGTGATCAGCAAGATAATCAGAACAATCAGCAGCCCGGGTAGCGCCGAAACTATTGCCAGGGCAATCTCCTGCAGGACGCGTACCGACCACTCTCCCAACGATTCGCTCCACACGCGCGTCCAGGGAAACAGGCCGAAGGCCCAGCTTAGCCAGGCATAAAGCGCCACTATGCCCAGCAAAACCATCAGCAGGGCATAGAGTCTGGTTTCGATATTGCCGAGAAACCGCCGCCAGTTCTGGGGGATCCAGCCGCGCTTTTGCAGAATACGCAGCAGAAAATAGCGGCGAACCCGACGCCAGGAGCGCCAGGCGGCGTAATAAAAGGCCGCCAGCAGCAGCGCGCCACCCCCCACTTTAACGACCGCCAGCGTCAGATAGGATGTATTGAACTGTTCACGAAGCGCGGTGCGCTGCGCCTCCATTCGGGCGAGAACCCGCTGGCTGGCCTGGTCGAGGGTCAGGTCGTCACCTTCGTCGAGGTCGGCCTGGCTCAGTAACATAATGGGTTTACCGTTCATAAGGAACAAACGACCCGGCAGGTTGTAGCGCGTGACCGGAACAACCTGCAGCGGCTGGCTGATATCCGCCTCGGTAAAAGCGCGTAGCGTATTGCGAATTCGCAGCACCCGCTCTTCGGGCGTCGTCTGACCGAAGGTCGCCTGTAACATCACAATCGGCTGGTGGAAAATTTTCACCGTACGGGCCTGTTCACGTTCTGTGGGCTGTTGGCGAGGTTCCGCCGCCGAAAGGGGGAACGCCAGGCATAGCGCGAGGCCGGCCAAAAATAACGCCTGTATTTTGTTCATATGCAGCACCCAAAAAAAGAGAATTATCGTTATTTTTCAGGTGGTCAACAGCATTTTCTGACCAGGCCTTGCTTTGAGCATAGACCAGCGATAAGCGAATACAAGCGCGGCGGAGAGGTCGCGAATATCGAGGGCGGGGCCGGCAAACAACCTCGGGCGCGGCGTCTCGCTGCGCTGAGCGGCGGCCTTTGCGCTGACAAAACGTGCGATCTTCTTGACACTGCGTTGACAAATAGATGCCTGGTCAGTAGTTTCATCTGTAATTACTGACCAGGCAAATATCATGAATAACCATCCGGGTATTATTAACAATAAATTTCACTTAGGTTTGTTGATCCATCTGGCTAACCAGTTCAAGGACCAGCTGATTAGCCAGCACTTCTCCGGCATGGACATTACCGCCGCGCAGTTCAAGGTGCTGATCAGTATTTATAAAGGCTTTAACAGTCCGGTCGAGATCAGTAAAAACCTGGTCATGGACGCCGGCGCCATGAGCCGAATGGTGGATCGAATGGTCAAGCGTGAGCTGATCAGTCGCTCCCCCAATCCACAGGATAAACGCCAGGTGATTTTGGCATTGACCGACAAAGGGCTGCTGATTTGCGAGCGCTTTGTCAATGAAGCGCTGGTATCGATCATCAGCGAACTCACCGCCCGACTCACTCCCGATGAATCCCGACAGCTGGTCGATCTGATGACAAAAATGTTGCCAGACGAGATCGTCGCCCCTCATCGCTAATGCATTCAAAAAGGTCCTGACAAGATGGAAACCACTGCGGTACAACAGGCTGAGCGCGGCAGCAAGCGCAAACGTAACTTTATTATTTTATTGATTATCCTGCTTCTGGCCGCCGGTGGCGGGGTGGCGTGGTATTTGCTGTACGCCCGCTACTATGAAACGACCGACGATGCTTATGTCAATGGCAACCAGGTGACGCTCACTCCTCAGATTGGCGGTACGGTCACTCAGGTGACGGTGGATGAAGGCGACTTCGTACAGAAGGGGCAGCCGCTGGTGCTGCTCGACCCCAGCGATACCGAAATTGCGCTGCAGCAGGCGGAAGCCAGTCTGGCGAATACGGTTCGCCAGGTTCGCGGGCTGTACAGCACCGCGGATAACTACCGCGCGCAGGTCGCCGCGAAAAAAGTGGCGTTACAAACGGCGCAAAACGACTATGCGCGGCGGCAGAAAATCTTCCAGAGCGGGGCGATCGCCGCGGAAGACCTGGCGCATTATCGCGATGCGGTCACCAGCGCGCAAAGCGATCTTCTCGCCGCACAGGAAGCGTTGCGCACCAATATGGCCATGGTGGATGACACCGTAATCGACAGCCACCCGGAAATTAAAAGTGCCGTCGCCACCCTCCGTCAGCGCTATCTCGACAATTCCCGCAGCACCATCGTGGCCCCGGTCAGCGGCTATGTGGCGAAGCGCGCGGTACAGCTCGGCATGCGCGTTGATTCCGGCACCACGCTGATGGCTATCGTGCCGCTGAACGAAGTCTGGGTAGATGCCAACTTCAAAGAGAGCCAGATGAAGGGGATGCGTCTCGGACAAAAAGTCACCCTCAACGCCGATCTGTACGGCGATGATGTCGAGTATCACGGCACCATCGAAAGCCTGGGCATTGGCACCGGTAGCGCGTTCTCGCTGCTGCCGGCACAGAACGCCAGCGGCAACTGGATCAAAATTGTCCAGCGTCTGCCGGTCCGTATTGTACTCGATCCCCATGATATGCAGAAAAACCCGCTGCGCGTCGGCCTGTCGATGAACGTCAGCGTCGATATTCGCGACGCCGACGGCCACCTGCTGCCGCAGCAAACCGTTAGCAGCCCGCGTTTCACCACGGACGTGTATCAAAACCCGCTGGCAGAAGCGGACAAACTGGTGGCTAAAATCCTTCATGACAACAGCAAAACGGTAGCCGCCGGCGCCCGTTAAGAGAGACGTTATGCACGATAAGGCTGCCTTTACACCGCCCAATATGTGGCTGGCGGTGCTTGCGCTGTCTCTGGCCACGTTTATGCAGGTGCTGGATTCCACTATCGCCAACGTGGCGTTGCCGACGATTGCCGGCAACCTCGGGGTCAGCGCGGATCAGGGGACATGGGTGATCACCTCATTTGCGGTGTGTAACGCCATCGCGCTGCCGCTGACCGGTTGGTTTACGCGCCGCTTCGGGCAGTTAAAGCTCTTTATTGGCTCGGTGATGATGTTTACGCTGACCTCATTCCTGTGCGGATTTGCCCACAGTATGACCGAGCTGATTATCTTCCGCGCGCTACAGGGCTTTTTCGCCGGCCCTATGTTCCCGATGTGTCAGACGCTGCTGCTGGTTATCTTTCCCGCCAGTAAACGCAGTATGGCGCTGGCGCTGCTGTCGATGGTGACGGTCGTGGCGCCGATTGTCGGGCCGATTACCGGCGGCTGGATAACGGACAACTACTCGTGGCCGTGGATCTTCTACATCAACGTACCGATCGGCATCTTCGCCACTATCGTGGTCTGGACGCAGATGCGTGAACGGGAAGAGACCACCACCCACGCCCCCATTGATTACATCGGGATTGCGCTGCTGGTGCTCGGGGTTGGGTTGCTGCAGGTGGTGCTTGATAAAGGCAATGATCTAGACTGGTTTGCCTCTTCGCAGATCGTTGTGATGTCGACGATTTCCGCCATCTCGCTGGTGTCGTTCGTTATCTGGGAACTGGGCGAGCGTCATCCGATCGTGAACCTGCGCTTGTTCAAAGATCGCAATTTTGCGATTGGTACGCTCTCGCTGACCCTGGGGTACGCGGCTTTTTTTGCTATCAATATTATTCTGCCGCAGTGGCTGCAAACGCAGATGGGCTACACGGCGATCTGGGCCGGACTGGCCGCCGCGCCGATGGGGATCCTGCCGCTGATGATGACGCCGATTATCGGCCGCTACGCCAACAAGTTTGACCTGCGGATCCTGGCCTCGCTCTCATTTTTGACGATGGGGGCCTCCTGCCTGATTCGCGCGCAGTTCAATACCGACGTCGATTTCCGCACCATTGCAGAAGTGCAGCTATTTATGGGGATCGGCGTGGCGTTTTTCTTCATGCCCATTACCACGATTGTGCTGTCAAACCTGAACGGCGCGGAAGTGGCCGAAGGCTCCGGGCTGGCGACCTTTTTCCGCGTGCTGGGCGGCTCTTTTGCGTCGTCGCTCACCACCTGGATCTGGTCGCGTCGGGAAGTTTTCCACCATGCCAACCTGACGGAAAGCGTCTCCGCCTACAATCCCGCGGCGGTGGACTATATCAACAAGATGGGCGGCGCCACGCAGCAGCATATGGCGCTGATTGATAAGAGCATCGAGCAGCAGGCCTACATGATGTCGACCATCGACTATTTCTGGCTACTGGGCTGGGGCTTTATGGCGCTGATCGCGGTTATCTGGTTTGCCCGTCCGCCGTTCAGCCGCGCAGGGGGGCCAGGGGCGCCGTCAGCCGGCCATTAGTCTTCCGGCGGCGAGCGTAAAAAAGGCCGTAACGCACAGCGTTACGGCCCCGAACAGGGTTAATCAGCCAAAATTAGCGCTGTGAACAACCCGCACACTGTTTGTTCTGAATCTGCTGGAAGAAGTCGTTGCCTTTGTCATCCACCAGGATGAAGGCCGGGAAATTTTCCACTTCGATTTTCCAGATAGCTTCCATCCCCAGTTCCGGATACGCCACGCACTCCAGGCTCTTAATACTCTGCTGGGCGAGTACCGCCGCCGGGCCGCCAATGCTGCCGAGATAGAATCCACCGTGTTTGTGGCAGGCGTCGGTCACCTGCTGGCTGCGGTTGCCTTTCGCCAGCATCACCATGCTGGCGCCGTGGGACTGCAGCAGATCGACATAGGAGTCCATGCGCCCGGCGGTGGTTGGGCCGAGTGAACCTGAGGCATAGCCATCGGGTGTTTTCGCCGGACCGGCGTAGTAGATCGGGTGATCTTTCACGTACTGCGGCAGCGCTTCGCCGTTATCCAGCAGCTCTTTGAGCTTCGCGTGGGCGATATCGCGCGCCACAATGATGGTGCCGTTCAGCGTCAGACGAGTGGAAACCGGATGGGCGGACAGCTGCGCCAGGATCTCGCTCATCGGCTGATTCAGGTTAATACTGACCACCTTGCCTTCACCTTGCTCACGCAGCGCTTCCGGGATGTACTGGCCCGGGTTGCTCTCCAGTTTTTCAATCCAGATACCGTGGCGGTTGATTTTGGCCTTGATATTGCGGTCAGCGGAGCAGGAGACGCCCATGCCGACCGGGCAGGAGGCTCCGTGACGCGGCAGGCGAATCACGCGGATGTCGTGGGCGAAGTATTTGCCGCCGAACTGCGCGCCAAGGCCGAGATTCTGCGCTTCCAGCAGCAGCTCTTGCTCCAGCTGAATATCGCGGAACGCCTGGCCGTGCTCGTTACCTTCGGTGGGCAGGCCATCGTAGTAGCGTGTGGAGGCCAGCTTCACGGTTTTCAGCGTCGATTCCGCTGAGGTGCCGCCAATCACGAAGGCGATATGGTACGGAGGACAGGCCGCGGTGCCGAGGGTGCGCATCTTCTCAACCAGGTAGTTTTTCAGCTTCGCCGGAGTAATCAGCGCTTTGGTTTCCTGATACAGGTAGGTTTTGTTGGCTGAACCGCCGCCTTTCGCCATGCACAGGAATTTGTACTCGTCGCCGTCAGTAGCATAAAGATCGATCTGCGCCGGCAGGTTAGTCCCGGTGTTGACCTCTTTGTACATATCCAGCGCGGCATTTTGCGAGTAGCGCAGGTTATCTTCGGTATAGGTGTTGTAAACGCCGCGGGCCAGCGCCGCTTCATCGCCGCCGCCGGTCCAGACGCGCTGACCTTTTTTACCCATGATGATCGCGGTACCGGTGTCCTGGCAGGTCGGCAGCACGCCTTTCGCCGCGATTTCCGAGTTGCGCAGGAACTGCAGGGCGACGTATTTGTCGTTTTCGCTGGCTTCCGGGTCGAGCAGGATTGACGCAACCTGCTTTTGATGGGAAACGCGCAGCATAAAGGCCGCATCGTGGAAGGCCTGCTGGGCCAGCAGAGTCAGGGCTTCAGGGGCAACTTTCAGTATCTCCTGGCCGGCAAATTCGGCCACGGAAACATGTTCTTTGCTCAGCAGATAGTATTCAGTCTCATCTTTTGCCAGCGGAAAGGCTTCCTGGTAAACAAACGGTTTAGTCGACATAGCTTAGCTCCCTAAGAGTAAAACCGCCGGAGGAGAGCCTCCGGCGGTTATGAATCAGAACATCATGGACATCCACGGATAGCCAATCAGCAGCAGGGCGGCCAGGAAGATGGCGCCGAAGATGGTGCCGAGGCGCCAGTAGTCTTTGGTCGGCAGGTAGCCGCTGCCGTAGTAAATCGGGCTAGGACCGGTACCGTACGGCGTGATGATGCCCATCACGCCGAGCGAGGTCACCATCAGCAGGACGAAGACCTGCATATTCATACCCGGAATGGTGGATGCGATAGTCAGCATCGCCGGCAGCAGCGCGGTGGTGTGCGCGGTGGTGCTGGCGAACAGGTAGTGCAGCAGGTAGAACGCCAGCAGCAGCACGATAGTGGCGACGCCCGGGGAGATGCCGCTCATCAGCGCTCCGCCTTCTTTACCCAGCCAGGCGATAAAGCCGGTAGAGGAGAGGCCGTCGGCCAGCGCCACCAGGGTGGCGAACCAGACAAAGGTGTTCCATGCCGCTTTATTGTTGGTGATATCGCTCCACGAAAGTACGCCGGTCCATAGCATCAGCACAATGACCAGCAGGGCGGCCAGCGCCGGTTCAATCCACTCGGCGGCGAAAATCCACATGGCCAGGGCGAAGCAGACGAACACCAGCAGCAGGATCTCATTGCGTGACAGCTTGCCCAGCTTTTCCAGCTCGCGAGCGGCCCACAGCGGCACTTCGTTGTTGACTTTCACTTCCGGCGGATAGAACCAGTAAGCCAGCAGCGGCATCGCCAGAATCAGCAGGATACCCAGCGGCAGGAAGGCGATAAACCAGGTACCCCACGAGATATTGATGCCGACGATGCTTTTGACCAGCGCGAGGGCCAGCAGGTTTGGCGCCAGCGCGGAGAGGAACATCGAACTGGTGATACAAGCTGCGGTAATGGCCACCCACATCAGGTAGGAGCCGATACGACGCGCGCTGGGATCGTTCGGTTTAGAACCGTATAGCGGCGGCAGGTTGGCGATAATGGGGTAGATGGTCCCGCCGCTGCGCGCGGTATTGGACGGGGTAAACGGTGCCAGCAGCAGGTCAGCAAAGGTAATGGCATAACCCAGCGTCAGGCTGCGGCGGCCCAGATATTTCACCAGGATCAGCGCCAGACGGCGACCAAACTGGGTTTTATCGTAGCCAGCGGCGAACATGAAGGCGCCGAAAATCAACCATACGGTGGAGTTACCAAAACCGCTGACCGCCCATTTAAATGAGGCGCCGGCCAGTTTGAATTTGGGGTCGGCCAGCTGCGCTGGGTTGAAGAGCAGCCACTGGCTGCACAGGGCGATGACCACCACCCCGGTAATGCCGATCACGGCGCCCGGCAGGGGTTCAAAAATCAGCCCGACAATGACGCCAACGAAGATAGCAAAGTAGTGCCAGGCATAAGGCGGTAACCCGTCAGGCACCGGCACGAAGAGTAAAAGAACTGCAACAATAATGGGCAGCGCCATCATCAGCAGGCGGTTTTTATTTGCAGCCTTGGGACTGGCGGCACCGGCAGGCGGTATGGTTGTCTGTTTCTCTTTCATAATGAGTATCTGCGAGTAGTTGAAAATACGATGCGTCACGCAATAACCAGTGATTTTTTTAATTTCAAAACTTTCTTTACTTATTAATCTTTGGTTTTTCTGGTTTTTGTGACGGTTATTTAACGCATTTTGCTGTGCGTTAAATTTAATTCGTTGGTTATTTATATATTGCGCTTTGTTGCTTTATTGCAATTGATCAGGATCAATAAATGCGGTGTGTAGAGGTATTTATTTATTTTTAAAATAACCCTGCCGGGTGAGGTGCTTATTTGATTAAAATATCGATAAATGTTAATAAATAATTGGCTTACAAACGTACGCCAAGGGTTTTGTGTTTGTATCTGTATGATATTAATGAGTTTTATATTGTGATTGATATGTGTTGTTTTTTAACAAAGGTGGCTGGCATGTTATCGGTGTTTTGCTTTGTGTGAAAATTGTATTTTTAATTAATAATACAATAGAGGTATTGATGTTATTGGTGGTATTAAATAGTTTTTTAACTAACGTAATTGGTTTGGTAACTAAAAATAGCGCTATATTATGGGCATGACAACAGGAATTAAGAAACACAACCAAAAACAATTCCGTCACCCAATTCTGAATTTTCAATATTTAAAATCTGGAGTGTTAATATGACCAGTAGCCCACGTATATTGCGTCCTTTTACCTTACCGAATGGTACTGAGTTAAAAAACCGTTTGTTAATGGCACCGATGACCACCTGCACCGGCTATTATGACGGCAGCGTCACCAGCGAACTGGTGGAATACTATCGCGCTCGCGCCGGCAGCATTGGCACCATTATCGTTGAGTGCTGTTTTATTGATGATTACGGTCTGGCTTTCCCGGGCGCCATCGGCATCGACAATGACGAGAAAATTGCCGGTCTGGCTAAAATCGCCGACGCCATCAAAGCCGAAGGGTCAAAAGCCATTCTGCAGATCTATCACGGCGGACGTATGGTCGATCCGCAGCTGATCGGCGGCCGTCAACCGGTGGCGCCGAGCGCGCTGGCCGCACCGCGCGAAGGCGCTGCGATGCCGCGTGCGCTGAGCGGCGAAGAAGTTGAGGGAATGATTGCCAAATTCGGCGACGGTGTACGTCGCGCCATTCTGGCCGGTTTTGATGGCGTGGAAATTCACGGCGCTAACACCTATCTTATCCAGCAGTTCTATTCCCCGAATTCTAACCAACGCGATGATCAGTGGGGCGGCAGCCGCGACAACCGTGCGCGTTTCCCGCTGGCGGTCCTCGACATTACCCATAAAATGGCGAGCCAGTACGCCGATGATGCCTTTATTATCGGCTATCGCTTCTCCCCGGAAGAGCTGGAAGAGCCGGGTATCCGTTTTGATGACACCCTGTACCTGCTGGAAAAACTGGCGGCGCGCGGTCTCGACTATCTGCACTTCTCCGTCGGCGCATCTCTGCGTCCCTCGATTGTCGATACCAGCGATCCGACGCCGCTGATTGAAAAATATTGTGCGCTGCGCTCTGATACCCTGGCTCAGATCCCGGTGATGGGCGTTGGCGGCGTGGTCAACGCGGCGGATGCGGAGCAGGGGCTGGATCATGGTTACGATCTGATGGCCGTGGGCCGCGCCTGCATTGCTTATCCGGACTGGGCGGCGCGGATTGCTGGCGGAGAAAATCTCGAGCTGTTTATCGACAGCACCCAGCGCGAAGCGCTGAATATTCCGCAGCCGCTGTGGCGCTTCTCGCTGGTTGAAGCCATGATCCGCGATATGAGCATGGGCGATGCGAAGTTTAAACCCGGCCTGTTTGTGGAAACCGTGCAGGACGATGCCAACGAACTGGTGATTAACGTCAGTCTGGAAAATGACCGCATCGCCGATATCGAACTGGCTGCCGGCCCGCAGCAGAACGTGGAATTCACTACCAGCTTCGAAGAGATCCGCGAACGCATTTTGACCGCCAATACGCCGCACGTGGACGCGATTTCTGGCGCCACCAGCCAAAGTGAAGCGGTGAAAAAAGCGGTGTCGAAAGCGATGCTGAAATCAAGTAAAGCGCTGGCGCTGGAAGAGGGCGGCGCAGATCTGACGCCGAAAAGCTATGACGTGGTGGTGGTCGGCAGCGGCGGCGCCGGGCTGGCCGCCGCCATTCAGGCGCACGATGAAGGCGCAAGCGTCCTGATCGTTGAGAAAATGCCGACCATCGGCGGTAATACGATTAAAGCCTCTGCCGGAATGAACGCCGCGCAAACGCGCTTCCAGCGGGTAAAAGGTATTGAGGACAGCAAAGAGCTGTTCTATCAGGAAACCTTAAAAGGCGGACACAATAAAAACAATCCGCAATTGCTGCGTCGGTTCGTGGAAAATGCCCCAGAGGCCATCGAATGGCTGGCGCGTCGCGGGATCATGCTTAATGACATCACCACCACCGGCGGGATGAGTATCGACCGTACTCACCGTCCGCGTGACGGATCCGCCGTCGGAGGATACCTGATTAGCGGCCTGGTGCGTAATATCACTCGTCGCGGCATCGATGTGATGCTGGATACGTCGGTGGAAGAGATCCTGATGACCCACGACCAGGTGAGCGGCGTACGTCTGCTGAATGATGAGCAGGAAAGTATCGAGGTGCAGACCAAAAGTATCGTGATGGCGACCGGCGGTTTCAGCGCCAATAGCGCGATGGTGGTAAAATATCGTCCGGATCTGGCGGGGTTTGTCACCACCAACCATAAAGGGGCCACCGGCGGCGGTATTGCGCTGCTGGAACGGATTGGCGCCGGCACCGTCGACATGGGCGAAATTCAAATTCACCCGACCGTTGAGCAGAACACCTCGTACCTGATTTCCGAATCGATTCGCGGCGGCGGCGCCATTCTGGTCAATCAACAGGGGAACCGCTTCTTCAACGAAATGGAGACCCGCGATAAAGTGTCTGCGGCGATCATCGCGCTGCCGGAGCATTATGCTTACATCGTCTTTGATGAACATGTCCGGGCGAAAAACAAAGCGGCCGACGAATATATCGCCAAAGGTCTGGTGACCAGCGCCAGCTCGCCGCGTGAACTGGCGGAGAAACTGGGGATGGATTACCATGCCTTCCTCGCCACGCTGGAACGCTACAACGGGTTTGTTGAAAATCAGCGTGATGAAGAGTTTGGTCGTACCACCGCGCTGCGCGCGCCGGTTAACGAAGGGCCGTTCCATGCTATCCGCATCGCGCCGGGGGTTCACCACACTATGGGCGGTGTGACCATTAATACTGACACCGCGGTACTGGATACTCATCATCAGCCGATTGCCGGCGCTTATGCCGCGGGTGAAGTGGTCGGGGGTATCCACGGCGGCAACCGTATCGGCGGCAATGCCGTAGCGGATATTATTATCTTTGGCACCCTGGCGGGCCACCAGGCGGCAAAACGCGCCAGAGGCTAACGCTCAGTGATAACAGGCCGGGTTCGCCCGGCCCATTCCCGGCGGCGTCTGCCTGCCCGGGTGACACAGAGGAGCTTCAATGATGTCTGGCATCTCTGGCGACCAACGCCTCTATAGCTACTCCGCTGTTTTGATGGGGTCTCCCATCCTGCTCAAACTGTTCTCCCACGATGAAGCCCTGGCTTCCCGCACGTTTCAACTGATTAAACGCTACGAAGACCTGTTCACCGTCAACCGCGCACACTCGGAGGTGATGGCGATTAATCATGCCGCCGGCCGCCATCCGGTCAGCGTCACCCGTCCGGTATATCAGCTTATTAAATGCGCGAAAGCGGCCAGCATGGTGCAGGAGAGCGCCTTTAATCTGGCCATCGGCCCGCTGGTGAAGCTATGGCGCATCGGTTTTAACGGCCACAGCGTTCCGGCGGCGACGGATATCGCCGCGCGCTTAGCGCTGACCCGCCCGCAGGATGTGATCCTGGATGACGCCGCCGGCAGCGTTTTTCTCGCCCGGCCGGGCATGGAGATCGATCTTGGGGCGATTGCCAAAGGCTACATAGCGGACCGGGTCCGCGATGACCTGCAGCGCCAGGGAGTGGACGCGGCGCTGATCAACCTCGGCGGCAACGTGCATACTCTGGGGGCGTGGTCGATTGGGCTGAAAAAACCGTTCGCGGGCGATAATGCGCTGGTGGGCAGTATTGACGTCGTCGGCCAGTCGGTGGTGACGTCCGGCATTTACGAGCGCTATTTTGAGCAGGATGGGCGGCGTTGGCACCATATCCTCGACCCGCGCACAGGCTATCCGCTCGATAACGAGCTGGAGAGCGTAACCATTGTTGCAGATGACTCGCTCGACGGAGATATCTGGACCACGTTGATCTTCGGTCTTGGCGTAGAAAAGGGCTGCGCGGCGCTGCGCCATCGCGAAGACATTGAGGCGATTTTCGTCACCAAAAATCGCGACATTATCCTCTCATCACAGCGCCGCTTTCGTTTTCACTTACTCGACGACAGCTACCGGCTTACTGACTGTACTGCTTGAGCAGGCTGTACTGCTCGGCGACCAGCCGGTAGCGGTAGACGGGACGCCCGGTAGCGCCGTAGTGAATGCTGGTGTAGAGGATATTAATCTGCGCCAGCCAGATCAGGTATTTCCGGCAGGAGACGCGGGAAATATTGACTGCCACCGCCAGTTCATCGGTGGAAAACTCGGTACCCGGATGGGCGTCAATCCACTGACACAGCGTGCGCAGCGTCTGGGCGGTTAAGCCTTTCGGCAGCTTGCGCGCGTCGCTGGCTTCCGGCGCGTTGCCGTGGAGCAGGCGGTCAACATCGGCCTGCTCATAATAGGGCTGTCCGGTCATCAGTTTGCGTTTTTCGCGCCAGGCGGTCAGCGCCTCTTCGAAGCGCGGGAACTGGAACGGTTTGATCAGATAATCGACGACGCCGTAGTGCATCGAGGTTTGCACGGTGGCGGCATCGGCGGCGGAGGTAATCATAATCACGTCGATAGGGCGGCCAGAGGCGCGAATGGTCGGCAGCAGATCCAGTCCGCTGTCATGCTGCATGTAGACATCCAGCAGCACCAGATCGATCTCCTGTCCGCTATCGTTAATCATCTCCTGGGCCTTGCTTAGCGTAGACGCCGTGCCACAGCAGCGGAAGCCGGGAATTCTCGCCACATACAGGCGATTCAGTTCGGCGACCATGGCATCATCGTCAACAATTAATACATTTATCACGCACGTTTCCTTTTACTATCCCAGGGAAGATGAACAAAAAATTGGGTAAAGACGCCAGGCTCAGACTCGACGGCGAGCGTGCCGCCCAGTTCACGGAGCTGCTGGCTGGCGAGAAACAGGCCAACGCCGCGATTCTCACCCTTGGTCGAGAAGCCTTTATTAAAGATGGCATCAATATTAGCAGGCGGGATACCCGGCCCGTCATCGCTGACTTCGCCGCTCAGCCAGCCGTTCTGATAGTGCAGCAGCAGACCGACTTCCCCCTCGCTTTGGCCGCTCATGGCATCCAGCGCATTCTCAATCAAATTACCCAGCACGGTGACCAGCACGGTCACCTGCTTTTCATTTGGGCAATCGGGCACCAGGCTCTCTTCGGCTAAGTTAAGCGTGAAGCCGCGCTCTTTGGCGCGCTGGATTTTACCAATCAGGAAGCCCGCGACCACCGGTGATTTGATACGGTGCTGAATTTCACCTATGTCCGCCTGATAAGTATGGGCGGTTTGCAGCACGTACTCCTCCAGCTTGTCATAACTTTTCATGTTTAACAGGCCAAGGATCACATGCAGCTTATTCATAAATTCATGCGAGGTGGTGCGCAGCGCATCGACATAGTTAACCATACCGTCCAGCCGCTGCAACAGCTGGCTGACCTCCGTTTTATCCCGGAAAGTACTGATGGCGCCGACGATAGCGTTCTGACTGCGCACTGGCACGGTGTTGCTGATCAGCAGGAAGCCGTTGCAGCCGAGCTCGCGGTCATAAATCGGCTCGCCGGTTTGCAAGACCTCGTGCAGATCCGCCAGCAGCGGGGTGTGGGCAATCTCTTTGCCGGGGCCGCTAAGCAGGATCTCGCTGGCCGCCGGGTTGATCAGCGTGACGCGACCTTCGACATCCACCGCGACAACCCCTTCTTTTAACGAATGGAGCATCGCCTGCCGCTGCTGAAACTGCGTGGAGATCTCCTGCGGCTCCAGTCCCAGCAGCACGCGCTTGAGTCCGCGCACCAGGCTCCAGGTACCGATTCCGCAGACCAGGGCGCTGAACAGCACGGTTAACAGCACATCCCAGCGGCCTTTGGCGATCTGCTCATCCACTTTACTGAGTGAAATCCCGACCACCACCACGCCAATTTGCTGCTGCCGGTCGTTGAATACCGGCGTAAAGACGCGCAGCGCCGGAGCCAACACCCCGTGATTGACGGCGACATTCTCTTTGCCGGCAAAGGCAGGCTGAATATCCTCGCCGATAAATCGTTTACCGATAAGCCGGGCATTGGGATGCGAATAGCGCACGCCATGCATATCGGTCACCACGGCATACAGCAGATCGTTACGTCGGGTGATGGCCAGCGCCAGGGGCTGGATAAGTCCGCTCTGCGGCGGCAGCGCCAGGGCCTGTTTCACTTCCGGCATATCGGAGAAGGTGCGTGCGACCGCCAGCGCCGTATCTTTTACGCCGTCGCGGGTGGTGTCGCTGATCTGTATAAACCACAGCGCGTAGACCAGCAGCAGTACCGAACCAATCACGCTGCTAATCATGAGCGTCACGGCGGTACTCAGCTTCATCCTCATCAGACGTTTGCGCGCGGGCGGAATTGACTCCGCGATATCCTTCATACCATCCCCTGAACTGTTCGGCGAAGGGCCATTATCGCTGAAGGTAACCATTTCTTAAAGCTATGTAAAAAAGCAAAAAGACGCTGAAAGAACCGGGAAGCGTGACCCCACTCGCAGGACCTCGCAATAAATATCCTTATAGTGAATAGGGAGTTATTTAAAAGGAGGTTTTTATGAGCAGTAAGCCAACCGCATCAATGATGGAACGACGCCACCCTGAAACTCGTCACATCGACACGCTCGCTACCGTCGATATGCTGACCCTGTTGCACAAAGACAACCGGCAAATTGCCGACGCCGTCGGGGCCTGTTTACCGGAGGTTGCCCGTCTCGTTGATAATGCCGCCGCAGCCCTGAGTCGGGGAGGGCGGCTGGTGATTGTCGGCGCCGGAGCATCCGGCCGCGCGGCGCTACAGACGGTCAGCGAGTATACGCCGGAAGAGAAACATTCGCTGGTTGGGCTCATTGCTGGTGGCCCGGCAGCCGCGCTACAGGAGATGGAAACGGCCGCTAACGATTACGATCTCGGTACGCTTGAGCTGCAGGCTATCCGTTTCAGCAGCAACGATATGCTGCTGGCGCTGACGGTTAGCGGACAAACGCCGTGGGTCTGGGGCGCGATGCGTCACGCCTGGTCGCTCGGCGCGCCAATTGCGGTGCTGACGCAGCAAGCGGAGAGTGAAGCCGCCCAGCTGGCGGATATCATTATTGCGCCGCAAACCGGGCCAGAAGCGGTGGCGGGGTTCGGTAACCCGAAAGCGCAGCTGGCGCAGCGGCAGATCCTCACGATGTTGACCACCGGGCTGGCGATTCGCAGCGGCAGGGTTTACAGCAACCTGCGGGTCGATCTTCAGGCCACCAGCCCGCGCTGGACTGAACGCCAGATTGCCATCGTCATGACGGCCACCGACTGCTCGCGCAGCGAGGCCAAAGCCGCGCTGGCCAGCTGCAATCAGCATGTGCGGACGGCAATCCTGATGCTGATGACCGGGCTAGACGCCTGGCAGGCGCGAGATCTGCTGGCGGAAAATAACGATCGTTTGCGTCTCGCGCTGCAGGAGACAAAGCGTTCGACGCTGAGTCGCGTAAATTGAATGATGCGGCGCGCCATAGCGCGCCGTTATGCTGCGAGCGTGACGTGGTGATAAATAACTAAATTAACCGGCGAGAACTATTTAACCCCTTCATTCCCGCCGTTATTTTCTGAATTTTAGTTTCGCACGCGACATTTTACTTTTTTAAGTTAAAAAAGTATTTATCAGAAATTGATTAACTGTGCGGAAAATGTAAATGATATTTTAAAATATAATAGAAATGCGTTAACATGTTTGCACTTATTTCATTGTGCTATGCGATAATTCTATTATGCCTGCAATAAAAAAATCTCTCTTATCTGTGACCGCACTGGCGATGTTTGTCAGCACCGCGTCGTATGCGAATACCGATGCCGCTCAAAAAACCGATTTCCTGCTGATTGGCGGCGGAATTATGAGCGCCTCCCTTGGCACCTGGCTGCAGGAATTACAGCCGGACTGGAAACAGGTGATGGTCGAGAAGCTGGATGGCGTTGCGCTGGAATCCTCTAACGGCTGGAACAACGCCGGGACCGGCCACTCAGCGAACATGGAGCTGAACTATACGCCGGAGCGTCCGGACGGTTCCATTGATGTCAGCAAAGCGCTGGATATTAACGAGCAGTTTATGATCTCCCGTCAGTTCTGGACGGCGCAGGTCAAACGCGGCATTTTGCACGATCCGCACGCCTTTATTAATTCCACTCCGCATATGAGTTTCGTCTGGGGTGATAATGTGGAGTATCTGCAAAAACGTTATACCGCATTGCAGCAGACCACTTTATTCCAGGGCATGAAATTCTCCACCGATCACGCGCAAATTAAACAATGGGCGCCGCTGGTGATGGAAGGGCGCGATCCGCAACAAAAAGTGGCGGCGACCTGGACTCCGGTCGGTACCGATGTCAACTACGGCGAAATTACCCGTCAGCTGATCGGCAGCCTGAAGAAAAATAATAATTTCTCGCTGCAAACCTCTTCTGAAGTCACCGGCTTTAAGCGTAATGCCGATAATTCATGGCACGTGACGATTAAAAACGTCAATAGCGGTCAGGAGCAGGCGGTCGATGCGAAATATGTCTTTATCGGTGCCGGCGGCGGCGCGCTGAAATTACTGCAAAAAACCGGCATTCCGGAAGCGGATAATTATGCGGGCTTCCCGGTTGGCGGCTCCTTCCTGATGACGGAAAATCCAGCCGTGACCCAGCAGCATCTGGAAAAAGTGTACGGTCAGGCCTCCGTTGGCGCACCGCCGATGTCGGTTCCGCACCTGGATGCCCGTTTCATCGATGGTAAGCGCGTGGTGCTGTTCGGGCCGTTTGCGACCTTCTCTACCAAATTCCTCAAAAATGGTTCATTTATGGACCTGCTGAGCACCACCACTACCGATAACGTGCTGCCGATGACCCACGTGGGTCTCGACAACTTCGATCTGGTGAAATACCTGATTAGCCAGGTGATGTTGAACGATGATGACCGTTTTGCGGCGCTGAAAGAGTACTATCCGGACGCGCGTAAAGAAGACTGGAAACTGATCCAGGCCGGCCAGCGCGTGCAGATTATCAAGAAAGATGCTGACAAGGGCGGAGTCCTGAAGCTGGGTACCGAAGTGGTGGTCGATCAACAGAAAACCATCTCGGCGCTGCTGGGGGCATCACCGGGTGCATCCACCGCGGCACCGATCACCCTTAACGTCCTGAAGCAGATGTTCCCGGAGCAGTTTGCTTCCGCGCAGTGGCAGAGCCGCATTCATGCTATCGTCCCGAGCTACGGACAGAAGCTGAACGATAACCCGGCGCTGACGCAGCAGGTGTGGGATGATACCGCTGCGACGCTGCAGCTGGTGAAACCGCCGGTCATCGACATGAGCAAAACTCAGCCTGCGCTGACCACCGCGAAGCCGGCCGAGGCAAAACCCGCGGAGTCGGCACAGCACGATATGGCGCTGTAATCTGACATAACGTCCGCCACAGAGCATGCCAGTTGGTTTATCGCCGACTGGCATTTTTTTCGTCGGCTGTGCCTGCCATCCTCGTTGCGCGCCCTCTGCGCCGTCTATTCATGAATGCGACTCATAACCTCGATACGGTTACAGGGGATTATCCGTCAGCGCTTTCTCGTTAACATACCTCGCTCTGTAACACTCTCTCCTGACGGATATCTCACATGACTTTGCCGCAAAAAAACGCCGCCAGCGGGCCGCTGTTTATTTTGATTTTAAGCGGGCTGATGGCGTTCGCTTCGTTATCCACCGATATTTATCTACCCGCCATGCCGGTGATGGCGGCGGAATTGCAGGGGGACGCCGAACTGACGATTACCGGTTTTTTAATCGGTTTTGCCGTGGCTCAGCTCATCTGGGGGCCGATCGGCGACCGCCTTGGTCGTCGCACGCCGCTGTTTATCGGTATGGTGCTGTTTATCATCGGCTCCGTGGGGTGCGCGCTCTCCGTCAGCATCGATCAGATTATTTTCTGGCGCGTTTTTCAGGCTCTGGGGGCCTGTACCGGGCCCATGCTGGCGCGAGCGATGGTACGCGATCTCTTTGCCCGGACCCGCGCCGCGCAGATGCTCTCCACGCTGACCATTGTCATGGCCATTGCACCGATTATCGGGCCGCTGCTGGGCGGGCAGCTGATCAGCGTCACCAGCTGGCATGCCATTTTCTGGCTGCTGGCGGGCATTGGCCTGCTGATGCTGCTGGCGCTACGTTGGCTGCCGGAAACGCTGCCGCCGGAGCGGCGCCAGCAGGGATCGCCGCTGAAGGCGTTTCATCACTACGGGCAGCTGCTGCGAAACCGCATTTTCATCCGTTATGCCCTGAGTCTGACCTGTTATTACGTCGCCGCTTACGCCTTTATTACCGGTTCGCCGGATGTCTATATTCGCTATTTCGGCGTTGAACCGCAGCACTATGGCTGGCTATTTGCGGTCAATATTCTCGGCTTGATGACCATGAGCCTGGTTAACCGCCGTCTGGTTCAGCGTTACGCATTGGGGGATCTGCTTAAAGTGGCGCTGGTTGTGGCCTCTCTGGCGATGGTGGCGATGGCATTCAGCGTCAAATTGCATCACGGTGGTCTGGTCGGGATCGCCCTGTGCGTGTTTCTCTTTTTCTCCATGAACGGCGTGATTGCCGCCACCTCAACGGCGGCAGCTCTGGATGAGGCGGGGGAGTTTGCCGGTTCGGCATCGGCCTTCATCGGCGCACTGCAATATGGCAGCGGAATCGTCTCTTCATTGCTGCTGGCCGGGTTACATGATGGTACGCCCTGGACGATGACGTGGATTATGGGGGCCTTTACGCTTGTCAGCCTGCTGCTGGCCTGGACGCCGTCGGCACCGCGGCTTGATGAACTAAACGCATAGCCTCCGGTCGGTTCAGGTTTCTCACCGGCGGCGGTTCTCGTCGCGGGACCACGGAACAGGTGGCTGAACGTGCGCCCCGTTAAAACTTTCGCCGTAGAATGTGGTTATACTGGCTTGAATTAACAAGAAAAAGCGGAAATGCGGGGCGCAAACGATGAAAGACGACATTAATCAGGAGATAACCTTCCGCAAACTGTCGATATTTATGATGTTTATGGTTAAGGGAAATATTGCCAGAACCGCCGAAGCCATGGAGCTCAGCGGAGTGAGCGTTCATCGGGCGCTGCATACCCTTGAAGAGGGGGTGGGCTGCTCGCTGTTTGTGCATAAGGGGAGAAATTTACTGCCGCTACCGGCGGCCTGGACGCTGCTGGAGTACTGCCAGGACGTCACCAGCCTAATGACCCGCGGGCTGGAAGCGACGCGCAAGGTGGCCGGCGTTGGCCAGGGACGTCTGCGCATGGGTACGCTCTACTCGCTGACTCTTGAGACGGTGCCGCGAATTATTATGGGGATGAAGCTACGACGGCCCGAACTGGAGCTCGATTTGACCATGGGATCCAACCAGATGCTGCTGGATATGCTGGAAGACGATGCCCTTGACGCCATTCTGATTGCGACCAATGAAGGGGAGTTCAGCAATTCTGCTTTTGATGTGGTACCGCTGTTTGAAGACGATATTTTCCTCGCCGCACCGGCGACGGAAAAACTCGATACCGTACTGCCTGCCGACCTGCGCGATTATGCCGACCGCAAATTTGTCTCGCTGGCCGAAGGATTTGCCACCTATGCCGGGTTCCAGGAAGCCTTTCAGGTGGCGGCATTCGAACCCGAAATTGTGACCCGGGTAAACGATATCTTCTCAATGATTAGCCTGGTACAGGCCGGCGTCGGTTTTGCGCTGCTGCCAGGGCGTATGAAGAAAGTGTATGAAAACGATGTGCAGCTGTTAAAGCTGGCGGAACCCTACCAGATGCGCCAGCTGATCTCTATCGTCTATGCCCACCATCGTGAACGTGACGCCGATCTGCTGGCGCTGGCGGCAGAAGGGCGAATGTACGCCCGGAGCCTTAACCGTTAAGCCGCTGTGCCAGATGACGGGCGACCTCCACGCCGCTGCTCTCAAGCGCAAGACTCTCTCCCTGCCAGCCCGCCTGACGGGTGAGGCAGGTCAGTACACCGCCGGGCGGCATCTCTATCGCCAGTCGGGCATCGCGCTCCTGGGCGGCGACGACAGCATCCTGCCAGCGCACCGTCCGCGCCATATTCATCGCCAGATCGTCGGCGATCCTCTGCGGATCCCACAGCACCCGCGCGCTAGAACCGCTCAAATAAGCGCAGCGCGGGCGCTGCAAAGACACGGGGGTGAACGCCTGCGCCAGCGCTGCCGCCGGGGCGTCCAGCAGCGCGCAGTGCGATGGAACGCTGACCGCCAGCCGCTGTGCTTTAGTGGCGCCGATGGCCAGCGCTTTCTGCGCTACGCGCGCCATCGCTTCATCGGTACCGGCAATGACAATCTGCGTGTCGGCATTGAGGTTAGCGATGTAGGCCTCTCCCTCGATCAGCAGGGTCTCCACCCGATCCCGCGTCAGCCCCATAATCGCGGTCAGGCCGTAACCGTGCGGATAGGCCTGTTCCATTAAATCGCCGCGTAGCGCCACCAGGCGCAGTGCGCTGGCGAAATCTAACGCCCCGGCGATAACTGCGGCAGGAAAGGCGCCGATCGACAACCCGCTGACGATATCCGGCTGGACACCCAGGCGCTGGAGTTCCCGCGCCCAAGCGACGCCGGTGATGAGCAGGCACAGTTGCACCGCCCGGGTGTGGCTGAGCGCCTCGACGCTATCTAAGGTGACGAGCTCCTCGCCGAGTACGCTGCGGGCCTCGGCGAGGATCGCCTCACGGTTGGGGATGACGCCGAGCATACCCGGACGCTGGTTTCCCTGACCGGGAAAGGTAAAGAGAATTTTCATGCTTCCTCCCTGTGCCAGGGCGTGTGGGTCAGGCGCGCGCCCCGGGACGTTTTCAGCAATACGCGGCCATCGCGCAGCCATTCATTCAACGCAAAGGCGCCGAATGGCGTTTCAATCTGGGTGTCGGCCCGACACGGCAGCTTCGCAACCTGCGCCTGCCACTGCCGTAGCTCTTCTTCGCTTAGCGGCATAGGGGCGCGGATCAGCAAATCGAGATCGCTGTCGGCGTGCAGAACGGGAATTTCGCTGGCCAGCGCATAGCCGGTGCTGCCGGTGATGCCCCACAGCCACGGCCACGCAAAGGTCGTCAGTAAAATAGCCGCCTGAACCGGCGGCTGGGAAACAAACGGCGAGTGCAGCAGACGTTCACGTTCGGTAAGCGCTTCCGGCGTCACCACGCGGGAAACCGCCTCTGCCTTCACCCATCCGGCGGCGCGCTGTTCGCGCTTCATGCCGCGCACGCCCACCGCAATATCATGGTTTTCATTTACATCGCGCCGCACTACCACCGGCAAACCGGGGTGCCACTGGGTTGCCACCCACGCCTCCTCAACGGTCAGTAAGGCGTTAGCGTTGTTCAGCCACAGTAAATCGTGCGGGCGCGGAGTAAAGGTCATATCAGAGTCCGGAAGTCAGAGTAATAAACAGCGGTAACGACAGGATACACAGAACGGAGCTCAACAGCAGCACGGCTTCGGCATCCGGCGACTGGACGCCAAAGCGGTTGCCGAACACCACGCCGAAGAAACCGGCAGACAGGGCAATCATCAGGATAGCGGTGATCGCCACCGAACCGTGCAGACCGAAGGCCAGAACGATGCCCCAGGCGATAAACGGCTGGATGAGCAGTTTGGCAATGGTGGCGATACCGACCATTGCGTTCAGCTTCAGCTTGCGGGCAGAGAGGATCACCCCGGTCAGGAACAGTGCGGCCGCGGTGGCAGACAGGCCCAGCGGTTTGATCGCCGCCAGCAGCAGGTCCGGCATGGTGATGCCGATAGCCGAGAGGATCACGCCGAGCAGTGGGCCCATGACGATCGGTTTTTTCAGCGAGCGCCACATCAGCACCGGCAGCATTGCCAGGGTAGAACCGCTGTTTTCACCGGCGGCGCGCGCTTTTTCACGCTCGAGGATCAGCAGGCAGAACGGGGTCATCAGTACCGAACCGCAGGCAATGGACACCGCCACGGACAGCGAGGTGGCCGGGCTCTCGCCCAGCACGCTGCCGAGAATGGGCAGGCCGAGTGCGGCATAGTTTGGCAGCGCCACGGTGAGGGTCAGTACCGCCGCGTCCTGCGGTGATTTTTTAAAGACGCCGGTGGCCAGGAAGTAGATTGCCGCATAGGTCACCCACATGGCGCCGGTCAGCACCACTATCAGCGGGGACTGCGCGACGATTCCCGCCCACGGCGTCTGTACGGTGGCGCTGAACAGCGCGGCGGGCAGGGCAAAGTCCATCACAAAGATATTCAGCAGCGACACATTTTTGTTGTCGACCATTTTGGCCTTGCCGGCCCAGAAGCCCAGCAGCATGATGAGAAAAATCGGCGCCAGGGCATGAACAATTACATAAGTCATAGAGTAATCACCTGTAGATAAAAAAAGAAATACGCGTCGTCCTTCAAGCTGCCTCTGCGCTGGCTGCCTTCCCGGCCCCCGGTCGCTGACTTCAGCAAACTCATGGGGATTGACTCCGTTGCCGCCTTGAGGCTGCGTGAATGATTGAGCGTATTGGGCTCATTGCGATGTTTTTGATTTTCTAAAAGCAGTGAGCCGTGGGCGCTATGCTGCGCCCGACGGTAGCCGCTTTCGGCAGGTCTTTTTTTACGTACTTCTGATGTTGCTCGTTACCAGCTGGCGCGCATTCGTTCGCGGACCAGGGTAGAGCTCCGGCGATTTTCCGCGCCGAGACGGTTTTTCAGCGTTGGGTCTTTGCGCGCATCGGAAATGGCCTTTTGCACGGTAATCTCCACCAGCGCCAGGTCAGCATCCGACGGGGCATCCGGATTGCTGAGATTGAGCAGGTCGGAGAGCAGACCGAGCGTCGCGTAGTTGCTGACGTCGTAGGCCATGGGGGGAATGGTCGCCGCCAGTTTTTCCAGCGCTTCGACGGTGCGCAGAGTGATACGTGCGGCGGACGCTTTGCCCATCGCATGCACCAGCACGCCCTGGTCGTTGATGGCAATCAGGCGGTTGGCCTGGTAGCCGTGCGCCAGAAACGCTCCGGACATCGCCTTGCCGACAATCAGGCCAATCACCGGATGGCCCGCCAGGCGCGCTTTCGCATAAGCGCCCGCGGCACCGGCCAGCGCCTGGTGGATACCGAACGCCTCTTCGCGGCGGCCATAGGCCTGGCTTGGGACGTCGATGATCGCCACAATCGGGCGTTTCACCTCGCTGTTGGCGTCGGCTGCGAGGGTTTCATTGACCACTTTCGCCAGCGTCCAGCCTTCCAGCAGACCCACTTCGCCTTGGGCGGCGCGCGGGTAGTGGTTGTTGGCATCCGGCACCACGGCGATGAAGCGCACGCTTTCGCCATTCAGCTGTCCGTCGGCGACTTGTACGGAGGCGCACAGGCCGTGCATGCGCGGCGCGTTCGGCGCCAGTTTTTCCAGCCATGCGGCCCCACGGCTATTGGACTGAGTCTTCATTTCTCCTCCCGGGCAAAAAGCTGTTTGATCTGCGCGGTATCCGCCTGCTGGCGGGTATCGAAGTGGGTCAGGCGGGCCAGGTAATCCGCATATTTATCGCTGCGGTTTTGTGCCGGGACGCCCCTGGCAATGGCCTCATTCATCGCTGATTTCACCGCGTTGATGCCGTCGCCGACCAACGCATCGACCAGCCCGCTTGCATAACGGATTTCGCCGCCGGTCATGCTCCAGATAAACGGGCGATCGCGAGAGTCGTACTCGTCAATGCCGGCTTCCTGCTCGATGACCTGCGGGCCGTTGAGGCCCAGACGCGCCTCGCGGGTGACAATCAGATAGCTGCACAGCGCGGCGGCGATGGACATCCCGCCGAAACAGCCGACGGTGCCGGCGATAATGCCGACCACCGGGGTGTAGCGACGCAGGTCGACAATCGCCGCATGAATGTCGGCGATGGCGGCGAGACCGAGGTTGGCCTCCTGCAGACGCACGCCGCCGGTTTCCAGGCACAGTACCGCCAGCGTCGGGATGCCGTTGCGGTTGTCTTCTGCCGCCAGCTCCAGCGCCGCCGCCATTTTCGCGCCGGAGACTTCGCCCATACTGCCGCCCTGAAAGGTACCTTCGATGGCGATCGCCACCGCGGACTGGCCGTTGATGGTGCCGCGAGCGACCACCATGCCATCGTCAGACTGCGGCACGACGCCCTGCGGCGCGAGCCACGGCGACATCATGCCGGCGAACGGATCGAGCAGTTCGCGGTAGCTGCCTTCATCCAGCAGCGTCCGGGCGCGTTCACGGGCGCGTAATTCAATAAAGCTGCGGTCGTTACGCATGGGAAACCTCCTCAAAAACCTGTTCGATGCGAATGCGCGCCACGCCCGGCGTCGCGCCGAAATCGTGAATAATCAGCGTGCCGGCCGGCAGGCCGTTGATCAGATTCAGACGGTCAAACAGCGCGTTCCAGCGGTGAGTGCTGTTGTCCACGGAGGTGGTGATATCGATGTTGAGCGTGTCGCCGACTGCCGCGGTGAACAGCACTTCCATATCACCGGAGCCAACGACGCCTGCCAGGGCTTGACCGCTGAAGGTGCGGCTGGCAGGAAATGACAATGTAATGTGTTCCATAACATCCTCTTTAAATTGAGCAAGACACGGGCTGGCTGACCCTGTCGAGAAACAGCGTGGCGGCGAGCAAATCGGCGGCGCCGCCGGGCGAAGCGTTGAGGGTGAGCAGCTGCGTGTCGAGTTCGGCGAGCGCTTTGCTGCCCTGAACCGTGGCGCTGCCGCCGGCACTCAGCACGGCGCGTGCGCCGGCCTGCATCGCGTTGAGGCCGGCCATTCCGGCGCGTGAAAGAACGCAGGTATCGCTGAGCGAGGTCATGACTGCCATCAGCGCGTCAATACGAGCCGCGTTTTCATCCGCGCCTTGGGCGCGGCTGCGCAAGAGCTGGGGCAGTGCCAGTTTCATCACGTGCGGGAACCCCTGCTGCGCCTCTTCACGCGCGCCCGGTACCCGGTAGCGGTGCGTCGCCTTCAGGCCTTTGCTGAAGACCTTCGGCGCGGCGCTGTCCGGCAGACGGGCGAGCAGGGCGGCGGTGTCCGCGATCCGCTGCGCGCTGGCGTTGACGCTTAACATCGCGCTTGCGCTCACCAGTAATCCCAGCGCCCAAATCGCGCCGCGGTGGGTATTCACGCCGTCGGTGGCCGCCATCATCTGCCGTTCGCCTTCGCGTCCTAAACGGCCAACGGTTTCGCGCAGGGCGATGTCGGCCGGGCGCAGCCAGCTGTGCTGGGCCAGTTGCAGAAACGTCGGGGTCAGGCTGTGCGCCGAGCGCTCCATCAGATCTAACGACAGGTCGTGATGGGCGCCGTTTCCCCGGCTGTCCACCAGACCCGGCTTCGGGCTTAATCGCGCTTCGTCGATCAGGCAGTCGCGGGCGATCAACGCCAGCTTCTCGGTCTGTAGCCCGGCATGAGTCTGTGACAGGAGTTTCATTACCAGCTCCGGAATTTGGCAGGTGGGTTGTAAAGACCGTCGGACCATTCGACCAGGTCGGCAACGCTGCCGGCGGCGAGCAGAGAACGGGTCGCATCGCTGCGGCGAATACCGATATCTTCCGGATAGACCACTTTGCCGCTATGGCGTAGTTCGGCGACGCGTCTGGCATCGACGCCCAGACCGATGTCGGTGATGCCGGCGACTGCGGCTACCATCGCCCGCCGCTCTTCGAGGCTTTCCGCCCGGTAGAGATAGGCGATACCCTCTTCGGTCAGCACGTGGGTGACGTCATCGCCGTAGATCATCACCGGGGCCAAAGGCATGCCGGAGGCTTTCGCCACCTCTACCGCATCAAGTTTTTCCACAAAGGTCGGCTTCACGCCGGCCTGGAAGGTTTCGACCATCTGCACCACCAGCTTTTTGCCGCGTTGCATCGGATCCGGTTCGGTGATCATGTTCAGCCAGGCCGGGGTCGCATGGCGGCGACCGTGCGGGTCATGCCCCATATTCGGCGCGCCGCCGAATCCGGAAAGCCGGCCGCGGGTGACGGTAGAGGAGTTGGCAAGGCCATCAACCTGTAGGGTGGAGCCGATAAACATATCGACCGCGTACTGACCCGCCAGCTGGCAGAAGGCGCGATTAGAACGCATAGAGCCATCGGCGCCGGTAAAGAAAATGTCCGGACGGGCGCGGATGTACTCTTCCATTCCCAGTTCGCCGCCAAAACAGTGGACGCTTTCCACCCAGCCGCTTTCAATGGCCGGGATGAGCGTCGGATGCGGGTTAAGCGTCCAGTGCTGACAGATTTTGCCTCTCAGCCCCAGCTGTTCGCCATAGGTCGGGAGCAGCAGCTCAATGGCGGCGGTGTTAAAGCCGATCCCGTGGTTGAGAGACTGCACCTGATGTTCCGCGTAGATGCCTTTAATCGCCATCATCGCCATCAGAATATGTTCTTGCTTAATCAGGCGTGGGTCGCGGGTAAAGAGAGGTTCAATAAAGAACGGCTTGTCGGCCACCACCACGTAATCTATCCACGAGCCGGGGATATCGACGCGCGGGAGATCGCACTCGTCGTCAACCAGTTCGTTAACCTGGGCGATAACGATCCCGTCGTGGAAGGCGGCGGCTTCGACCAGCGCCGGGGTATCTTCGGTGCTGGGCCCGGTGTAAAGGTTGCCTTTGCGGTCGGCTTTATACCCGGCGATCAGCGCGACGTTGGGTGACAGGTCGACATACAGGCGAGAGTAAAGCTCGATATAGGTGTGAATCGCGCCAATTTCCAGCAGACCATCTTCCAGCAGCTGCGAAATCCGCAGGCTTTGGGTACCGGAGAACGAGAAGTCGAGCTTACGGGCAATCCCTTTTTCAAAGAGATCCAGATGCTCGCTGCGCCCGACGCTGGGCATGATCATATGCAGGTCGTGGATAGTTTGCGGGTTCACTTCCGCCAACATGCGGGAGAGAAAATCGGCCTGTTTCTGGTTATTGCCCTCCAGTACGACGCGGTCGCCCGGTGCCAGCAGATGTTCCAGCGCATCGACCAGCTGGTCGGTGGGGATAACCTTACCGGAGACGTTCGCGGCGGCCAGCCGCCGCTGCTTTTCCGTACGGCGACGGTTCCAGACGCGCCCCGGCGTTTGTTCGGCATTCATTATTAACCTCCTGATTCGACAGATCGTTTTGATTGTCCTGGTGTGGAAGTTAGTGTGCGACGCGCCGGGCAGCGCATCAATTAAGCCCGCTAAAGGATTGTTAGCCTGAGAGTAATAATTGTAAGAGCAATTATGTGACGGCGATCGAAGCGGACGTTCGCTGTGTCGGCTACAGGGGTCCGGAAGGAGAGGAATAAAGGGGAATATCCAGAAATGAGATGGCGTGTCGGCAGGAGATGTCATGCATTGCTGCGCGGGTTAATCGAGCTTATGGCATGAGCGTGAACACCGTTGATAACGCGCAAATGCCGGCTACGCCTTACGCCGGCCGATGAAGCACATCAAAGCGCCGCCGGGCCGACCCGGGTCTCAATAAACCGCCGATCCCTCTTCAGCAATCCTCCCCGGCGGTCGGAGAGTTCCGTTTTAACGGGGTTTGCGGCGTAAACGCCGGGGCCTGAACCGAGACAGGGCGCTGCTTAATCGTCCTGCACTCTGAGCAAAAACTTAAGCACCTCGGCATTAAAAAGCCCTGGCTGCTGTAACGGCGCAAAATGACTCACCCCGGGCAGAATCGTCAGCGTGGCGTTCGGGAGCGTGGCGGCCAGATAGATGGCATGTTCGGGTTTGATAAACTCGTCATGCTCACCCAGGACCACGTTGACCGGCACCTTGATTTTTTTCAGATCGTTGGCAGAGTAATTGGGTTGGGTGCTCATCATTTCCGTTACGGCTGCGACGAACTGGTCAAAGCCTGCAGGCGTGGGCGACAGCGCCATGTAGTCCTGTCGGTGGCGGGAAAAGCAGCGTTCTATCGTTGGGTCAGACTGAAATTCTTTCGTCCCGCTGGGATCCATATTGCAGGCAAAGAAAAGCACGCCGGTAGTCCGCTGCGGATGCCGGGCCGCAAAGATGAGTGCCGTGCAGGCTCCGTCGCTCCAGCCGATAAAGCGGGCCTTGTCCAGCGCCAGTTTGTTCATCACGGCCAGTACGTCCGACGCCATCCTCTCGTAGGTGTAGGGCCGTTGGTCACGTGTGCTGCGGCCATGACCGCGGCTGTCGATCAGCACCACGCGATAACCTTCCTCCACCAGCCTTACCGCCTGATAGCTCCAGTTACCCGAGTGGCCCAGTCCGCCGTGCAGTAAGATCACCGTAGGGCCATCGCCACAGACGGTATACCAGATGCGCGCCCCGTCATGTACCAGCCATCCTTGCTCGACAGCGGGGGGAAGAGGCGGGGTGCCGAATGTCAGAAACACCTTGAGGTCGGGATCGTTGGTCATGAGAAATCCGCAGGCAACAGAGTGTTTAAGCATAGACGAAGAGAAACCTGCCGCTGGCGGCATTGCGCCGCCGGCGTAACGAAGCCTATTTACTTAAATCGCTCAGCAGTATGGCAATACTGCGTCCGCCGGGACTCTCCTCAAGCGCGATTTTAACAATGATCGTCAAGGGGACGGAAAGCAGCATACCTACCGGTCCCAGCAGCCATCCCCAGAAAATCAACGACAGAAATACCACCAGCGTCGATAGCCCCAGACCGCGGCCCATGATCCGCGGCTCAAGAATATTCCCGAAGACCAGGTTAATCACCAGGTAGCCTGCCAGCACCACCAGCGCGTCGTACAGGCCGCCGAACACCAGCACCTGCAAAATAGGCGGAATGGCGGCCAGGACCGAGCCAATATTCGGAATATAGTTGAGGGCAAAGGCCAGCAGCCCCCACATAAAGGCGAAGCGAACGTCGAGTAGCACCAGCATGCCCCAGACCACCATCCCGGTCACCAGACTGATGGCGGTTTTTAGCACCAGATAGTGAGAGACGCTGTCGATCGCGCGCTGTATGGCGCCCATACCTTCCACCGGTCTGGACATCAATTGTTGCAGCTTGGCCGGCAGCTGGGGCACTTCCAGCAGCATAAAGACCACCGTCAGCAGCAAGAGGAAGATTGAGGACATCGCGTTCGACAGCTGGGTAAGCAGGCTGGTCACCATCGTCATGACCGCGTTGGGGTCGATGTATTTATTCAACTCGACAACGGAAACGGTAAACCCAAATCGCTGTAGCCAGGGCGTCACGGTTTGCACCGGCTCGCTGAGCGAGGTGCGGTATTGCGGCAGCGTGCGCGCCAGTTCATTCAGCGAGGTACCTAATGAGGCCAGCAAAATCACCGCCAGCATGACAATCGCGCTGATTAACAACGAAATGGCCAGCACGCGCGGTACCCGGCAGCGCATCATCAGCCGGACCACCGGGTTAATTACCACGGCGAGGAACAGCGCAAGGATGAACGGGACGATAATATCCGCGGCGAAGCGGATACCGGTGAGAATGATGACCAGCATGCCCAGCATGATGACAATCTTTAATCCATTAAGCGTAATGATGGGTTTAGCCATGTGTGTCCCTGAAAAAATGATCGAATTTTCATCACAGTGTAGACCCGAATGCCGGGGTAAAATCAGCAAAAATTGCCTCGCTCAGGCAAGATGTCCGCCCTTGCTAAAACGTCTACGGTGGTGAAAACAAGCCGGTGGCGAAAATAAAATAGTAAAGCGCCATCATAATGGCGATTGACATCAGTAAAAGCTAATCAAAATCAAATGTCAGACGTAAAGAAGTGCAAAGACTTTGAGTATAATGTAGCATTATGGTACAAATTTACTGTGTATAACTACCGAGGACAATACTCATCCGCAATGACGAGAAGCAATACCGCGGATAATTGTAATTTTATGGACAATCAGTTCAGGATGTATATTTCGACTCACCCTGCAGTTTCCTTCCCTGGCTGCCGCTTTGCCGGCGAGCAACACTGGCGCTCCGCGCTTTAGTCCTTTCTCTCTGCCTGAGCTGGCGCACTGCGCACGGCTAAACAATCTTAGAATTTTTCCGGTTTACCTTCGCTGTAAGCCGCGGTGGATTATATTCTCTAGCAGGAGAAGGATTATGTTTTATTGGATATTATTAGCTTTAGCAATCGTTGCTGAAATTACCGGCACACTTTCTATGAAATGGGCCAGCGTCAGCGGTGGGCACACAGGCTTTATTTTAATGCTGGTGATGATTGCGCTTTCCTATATATTTCTGGCTTTTGCCGTTAAAAAAATCGCCCTCGGTGTGGCCTACGCCCTGTGGGAGGGTATCGGTATTTTACTGATCACGTTATTCAGCGTTCTGCTGTTTGATGAAGCGCTTTCGTTGGTCAAAATGGCGGGACTGGCGACGCTGGTGGCCGGGATCGTACTAATTAAATCCGGTACCCAAAAAACGCTGAAGCAGCCAACGGAGGCGGCCCATGCAACAGTTTGAGTGGATTCACGGCGCCTGGCTGGCGCTGGCCATCGTGCTGGAAATTGTCGCTAACGTCTTTTTGAAATTTTCAGACGGTTTTCGTCGTAAAGTATACGGCATACTGTCGCTGCTGGCGGTGCTGGGCGCCTTCAGCGCGCTCTCCCAGGCGGTGAAGGGAATTGACCTGTCGGTGGCCTATGCGCTGTGGGGCGGTTTCGGTATTGCCGCCACCATTGCGGCAGGATGGATTTTATTCGGCCAACGCTTAAATCACAAAGGCTGGATCGGCGTGATATTGCTGGTGACCGGAATGGTGCTGATTAAACTGGCGTAATGTGATGCCGCCTGCTTGCGCGGGCGGCAAAATTTGTTCTCTGTATTATTCTTTAAAAAAGAGTACTGGCGGCGCGTTTACCTTCAGCCGTGATGAGGACAAAGCATGGTTAATTTGCCTGGCTGGCGCAATCTTCCCTCGGCCAAAACGCTTTCGGTCATGATCTTCCTTGCCGGTATCGGCCTCATTGTTTCTGTTATTTCTTTAATCTATCTTTCCCAGCATCTGATTAGCATTAAAACCAATGAAATCGACAGGCATCGCTCCGTTCTTTCCGTGGATGGCGCGGTGCAAACATCGGTGAACCGCGTCCTGTCGCTGGTACTGGATAACTCGATTTGGGACGACGCGGTTAAACAAACCTACGCCCCCATGCTGAATGCCGGCTGGCTATATGACTCCTGGGGTTCGGGCTTCAAAATCAACAATCTTTACGACGGTACCTTCGTGCTCGATCAGCATTATCGCGTGCTGTGGGGGTCGTTTCGCAGCCAGGCCTTTAACGAAACCGACACGCGCTTTTTTGGCAGCGGCTTGCAATCACTCATCGCCCGGCATGCTGAAGCGTTGCGCAGCGGCAAAGGCGCCTACGCCGGTATTACCCGCACCCGTGAAGGCATTGCCTTTATTGGTATTGGACTGATTCGCCCGACGCTGGGGCGCTTACAGGTGCATGATGATACGCGTCGCTACCTGGTGGTCACCCGGCATATCAATGCCGAGATGCTGCAAAAACTGGGGGATACTTTTCAGATTAGCGGTCTGCATGAGACGCAGAGGAGCGGTGAGTACAGTATTCCGCTGCGTACCAATGCCGGGGAGATCATCGGCTATCTCAGCTGGCAGCCGCGTCTGCCCGGCGCGGAGGCGGCGGAGGCGGCGTCGAGCAGTATCCGACTTATCGCCCTGATGGCCGCCAGCCTGATCCTGCTGTTTATTCTCTTCAGCTGCCTCGGGCTGTACAAACTGTCCTGTGGAGAGACGCTGGCGCGCAAAATCGCGCTAACCGACTGGCTCAGCCAGTTGCCCAACCGCCGGGCGCTGATCGGGCGGTTGAATCAGGAGTGCGATAAGTCGCAGCATGAGACCCAGTGCGTGGTGTTTATTGATCTCGACGGGTTTAAGGATGTCAACGATAACTACGGGCATGATGTCGGCGACGCGCTAATTGCCCATATTGCGCGGGAGCTGCAGGAACGGGTGCCGGGCGACGGCCTGCTGGCCCGCATGGGCGGTGATGAATTTGCCATGACCATCAGCGGGGAGCAGGCGGTGGATCACGCATCGGCCTTTGCGTGGGCGGTGCTGGAGATGCTGAAATCGCCGGTGAAGCTCAATGAGCGGAAAATTTACATCAGCGCCAGCATCGGCATTGCCAGCGGCACTCCCGCATCCTGTTCGAGCACCGAGCTGTTTCGCCGGGCCGATATTGCGATGTATCACTCGAAAAAATCAGGGAAAGGGCGCACCTCCTGGTATGACGAGACCCTCAACGATACCCGGCAATATCAGCTGAATATCGAAAACGGCATTCGCCAGGGGCTGGAAAACGATGAATTTGATGTCTGGTACCAGCCGATTGTTAACGCCGATACTCTGGTGATGGAGGGCGTCGAAGCGCTGCTGCGTTGGCCCCGCCGGCCGGAAGGACCGCTGTCGCCGGATGTCTTTATCGGCATCGCGGAAAGCAGCGGTCTGATCTATGCGCTGGGACAGTTTGCGCTCTATCGGGCCTGTTGCGATCTCCAGGCCATCGGGGAATTGATGCTGTCGGTGAATATCTCGCCCGCACAGTTTCGCGACCCGGAGTTTGAAACGCGCGTCGTCCAGGTGCTCGCCCGCTGCCATTTTCCGGCCCGCCGTTTGCAAATCGAGGTGACCGAGAGCTATGTGATGGAAAATCCAGCCCGCGCCCTTGCGGCCATTGAAAATTTGAAGGCGCTGGGAGCCGCGGTGGCGCTGGATGATTTCGGCATTGGCTATTCCAGCATCGGCTATCTGCGCAGTTTTCGCTTTGACACGCTTAAAATTGATAAATCGCTGGCCGGGCTGGTGGATGTGGATGCCCAGGCCGCGGAACTGGTTCGCGGGACCGTGCGTATCGCCGGAGCGCTGGGAATGACGGTGGTGGCCGAAGGGGTTGAGAATCAGCAGCAGCTGGCGCTGCTGCGGCGCGCGGGATGCGATCGGTTGCAGGGTTTTTACTTCAGCGAACCGATGCCGATTACGTCATTGCTACAGCTGCGCCAGCAGCAGGGCTGATGGTTTACTCGCTGGCCAGCGCTTCCAGCTTGTCACGAAAACCGGTCACCGAAATCGCCCGGTTATCCGCCCGCCAGCGATCTTTCGCACCGGGCGCTGAGCTCTGTACGGCAATGACCTGCCAGCCGGTATCGGTTTTCAACAGCAGCGGCGAACCGCTGTCGCCGGGGAGCGTATCGCACTGATGGGACAGCACCGTGGTCTGCGCCCAGCCGGTCACAATGCAGTCCTGATGGCTGTACAAATTATCCAGATGGTCTTCCGGGTAGCCGGACTGGGTGACTTTTCTTTCCGACACCTTCAGCGCGGCGGTGAGAGCGGCCTTATCGCCGCTGAATAGCGGGATCGGCGTGATTCCGCCCGGCGCGTAGCGTAAAACGATTAAGCCAAAGTCCCAGGGGGCGGCGGCCGAGGGGACAATCCAGCCGTCGCCATCGGCTTTGAGCCGTTTGCCCAGCGACGGGTCGACGCGACCTTCAATGCCGTGAATCTCATACACCCAGCCGCCCTTGCGCGAAATAAAGCGCAGCGCAACCGGTTTATCCGGCTTGCCTTTTGGCGGCGTCAGCAGACAGTGACCGGCGGTCAGCGCCAGATTCGGCGAAATGAGGGTAGCGGTACACAGATTGCCGCTGGCCGTTTCTAATTGGCCAATGGCATCCCAGGGTTCCTCCGCCGGATTGTTGACCGGTTTGCGATCGTCATGACCGAAAAAAAGCGTCTTGATATCTTTCGCACTCATGCTGTCATCATCAGCGTGAGCAAACGGGGACAACAAACAAAATGAACACAGCAATAACAGTACGTCTCTACGCATATCACTCTCTGGGGAGAAATTATGTTTCTACATTGCATCCTTTCGCGCGCTTCACGCGGTGAAGGCGCCGGGATGATTTTGTGTATATTGACAGTAGCAGGAGATTTAAGTTTATGAAAGTTAAGAGTAATTTTAATCAAAGCCAACGGCGGACAAAATTACCTCAAAACGGCTCTTTTATGCGGAAGAATGAAGATAACTCAACCGGTTAGCGCGCATCTCTCCATAGCGTTATTTCCGCAGAAAGCGCTAGCGGAAGCAACATAAATCGGGTTACGGAAAGTACCAAATCAGACGAAAATTAAGCGACAGGGTCGCGCCGAGGGGGCGGGAGTTTATTTCGTGGACAGCGACGATGAACAACAAAAAGTAAACATCGCCTCTGCGAAAAATGCACTTCTTTACATCATTCTCAGTTGTTTTCAATGTGAAACATTTTCTCACCGCAAATATTGTTATTCCTCTCTGCCGTTGAACAAACAGAGATGTTATCCCGGCGATGATATCAGCTAATTCTTATCTCCGGTTTCGGGAGGATGTATGTCTAAAAAAGGTATTCGTGCGTTAGTTTATGTTTCTCTCGCGTCGGTTTTCATCTGGGGCGCGGCGGGATATCTGGTGGTACAGGCTGTTCATGTCATGTAAACCGTCAGGGCCGCTGTCACTTTGGCGCCTGGCCCAGGCGGGTTAATCCGTCAGGGAACGGCGCCGGGATATGCTCGAGTAGAAATTGATACAGCAGGGCGACAGGCTGTGGATTAAGCGTCTTTTTTGGCCACACCAGGTAATAGCCCTCGCCGGTTGCAACGGCCTGCGGGAACGGCAGCGCCAGCAGGCCGCTGCGAATGGCTTCCAGACTCAAAAAGAGATCGCCCACCGAGACTCCGTGGCCGCTCATGGCGGCCATCGTGCCTTGTTCCAGACTATCAAAGACGATTCCCCGGTGTATTTCGGTCGGCGATAACGCTCCGGCATGCTGTAGCCAACGTCGCCAGTCCCGGCGATCGGTCGTCGGATGAATCAGCGGGCAGGCGGATAACCCCTGGCGAGCGGCCTCGACCATGGCCGGGGCGCAGATCGGAACCAGCCATTCGGCAAACAACAGCCGGTGACAGGTCTCTTCGCCGAAATGACCATCGCCGAGCAGAATCGCGCAATCATAAGGCTCACGGCTGAAGTCTACGCTGTCTCTGTCCATCCACACGCTGCTCATCTCTATTACCGGTCGCGGATGGTGTTGGCGAAAGCGCTGCAACACATCCAGCAGCCAGCGCATGGTTAATGTCGATGGCGATTTCAGCCGCAGTTTGCCCGCCTGATGCCGCAAGGTCTGGCAGGCGCTGTCGATGGCGGCAAAGTTTTCCGCCAGCGCGCTGGCGAGCTGCCTCCCGGCATCGGTGAGCTCCACTTTTGGCCCCTGACGGGTAAACAGCCGGCAGTCAAACCAGGCCTCGAGCGTACTGATATGACGGCTGATCGCCCCGGGGGTAACGTGCAGCGCGGCGGCGGCTTTGCTAAAGGAGCCAAGGCGGGCGGCGGTTTCAAAAGCGCGGAGGGCATACAGCGGCGGCATCGACATAGCGGTCAGCTTTTTATGTTGAGTTAAACTCACATTCAAACTCACCATTTGTCGTTTTTCAATCCTGAAATCTAAATAGAAAATGCGCTGACCTAAAAAAAGAGAGTGAGTCAGTATCATGAACTATGCATTGATGGCGGGATACAGCATGACGGTGCTGGCGCTGATTGCTACGCCGGGCCCGGTAGTGCTCCTGGTGACCGGCTGCGCCGCCAGAGACGGGACTTCATCAGCACTGCGTACGATGATGGGCAGCAATCTCGCGTCGCTGGTGCTGATGGCCGTTGCGGCGGCAATGTTGACCGGCGCCGTGGCGATCCATCCCGATATTCTGCTGCTGTTAGCGGCGCTGGGATCCCTCTATATTACGTGGCTGGCCCTGAGTATGCTGCGTGCGCCGCATATGGCGCCTGGCGCGGCGACCGCGCGAGGCGGCGTGTGGTCCGGATTTGTGACCGCCCTGAGTAATCCCAAGGACATTCTGTTCTTTGCCGCGTTTTTCCCGCAGTTTATCCACATTACCAGCGATGTCGGCCTGAGCCTTGGTCTGTTGAGCATCATCTGGGTGGCTATCGATCTTGGGGTGCTGTCGTGCTACATCCTCGCCATTCGACGCTGGCTGGCCCCGGCGCATACCCATCGCTTAACGACAATTGCCGCCTGTTTTTTGCTGATCCTTGGGGTGTATGGCGTGGGGATTCATGGCTGGCTGCTGGCGGTTCGTTAGTGCTTTCCCGCAACAGGAGGGGCAGCGGTCTGAGTGAGTGGCCTTGTGATCAAAACCAGCGCCTTGATGTGGTATTCAGCGCTCAATCCAGGCGGTACGGCAAGGGAGAGCAAGGTGGACGGCAAAAGCGTGGTGAGACGTCGGGCCGGAGAGTCGCCGCGCAGCGTGATGACGCGCCGTCTTATTCAGTAGAGGAAAAAGCGGGTCGCAATCAGCGCGCAGAGAATTAACAGGATCAGGATGAGCTCAAAACGATAGCGCCGAAGCATAAGTGCCCTCCAGAAAAAAACGGCGCTGAAACAGCGCCGGTTTATGATTAACCTGACTTAGCGGAAGAATTAAGCAGCCGGTTGTGCAGCCGGTTTAGCGGCCTGATGTTTAGTGGTTTTGTGGTGTTTTTTTGCTGCCTGAGCTTTCTGCGCTACCGGTTTAGCCGCGGCTTTGTGGTGCTTTTTCGC
>NZ_JBWNLD010000013.1:0-95339 GCF_056521145.1 Klebsiella sp. CSG-1 | reverse complement strand
CTTCTCGATAGTCGCCAGTGCTGCTGTCAGTTCGCTCATGCCATCACCCATTTGATCGCCAGATAAGCCGCATACAGGACAGGAGCGAGCACTATCCACCCAATGATGTTTGCTACCATCACGAACAGCAGCAGTGACCGCCGACTGTAATTCACGAAATCGAAATCCATACTTACCCCCGCTTACCCGTTTAACTTATTGATTCATTTGATATCTATCAGGATCGTCGTTTTAGAACTCTTCGACCTTCCAGCCGCCGCCAGCTTTGGCCGGCAGTTTCGTTATCCCGATGACACGGAACGGGTACTGGTCTGCGGCGACTTTGGTTTTCACCCTGGCGTCGTCGGTCCAGTAGCCCTTCACCTCGTGCATTTCCATCTGTCCATTCGCCAGCATCACGGAGAAGTCAGGCGTGTAGAACGTGTTGTCTGCCAGTCGCAACTTGATGCCTTCAAACCGGTACCAGACGATTTCCCCGTAGCGCTTGCGCAGCTCGAGGTGCTGGCAGTAAGCCTCTTCGGTTTTGTTCATCGTCCCGGCCTTGAGCCTTCCCAGGGCCTGAAGTGACTTACGCATGATTTACCTCTCAGGTAATTAAAATACACATACGGATTAATATCAATAGACTTGCGTTAATTTTATTACCTTTACGGTAACACTGAAAAGCAAAAAAAATGCTGCCCCAGTTGCACAGTAGATCACCCGATAGGTGGTCCACCTCTGAAACCTGGCGGGATCTTATTGTCAGGCTGAGACATTACGTTAACGTCACGCCTGCCAGAACCATCTTTCAACTCAAACAGCCCCTTCCACCCCTTGGCCATGCTCTGTTTCACAATCATCATCTGCCGCTGTCGGTCACCACCAGAGAGGTTTATCAACTCAGTAATCGCAGCTCCCTCGCTCCGTTCAGTTGGCGCATATGCCTTGAACCTGTTTTCCCGGCGGTAGGCTTTCCATTCCTCCCAGGCTTCAGCATTGAGTTGCTCAGGATACGGATATGATTTTTTAGTCTCCCGCCCCCTTGGGGGGTTGGGGGGATCTATATCTTTTAGATCTTCTCTTCTCTTCTCTTCTCTGGTCCGCATTTTGTCCGCTTCAGGTGCGGACGTTTTGCGGACGTTTCTTTTCCTGTCTGCATCCTGTGCCCTGCGCTTTGCAGACTGGCCGTTATGCGAATCAAAGCGAGGCATTACAAGGCTTTCACCGTCTTCCTCAAGCCAGCCAACAGCAATCATTGCGCGAGAAAAACCAGGGAATCCGATCATGTCATCGAGAGTTTCAGCGCTGTATCCGTCAAGAAATCCGTCAACAGAATGGACATCAAAAAGACACCATGCGGAATGTAGTCCTCCAACTATCCGAAGTCTGTCCGCATTCAATGCGGACGCCATGCGGACAACTTTCGGATGCGTATGCAGGTCAGCGCGCATCTTGATCCAGTCACCGGCCATCAATCACCTCCGCAATTGACTACCTTAAATTCGATAACCCAAACCCAGGGATTGGCCTGCCAGCTTTCGTCGCCGTAGATGGATGACCACAACTCAGCAAAGTTGTCGTATGGCGTCATAACCTCGCCGCCGCTATCCGGGTCAGAGTATGTTGGCCGCCATCCGGTAAGCTCCAAGCCTTCAGCCTGAGCATCTTCTTGGCTAATACTGTTGAGCCGCTCGACACGCACGTCGGTGATTTCCAGAGTTATGCGGCTGGCCCAGCGAGGCATGTGGATGGAAGGAACCCAGGCGCCTTCGAATTGCATTTCGTCGGTGTGCGGTTTCCAGAATGCATCGTCAGGGATTGACCACAACCCATAATTGCCGGGCTTCTGTTCGCAGCTTGCACGGTAAATACGTGCCGATTCAGGGCCGCCGCCTTTGACCAGATTATCGTTCCAGTCGATAGCGCATCCGTCTTCATTGCCGAGGCAGGCGAAGGTCTCCCGCACCCACAGGCGGTCGCCAACGTTGCCGAAGGGGCACGGATGCCAGTAATCGCACACGTTCTCAGTGTCCTCGCTCCAGGGCCATTTACTGCCGTCTTCACGCTCAGCGATTTCAGTAGCGCGCGTCTGCCTCCATTTGATAGGGCGCCGCGTCTGCGTCTTCCGGCCATCGAGAATGGCTCGCACCATTTCCCCGTTAAAAATCATTCCGCGTTCTTTCATGCTGCCTCCCGGGCCTTTCGTGTAGCTTTTAATTTTTCCGAGCGCAGCTGAGCCTGGCGTCGGGCGCGCTCGTGGTTGCACTGGACGCACTGACCGCTGAGCGTATAGCGCTCGCTGTCGTGGCCATGGATGCATTTTTTGCCGGTGTAGAAGCGAGTGAGGCCAAAATCAAGCGCCTCTCGCTGAGTAATTCGTTTCATTGGCTGCCCTCTTTGGTGTTTATCTTTGGTAATTTTGCACCAAGACACAAAAAGATCAACCAAAAATGAATAATTGTTACCTTTGAGGTGTGAATAGATATGGCTTAGCCGCCAGACGGCGGCAGAGAGGGAGATTTGAGGCGATTCAGGAGTAGAAAAATACGGCGAGTTCTGTTTTATTTTTAATCCACTGACGGGATTTGCAAGCCTTAAAAAGCCCATCCATCAAACGCTTACCAGGCATCTTACGCTTTCCGGTAAGGTGGGTTTGAATGTAGTGGCTCGTCGTTCCGGCGTCGTTAGCGAAAGCTGTACGTTCGTCCGGAGTCAGATCAAGCCAGTGCTGTTTGAAATCGAACTTAATTTCTTCGCTCATAACTATTGCCTGATATTCATTTCAGATAATCAATATTCACCCAAAAGGTAACAAAAAGCAAGTTTTGTTACCCTAGAGGTTCATTTACCTGTGGGGTAAAATCGCTTTAAATTTAATAACTAACTTATTCACATAGAGAGTAATATTTACCTGACCATGAAAAGCATCCATGACATTCGCCGGGAAAATCTCAAGGACTTAATTACCACTGACTTCGGTGGCGTTCAGTCGCGGCTGTCGGAGCGCATGGGTATTCAGTCAAATCTGGTCAACCGCTGGGTGAATGGCAAAAAGGTCATTGGCGACGCATCAGCGCGCAAAATAGAGACTGCGGCCCGGCGCCAGACTAACTGGCTCGACGTTGACCATAAACTCTCTACCCTGGACGACGTGGATGATGTTGCCTTTGGCGATGTCCGTGAAATCGTCGTGCATAATCTCAAGCAGTGGATGAGTAACAACCAGGAGCTTTCTTCTCAGCAGCGCCTGGCGGATGCATCCGGCGTCAGTCAGCCATCAATTAACCGCATTTTGCGCAATGAGGTTTCGGCAAACGTCGCGCACCTCGAAGCCATTGCGACGGCGTTCGGCAGGAAAACCTATGAGCTTCTGCTCCCCCAGGATGGCCGGGCTGCCATCAAATATGACCACGAGCAATTCGCTTTGTTACCTCAGGGTGAAAAAGAGAAGATCGAAAGTTTCATTGATTTCGTGATAGAGCAGCACACAAAAAGCAAGTCATAAAACACATATCTTTCAGTAACTAAGCCGCCATTGAGCGGCTTTTTTATTGCCCAAATCATTACCTCACGGGTAATTTTTAGATGTCATATCTATTGACACCATGTCACATATGAATAATTATTACCCCATCGGTAACACATTGAGGTAACGATTATGCAGTGGCAGATCATCAACGGTTGGTACTGCGTCACCGCATGCGGGCTGATGAGCTGGAAGTTTCGCTCACTGCATGAGGCGTTCGACTGGGCATACGTCAATAAATTGGCGGTGAAAACGGAAATGGGGATGGTTAAATGAGCGAATCAAAAGAACTTGTTCTGGTAACACTACCAGCAGCGGCAGATCTTGAAGCGGCATTCATCAGCGATGAATACATAGATCGCCTGATTACTGACATCCGCCAGAAAGCGACATCGGTAGTCGGTGATGTAAATACGGTTAAAGGCCGCGGTGTTTATATCAGCATGGCATCAACAGTTCGCCGTACCAAAACGGTTATTGACGACGCCGGTAAAGCACTGGTTGCTGAAATGAAAAAGCGCCCTGCGCTGGTCGATGCAAGCCGAAAAAAGGTACGCGATGCGCTGGATGAACTGGCTGTAGACATTCGCCGCCCAGCCACTGAATGGGAAGAAGCAAAAGCACGTGTAGAAGCTGAAGAGTTAGCAAAAAAAGAGGCGGAAGCACTAGCGACCAGACTGGACGTCGATCATGAAATGGCCATGCTGATGAATGACGCTTTCGACCGCGAACAGGCTGAGAAGAAGGCGGAAGCAGAACGCCAGCGCATTGCTCGCGAAGAAGAGATTAAGCGCCAGGCGGAAGAGAAAGCGAAGCGTGAAGCGGCGGAACAGGCACAGCGTGAAATCGACGCCGCTGCGGCCAGAGAGCGTGAAGCGCTTTTAGCGAAGGAACGCGCTGAACGTGAGAAGAAGGAAGCCGCTGAAAAGGCAGATCGTGACCGCATTGCAGCTGAGCAGAAAGCAGAGGCTGACAAACAAGCCGCTATCGATGCCGAGCGCCGAAAGGCGCAGGAAGAAGCCGATCGCATCCGTCGTGAAGCCGAAGAAAAAGAAGCCGCTCTCCTGGCTGAACAGAAGCGCATTGCAGAAGAAGAGGCGCGCCGAGCTGCTGATGTTGAGCATCGCCGAAGCATCAATGCAACAGCGGTTCAGGCTCTTATCGACCAGGGGATCCCTGAGGACTGGGCAAAATCCTGCGTCGTCGCTATAGCTCGCGGGAAAGTTCCGGCGACAACCATCAAATACTGAGGTGGTTATGAACATTCAGCAATTCAACAACCTGAAAAAAATCGTCGCTCAGTTCGGCGGTGATTACCAGATGTCGTCGAATTTGTACGACCGCCACGTTGAGCTGATTGATGCAGTCAGCGGCGCCGACATGGATGAGACGTTCGAGCGAGCACTGCTTCGCGCCGGGGTACGCAAAGAGATCCTCGACGCTGCTCGCGAAAGCTGTGAGTTCGAAGAGGTCATGTCGACATTTAAGCGCGAGTTGACCGGAATCGTTGCCCGCCTGGACCTAGCCGACCAGATAGACAGCGCGAGGACAGCGGCATGAATCCAGGAATCTATCACGATATCAGCAACGAGGACTACCATGCCGGCGACGGCGTGAGTAAGTCGCAGCTCGACCTGCTGGCTAAAAATCCGGCCCTGCTGAAGTGGATCAAGGCGGCGCCAGAGGACGAAGAGAAAAAGTCCGCACTGGATATGGGTACGGCCCTGCACTGCCTGCTTCTGGAACCGGAGGAATTCGATAAGCGCTTCATCGTAGCGCCGCAGTTCAACCGCCGCACCAACCAGGGTAAAGCAGATGAAGAAGCATTCCTGCGCGATGTTGCCGGTATGGGTATGACGGTGATGGATGCCGAACAGGGCCGAAAACTGAAACTGATGCGTGACAGCGCAATGGCCCACCCGGCGGCGCGCTGGATGCTGGAGGCGCCAGGCCACTGCGAAACATCGATGTACTGGAATGACGACGAGACCGGCGAGTTGTGCAGGATACGCCCGGATAAGTGGCTCAATGAGCACAACGTGATCGTCGACGTGAAGAAAGTGGCCGATATTGAACGCTTTGCACGGCACATAGAGGAATTCCGGTACCACGTGCAGAACGCCATGTACTGCGAAGGCGCGCAAAAAGTTACCGGCGAGGTGCATGGATTCTTTTTCCTGGCAGTCAGCGAAAGCATCGACTGTGGCCGCTACCCGGTGCGCGTGTTTGAGTTGGACGCACCAGACGTTGATACCGGAATGGCGCTGTTCCGCCGGGACCTGAATACCTATCACCAGTGTCGCCTGTCCGATGAGTGGGGCGGCGTGGAAATTATTAAACGCCCTGATTGGGCACGCAAACAGGATATGTACGTATGAGCAACGACATCGCAATCACATCTCAGCCAGGAGCAACTGTAGGCACCGCGGCTGCAATATTCAGCCCGGAAGGTATTAATCAACTGGTGCGGTTTGCCGAGTTGATGGCCCAGAGCCGGGTTACGGTACCGGCACATCTTGCAGGAAAGCCGGCTGACTGTATGGCGGTAGCAATGCAGGCTGCACAGTGGGGGATGAATCCCTTCGCTGTAGCGCAGAAAACCCACGTCATTAACGGCGCGTTGGGTTATGAAGCACAACTGGTAAACGCAGCCATTACCGCAATGGCTCCAACGAAGGATCGCGTTCACTTTGAATGGTTCGGGCCATGGGAAAACGTGATCGGAAAGTTCATCGAAAAAACAAACGACAAAGGGAAAAAGTATCTTGCAGCTGGATGGTCAGCAGCGGATGAAAAAGGATGTGGGGTAAAGATCTGGGCAACGCTGAAAGGTGAAAGTGAGCCTCGAGTACTGGACCTATTGCTTACCCAGGCTCAGGTTCGTAACTCAACTTTATGGGGAAGCGATCCAAAGCAACAACTGGCGTATCTGGGTGTTAAACGCTGGGCTCGACTTTACTGCCCTGATGTAATTCTCGGGGTTTACACGCCTGACGAACTGCAGGAAACCACGCCGCGCGTTGAGCGAGACATCACGCCGCCATCCAGCACAGCGGCCGGGATGAACTCTCTTATCAACGCTAAGCCTGAACAACATCAGGAAGAGAAGACCAGCAAATCTGATAGTCGTGACCCTGATGAAATGCTGAAGGCATTCACTGATGCAGCAATGAACTACAACACCATCGCTGATCTGGATAAGGCATACAAATACGTTGCCAAAAATCTGGCTAACGATGATGAGCGTCTTTCTAAAGCAACCGACATCTACACCATCCGCCGCGATGAATTGAACGAAGTACCGATGTAACCACCACCTCGGCGCCACGGCGCCGCACTTTAACAGGAGAAGAAATATGAAAGGTGCATTTGGCAAGAAGGAACTTCTGTCGGTGGTGCCGCTGTCATGGAGCACGATTTGCCGACTTGAAGCGGAAGGCGAATTCCCGAAGCGTTGGTATATCACTGATCGTCGCTGCGCTTGGACCAAGGAAGAGGTGGAGCAGTGGTTAGATAAACGCAAGGCTGACAGCCCAGTTGAATACACGGGAAAAAAGCCGCCGGTCGATCAGCGCCAGTATCGACCGGTGAGTAATGCGGCATGACGGTTCTGGCGCGCCACTGGGCCAGGTGGTCAGGTTGGTACTGGTACCTGGCCGCCATATCAGCCTGGCTGTTCCTGCTGGCGATTATATTTCGAGAGGGTTGGATAAAATGAACCGCATTGAAAAGTATCACGCACAGTACGCTCCGCAGCGCAGAGCATCAAAGGTTATCTCCGTTACACCTGCTGCCATTGCGATTGAACAGAGAGCGATAGAGCGTGAAAACAAAGGCCAGTACCGCCTGGCGGCGCGTCTGTGGCTTGAGTGCATGGATGTCGCAATGGGAGAAGTAGAGCGTGCCCGCATAGCAGTACGAAGAGTTCAGTGCATTGGTCGCGGTAATGGCCTGCGCCGCGGTGATTACTCAGGGATCTGCGCTACAAGTGGGGTGGTTTATGACTAAATACACCCTGATTTACGCAGATCCTCCCTGGGCGTATCGCGATAAGGCAGCTGACGGCGACCGCGGCGCCGGGTTCAAGTATCCGGTAATGAACGTTCTGGATATCTGCAGGCTGCCGGCGTGGGAACTGGCCGCCGAAGATTGCCTGCTGGCTATGTGGTGGGTGCCGACTCAGCCGCTCGAGGCACTGCGAGTGGTTGAAGCATGGGGTTTCCGTCTGATGACCATGAAAGGCTTTACCTGGCACAAGACCAATAAGCACAAAGGTAACAGCGCTATCGGCATGGGTCACATGACCCGGGCGAATAGCGAAGACTGCCTGTTTGCAGTGCGAGGCAAACTTCCTGAACGCATGGATGCTTCCATCTGCCAGCACGTCACGGCCCCACGCATGGAGAACTCACGCAAGCCTGACATCATCCGCGAGAAGCTTGTGCAGCTGCTGGGCGATATTCCGCGTATTGAGCTATTCGCCCGCCAGTCGTCTCACGGATTCGATGTATGGGGTAACCAGTGCACGGCGCCGGTGGTTGAACTTCTTCCAGGCTGCGCCGTGCCGGTAGTTAAGACGGAGGCCGCATGAATTTTTCAGACGAAGCATCACTAATCCGCCAGCTTGAAGAGGCCCGCGCTGTTATCAATCAGCGGAACGGGGAAATACTCAGGCTGCAACAAGAATCAGGGCGTTATCGCGAGCAGCGGGATTCGGCAAACGCCATGGTTAAGTTCCTACGCGAAATGTTTGAGAACGGCGTGGCACTACATCCACATCAATCGGTAATTGTGCTGAACCATGCTTATGAGCATCTCAGGGAATGCCCTTATTGCCACAAAACTCACGACGACAGGCTGGCATGCCCCGCCTTTATTAAGGTGACATAATGAGCGCTAAACACAAAATTCAGGAATTAAAGCAACGCATCGATCCGGCGATTCTCGAAGCAGCCGCTGATGAATATGCCGACATGCTGATCACATTGTGTCTGTGCATGAAAATGGCCGGCCCGACCCGGGCGAATATTGGTGCCTGCGCCATTGCGCTAAAAAAACGGATTGTGACATGTCACAGCCAGAACGCTATTAACGAAATACTCACCAGTTGGGATCCGGTTGGCGCCTTCCTCAGCCTGCGCCGGGAGGCGAACGAAGCCGCCGCATCCCACGGCGACCCGACTGATGTTTTCGTATAGCCGCAATGCAGGTGGCTTTACTTTCCTTCCATCCACTTTTCAAACGCAGACGGGGAGAACGGCACCAGGTCGTAATGCTCCCCGTTTATCCACGCATCAACCATATTGGCCCACTGCTGCAGCATGTAGGCGCGCTGCCGGGAATACTCAGCTTTGTTATAAACCGCCCTCACACCCTTCTGTTCATGCGCCAGCGCCTTCTCTATCCAGTCAGATGGGAAACCGGCTTCATGCAACAGCGTGCTCGCAGTGCGGCGCAGGTCGTGCACAGTGAGAGGTTGCAGGCTCTCCCCAGCATCAGCGGCAGCAGCCACCGCGCGATCGATAACGGAGTTAAGAGCGGCGTTTGATAGCGGCTTACTGGTGCTGTACCGGCCAGGCAGAAGATAGTCACTGCCGCCGGCGCACATCTGCAGGCCGACCATCAGATCCTGAGCCTGAGACGGCAGGTAAATAACGTGCGAGCGGCTGCCCTTCATCCTGTCAGCAGATATCGTCCAGGTCGATTTGGCAAAATCCACCTCCTTCCAGGTTGCGAGAGTGAACTCACTTTTACGCACCATGGTGATCAGGATGAGCTTTACCGCCAGTTTCAGGGTCGGCAACGTGCTTACGGTATCCAGGATCCTGAACAGAACACCAATTTCTTCCGGCTGCAGGCATCGGTCGCGCGGTTTAAACATGGCTATTGCTGAAGGTTTGATGTCTGCTGCCGGGTTGAATAACCCGTGTCCGCGGTCGTTGGCGTACCGATAAACGCTGCTGATAATTTCGCGAGCCTGCACCGCTGTCGCCCTCCCGCCGCGCTCGACTATCCGATCGCAAAGGTCACGCACCATCGGCGTCGTTATCTCCGACATCATTTTGTTCCCCAGCGCCGGAAGGATATCTCTGTCGATCACGGACTGTTTCATCGCCCGGGTGCTTTCAGCCAGAACAACATTCTTCATGTAACTGTCGGTATGTACCGCAAATGTTTCAGCTCCGCGGATCCGTTTGATACCGTCACGCTTCGCCGCAGCCGGTGACTGGCCTGCGTTGAGTAGCTTTTTCGCGGCTATAAGTTCATCACGGGCTTCCGCCAGGGATATACCGTCACGGCCATACTGACCAATGACCAAAGTCTCACGGCGCCCGTTGATCCGGTAGTCATAGCGGAACGAGACGCTGCCTGATGTGAGCACGGCGACATAGAGCCCATCGCGGTCTGAAACCTTGTAGAGTTTATCCTGCGGCTTGAGGTTTTTTAATTTGGTATCGGTAAGCACTGTTCACCCGTATGGCATCCATAATTCTGACGGTATGAGAGTATACCTTTCGGGTAATACCGTCACATATACCGTGAAAAAAAGTGAGGTAGAGTGAATAGATATGGATTGATATAATAAAAAACCCTCTGTAAAAACAGAGGGTTGAATGTTGTTTTGAGCTGATATGGAATGATATTAACTAGCCGTTAATCATTCCCACTCGATCGTTGCCGGCGGCTTGCCGCTGATGTCATAGACGACGCGGGAAATGCCGTTGACTTCGTTGATGATGCGGTTGGAGACGCGGCCAAGGAAGTCATAGGGCAGGTGCGCCCAGTGCGCGGTCATAAAGTCGATGGTTTCGACCGCACGCAGGGAAACGACCCAGTCGTACTTACGGCCATCGCCCATGACGCCTACAGAGCGGACCGGCAGGAACACGGTGAACGCCTGGCTCACTTTGTTGTAGAGGTCGGCTTTATGCAGCTCTTCGATGAAGATAGCATCCGCCCGACGCAGCAGGTCGCAGTACTCTTTCTTCACTTCGCCCAGTACGCGAACGCCGAGACCCGGCCCCGGGAACGGATGACGGTACAGCATGTCGTACGGCAGGCCCAGCTCCAGACCAATCTTACGCACTTCGTCTTTGAACAGCTCACGCAGCGGTTCAACCAGCCCCATCTTCATCTCTTTCGGCAGGCCGCCCACGTTGTGGTGAGATTTGATGACGTGCGCTTTACCGGTTGCAGACGCAGCGGATTCGATGACATCCGGGTAGATGGTACCCTGCGCCAGCCATTTAACGTCTTCCAGCTTCAACGCTTCTTCGTCGAACACTTCGACGAACACGCGACCGATGATTTTGCGTTTGGCTTCCGGATCGTTCTCGCCTTTCAGCGCGTCCAGGAAACGCTTCTCGCCTTCCACGTGAACGATGTTCAGACCGAAGTGGTCACCGAACATGTCCATAACCTGCTGGGCTTCGTTCAGACGCAGCAGACCATTGTCCACGAATACGCAGGTCAGGTTTTTACCGATAGCGCGGTGCAGCAGCATTGCGGTCACGGAGGAGTCCACGCCGCCGGAGAGGCCGAGGATCACTTTGTCATTGCCAACCTGCTGGCGGATACGCTCAACGGCATCGTCGATGATTTTTGCCGGCGTCCACAGAGCTTCACACTGGCAGATGTCGCGCACGAAGCGCTCCAGCATACGCATACCCTGGCGGGTGTGGGTCACTTCCGGGTGGAACTGCACGCCGTAGAAGCGTTTTTCTTCGTTCGCCATAATGGCAAACGGGCAGGTTTCAGTGCTGGCAACGGTAACAAAGTCAGACGGGATCGCGGTAACTTTGTCGCCGTGGCTCATCCAGACGTCGAGCAGCGGCTTGCCTTCAGCGGTCAGGGAGTCTTCAATACCGCGCACCAGCGCGCTATCGGTAACAACTTCAACCTGCGCATAGCCGAACTCGCGCTCATTAGAACTTTCTACATGGCCGCCCAGCTGCATTGCCATGGTCTGCATACCGTAGCAAACGCCAAACACCGGTACACCGGCTTCGAACACATACTGCGGCGCGCGCGGGCTGTTATGTTCAGTGGTGCTTTCCGGGCCGCCGGAAAGAATGATGCCGCTAGGATTGAACTCACGAATCTGAGCTTCCGTTACGTCCCAGGCCCACAGCTCGCAATAAACCCCTAATTCACGTACGCGACGCGCAACCAACTGGGTGTACTGAGAACCGAAGTCCAGGATTAGAATGCGATGTTTATGAATGTTATCCGTCATTGACGTTTATTCCAGAGCAGTAGCGATTAAATAAAATCGCCCGGCGCATGACCGGGCGATGAAAATCAGGAGCCCATGCGGTAGTTCGGGGATTCCTTGGTGATCGTCACGTCGTGAACGTGACTTTCCTGGATGCCAGCACCGCTGATACGCACGAATTCCGCTTTGGTACGCAGGGTGTCGATGGTACCACAACCGGTCAGTCCCATACAGGAGCGCAGGCCCCCCATCTGCTGGTGAATGATCTCTTTCAGGCGACCTTTATAGGCAACGCGGCCTTCGATACCTTCCGGTACCAGTTTGTCCGCAGCGTTGTCGCTCTGGAAGTAACGGTCAGAGGAGCCTTTGGACATCGCACCCAGAGAACCCATACCGCGATAAGATTTGTAAGAACGCCCCTGGTAGAGCTCGATTTCACCCGGGGACTCTTCGGTACCCGCCAGCATGGAGCCGACCATCACGGCAGCAGCGCCAGCAGCGATTGCTTTCGCGATATCGCCGGAGAAACGGATACCGCCATCGGCGATAACCGGAATGCCGGTACCTTCCAGCGCTTCTACCGCGTCGGAGACGGCGGTAATCTGCGGGACACCAACGCCGGTGACGATACGGGTAGTACAGATAGAACCAGGGCCAATACCTACTTTCACCGCGCTCACGCCCGCTTCAGCCAGGGCACGTGCGCCGGCACCGGTGGCCACGTTGCCGCCGATGATTTGCAGGTCAGGATATTTAGCACGGGTTTCACGAATGCGCTGCAGAACGCCTTCAGAATGGCCGTGGGAGGAGTCGATCAGCAGAACGTCAACGCCTGCAGCAACCAGCGCATCTACGCGCTCTTCGTTGCCTGCGCCTGCGCCAACCGCTGCGCCGACGCGCAGACGACCATGCTCATCTTTACACGCATTCGGTTTACGTTCCGCTTTCTGGAAATCTTTAACGGTAATCATGCCGCGCAGATGGAAGCCATCATCAACAACCAGCGCTTTTTCAACGCGTTTTTCGTGCATTTTGGCAAACACGACTTCGCGGCTTTCGCCTTCGCGCACGGTAACCAGACGCTCTTTCGGCGTCATGTAAACGCTGACAGGCTGGTTCAGGTCGGTCACGAAGCGGACGTCGCGACCGGTGATGATACCGACCAGTTCGTTGTCTTCGGTCACCACCGGATAACCAGCAAAGCCATTACGCTCGGTCAGCACTTTTACTTCACGCAGGGTGGTGGTAGGCAGTACGGTCTGCGGGTCGGAAACCACGCCGGACTCATGTTTCTTCACGCGGCGAACTTCTTCCGCCTGACGCTCGATGGACATGTTTTTGTGAATAAAGCCGATGCCGCCTTCCTGTGCCAGGGCAATTGCCAGGCGCGCTTCTGTTACGGTATCCATGGCTGCGGAGAGCATAGGAATATTCAGACGAATGGTCTTCGTCAGCTGGGTGCTGAGATCGGCAGTATTCGGCAGAACGGTAGAATGAGCGGGAACGAGGAGGACGTCGTCAAACGTCAGAGCTTCTTTAGCGATACGTAGCATGGGCAATATCTCGACCAGGGTGGATAAATATTGCCGTGGCATTATACAGAGCGTAACCGATTGCATCTACCCTTTTTTGAAAATAATACTTGCGATCGTCCATCATCAGGTTACTATCGACTGAATAACCTGCTGATTTAAAATTTGATCTTGCTCACATGTTGCCATCTCAATCCCCTGCAATTTTCACGGTCAGCCGCCTAAACCAGACGGTTCGCCTGCTGCTGGAACAGGAAATGGGCCAGGTCTGGATCAGCGGCGAGATCTCCAACTTCAGCCAGCCCTCTTCCGGCCACTGGTACTTCACCTTAAAAGACGATAACGCCCAGGTGCGCTGCGCGATGTTTCGCAACAGCAACCGTCGGGTTACTTTTCGCCCGCAGCACGGACAGCAGGTACTGGTACGCGCCAATATCACGCTGTATGAGCCGCGCGGCGACTATCAGATTATCGTCGAGAGCATGCAGCCTGCCGGTGAAGGGCTGTTACAGCAAAAGTATGAACAGCTAAAAGCGCTGCTGGCGGCGGAAGGTCTTTTCGATCAGCAGCATAAGCAAGCGCTCCCCTCCCCTGCGCGCTGCGTAGGCGTCATCACCTCGAAAAGCGGCGCGGCGCTACACGACATTCTGCAGGTGCTGAAAAGACGCGATCCGTCGCTGCCGGTGGTTATCTACCCAACGTCGGTTCAGGGCGACGATGCGCCAGGGCAAATCGTTCGCGCCATACAATTAGCCAACCTTCGCGAAGAGTGTGATGTGCTGATCGTTGGCCGCGGCGGCGGTTCTCTGGAAGATTTATGGAGCTTCAACGATGAACGGGTAGCGCGGGCGATTTTTGCCAGCCGCATTCCGGTCGTCAGCGCCGTCGGCCATGAAACCGACGTCACCATCGCCGATTTTGTCTCCGACCTGCGGGCGCCAACTCCTTCAGCCGCTGCAGAGATTGTCAGCCGCAATCAGCAGGAGCTGCTGCGCCAGCTGCAGTCCGGCCAGCAACGTCTGGAAATGGCGATGGACTATTTTATCGCCAACCGTCACCGTCGTTTTACCCAGCTGTTCCATCGTCTTCAGCAGCAGCATCCTCAGCTGCGATTAGTACGCCAGCAAACGGCGCTGGAAAGGCTACGCGAGCGGATACGCCTTGCGCTTGAAACGCAGATGAAACGCGCCGATCAGCGTCAACAGCGCGTCATTCAGCGGCTGAACATGCAAAACCCGCAGCCGCGCATCCACCGTATTCAGTCACGCATTCAGCAACTCGAGTACCGCCTCGCCGAGAGCATCCGCTCGCGTTTAAGCGAGCGCCGCGAGCGCTTCGGCAACGCGGTTACCCATCTGGAGGCCGTGAGCCCTCTGGCAACGCTGGCCCGCGGCTATAGCGTAACCTCCGCCAGCGACGGCAAAGTGCTGAAGCAAACCAAACAGGTGAAGACAGGCGATCTGCTGACCACTCGTTTAAATGACGGCTGGGTCGAAAGCGAAGTCAGAACGATTACGCCGGTGAAGAAAACCCGGGCGAAGAAAAAGTAACACCGGTTATTCTACCGCTGCCCACTCCACGCGTTTTTTCGAAATCAGCCCGTGCCCGTTCTGGCAAAAATAATCCACTGCGCCACACGCTTTTAAAACCTCCAGCGGCTTGTGGCAATCCGGACAGCGGGCTTCCAGGGCAAAGTCTTTCGCACAGTGCTGACAGTGTGCATTGTGATCCTGTCGTGCCAGCGGCGCGCGACAGATGGGGCATGCGAGTTCCATGATGATTCCTTACCGAATGTTCGTCTATCCAGTTTACCACGGCGGCGGTTCAGTGTGGCCCACGCAATTGTTGCTGTAATTCAAGCAATAGCGCCACTTCGCCGATCCGTCGCTGCGTTAACCGGGACACTTCCTCGGGAGCGCGAACAAACAGGCTGTCTTTCCCCAGGATATGCTCGCCCAGGCAATGCTCATAGATAGCGCCCGGCCGCCGCCAGCGCTCAATACGATCGCCATCAATCAGCTCCACCACTTCGCAATTATCGCGCCGGTCCTGATTGATAATGCGTCCATCGCGTAGCCAGATGCGCACTCCTTTTTGTCCTCCCGCCGGCCCGGCATATTTGTTTAGCCAGATATTGAGCGGGATACCGCTGAGTTCCCCCTGCAGATGGGCATTGCCTTCCGCGGTTTGCGTATCTCCACGGGCAATGGCATGACCCAGCCGATCGCTGGCCTGCCGGATTTCAAGGTGCATCTCATCCGTCCCACCACAGTAGCGGATTGTTTCGCGCAACATCGCCAGCACATGCGTACCAATATCAAGAATCACGCCGTCAGGATGGCGCAACTGGCGCGTATCCGGCTCACCGGTGGCAAAATTGAGCGCCACGGGTTCGCCCTGGTCGTTAAATCCGCTGGGCTCCTGCAAAAAGCCGTCAATACGCACGATATCCTGGATTGACGACAGCAGAGGCCGACGGGACTGCAGCTCATCTTCCCCCTGCCAGCGATCGTCCAGCTCACCCAATGCCCGCTTCAGCGCGCCGTCCCGCGCCATCCAGTGATCGAGCGCCAGTACCCGCCGCGCATGCTGCAGCTCGCTGAGCAGCTCACGCAGACGGGTCATTTGTTCAAGGGTCGCCACAACCGGTTTTTCCACCACAATGCGCGGACAGGCTGATGCCAGCGCCGCCTCCAGCACCGGAAGATGCTGCAACGACGCGGTGGTGATAAATAGCAGATCTAACGGTTTTCCGAGCAGTGCCGCTAATGACTCACAGCGGGTTATCCCCGCTAATCTCCTGGCAGGATTCACATCGAAGCCCCAGCATTCGCTCATGGGGTTCTCCAGATGCCTCAGCGCGGGAAGATAAGCGGTTTCGACTACCGCGCCCAGCCCAACAAATCCAGTCTGCATAGTGACCTGCCAGTAAATTGGTGGAAATAATAGGGGTATTATACACATCGAACGGGCGGCAAACGTGATTCACCAATATCACGGGTTGTTGAGAGATAAAAAAACCCGCCAGCGGCGGGTTTCTCTTATTTGCTTTTCTTGATGTGTTTAATCAAGCGCTTACGCTTACGCATCTGGTTCGGCGTCAGGGTATTGCGTTTGTTGGCAAACGGGTTTTCCCCTTCTTTGAACTGGATACGAATCGGCGTCCCCATGACGTCCAGCGACTTGCGGAAGTAGTTCATCAGGTAACGCTTATAGGAGTCCGGCAGGTCTTTTACCTGGTTACCGTGGATGACCACAATCGGCGGGTTATAACCACCGGCATGGGCGTATTTCAGCTTCACGCGACGGCCGCGCACCAGCGGCGGCTGATGATCTTCTGCCGCCATGGTCATGATACGGGTCAGCATCGCCGTCCCGACGCGACGAGTTGCGCTGTCATACGCTTCGCGTACGGATTCGAACAGGTTACCGACGCCGCTACCGTGCAGTGCGGAGATAAAGTGAATCCGTGCAAAGTCAATGAAGCCCAGACGGAAGTCCAGCGTCTCTTTAACCTGCTCTCTCACTTCCTGGCTCAGGCCATCCCACTTATTGACCACTATCACCAGCGAGCGGCCGCTGTTGAGGATAAAACCGAGCAGAGAAAGATCCTGGTCGGAAATCCCTTCACGCGCATCGATAACCAGCATCACCACGTTGGCATCTTCAATGGCCTGCAGCGTTTTGATGACCGAGAATTTTTCGACCACGTCGGTAATTTTACCGCGCTTACGCACGCCCGCGGTGTCGATGAGCACGTATTCACGTTCGTCGCGCTGCATCGGAATGTAGATACTGTCGCGCGTCGTCCCCGGCATGTCGTAGACCACCACGCGGTCTTCGCCGAGGATACGGTTGGTCAGCGTGGATTTCCCCACGTTCGGACGGCCGACAATCGCCAGCTTAATCGGCAAATCTTGCGGGTTGAAGTCGTCCTCTGGCTCTTCCGCTTCTTCACCGTTCTGTTCCGCTTCAAACTGCGCCCAGTACGCCGCATCTTCATCGACCTCTTCCGACGGGTCGATCTCTTCGGCCCACGGCAGCAGGACGTGCTCCAGCAGGCTGGTCACGCCGCGACCGTGAGACGCAGCGATCGGATGGATATCGCCGAGGCCCAGTGACCAGAAGTCGGCAATCGCCTGATCGGCATCAATACCATCGGTTTTGTTCGCCACCAGGAAAGTCGGCTTTTCACGGGAGCGAAGATGTTTGGCGATCGCGGTATCAGCAGGCATCAGGCCCGCACGCGCATCGACCATAAACAGCACGACGTCCGCCTCTTCAATCGCCAACAGCGACTGTTCCGCCATACGGGTTTCAACGCCATCTTCTGTGCCATCGATACCGCCGGTATCGATACAGATAAATTCACGACCTTCAACTTCAGCACGACCGTACTTACGGTCACGAGTCAGCCCCGGGAAATCCGCGACCAACGCATCACGAGTGCGCGTCAAACGGTTGAAAAGCGTGGATTTTCCAACATTAGGGCGCCCGACAAGCGCGACCACAGGTATCATGTTAAATGCCTCTTACAAATTGCTATGCAACATCGATTTAACGACGTTTTTAAAAAAGTCAAAACGGCCCCTGTCTGCCAGGAGCCGTTTCTCAATTCGCACTATACCCGTTGTCTCTCAGTGAACTTCGCTACCGGCTGCGTTGCCGGCCGCCGCGAAGAAACTCAAGAGCCGCGGGGTAAGCCGCCACGACTAACGCGTAATAGAATACAGCGTGCCGTCTGTTGCCTGGATCAGCAGTCGACCATCGGCTACCACCGCGTCGGTACGGAAGCCGGAGCTATCCACTTTCTGCTGAGCCACAAAGTGACCATCTTCCGGGTTCACCCAGTGCATATAGCCTTCGCTATCACCGACCACCAGGTTGCCATTATACAACACCGGCGCAGTCAACAGGCGATGCAATAGATCGCTTTGCGTCCACAGCGTCACGCCACCTTCGGTGGAGAGCGCCAGGATGCGGTCATTCTGATCGACCAGGTAGATACGGTTGCCGTCAACGATAAAGTCGTTCACGGAACCCAGCTCACGCTTCCACATGATCTGGCCGCTGCGCAGATCCAGCGCGGTCAGGTTGCCATTATACGCCAGCGTGTATACCACACCGTTGACGATAACCGGGGTCGTATCGACATCATTCAGACGATCGATTTCCGTCGGTCCGGTCGCCTGGGAGATACGCTGTTGCCAGATAATCTGCCCTTGTTGCATCAGCACGGCGCTCACGCGGCCGTTATCGCCGCCAACGATGGCTGCGCCATAGGCGGTCGCCGGTGCCGATTCACCGCGCAGAGACAGCGCCGGCATATCCAGGTTAACGGTCCACTTCACCGCCCCATCCGCTTCATTCAGCGCCTGCAGCTGACCGTTGCTGGTGTGAACCAGAACCATGCCGTCGCTGACTACCGGACGAGAAATCGCTTCGCCCGCAACGCGAGCCTGCCACGCCACGGTACCATCGCTGGTATTCAGGGCGAACAGCTGCGCTTTTTCGCTGCCGATATAGACATGACCGCCGGAAACGGTGATGCCGCCAGAGAGCAGCGCAGGCGTGCGAGAGAACCAGCCGTCTTTTTCAGCCAGGTTCACCGACCACACCTCTTTACCGTCATCAGCGTTCAGCGCTTTGACGGTGCCCTTACGATCGGCCGCATAGACGACGCCATCGGCGAAAGCCGGGTGCAGGTTAGAATAGAAATCGCCGATACCATCGCCAACAGAGGTGCTCCAGGACGTGGACGGCGTAAACTGATTTTCCACCGTCGGCAGCGGTGACATTTTCACCACATCTTCTTCGCTGTTAAACAACGAACAACCGCTTAATAAGGTAACGGAAAGCAGCCCTGGCAAAAGTAATTTACGCAATTGCATCGAGTCCCTCTCAGATGGACAGATTATTTATTTTCATACGCATCATTTCGCTGAGCGCAGGTGAAGCATCGCTTTTCACGCCAGCTTCCCAGGCTGCGCGAGCGCCTTGCTTATCGCCTTTGTTAAGCAGAATCTCACCACGGAGATCGGCGACAATAGCGGCCCAGCCTTCACCTTTAATACCCTCAAGGGTTTTCAGCGCTTCATCAGGTTTCTTCAGCTGCAGCTGCACACGCGCAAGACGCATATTGATAACCGACTTCAGGTTATCATCCGGCGCGGCGGCCAGGCCCTGCTGAAGCTGCTTTTCGGCATTTTGCAGATCGTTCTTATCGACAAAACGCTGGGCCAGCTCCAGAGAAGCAAACGCGCCATAGCTGTTTTTGCTATCGGCGGCAAATTTTTCCGCCGAACCGATCGCTTCCGGCTTGTCTGATTTGAGCGCGGAAATGGCGTTTTCATAGGCTAAAGAGGATTCTCTCGCCGTATCCTGCTGATGAGAACTCCAGTAGCGCCAGCCAACCAACGCGCCAATCCCTAAAATCACACCAACGGCCAGCGCTTTGCCATTTTCGGCAAAGAAACGCTTGAGCGCATCGACCTGATCGTTTTCGTTGTTATACGTTTCCACGCAGTCCTTCTCCTGACTAATGATTCCCGGGAGATTAACCCAGAAGTGCGCGCAAATGCGCAGCAACGCTATCCTGCGTTACGGTAGTTTGCTCACCTGAGCGTAAATCCTTCACTACCACGTTTCCGTCAGCAATTTCTGATTCACCGACCACCAGAGCAACGCGAGCGCCCCATTTATCCGCGCGGGCAAACTGTTTCTTAAAGTTGCCGCCGCCGTGGTTGGTCATCAGCTTAGCGCCGGGCAGCTCATCGCGAACCCGCTCAGCCAGACGCATCGCTGCAGACTGGGTATCGGTTCCGGAAGCCACCAGGTATATATCGACAACAGGATCGGCTTTAAATTCCGGATTTACTGCCTGAACCAGTAAAACAAGACGCTCCAGCCCCATAGCGAAGCCTACGGCCGGCGTTGCACGCCCGCCCAGCTGCTCTACCAGACCATCATAACGACCGCCGGCACAGACCGTTCCCTGGGAACCGAGACTGGTGGTGACCCACTCAAACACGGTACGGTTATAATAATCCAGACCGCGCACCAGACGCTGATTGACGGTATAGCGAATACCGGCATCGTCCAGCAGGGCACACAGGCCCGCGAAATGCGCTTTGGAGTCTTCATCCAGATAGTCGCCCAGCGCAGGTGCGTCGTTGAGCAGCGCCTGCACCTGCGGATTTTTGGAATCCAGGACGCGCAGCGGGTTGGTATACATGCGGCGTTTGCAGTCTTCGTCGAGCTTATCTTTAAACTGCTCAAGATAGGCAACCAGCGCATCGCGATAGGTTGCACGCGCTTCCAGCGAACCGATGGAGTTCAGCTCCAGCGCAACGTGGTCAGCGATGCCCAGCTCACGCCACCAGCGAGCGGTCAGCATGATCAGCTCAGCATCGATATCCGGGCCCTGCAGGCCAAAGACTTCAACGCCCATCTGGTGGAACTGGCGATAGCGCCCTTTCTGCGGACGTTCGTGGCGGAACATCGGCCCGACGTACCACAGGCGCTGTTCTTGATTGTACAGGAGACCATGTTCGATGCCGGCACGTACGCAGCCCGCCGTCCCTTCCGGACGCAGCGTCAGGCTATCGCCATTGCGGTCCTCAAAGGTGTACATCTCTTTTTCAACCACGTCGGTTACTTCACCGATCGCGCGTTTGAATAACGGGGTCTGCTCTACAATCGGCAAACGGATTTCGCTGTAACCGTAGCTGCCGAGCACCTGTTTCAGTGAGCCTTCAATGCGCTGCCAGAGAGCGGTCTCGCCCGGCAGATAATCGTTCATGCCACGGATGGCTTGAATGTTCTTTGCCACGTTTATTCTCTTTATCTATATACAAAAATGAACCCCGACGCCGCGCGTCTGCGGGTTCAATCATACACGGGAAGTGATACACCGCCCCGGATTATTTCTCTTCGACCTGCTGAACATTGATGCGACGCGCTTCATCGAGCATCGAGGCTTTCGCACGGATCCGCGCTTCCAGCTGATCGATCATATCGTCGTTGTCCAGCCTGTCTCTACGCACGCCATCTTCATAGAGGCCGCTTTTTTTATTGCCGCCGGTCACGCCAAGCGTCGAAACCAGCGCTTCGCCCGGACCGTTCACCACGCAGCCGATAATCGAAATGTCCATCGGCGTAATAATGTCTTCCAGACGCTGTTCCAGCGCGTTAACGGTGCCGATAACGTCGAACTCCTGACGCGAACAGGTCGGGCAAGCGATGAAGTTGATCCCGCGAGCGCGGATGCGCAGGGATTTCAGAATGTCGAAACCGACCTTGATCTCTTCAACCGGATCCGCCGCCAGGGAAACGCGCAGGGTGTCGCCGATCCCTTCAGACAGCAGCAGCCCCAGGCCGATCGCCGACTTCACCGCGCCGCTACGCGCGCCGCCGGCTTCAGTGATCCCAAGGTGCAGCGGCTGATCGATCTGTTTCGCCAGCAGACGATACGATTCTACCGCCAGGAAAACATCGGAGGCCTTCACGCTGACTTTAAACTGATCAAAATTGAGACGATCGAGATGATCGACATGGCGCATAGCTGATTCCAGCAGCGCCTGCGGCGTTGGTTCGCCGTACTTTTCCTGCAGATCTTTTTCCAGCGAACCGGCGTTGACGCCGATACGGATAGGAATGTTTTTATCGCGGGCGCAATCAACCACCATACGGATACGTTCTTCGTTACCGATGTTGCCCGGGTTGATACGCAGACAGTCCACACCGTACTCCGCCACTTTCAGGGCGATACGGTAGTCAAAGTGGATATCGGCGACCAGCGGGACGTTGACCTGCTGCTTGATAAGCCTGAACGCTTCCGCTGCATCCATCGTCGGAACGGAGACGCGGACGATATCCGCGCCTACGCGCTCTAAGGCTTTGATTTGGTTTACCGTCGCAGCCACATCGGTGGTGCGAGTATTGGTCATCGACTGTACGGCGATGGGAGCACCATCGCCAATCGGCACATTCCCAACGTAAATACGTTTTGATTTTCTACGTTGAATCGGAGCCTGGTTATGCATGAAAAATCTCCCGCGTTACCCGTCTGTTACTGCGCCGGTGATGTTTCGGCATTAAGGGTCAGACGCGCAACCTGGTTAGTTCTGATAAAACGACTCAAATCGACGGGTTTACCCAGATACTGAATCTGTACCGCTGCCGGTGCGCCAATTTTCAGTTTATAAGGCGCCTGACCGCTCAGGTTCAGATTACCGCCCTTACGTTGCAAACCGCTGAACAGTTTCTTGCCGGTTGCATCGCTCACTTCCAGCCAGCAGTCGGCAGAGAAGTTCAGAACCAAATCCTGGGCCGCAGCGGCCGTAGCGGCTGCATTAGCCGGGGCGGTTGGCAGTGGAGAAGTCGGCGCCGCGGCAGCCGGTGCGCTATCGACATTGGCCTGAGACGGCGCCACAACGGCGTTATTATCAACCGGTGCCTGGGTAGAGGCCGTCGGTGCAGGGGTGGTATCAACCGGCGCGCTGTTGGCAGTGCTATCCGGCGCCGTATTGCTGGCGCCGGTATCCAACGGAATACTCTGGCTGCTGTCGCCCGCATTCAGTTCAGCGGTTGACTGGTCGGCCATCGAGGTAATTTCTTCCTGCTGGGCCTTATGGTCTTGCCACCACCAGGCGCCGCTGAGGCCAATGACCACAAACAGTACCAGCCAGGTGAAGCTCATCAGCCAGCCGTCACGCTTTTTACGGCGTTTTCCCAGGGAGAAGCTCTGCATCGGCGCAACTTTCGCGGCACGAATCGGCGCCTGTTTTGCCATCATTGGCAGCAGTTCATCTTCCGGAATGTGCACAAGGCGCGCATAGGAGCGGATGTAACCGCGCAGGAAGGTAGAGGCCAGGTCGGCCGGCGCCTTGTCGTCTTCAATATCACGAACCGTGGAAACTTTCAGGCATAAGCGCTCCGCCACCGCTTGCTGGCTGAGTCCGAGTTGTTCACGGGCATGACGTAGACGCGTGCCCGTCGTATTTGCTTCTTGATGGTCTTGAGTGGCTTCAGTGTTCATTCGACAACTACTGGTACGTGAATTTAAAGTTCAGCGCCGGTTTACCCCGCGCCGCGAAACATCTGCTAAACGTCACACGAAGAGTATAAGTCCGTATGACCCACTATCACAGATACTTATCAATATTGAATGCTAAGCGGTTGTAGTGCCGCTACATACTGCCTCAAAGTCGACAAAAACGCACCGTAATTATTGCCCGAATCAGCGTATTTCGCCTGGCGATTAGGCATAAATCCGCAGCGCATGCTTCATGGCGTGCGCTGCGTCATTTATCAGACCGTCTTCACATCAATGGCTTCGCCCTGCATGCGTTTACGCAGCGTACGTTTGGTCCGGTCGATAACGTCGCCGGCCAGCTGTCCACAGGCGGCGTCAATGTCATCGCCGCGCGTTTTACGCACGATAGTGGTAAAGCCATATTCCATCAGCACCTTGGAGAAACGGTCGATACGGCTGTTTGAACTACGGCCGTAAGGCGCGCCCGGGAACGGGTTCCAGGGAATGAGGTTGATCTTGCACGGCGTATCTTTCAACAGCGCCGCCAGCTCATGGGCATGCTCGGTACCATCATTGACGTGATCCAGCATGACGTACTCAATGGTGACGCGACCCTGGTTGGCATTGGACTTCGAAATATAGCCGCGGACCGAGTTCAGGAAGGTCTCAATGTTATATTTCTTGTTGATCGGCACGATCTCATCACGAATGGTATCGTTGGGCGCGTGCAGAGAAATCGCCAGCGCCACGTCAATCATATCGCCGAGTTTATCCAGCGCCGGGACCACGCCTGAAGTAGAAAGCGTCACGCGACGTTTCGACAGGCCAAAACCGAAATCGTCCAGCATGATTTCCATCGCCGGGACGACGTTAGTCAGGTTCAGCAGCGGTTCGCCCATCCCCATCATCACCACGTTGGTGATCGGACGTTGGCCGGTAATTTTGGCCGCACCGACGATTTTCGCCGCGCGCCATACCTGGCCGATAATTTCTGAAACCCGCAGATTACGGTTAAAGCCCTGCTGCGCCGTCGAGCAGAATTTACACTCTAAAGCACACCCAACCTGCGACGAAACGCACAGCGTCGCACGATCGTCTTCCGGAATATAAACCGTTTCCACACGCTGATCGCCGACGGCAATCGCCCATTTAATGGTACCGTCGCTGGAGCGTTGCTCCTCAACGACTTCCGGCGCGCGAATCTCCGCGACTTCTTTCAGCTTGTTGCGCAGCACCTTGTTGATATCGGTCATATCATCAAAGTTGTCGCTGCAGTAGTGATACATCCATTTCATCACCTGATCGGCGCGGAAGGGTTTTTCACCCATGTTTTTGAAAAACTCGCGCATCTGCTGACGGTTCAGGTCCAGCAGGTTGATTTTGGCATCTTTGTTCGGCACCGTCAGAGCGGCGGTATCAGGTGTGACAATATGTTCAGACATAATCTATTCCGGCCTCGTTGTTACACGTTATGGCCCCAGGAGGGTTGAAAAAAGAAACGCCCCTATGAACGAGTGCTCGTCCAGGGGCGCTGCATTGTACAAATTCTGCTGCATCAATACCACGTTTGCACGCGGCAATGATGAAAAAATCTGTTACTGCGTACTTGAGCCTCTATGGCTTTTCGATTGTCGAAAAGATGAGGCTCTGAATCTCCAAAATATTTCACGTCACGGCGAAGCGACAAGTTCGCAAATCCCCGGGAGCATAGATAGCTATGTGGCCGGGGGGCGCGAATGAAGCCAACAAAGCGGTGGCGTGAAAGACGCAGGGGATTAACGAGTGCGCGGGCAAACCTCGCCTTCAGCGAAGAAGAACGCGATTTCGCGAGCGGCAGATTCAACGGAGTCGGAACCGTGGGTGCCGTTCTCGGTGAAGCTGTCGGCGTAGTCTGCGCGCAGAGTGCCTGCCAGCGCGTTGTCCGGGTTGGTTGCGCCCAGCAGGTCACGGTGACGCTGAACGGCGTTTTCGCCTTCCAGAACGGAGACCACGATCGGGCCGGAAGTCATGAACTCAACCAGACCGTCAAAGAACGGGCGACCTTCGTGCTCAGCGTAGAAACCGCGAGCCTGTTCAACGGTCAGGTGCAGCATTTTGGTGCCGACGATTTTGAACCCTGCAGCTTCAAAGCGAGAAAAGATGCTGCCAATAACGTTTTTTGCCACCGCGTTTGGTTTGATGATGGAAAAAGTACGTTCAATAGCCATGATTACCTCTAATAAAGTGTTCTGTTGTTGCGCATACGATCGTATGGCCTGGCGCGCATTATAATGAGCAACACCGACGCTGCCTATGGATGAAGGTAACATTTTGTTAAAATAAGACGAATTTTAGCAACACATAAAACAGGGGAATTGGGCATCTGCCGCTATTGCAGCGTAAAATTCGCCGTCACCACCTGGCCACTCTCGTCCATGACCACCAGTTGATAACGATCGGGTTGCGCCAGCGGAAGCGTCGCACTGGCGCCGGCGGCGGTCTGGGGTTCACCATTAATAAACCACCAACGCCGCCCTTCGCCACCGGTTGTCTGCAACGCCAGCATGACCCGCGTCGTTCCCGGTAAACGTTTAATCACCGCCCCCTCGCGCACGCCCGACAGCACCAGCGGCGCCACGTCCGTCGCCTGCGGCGGCGGGCAGTCCGGTGAAACCGCGCCTGAGCGGGCAGCCCGCCGCTCCGCAGGAGGCAGCCAGGGCTCCAGCGGCAGCGGCCAGACATCGACGACCTTCCGCACCGCGCCAGGGCAATCCGCCGCCACCCGCCGTCCCTGTTCATCTAACCAGACAGGGAAGCGAATACCGCGCCCCTCTTCCTGGCCCGGTAACAGCAGCGTCGGCGGCTGGCTGTCATCCAGCAGCCATGTCGCCAGTCGACGTCGACAGTTGCTATCGCCTGGCGCCAGGCTCTGCCCGCCTGGCCAGCAGATCGTTGCCGCGCTGACCGTCTGCGGACGCGGGTCGGTGGGCAGGCCGCCGCGCCCCATAGCCGGTCGCGCCAGCAGCATATTATTGACCTGATTCAGCAGAGGCACCGCGCTGGCGAAACCAAACTGCCCCACCACCGGGGTGCCATCCGGCCGCCCGGTCCAGATCCCGATCAGGTAGCGGGCATTGACGCCAACGGCCCAGGCATCGCGATAGCCGTAGCTGGTCCCGGTTTTCCACGCCAGCGGAACCACCTGCACCAACGAAGCGTCCGGCACCGGCTGGGCTTCGCCAGCCAGAATTCGCCGGATTATCCATGCCGCGCCCGGCGACAACAGCGGTCTTTCCACCAGCGGGTCGTCCGGCGTCATCCGCAATCGCGCGACCTTGCCATGGCGGGCGAAGGCGCTATATCCGGCCACGATATCTTCCAGTTTTGTTCCCGTCCCGCCGAGGATCAGCGACAGGTTGGGTTCCGCACCGGCCGGTAATGTCAGCGGCAAACCGGCATTGCGTAGGGTGGCGGCGAAGCGCTTCGGCCCGTAGGCTTCAAGCACCTGAACCGCCGGAAGGTTCAGCGAGCGCACCAGCGCTTCGCTGGCGCTGACCGGCCCATGAAAACCGCTATCAAAATTTCCGGGACGGTAATCGCTAAAGCGGCGCGGCACATCCTGTAATAAAGATGCCGGATGAATCAGCCCGTCATCCAGCGCCATACCGTACACAAACGGTTTTAAGACCGAACCCGGCGAACGCAGCGCCGAGACCATATCGATATGCCCGAAGCGGCTATCGTCGGAAATATCCGCCGAACCGACCCAGCCCCGCACTTTCATATTGGTGTGGTCGACGACCACCATCGCCAGCGAACTGCGCGGCGGCAGGCGCGCCTTCCAGTTGAGCGCCAGATCTTCCAGCTGACGCTGGAGCCCGGCATCCAGCGTCGTCACTACTTTCTCTTTACGGCTGCTCGCCAGTAGCCGACGGGAAAACAGCGGGGCCAGCTGCGGCATCTGTCGTGGAAACAGCCATACCGGTTCTTCAATCGCCTCTTGTACCGCCTTATCGGACCAGACGCCCTGACTGCGCATTCGCGCCAGGACTTTATCGCGCGCGGCCTGAGCCCGCAGCGGCCAACGGTCCGGACGTAAACGACTCGGCGCCTGCGGCAGCACCGCCAGCAGGGCCGCTTCGCCATAGCTCAGCTGCGCAGGGGGTTTACCGAGATAGGCCCAGCTGGCAGCGCCAATCCCCTGCAGCGTCCCGCCAAAGGGGGCGCGGTTAAGATACAGCGTCAGGATCTCGCTTTTTGATAAATGCCATTCCAGCTGCAGCGCGCGCCAGAGCTGACGCAGCTTGCCGCCGAAGGTACGGGGATGGGGATCGAGCAGCCTCGCGACCTGCATGGTCAACGTGCTGCCACCGGAGACGACTCGCCCGGCGGTCAGGTCTTGCCAGGCCGCGCGAATAACCGCAAACGGGTTCACGCCCGGATGCCGCCAGAACCAGCGATCTTCATACTGGATCAGCGCCTGCAGATAGCGCGGTGACACATCATCGAGAGCGACCGGATAGCGCCAGACCCCCTGCTTATCCGCAAAGCGCCACAGCGGCGTGCCATCTTCCGCTACCACCACCCGGGCCGGCGCCACTTCATGCAGCGGTAACGGCCACAGACGATCGGCCGCCAACACCGCCAGCCATAGCATAACGACCAACGCCGCCAGCCAGCGCCAGCGGCGTTTTACCTGTCGCAGCGGCCGCATTTACGGGGTAACAGTCAGCGGGCCGCTGGCCGTGCCGGTCGCCCGCCACTGCGGAATATACATCGACTCTACCTGCGGCTGCGGAACCTGATATGTTCCCGGCGTGACCGCGCGCGCCAGATACACCAGCGTCACCGGCTGCCCTTCGTTAATCGCCACGGCGGCGACGAAGCGATCGTCGCGGAACTCGATGTGCTGAATATCCGCCTGCTGCATCTGGTTAAGCAGGTTCTGTACCGCGTCGCCGTTCTCCTGCAGGCTGGCGCTGCTGTTCGCCAGGTTCTGGTTTTCCAGCTCGAGCCCCGCCGGTAGCAGGTCCACCACCAGCGCATCCGGAACGTTGCGTTTGGCGGTGACTTCCAGCTTCACCAGCACCAGCTCGCCGCTACGCAGCGAGGTCAGGGACTTCTGCTGACCGCGGGTATCAAAGATTTGGCGTTCAATGCCCAGTACGTTTCCCGTGGCCTGCGGCGCAGTGAGCGGGTATCCGCTGCTATCGAGACGCAACCAGAGCGGGCGATCGCCGGTGTTGCTGACCTGCAGGGTCGCCAGCTGTTCAGCGCTCAGAGTGCGGGTCTGCGCTTTATCCGCCGAGAGCGGCTGCGCCTGTAGCGACGTTTGCGCCTGCCAGCTGCCGGGTAAGTCCTGTAATGTCCGGCCGGCCAGGAACAGCGCATTGGTCTCCTGGGTTGATAGCCAGCGCTGACCGTAGGCCTCTTCCGCAAGGTTGCTCAGTAAGGTGTTCTGCGCATCCGGCAGCAGTTGATTCTCCTCCAGCAGGGCCAGCTTCAGCGCATCATCGCGCAGCGCGCTGCCATAATCACCCAGCCAGCGGTCCGTATCCTGACGCGGCGTACTCATCGCCAGCGTCAACGCCTGCTCGGCGCGCGGCGCATCGCCCATCGCTTTGAGGGCGATCCCCAGCTGCAGCAGAGGCAGGCCAGAACGCGCCTGCTCATGACGGCTCCAGATTTCGCGGAGGGCGCCAAGGGGCGCTTTTTGCTGGCGGGCCAGCACCAGGGCGGCATAGGCCTGCGCGGCGAAACGGCTGGCCGCCGCGTCATCGCTGTAACGAACGGTCATCAGTCCCGGTTCCTGCAGATAGCGCAGCAGACGCTGGTTACCGTTATTCATCGCCTGAGCCGGTACGCTATAGCCCTGCTCACCTGCTCTCACGAGGAAATCCATAGCATAGGCGGTCAGCCAGTACTCTTCCGGCCCCTCTTTGTCCCACAGGGCAAATCCGCCATCGTCACGCTGCATATGCAGCAGTCGGGAAATACCGATGTCCACCGCCGCACGGCGTTTTTCATCGCTGTCGCCGGCGATGCCCAATGCTTTGAGCTGAGCGGCGTTGGTGTAAAGCGACGGGAACAGACCGCTGGCGGTCTGTTCCAGGCAGCCATACGGATAGGCTTTCAGGTCGCGAATATAGCGGGCGAGATTCAACGGCGGCTTACCGCTGAACACCAGTTGCCCCTGCAGCGTCGCCGGTGAGAAGCCCTGCGTCTGCCCGGCTGGCGCCTGCCAGCGTTCCCCCGGTTGCAGCACCGCGCCGCTATTCACGGTTTGCGCCGGGTAGGCCGGACGCACGCCAATTTTCCACTGTTTCTGCATCGGGGTGAAGGTCTCACCCGGCAGAGCCACGCCGGTAATCGTGGCGTTCACCTGACCATCGCCAAAACCATCGCGGGCGCTCACCGGGACAAACAGCGTACTGCGCGCGCCGGGCGCCAGCTGTAGCGGAGGAATGGCCGCGCCATCGAGCTGCAGCAAACCGCTGGCGCTCAGCGCCACGTTCAGCGTTTGCGGCCTGTCGGTGAGATTACGCAGATCCAGCGCCAGCCGGGTTGCATCGCCGCTGGCAAGGAAGCACGGCGTATTCAGCTCGGCAATCACCGGCGCGGCCACCACCACTTTCTCGTCGCTGCTGCCAAAATCATCGGCGGTCCACGCCTGCGCCATCACCCTCAGCTCGCCGTTGAAATCGCCAATCGGCAGCGTTACAACCCCTTCACCACGCTCATCCAGGACCACCGGCTGCGCCTGTTGGGCAATAATCGTGACGTGGTTAACCGGCGGTTTACCGCCGCGTTTGAGTTCATCGCCGTCGCCGCCGAAACGCAGGCTGGCGAGACGCCCCTGCCCTTCAATCACCTGACCGTAGATATCATAAATATCCGCGCCGTAACGCTTCTGACCAAAGAAAGCCTTCCACGGATCCGGAGTGGCGTAATCGGTAATATTCAGCACGCCGCTGTCCACGGCGGAGAGCAGCACATTGACCTGTTTTAGTACTTCCCCCTGCGCCACGCTGGCTTTGATTTTCACCGTCAGCGGCTGATTCGGACGTATTTTTTCTGGTGCATCCAGCGCAAGCGTCAGGCGACGGTTTTCATCGCCCAGCGGCAGGTGCAGCAGACCCACCGCCCGTTTCGGCGTCGCCGAGCGAGATTTATCTCCGGGGCGAATCACCAGGGTGCTGAGGTAGAGATCGTGACGGTTCCAGGCTTTATCGACCGGAATCGATAGCGCCATGCCCTCCGCCGGGACGTCAATTTCCTGCCACCACAGCGGCCCTTCGCTGGATTCGACCATCGCATAGCCTTTCCCCGCCGCAGGCGCCGCGATGTGCAGTTTGATAGTGTCGCCCGGTTTATAGGCCGCTTTGTCCAGTTTCATGGTGACCCGATCCGGACGCGCAGCCCCTGTGCCATCGCTGTTATCCTGCCAGCTGTAGCCCGCCCAGAAACGCACGCTGCTGATGACGTCATCGGGGCCTTTCACTTCCAGGCGGTAGGACCCCCACTCCACCGGGAAACTCACTTTCGCCGTTTGCCCGGCCTGCAGATCGAGAGATTGTTCGCCTTCCTGCAGATCTTTTTGATCGAACTGCGACTGCCAGCCTTCGCTGTCAGACCAGTTCCAGTAGTAGTCGCGGCGCTCGCGAATCAGCCGCACCTGTAGCCCAGAGATCGCTTTTTTCTCGCCTTTGGCATCGGCATAGACAATCTCAAACGCCGCGCTGCTGTTTTCTTCTACCACCGGCTGTTTCACCGTACTGTCGGTGCGGTAGTCGTAGACCTCTTTAAGGGCAAATTCAGGGCGGATCCCCGGCAGCGTATCGGCCGGCCAGATCGGCTGCTGTACGGTACGGGTAACCGGGCGGCCACCTGACTCCAGCAGGCTGGCCTGTAAAACCACCTGCAGCGGCGAATGGCTATCCTGCCACTGGCTGGCGGTAGTCACGTCGGCATGGCCTTTTTCATCCAGCGTCGTCTGGACTTCATCCAGGCTGCGGGAGAGGTTTTCTTCGGCAATATCACCAAACTGGAAGCCCGGCAGCGCCGCAACCGCATCGCGCAGCGGGCGCAGGAACAGTTTCCCCTGCAGCTGATTGCCGCTGGCCGGGGCGCCATACAGATAGGCGCCGGCAACGTTAAAGTGCACATCGGCATCCATGGCCAGCGGTCGATTTTGCGGCGTCAGATTCAGCGCCATACGCTCAGGCATAAAATCTTCAACGTGGAAATCCCACTCGCGCGGCTGATTGTCGCCGGTGCTGGCGCGGATATGCCACATACCGGTCGCCGCCCCACTATCAAGCGGCCAGGTAAACTGATACAGACCGTTGAGCGGTTTGCTGACCAGCGAGCGGATCACCTGACCATCCGGCTGCACCACCTCGAACTTCACCGGCTGCTCGGCCAGCGGTTTGCCGTCGCCGTCACGGAGCAGCGCGTTAAGGATCACCGTTTCTCCCGGACGATAAAGATCGCGCGGACCAAACATAAAGAGCTGCTTGCTGAATCCCGGAGCGCCGGCAATCGAGAACTCGGCCAAATCCAGTGCGGGAAGTTTGAGATCCAGCAGGGTGGTCTGCCCGTCTTTTCGCGCCAGCAGCAGCGCCGCGTCTTTATCATCGTTTTGCAGGGTAACATGCCCCTGGGCGTCGCTTTTCGCCTCGGCGAGGGTTTGCCCTTTCGTATTCAGCAACTGCACATCGATACCCGATTGCGCCGCACCGTCTTCGAGGCTCTGGGTAAAGACATACAGCCGGTTGTGATAACGGTGCGCCGACACGCCGATATCGCTCAGCGTAAACAGCGTTGCGGCGTTGCTATAGCTGTAGCGTCCCGCCGGATTCATCACCGCTACGTAAACACCCGGCTGCTGCAACGGCTTAATATCCGCCAGCGGCAGCAGCAGTTTCTCCCGCGTGTTGCGCGCCGGATTGAGATCGAAACGCCCGGTATAGACCAGATCGGCCATTTTCAACAGCTCGTCAGACTCCCAGTTACTCAATGAGTTACGGTATTCCCATTGGCTGACGAAAGCGGACAGCGACTCCGGCTTGATACGGAAAAAGTTTACGTCGACGTTATCGACGTTCAGCGCCATCACCGGCAGCCCGGCGACCACTTTGCCCGGCAGCAGCGAACCGCGGCTGGCGAAGCCAATACTCGGGGCAATGTCGCGGGTCGCGATGGTTTTTTCAAAATGGGTGTCAAAGGTGGCGGCGTTCAGCGCGCTCAGCGTCGGGTCAACGGAGACAATCAGTTCGCGTTTCGGCTCAAGATGGCGCAAGCGTAGCTCTTTCAGATTCGGCGCCAGTTCCCATGCGCCGTCAACCTTGCCGCTTTTTTTGTCGACAAGATGCACGCTGCGGGAGAAATCCTGATCGGGATTAAGCGGCACAGAGAAGATGAGCACCATCGCCGCCGCGCCGTCCAGCTGGATTTCCGAGGCATCAAGCAGCGTCAGCGCCTTACCTTTGCTTTTTTCCGCCAGCGCCGCCAGTTGGGCGCTATCGAGCTTTGCCCCGCCTTTGTCTGCAGAGGAAGAGGCGGCCGGTGCGACAGCCTGCGGTTTACCGCTGTCATCACAGGCGGTCAGCGATAGTGCAGTCAGTAGCGCCAGAGACAATGCCGCTAAACGAAATGGTTTCATCCTTTAACCCCTCGGCCGAAAGACCGGATACCAACAGTGAACACAGTATTATGCGCCAACGACGGAATTACCAATAGCCACCATAATAGAATCTGGCTAAGCCTATTTTAAGGAACGTCGCGGCGTCGCAACTCCGGTGCTCTGAGCTTGTCAGCCGTCGGGAAAACGTCGACAATTCATTGAATGATGGATAATAAAACGGAGGCCCCCCATGTCCACCTCGTTTTTTGTCGCCGCCGACTGGCTGGCGGAACATATTGATGACCCGGAAATTCAGATTATCGATGCGCGAATGGCGCCGGCAGGTCAGGAAGCCCTGCGTGATATGGATGCGGAGTATCGCGCGGGTCATATTCCCAACGCCGTATTTTTCGATATCGAAGCCCTGTCGGATCACACCAGCCCGCTGCCGCATATGATGCCGCGCGCGGAGGCTTTTGCCGTGGCGATGCGCGAACTGGGGGTCAGCAGCGATAAACATCTGGTGGTTTACGATGAAGGCAATCTCTTCTCAGCCCCGCGCGCCTGGTGGATGCTGCGCACATTTGGCGTCGAAAATGTCTCGATTCTCGCCGGCGGCCTGGCCGGCTGGCAGCGCGATGAACTGCCGCTTGAGCAGGGAGTTCCCGAGATTCCGGAAGGCGAATTTGACGGACGCTTCGATCCGGAAGTGATCAAACGGCTGACCGATGTGCTGCTGGTTAGCCATGAGGGATCGGCGCAGATCGTCGATGCGCGTCCGGCCGGGCGTTTTAATGGCCTGGTGGATGAGCCTCGTCCGGGGCTGCGTCGTGGCCATATTCCCGGCGCGCTCAACGTACCGTGGACCGATCTGGTGATTAACGGCGAACTGAAAACCGTTGATGAGCTGAATGAGATTTTCATTCGCCAGGGCGTGGATTTCGAGCGACCGATTATCGCCAGCTGCGGCTCCGGCGTCACGGCGGCGGTGGTGGTGCTGGCGCTGACGACGCTGGGCGTCAACGGCGTCTGCCTGTATGACGGCTCGTGGAGCGAATGGGGCGCACGTAGCGACCTGCCGATCGAACCGGCGCAATAAGAACAACAGCGGGGGCCTCGGCCCCCGCGGCTTTAGATAATGCGGTTCTGTTTGAAATCGCGCAGGAAACTGCCCCAGCGCTTTTCATAGAATGGCGTGATATGGGCCATCATAAAATGACTGATCCCCTTTTCACCTTCAACCACCTGACAGATATCAATCGGCTCATCACCCGGTAACGTATCGGTCGCCACGCTGCCTGCCGCCTGGATCACCTCTTCGATATCGCCTTCTGCTTCAATCCCGATCAGCAGGTTTGCCGGCGCATCAGCGCTATCTTTAATTGAGCACAGAAACGCCCGTCTGACGGTCTTCATCGTTTTAAACAGCGTCGTCAGCGAATCAATCATCTGCGCCGGTGGCTCGGCGACTTCAGACAACAACAAAGATTCGCCGCCTTCGAGCACGGTTTGGGTGCTGAGCGGGCTGCCCTCTTCCCCCAGCAGATGGCGGATCTCATTGGGCATAAACTCTTTACCGGTTGCCAGCTTCGCATTGAGGAACAGCGTTTCGCCGAGCGTCATCGCAAACAGCGTCCGGGCCGGCATCACCACAAACGATTGTTCATCTTCCACCGCCTGCTGCAGCGCTTCCAGAGAAGTGAAAAACGGTATCACCGAGGCGCCATCGTCTTTCTCCCAGTGCTGCAGATCGACGGCGCTCTCTTCGACAATCTGTTCGCCTTCCGCCGCCGCCCCCGGAACCCACACGGTGGATTCCAGCAGCGTACGGAAAAATGCGGGGCGGTGGCCCGGCTCGGTCGCCGCCTTTTCCAGCAGAGTTTCTAATTCATTTTTAGTTTCGGACATAGTTTGGCTACTTCACAATTGCCCGCTTGCGCGGGCCTACGGGTTCTGTAGGCCGGGTAAGCGTAGCGCCACCCGGCAAAAAAGATTACTCAGCCGTCAGCAGGTTCGCTATGGTACGTACGCCGAGGCCGGTGGCGCCGGCAGACCACTGCTCAACCGCCGCTTTGCGGTAGGTCGCCGAGCAGTCGATGTGCAGCCAGCCCTGATGATAATTTTCAACGAAATGCGACAGGAAACCGGCTGCGGTGCTGGCGCCAGCCGGATAGGCTGCGCTGCCGGTGTTGTTCAGCTCGGCGAAGTTAGACGGCAATTGACCACGGTGGAACTCGGCCAGCGGCAGGCGCCAGAAGGCTTCATTTTCCGCCTGCGCGCTCGCCAGCAGACGGTTAGCCAGCGGGTCATCAAAGCTGAACAGCGCGTGGTAGTCATTACCGAGCGCGGTTTTCGCCGCCCCGGTCAGGGTCGCGGCATCGATGATCAGCTCAGGTTTCTGCGCCGAGGCATCAATCAGACCATCCGCCAGCACCAGACGGCCTTCAGCGTCGGTGTTCATGATTTCCACGGTCTTGCCATTGCGGTAGCGAATGATGTCGCCCAGTTTAAAGGCGTTACCGCTGATCAGGTTGTCTGCACAGCACAGATACAGCTTCACGCGTTTGTTCAGGCCGCGGGTAATCGCGAACGCCAGCGCGCCGGTAACCGTTGCCGCGCCGCCCATATCGGACTTCATCGAATCCATAAACGCGCTTTGTTTGATGCTGTAGCCGCCGGAATCGAAAGTGATCCCTTTGCCGACCAGGCAGGCATACACCGGGGCTTCTTTATCACCGGTTGGGTTGTAATCCAGCGCCAGCAGTACCGGCGGACGCTCGGAGCCGCGGCCAACGGTATGCAGGCCAAGGTAGCCCTGCTCGCGCAGGTCTTCACCTTTCGTGATACGGTAAGTCACGTTGTCGCAGGCGACGCTGCACAGCAGATCGACGGCGCGCTGAGCCAGCTGTTCCGGACCGAGCTCTTCCGCCGGCGCGTTAATGGTATCCCGCACCCAGTCAATAATCGTCAGGCGATTGTCCAGCTCGCTTTTCTGCACGTCGTCCAGCGCCGGCCATTCCACCTTGCGGCTGCCTTTCGGCCCTTTGTAGCCGGCCCAGAATGCCCACGCGCGGTCGGTATTCCAGCCTTCGCCGCTCAGCGCAACGTGTTTGATCCCCATCCCGTCGACTTTACGCGCCGCCCGCTGAATCAAACCGAGATCGTCTTTACCGTTCAGATGCAGGGTGATGCCGTCATTATTAATGCTGTAAGCCGCTTTTTCTCCCCAGCGCGCGTCGGCGGGTTGGGTCGTCAGCGTAATCCTCATGGCTTCGGTCATTTTATCTTTATCCTTATTTGGCAAAAGGGCCGCCAAAAGGCAGCCCATATTATTTTTCCGATGTTTCACGCTGCAGGAGAAGGCGGTCAGCCGCTCATTCGCCGGGCCCACAGATGACTGTGCGGCGGGAGTGAGCAAACATGACCCACGCATCTGCAGCGTGAAGCATGTTGCGGAAATTATTCTGCTTCATCTAACCAGACTAGCAGAATCGCCTCCAGAATTTTTTCATTGGATGCGGTCGGATTGTCATCAAAATCTTCCAGCTCGCAAATCCACTGATGCATATCGGTGAAGCGAACGGTTTTCGGGTCGAGATCCGGGAAGGCGTCATACAGCGCTTCGCCAATTTCACGACTATCGGTCCATTTCAGTCCCATATTAATGCTCGCGTGCGTGGTTGATAGTATAACGCGGGATCTCGACGACCAGATCATCGTGGGTCACGCGCGCCTGGCAACTCAGACGGCTGTCGGGCTCCAGCCCCCAGGCCTTATCCAGCATATCATCTTCATCTTCGGTACTTTCGGCCAGCGAGTCAAAACCTTCACGCACGATGCAGTGGCAGGTGGTGCAGGCACAGGATTTTTCGCAGGCGTGTTCAATCTCAATGCCGCTACGCAGAGCAGCATCCAGAATGGTCTCACCGATCTCAGCTTCCACAACTACGCCATCCGGGCACAGGTCCTGATGGGGCAGAAAAACAATCTTTGGCATATTAAACCTCGTCCACGGATTGGCCTTTCAGCGCAGTACGGACCGACTGGTCCATGCGGCGTGCGGCAAATTCCTGGGTTTGTGTGTCTGTATTTTTAATCGCATCTTTAATCGCGTCGGCGTCATCGCCTGCGGCAACCGCACGCAGCTGCGCCGTTGCTGCATCGATAGCCTGACGTTCTGCGGCGCTTAGCAGCGCGGCATCGGCGGCCAGCGCACTTTCCAGGCTCTCAAGAACGCGCGCGGCTTCCACTTTTTGCTCGGCCAGCATACGCGCCTTGATATCCTGTTCGGCGTGACTCATCGAATCTTTAATCATGGTGGCGATTTCGCCGTCGGTCAGACCGTAGGAGGGCTTGACCTGAATGGAGGCTTCGACGCCGGTCGATTTCTCCATCGCGGTCACGCTCAACAGGCCATCGGCGTCCACCTGGAAGGTGACGCGAATGTGCGCCCCGCCCGCCGGTAACGCCGGAATACCACGCAGCGCAAAACGCGCCAGCGAACGGCAGTCCTGCACCAGTTCGCGCTCACCCTGCATGACGTGGATAGACATCGCCGTCTGACCATCTTTAAAGGTGGTGAACTCCTGCGCACGCGCCACCGGAATCGTGGTGTTGCGCGGAATCACTTTCTCCACCAGGCCGCCCATCGTCTCCAGCCCTAAAGAGAGCGGAATAACGTCGAGCAACAGAAGTTCGCTATCGGGTTTGTTGCCCACCAGGATATCGGCCTGAATCGCGGCGCCAATGGCCACCACTTTGTCCGGATCGATAGTGGTCAGCGGCGTGCGGCCAAAGAACTCACCGACGCGCTCACGAACCAGCGGCACGCGGGTTGAACCGCCGACCATGACCACTTCCAGTACCTCTTCCGCCGCCACGCCCGCATCTTTCAGCGCGCGACGGCAGGCTAACAGCGTGCGTTTCACCAGCGGCGCAATCAGCTCGTTAAACTGGTCACGGGTAATATCGCCTTGCCAGCCGCCGACGTTAACGCTGACGGAATCGGCATCGCTGAGGGCAATTTTCGCCGCGATGGCCGCATCCAGGAGTTCACGCTGCAGGCGGTTGTCGCTACGATCGCTCAGCCCGGCCAGTTCACGGAGATAATCCGCCAGCAGATGGTCAAAGTCATCGCCGCCCAGCGCGGAATCCCCGCCGGTGGCCAGCACTTCAAATACGCCGCGGCTTAAGCGCAGCACCGAAATATCAAAGGTGCCGCCGCCGAGATCGTAAACCGCGATCACCCCTTCCTGACCGGAGTCCAGGCCGTAGGCAATGGCCGCAGCGGTCGGTTCGTTCAACAGGCGCAATACGTGCAGACCGGCCAGACGCGCGGCGTCTTTGGTGCCCTGGCGCTGAGCATCGTCAAAATAGGCCGGGACGGTAATCACTACGCCGTCGAGTTCGCCGGACAGCGCTTCCGTTGCCCGGGCGGCCAGCGCTTTCAGGATGTCGGCGGAGACGCGAACCGGGTTGAGCAGACCGCCGGCGGTCTGAATCATCGGCAGACCATTTTCGCTGGCCTGCAGTTGGTAAGGCAGATGGGGATAACGAGTCTGGATATCGGCCAGCGAGCGCCCCATCATCCGTTTCACGGAACTGATGGTATTAACCGGGTCGAGGGCTGCATTGTGTCGGGCATCGTAACCGACGCTCAGGCCAGATTCATGGTAGTTCACCACGGAAGGCAGCAGGTAGCGCCCCTGATGGTCGGGCAGAGTTTCGGCCTGACCGCTACGCACGGTAGCGACCAGAGAATTGGTGGTGCCCAGGTCAATACCCGCCGCCAGACGACGCTGGTGCGGCGCGGCACTCAGACCAGGCTCACTAATTTGTAATAAGGCCATAATTGCTTCCGAAAATTAAAAATCGAGCAGCTTTTCTTCGAGTTGTTCTGCAACGCTCTGAAGTTTATCGAGAAAACGCAGTTTACGCACGGTATCCGCCGCCGCGTCCCACGTCTCGCTATTTAATTGTTCGACAACCTGCTGATGACGAACGTCGTACATCCCCTTCACGCGTTTGATAAATGCCGCCAGACGTTCTTCATCCTGCGATTTTTCAATCTCATCCAGCTCTTCACGCAGCTCCAGCTGTTCCATCAGAAAGGCGGTATCGCGCACGGTGTGCTGTTCGCTGGCTAAGTCATAGCCATGGAGCGAAAGGAGATATTCGGCGCGGGTCAGCGGATGACGGAGCGTTTGCCACGCCTGATTGATCGTTGCGGATTGCTGCACGGAGGCGAGCTGTTCGGCCGCGCTCGCGCTGGCGAACTTGTCGGGATGATACTGGCGCTGCAAATCCTGGTACCGGACAGCCAGCTGTTCTTGCGAAAGGGTATAACTGACCGGTAACCCGAAGAGGGTGAAATAGTCCATAGTAACCTCAGGGTTAACGAGATAAAGCAAACCCCACTCACGATTCACCGCGGTGGGGTCCTCTACCCGTGTACATCGGGCCGCCTCTGCGTGGGCTGTCGTCGCTTACCCGCTGGGCCGACTGCTGTCAGCCTCCGGGATTCACGCGTTTACCGCCCTGATGCGGCCGGAAATACGTCGGATAGTGTCGGGATTATACGTTAAAGCTTTCGCCGCAACCGCACTCATCTTTCACATTCGGGTTGGTGAATTTAAACCCTTCGTTCAGGCCTTCTTTGACGAAGTCCAGCTGAGTGCCGTCGAGGAACTGCAGGCTTTTGCCGTCGATCACTACCTTGACGCCTTTATCTTCAAACACGGTGTCTTCTGCCGCCGGCTCGTCAACAAATTCCAGCACGTAGGCCATACCTGAGCAGCCGGAAGTGCGGACACCTAAGCGCAGACCGAAGCCTTTGCCACGGTTGGCCAGGAAGGAATTAACTCGCGACGCTGCGCTGTCGCTAAGAGTAATCGACATACAATAACCTCTTAATTATTTCGCTTCACGTTTGCTTTTATAATCCGCAATCGCGGCTTTAATCGCGTCTTCCGCCAGGATGGAGCAGTGAATTTTCACCGGCGGCAGTTCCAGCTCATCGGCGATATCGGTGTTCTTGATAGCCTGAGCTTCGTCCAGAGATTTCCCTTTCACCCATTCGGTAACCAGGGAGCTGGAGGCGATAGCAGAACCGCAACCATAGGTCTTGAAGCGCGCGTCTTCAATGATACCTTCATTGTTGACTTTAATCTGCAACTTCATCACGTCGCCGCACGCCGGTGCGCCAACCATGCCGCTGCCGACGCTGTCGTCGCTGTTGTCAAAAGAGCCGACGTTGCGCGGATTCTCGTAATGATCGATAACTTTTTCGCTGTATGCCATGATGAATTCTCCTTATACCCTACCGATTAATGATGTGACCATTCGATGCTGTTCAGATCTACGCCCTGTTTGAACATATCCCACAGCGGAGAAAGGTCGCGCAGACGGCCGATGGATTTACGAACCAGATCAATGGTGTAGTCAATCTCTTCTTCGGTAGTGAAGCGACCTAAAGAGAAACGGATAGAACTGTGTGCCAGTTCGTCAGTCATGCCCAGTGCGCGAAGCACATAGGACGGCTCAAGGCTTGCGGAGGTGCAAGCAGAACCGGAGGAAACGGCCAGGTCTTTCAGCGCCATAATCAGCGACTCGCCTTCAACATAGTTGAAGCTGACGTTGAGAATGTTCGGTGCGCCCTGCTCGAGGTCACCGTTGAGGTAAACCTCTTCCATATCTTTTACGCCGTCCCACAGACGGTTACGCAGACCGCGCAGACGCGCCATCTCGGTTTCCATCTCTTCTTTCGCGATACGGTAAGCTTCACCCATACCGACGATCTGGTGGACTGGCAGAGTACCGGAACGCATGCCGCGCTCGTGACCGCCGCCGTGCATCTGCGCTTCAATGCGGATACGCGGTTTGCGACGAACGTACAGTGCGCCAATACCTTTAGGACCATAAATTTTGTGACCCGAGAAGGACATCAGGTCAACTTTCAGCTGGCTCAGATCGATAGGCAGTTTGCCCACGCTCTGGGTGGCGTCAACGTGGTAGATGATGCCACGCGCGCGGCACAGTTCGCCGATGGTGGCGATATCCTGCACAACGCCGATTTCGTTGTTCACGTGCATGATGGAGACCAGGATGGTGTCGTCACGCATCGCGGCTTCCAGTTCTTTCAGATCGATAATCCCGTTGCGCTGCGGCGCCAGGTAGGTGACTTCGAAACCTTCACGCTCCAGCTGGCGACAGGTATCCAGAACCGCTTTATGCTCGGTTTTGCTGGTGATAATGTGCTTGCCTTTTTTCTGATAAAAGTTGGCAGCACCTTTAATCGCCAGGTTGTCGGATTCCGTTGCACCGGAGGTAAAGACGATTTCACGCGGATCGGCACCGACCAGTTCAGCAATCTGATTACGGGCGATATCTACCGCCTCTTCAGCCTGCCAACCGAAACGGTGTGAACGAGAGGCCGGGTTACCAAAGGTCCCGTCCAGGGTCAGGAACTGCATCATTTTCTCGGCAACACGCGGGTCCACCGGCGTTGTTGCGGAGTAATCGAGGTAAATCGGTAATTTCATTGCTCTTTAACTCCGTACATCACTCAATGCAAGGAACCAGGCAACCGGCTTGATGTACGACCGGGGACACGGGATGTCGCAACATCCCGGCCTGATTCTGAAATCTCTTTTTTATCGTTTTTACTCTGACTATTTCAGCCTGCCGCAGCGGAGCCGCAAGCTGAAACAAGACGAGTATTATGCACGCAGCTTGACGTCAATTGCGTCCTGAGTGCGGGTATTGCGCTGGGATTCATGGCTATGCTGACGACCTGAAACATCGAGGATTTCCTGGTTATTCACCAGTTCACCCAGGGTGATATTGTTCAGGAAGCCGGTCAGACGTTCGCTCAGGTCGCGCCACAGCGCGTGGGTCAGGCATTTATCGCCGCCCTGGCAGCCGCCTTTACCCTGACAGCGGGTCGCGTCAACCGATTCGTCTACTGCGCTGATCACTTCGCCTACGGCGATGCTGCCAGCTTCTTTACCTAACAAATAACCGCCGCCTGGGCCACGAACGCTGGATACCAGACCATTTTTACGCAGGCGGGAAAACAGCTGTTCCAGATAGGACAGCGAGATTCCCTGACGTTCAGAAATATCAGCCAACGGAACCGGGCCCGATTCAGAGTTGAGCGCAACGTCCAGCATCGCGGTCACAGCATAACGCCCTTTAGATGTCAGTCTCATGTCTTACTTAACCTCAAACTCGCCCCTGCCCGGGCTTTTTATTAATATGGGTATTGCATAGCAGGGCCAAGTCTGACATTCCCGAGTAATTTGGTCAACTATTTACTTGACTGTTTTAGTCAGGTATTTAACCATCCGTGCGGTCTGTATTTGCCCGGCGGCGCTACGCTTGCGCGGGCCTGTGGCAATGCAGGCCAGGTAAGCCAGAGCCGCCCCCGTCAAGGGATGCAGGCGCTTACTTCTCTTTCTTTAACTGATCGATAGACGCCAGCATACCACGCAGGATATTCAGCTCCTGGCTTTCCGGACGCGCGCGGGTAAACAGACGGCGCAGTTTGTTCATCACCTGTCCCGGGTGGCTGGCGCGAATAAAACCGGTGGCAAGCAGGGTTTGCTCGAGGTGGCCATAGAAACGTTCTAAATCATCAACCAGCGGATACGGCGTCTCTTCGTGCTCTGCTGCCGGTTCGTCCTGTTCCTGGGTGGCCAGCCACGCCATACGTACTTCGTAGGCGATAACCTGCACCGCCATTGCCAGGTTCAGCGAGCTGTATTCCGGGTTTGCGGCAATAGCCACGTGATAGTGACATTTCTGCAGTTCATCGTTGGTCAGCCCAACGCGTTCGCGGCCAAAGACCAGTGCGACCGGCGCATGCTGCCCTTCCGCCACGCTCTTCAGACCGCACTCGCGCGGGTCAAGCATCGGCCACGGCAGAGTACGTGAACGGGCACTGGTCCCCACCACCAGGCTGCAGCCGGCCAGGGCTTCATCCAGGGTATCAACGATCTGCGCGTTACCAATCACATCACTGGCGCCAGCGGCCAGCGCGATAGCCTGAGAGTCAGGTTTAACCAGCGGGTTAACCAGCCACAGGTTGGTTAATCCCATGGTTTTCATTGCCCGGGCGACGGAGCCCATGTTTCCGGTATGTGATGTTTCTACCAGTACAATTCGAATATTTTGTAGCATTATGGTTCTTCGGCTAAAGATTATTCACGCATGCTATCATAAAACGGAGACATAGGCAGATTTCACTGTTACTATGTGCGCCGTTTTTTCCCGTTCTTTAACATCCAGTGAGAGAGACCGATGCATCCGATGCTGAACATCGCCGTGCGCGCAGCGCGCAAGGCGGGTAATTTAATTGCCAAGCACTACGAAACCCCAGACTCCGTAGAAACGAGCCAGAAAGGCAGCAATGATTTTGTGACCAACGTCGATAAAGCAGCTGAAGCGCTGATTATTGAAACCATTCGCAAATCTTACCCGCAGCACACCATTATCACCGAAGAAAGCGGTGAACACGCAGGTGAAGATCAGGATGTTCAATGGGTTATCGATCCACTGGATGGCACCACCAACTTCGTCAAACGTCTGCCGCACTTCTCTGTTTCCATCGCCGTACGCATCAAAGGCCGTACTGAAGTCGCGGTGGTTTACGATCCAATGCGTAACGAACTGTTCACGGCTACCCGTGGTCAGGGCGCACAGCTGAACGGTTACCGTCTGCGCGGTAGCAACGCTCGCGACCTGGATGGCACGATTCTGGCGACCGGCTTCCCGTTCAAAGCAAAACAGCACGCGACGGCGTACATGAATATTCTCGGTAAGCTGTTTACCGAGTGTGCTGATTTCCGCCGCACCGGTTCTGCTGCTCTGGATCTGGCTTACGTGGCCGCAGGCCGCGTTGACGGTTATTTTGAAATCGCGCTGAAACCATGGGATTTTGCGGCAGGCGAGCTGATTGCTCGTGAAGCAGGCGCACTGGTCTGCGATTTCACCGGCGGCCACAACTACATGCATACCGGCAACATCGTTGCCGGTAATCCGCGTGTCGTTAAAGCTATGCTGGCGAATATGCGTGACGAACTGAGTGAAGCGCTGAAGCGTTAATCATTCTCCCCTCCCCCGGTTCACGGGGGAGGGGATTCTTCAAAATGGTCGTAAGCCCCCACCAACAGGCGCCGCACTGCTCCACATCACCAGCGCCGCAACCAATAAAATCACACCGCCCGCCAATGCCAGCGTCGCCCAACCAACGTGTTGCCACAGCGGTGGCGTCTTATTGCCGCTGAGCTTAACGGCCAGCTGCCGGAAACCATGAACCAGCAGCGCCAGCGCGCTAATGGTCAACGACGTGCCTGCCGCCATCGCCAGCGCCGCCGCCATTCCCCAGTTAAATACGCCAATCACTTTACTAAACAGCAGGACCATAATCGCCCCGGAACAGGGTCGCATCCCCACCGAGAGGATAATGACCAGCCGCGCGCGCCAGTCATCGCCGCCCTGTAGCTGTTCCGGTGCGGGCATATGCTGATGTCCGCATCCGCACTGCGCATGATGAATGTGGTGCGGCGTAAATGCGATAAACGTCGGTCGTCGCAGTACCGAGCGTAGCTTTTTTACCGCCCGCCAGCACAACAGCAGGCCCAGCGCCCCCACCAGCAGATAGCTGCCTTTCTCCAGCCAGAAGCTGCTGAGGTGCAGCTGTCTGGCCGGTAGCTGCAGGAGGGTTAACACCACCACGACCAGCGCAATCGCCACTACGCCCTGCAGGAGCGAGGCCGCCAGGGTCAGCATGATACTGGATTTAAGTTTTGCCGGATGTGTTGCCAGCCAGGTGGTAATCACGATCTTGCCATGCCCAGGCCCCAGGGCGTGCAGCACACCGTAGATAAAACTGAACGCCAGCAGCGATAATCCCGCCGCTGAGGGGTTGTCCGCAACCGCTTTCAGCAGACGGCTGAGCTCAAGATTCAACGCCCGCTGCCAGACGGCGCTTTGCAGTAAAACCTGCGGCCAGGCCTGCCACAGCCAGATCCCCGCCGCGGTTGCCAGCAGCAAAAAAAGCGCCAGCGGCCACATCTGGCGCAGACGCGAAGTGCGTGCGGTGTGAGAGAAAATTACGGACATGTCAGCGTCACCTTCTGCGCAAAGTAGGTTCCCAGCGCCATATCTTCCGGCGGCGCGTCGGCTTTATCGAGAGACTGGGCAAAAGCCGCCATTTTTTCATTCGGTTCCGGCGTGACCACCTTAACCTTGCACGTCGTACTCAAGGCGGCGGGCAACGTGACATCGCTCGCGTTGTCATAGTGCATATCGACATAATAGGTCGGGTCAAATGTCGATAACGTCAGCGTTTGTCCGGCCAGCGGCTGAGGCTTTGCCAGCGGCAGGGTAAACGTCAGCACCGCCTGGTGCCCCTCGCGTTCGAGACCATAGCCATCAGGTCGATTATCAAACTTCACCCGCTGGCCGTTATGCCATAGCTCGCTGAAATAATGCTGGCCGAGCACATTGGCCATCACTTCCGCCGCCAGTTTTTTCCACACCTCATCCCCTGGCTTTGCTTTCCCCGCATCGTAGAGCAAGTCTGCCGAAGTGATTTCATCCATCGTCCAGCGCATTTTAAAACCGGTGAGCAGCCCGTTGTCCGCCACGACTTCCGTTTTCAGGCTAATGAAGCTATGCGGGTGCGCTAGCACACTAAATGATAAAACCATGAAAAATGCCGCACTGGTGCATTGTTTCACTCTCTTCATCCGATCCTCACGTGAAAAATTCTGTGAACTTAGCCAGCAATCCTGACGTAAAGGCGCCGAACTGCCCTGATCTCCATTCATCCATTAGCTATTCTTAGCAAAAACCCTAACTGGAACTCACCAGATGATGACCGTCATTGAACCACCATCTGCGCTTTCCAGTCCACAGCGCCGTAGCCAGGTACTGCTGATGTTTTATCTGCCCGGGCAACCGGTGACGCCAGAACGGCTTAGCCACATCAACCAGGTTGATGAGTCAACGGCCCGGCAGGATATCGCAGAGACCGCACGCGAAATTCAGCGTTACCACCGACTGACCCTTTCGTCACAGGTGGACGGCAGCTACCGGATTGAAGGTGCTGTCATCGATCAACGTCTGTGTCTGCTGCACGGTCTGCGGCGGGCATTACGTCTATGCCCGCATTTTATCGCCCACCATTTTACGCCGGCATTAAAAACGCAGCTTAAACTACAGGGCATTGCGCGGACGCTGTATGACGACACCAACCTGCAGGCGCTGGTCAACCGCTGCTCGCGGATGCTCAACCGGCAGTTTGACTGTCGCGATGTTCATTTCCTGCGTCTGTATCTGCAATATTGCCTGCTGCAGCATCATCTTGGACTCACCCCGGATTTTACCTATGAGCAGCAGCGCTGGACGCAACAAGCGGTGGAGTTCACTCTCGCCCAGGAGATCGTTCGCCACTGGCAACGCCGGGTCGCCAGCACGCCGCACGCGGGCGAACAGCTGTTCCTGACGCTGCTCTTTATGTTGTTGAAAACGCCCGATCCCATCCGCGACGGCCATCACCAGGATCGGCGGCTACACCTGGCAATCGACCGCTTGATTCATCGTTTCCAGGATCTGGCAGGCCGGCCGTTCAGTGATGACCAGGGACTTAGCGATCAGCTTTATATTCATTTGTCGCAGGCGCTCAACCGCAGCGTTTTCGCTATCGGTATTGATAACGCGCTGCCGGAAGAGATTAGCCGTCTCTACCCGCGGCTGATGCGCACGACCCAGGCCGCGCTCAGCGAGTTTGAAGCGACGTACGAGATTACGTTTAATCAGGAAGAGGTGGGACTGATCGCGGTGATTTTTGGCGCATGGCTGATGCAGAAAAGCGATCTGCATGAAAAGCAGGTCGTGCTGCTCACCCATGATAATCCCGTTCTTGAACAGGCGCTTGAACTCCAGCTGCGCGAACTGACGCTGCTGCCGCTGAATATCAAATATCAAAGCGTGCAGGCTTTTGAGAAGGAAGGCGCGCCCAAAGGCGTGGCGCTGGTCGTCACCCCTTACGCCACCGCGTTACCGCTGTTTTCACCGCCGCTGTTTCACACTGAAGAGATGTTCAGCGATCACCAGCGGCAGCATATTTGCAAAATGCTCGAGGATTAGGCAACCGCTTTTGGCCGTAGCACCAGCGCCGGGAGGGCCACCAGCGCCATCACCCAGAAGACCCCCTGGTGCAGGTGCTGATAGAGGAAGCCAGCGAAAACCGTCATGACCGCAATGCTGCCGCCCATCGCCACGGCAGAATAGACCGCCTGCAGGCGTATCACTTCGCTGCCCTGGCGCGCGGAGATATAGCGCATCGCCGCCAGGTGGCAGACCGTAAAGGTGCCGCAGTGCAAAATCTGCGTGACGATAAGCCACGGAAGAGCCGTGGTCGCGCCCATCAGCGTCCAGCGAATCAGACCGCACACTGCCGAAAGCAGCAGCAGCTCCCGGGCACTGAAGCGACTGAATACTTTTTTACTCAGTGCAAAGATAACCACTTCCGCCACCACGCCCAATGACCATAAATAGCCCACGGCAGAGGCAGAGTAACCGGCTTCCTGCCAGTAAATCGCGCTGAAGCCGTAGTAGGCGGCATGCGCCCCCTGAAGCAGACAGACGCAGGCGAGAAAACGCCAGCTTTGCCGTATCAGCGACAGCCAGGCCGCCACCCCCGCCGCTTCCTGATGACGAGACTCCCCTTGCGGCATCACCGAGGGTTTAAGCAGCATCCCCAGCAGCATAGAAGCAACGCCGAGGCTGAGCAGCAGCAGAATCGCCCGATAGTCAAACAGGCTGACCAGCTTACCGGTAAGCGCCGAGCCGATAACAAACGCCACCGACCCCCACAGACGCACGCGCCCGTAGTCCATGGTTATCTGTTTTTGCCAGGTGTTGGCCAACGCATCGGTCAACGGCACCAGCGGAGAGAAAAAGAGGTTGAACCCCACGATCACCACCGCCAGCCAGGCTACGTGGTTCCCGGCCCAAAAGGCCAGGGCAAACAAGAGCACCAGTAACGCGAGGATCCGCAGGGCCGAAATCAGCCGGGAGGGATCGCTGACCCGCGGCGCGATAAGCAGGCTTCCCAGGAAACGGGCCACCAGCCCGGCGCCCAACAGCATGCCGATGGTTTCCGGCGTTAAGCCTGTTCCCGCCAGCCAGACGCTCCAGAAAGGCAAGAAAATACCGTAGCTGAAAAAATAGGTGAAGTAACTAAGCGCCAACCAGCGCGTGGAGTGCAAGACCATGATTCCCTCCCGAATGGAGTCGATAGTCTGGCGATAAAGCGCCACGGGCGCAAGACGGGGATTTATCTATCTCCCAGCAATGAGTACCTGATTTACCGCTATTTTCAGCGACCATGAAACGGTATCTCCCGGCCCTAAGACCACCAGACCGGGCTGCCCTTCCATGTTATGTGCGTCAACCGGATGGCTCTGCGGCTCCAGGCAAATAAAAGGTTTACCCGGCATCCGGAAAAGCATCAACCAAGGAGTTTGCGACGAAATCGTGACAGACATCACATCTCGTTGAATGCTTGCGACGCCGCCCCAGCCGGAATAACAAACGTTTAACCAGCTATCTTCACCGTAAGTCGCCTGTGAGAAATCACCTCCTGCTGGCAGGTCTCCACGCCAGCTTAGCGGTAAATGCAAATCACCTTCCGGCCAGTGTCCGCTCGCCTGAAACTGTACCTGGCTGTGCCTGTCGAAGGCGAAGAATGGGTGAAAACCGCCACCGTACAGCATCGGCGCATCCCCACAGTGAACGAGCGTCATAGTGGCGACAAGAGTCTCTTGCTGCAGTTCGTAACGTATTAGCGCCAGATAATCGAATCCGCAGGAATGTTTCTGACGCAATTGCAGTACACAATGACAGGAAGATTGCGCTTTGACTTCCCACGGTTGTAACCAGCCATCGCCATGCAAGAAGAAACGTGCATCCGCATGATGGCTGGGCAACCTGACTTCTCGTCCACGAAAAAGAAAACGATTATCTGATACGCGGTTCGCCATCGGTATCATCGGGAACATGTCGCCAGCAGGATTATCATATAAAACCGGAATCTGGCATTGACGGGAAAACAAGCTTTGTACCTTGCCGCCCAGTGAGTTGACGCGCATCTGAAGATGCGCGTTTTCCAGAATAAAGCTATCCACCATTAGCGTATCCGATCCTGTTTCATCGTCTGCCTACCGGTATGGCGCTGCGCCAGTTGCTCTTCAAGCGCTTCCAGAGTCACACCTTTGGTTTCCGGAACATTGCGCAAAATGTAGAGATAACCTGCTGCACAAATCACACCATACAGAATGAAGCTACCCGATGCTCCCAGCCCGGCATTGAGTAGCGGGAAGGTATAGGTTAGCAGGAAGCAAGCAATCCATAGTGCCAGCGTCCCGAGTGACATGGCCAGGCCACGTACGCGATTAGGGAAAATTTCCGACAGCAGCACCCAGGTGACCGGGGCGAGCGTTAATGCATATATAGCAATCGCCGCCAGCACCAGAATAAGTACAGGTAATCCCAAAATTCCCAGACCGTAGGCTGCACCGATTAATGCATAAATAATAGTCAGCCCAGCCGCACCCAGCAGCATCAGTTTGCGCCGGCCAATTTTATCGACCAGCGGTAAGGCCGCGATGGTAAATACCAGGTTGATAAGTCCGGTAGCAACAATTGATTTCAACGTACTGTTAATATCAAACCCGGCAGAGGCAAAAATCTCCTGCGCGTAGTTGAAAATGACGTTAATCCCGCACCACTGCTGAAACATGGCCAGGACAATGCCAATCATGATGACAGGGCGTACCTTCGGCTCCAGCAGGGCAGACCAGGAGACCTTTTGCGAATCTTTACTGAGGGTATGTTCAATATCACGGATGGTTTCATCGGCGTAGCGCTGATTGCCGATACGCATCAGCATTTGATGGGCACGTTGGCTTTTTCCTGCACGTACCAGCCAGCGCGGAGATTCAGGAACAAAAAACATCAGTACCAGAAATACCACCGCAGGAACGATGCCAGAGCCAAACATCCATCGCCAGCCCACCTGCCCGTTCCAGCTGGCACTAATTTCTGCAAGCGTGGCACTGCTCGCTACCGGCTTAGCAATCATCAGGTTAACCAACTGAGCCGCCAGCACGCCAATAACAATCGTCAATTGGTTGACCGCCACAAAACGTCCACGCTGTGCCGCCGGGCTTATCTCAGCGATATACATCGGGCTTAGCGCAGACGCCAGACCGATGCCAAGGCCGCCGACAATACGCCAGACGACAAACATATCAAAGCTGTGGGCAAGCGCCGTTCCCCAGGCCGACAGCGTAAACAATGTTGCGGCCATAATCAGAGGCTGTTTGCGGCCAAATTTATCCGCACACCATCCGGAGGCCAGCGCACCGAATACACAACCCACTAGCGCTGAACTCATTGCCCAACCGGACTGTGCCGGGTCGGTAATAGAGAAATAAGCTTCATAAAATGGTTTCGCTCCGCCAATGACCACCCAGTCATAGCCAAACAGTAAACCACCGCAGGCGGCAACCAGACAGATAGTCCAGACGTAGCCCATTTTAAGATGTGTCTGCGCGTTATTCATATAGATTCCTCTTTAAGGGAAACGCAGGGAACAGTAGGGTTGGCGGGATGCCCCCGCCAGTTTGAGGTTCAGGAAAAGATGCCGCTTTGCAAGGCATGGCTAATCAAATGCGCCTTATCATGAGCGGGGTTGATCGCCAATAACTGCTGTAGTGCGCGCTGATAGTCGGTTATATTCCCCAACCCCAGATGCCCCAACGCTTCAATGAAAAGACAATGCTGTTGATGTTGCTGCGCCGCCGGCACATCCAGGACCACCAGGTCAGGTAGCGAGACGGCGAAAAAGTCGGCTTGTGGGACATTGTCCTTGTGACATTGAGCCCAGGCGATAAAGTTCTGGAAATGCTGCACTGCCTGCGCTTCATTGCCGCACTGGCGCATTGCCATTCCCTGCCAGAAGAGATAATCAGCGGGTTGATCGTTATAGTAGCGTCCGGCATTCAGCGTAGTACCACCCTGGAGTGCGCGGCGGTAGTATGCCGTCGCCTGCTCAGTTTCCCCGCTTTGCGTCGCGCAATGACCGAGCAAATACCAGATGTCGTTGTCTGTCTGCCCCGGTAGTCTCCCCTCACCAAGGTTATACGGATAGCACAACGCCTCCTCCAGATACTGAATAGCCTGCGGGAACGTCCGGCGCTCAATCGCTTGTAAGGCACTGTGCAGCTGATTAAGTAAATACTGGTCGGTCACTTTACCCTCCCCGCCTTCCCAGGGATGAAACTCTCGGGTACGCAAAATATGTGCGGCATCGGCATAACGCCCACAACTGTTCCACAAACTGAGTAACTCAGCAGTCAGATCGTCGCGCTTCAGTGCAACCGCGAGGTTCTCCTCCAGATGACGTAATCGCTCGCTAACGGAGGTGCCCGTCAGCTTACTGAGATAATCCAGTTCGAAACGAAAACGAGCATTTTCAGGTTCTAGCGCGACTGCTTGCTGGAGTCGAGCCATTGCCCGCACCGAATCATGTTGTTTGTTCCAGGCGTACACGCCAAGTAAACGATGTGCTGGCGCATAATCCGGTGCTTCCTCCAGCGTCTCATGCCAGCAAGCAACCGCCTCGTCATAGCGTCTTTTGCTGTACCAGAAGCAACCCAGCAGATAACAGGCAAAAGCACTGTCATCCAATTTCTGCAGCATCTGGACTTCATCGAGTGTATTAGGAAAGCGTACCCGTAACGTGTGGCAGTGCTGGGCCAATGAGATAAAGTGCTGGCGCTCGCTGGCTACGTCGCTTAATGCCGCGCGCCACAGCATTGGAATGGCCTCCTGGCAATCGAGCATGGCTAACATCGTTTTTGCGGTCTCTTTCTGCCCGATAGAAAGCAACCATCCGGCAAGCAGACTAGCATTAATACCTCGACAGCCAGTCACGCGTAGCAGGCTATCGCGCGTCTCATCGTCCTGATTGATCATCCAGCTAACACAATGCAGCGGGTAGCTTAGTGGATATTGTTCAAGACATACCGATATGTACTTCAGAGCCTCGCTGCCGCGCTGTAATTCCGCCAACGCCAGCGCTTTAAGCGCCATTGCCATATGATTACTGCCGTTAAACCGGAGGCTAATGTCTACTTTTTCTAACGCATCCGCGATGTCGCCACGCTTCATTGCCAGCCGCGCAAGAGACCAGTAGGCCGCATCACGACAATTTCCGCTCCACGAAGCCTTGTAATAGTGATCCCATGCATTGGTTTCATCGCCCTGTCTTTCCAGAGCACTAGCGAGCAACATGCTGGCTTCACCATCCCGAGGGTTTTTATTCAGACGATGGGCGCGCAGCAGCGCGGCCCGAGCACATTGTTCCGCCAACGACCAATCAGCAGCGTTAAGTGCCAGCGTGCCTAGGGCAACATTATTGCGGTAATCCTGTGGGTCAAGTGCTAGCGCCCGGCGATAGTAATCTGCGGCATAGCGGCTGGCGTGGTTGTACTGTTCCAGGTGTTGACCAATAAAATAAAGCTCATCCTCGTTATCGATCTCTTCAGGCATAGCTGGTGCCGTTGCAGGGTCAGGTAATGGCGTTTGCTGTGCCTGATGCTCCTGATACTTCAGTAGTAGTTCGCCTTCCCTGCTTTTTACCTGCAGAGTTAAGCGCGCGGCGTCCTTCTCCTGCAGTGTTTGCAACCAGCTTTCGCCGGGCTTTAACGTTAGCTGAGTTTCATAAAGAGGCAGCTCATCCGCACTCAGCTCCAGAACAATATTTTCCAGCGGAGCAATCGCATAAATCCCTAATTGCAGCTGTTCAGCTTCACGAACCAGTTTGAGAGCAAGCCGCGTATTCGCATTTTGCACATTTCCCAGCTCACTGTAAGGAAGGAAATTTTGAACAAAAATTTTCTCCTCATATGGATCAAGCCAGGTGAAATCCGGTTGATTATCGGTAAATACGCCGGTCATCAGTTCAATATAGGGGCCATTGTTGTCAGTCAGATTCCGATCCCACGCCTGACCGAAATCACCATGGCCCCAGCTCCACTGTTTTTTACCTGGTGAGACATGGTGGTCGGCGACATGCAAGAGCCCGCCGCGTTCATCATGATGATAGGCACCGACAAAGTCGTAATCCGATTTTTCCGCCATATAGGAAGTCGGTACGGGGACATTCTTATAGCGGGAAATATCCACCCCAGCCGAGTAATCAACCTTATAGTAAGTACCCGTGGCGACAGGAAATGCAGAGACATCGCGCTTGCCATGGTCGAAGACGGCAGTCACATCAGGAGGGAAGACGCTCTGATGCGCATCGCCACCTTTGACTGCCGGATTGGCCCACCACAAGAAATGCCGTGGTGTGGCATTGCCGTTAAAAACCTTACCTGTAATTTCTATCAGTGCACGGTCGGGATAAAGGGTAAATCCAGTCATAACCTGCAAACCACGCATTGGTTCCGCCTCCCCCATCCATACGGTTTGCGTACCGTCTTGACCCTGCAGGATCGTAAAATCAACGGGCATAAACGTTGTCGGTCGGTGGTGCTGGGGCCAGTTAAACTCAATACCACCAGAAATCCATGGCCCAAGTAACCCAACCAGTGCGGGCTTCACAACCTCGTTGTAGTAGACGAAATCACGTTGTTTAACCTTGTCGTAGGCACGATGGATACGCCCGCCGAGCTCAGGAAGTAGCATGATACGAATGAAATCATTCTCCATCCATACCGCATGATACTCACGCAACTCACGCTCACCCGTTAACGTATCAATCACGCCATATGGGTACACACTCCCCGAAGAACCTTGATAGACCCGTTTCTCAAGGAACATTGGGTTAGGGTCTTCCGCGCCCGTTGTCCACGTCGGTAATGTAATCGTTTCCTGCCAGACTTTAACCGAACCGTACATAGCGTTCTCCACTAAATGAAAAGAAGTAAAATATTCAATGCATCGAGTTTATATCCCTGTTCAGCTGTTAAAATGCACAATGCTCACGCAATATAGTTAAGGGAGTTAAGTGTATGCAGCGAACCGGTTTCAATAATGTTCAGGTCAGGCAAGTCAATAAATCTATCTTTCTTGCCCATCTGTGGCGGGAAAAACAGCTTAGCAAATCGCAACTCTCGCAACTCAGCGGGTTATCCATTCCGGCCGTGAGTAATATTCTCGAAGAGCTCCTCGGTGAAGGCTTGATTAGCCATTCCACCGAAAAAATGAGTCGCAGAGGTGTAAATAGTGGAAGCTTTCAGATTCCACAGCAACGGGCGTGGACGCTTTGCATGAGCATCACACCAACCAGCATTGAGTACCAACTTGCTGATGCGCGCTTGCTGGCCGTAGACAGCCTCCAGCATATACAGATTGATGCCCCCACCCCACAGGCTCTGCTTACCGTAATTATCGAATGCTGGCGGCGCATTCATCGTCAATATCCGGAACGCACAATCAATCTCGCGCTGGGTGTTCATGGTCAGGTAGATCCAGTGACTGGCGTATCTCAAACCATGCCTCAGGCGCGCTGGAAGAGTCCAATTGAACTAAAATACTTGCTTGAAGAAGAGCTCGGCGTTCAGGTAAGAGTTGATAATGACTGTGCCATGCTGGCGCTGGCGGAAAAGTGGCAAAACCACAGTACACAAGTGGATTTTTGCATCATTAACGTCGATTACGGCATTGGCTCGTCATTTGTCATCAACGACCAGATCTGGCGCGGCAGTCTTTATGGCAGTGGACAAATAGGGCACACCATTATTAATCCCGATGGTATTGCCTGCGACTGCGGGCGCTATGGTTGCCTGGAAACAGTAGCCTCCCTTACCGCACTAAAAAAACAAGCCCGGATGTGGTTAAAAACGCAGCCTGATGCAGGTCTTTCGCCAGAGAAAATAACCACAGAGTCACTGATTAATGCGTGGAAAGATGGTGATGTACACATCCGTGCCTGGGCAGAGAGAGCCGCCAATGCCATCGGATTGAGTTTATATAACTTCCTGAACATTCTAAATATTAATCAAATCTGGATCTATGGTCGGAGCTGTGCATTCGGCGAAAACTGGTTGGCCACTATTGTAAAGCAAACCGGTTTTAATCCCTTCGATCACGGTGATTCCCCTCGGGCACACGCGACACAGATTGAGTTTGGCAGGCTGACGCGTTCTGAACAGCTACTCGGCATTGGCTATCTGTACGTAGAAGAGCAACTGCAGACACTACGTTGATCGCACAAGGTATGTGGCAGATCACAAAATTGTGTATTACGTTTAAATCACGCACCTTCACAACGGATTGATTATGAACACACTACGCTATTTCGACTTTGGCTCTTCCCGTTCCGTTCTGCTGCTGATCGCCCGTATTGCCGTCGTACTGCTGTTTATTATATTTGGCTATCCCAAACTGATGGGTTTTAGCGGTACGGTACAATATATGGCCTCCTCCGGCGCGCCGCTTCCGACGCTAGCGGCTATTATCGCGATTGTGATGGAGGTTCCGGCGGCGATCCTGATTGTCCTCGGTTTCTTCACCCGTCCGCTGGCGGTGATCTTTATTTTTTATACGCTCGGTACCGCCGTCATTGGCCATCATTACTGGGATATGACCGGCGATGCAGTACTCCCCAATATGATTAACTTCTACAAAAATATCAGTATAGCTGGAGCCTTCCTGCTTCTGGCCATCACTGGCCCAGGCGCAATCTCCCTCGACCGTCGTTAATCGCTGAACGCCGGACGTAAAAAAGGCCGCACTGGCGGCCTTTTTCTTTACGCTTGCGTCGTTAAACGTTACGCATAAACCGGGAAGCGTGCACAGATATCCAGCACTTTACCCTTCACGCGCTCAATGACCGCTTCGTCATTGATGTTGTCCAGCACATCGCACATCCAGCCGGCCAGCTCTTTCACTTCCGCTTCTTTAAAGCCGCGACGGGTTACCGCCGGAGAACCGATACGGATACCGGAGGTCACAAACGGGCTCTTCGGATCGTTTGGTACGCTGTTTTTATTGACGGTGATGTTAGCACGGCCCAGCGCAGCGTCAGCTTCTTTACCAGTCAGGTTTTTATCGACCAGATCCAGCAGGAACAGGTGGTTTTCAGTACCGCCAGAAACCACTTTGTAGCCGCGATTCAGGAACACTTCAACCATCGCTTTAGCGTTTTTCGCCACCTGCTGCTGGTAGACTTTGAACTCTGGCTCCATCGCTTCTTTCAGCGCAACCGCTTTACCCGCGATAACGTGCATCAGAGGGCCGCCCTGAGCGCTAGGGAATACGGCAGAATTCAGTTTTTTGTACAGCTCTTCGCTACCGCCTTTCGCCAGGATCAGGCCGCCGCGCGGACCCGCCAGGGTTTTGTGGGTAGTGGTCGTCACAACGTGAGCATGTGGCACCGGGTTCGGGTAAACGCCCGCCGCAATCAGGCCAGCAACGTGGGCCATATCGACGAACAGGTATGCACCGATGCTGTCAGCGATTTCACGCATTTTTGCCCAGTCAACGATACCGGAGTAAGCAGAGAAACCACCGATGATCATTTTCGGCTTATGTTCCTGAGCCTGCTTCGCCATGTCTGCATAGTCGATTTTGCCGGACTCATCGATGCCGTAAGGAATGATGTTGTACAGTTTGCCTGAGAAGTTAACCGGGGAGCCGTGAGTCAGGTGACCGCCCTGCGCCAGGTTCATACCCAGAACGGTATCGCCCGGTTGCAGAAGAGCAGTATAGACCGCGAAGTTAGCCTGGGAGCCGGAGTGCGGCTGTACGTTAGCGTAGTCAGCGCCGAACAGCTCTTTTGCACGGTCAATCGCCAGTTGTTCAACGATATCTACATATTCGCAACCGCCGTAGTAGCGCTTGCCCGGATAACCTTCGGCATATTTATTGGTCAGCTGAGAACCCTGTGCCTGCATAACACGCGGACTGGTGTAGTTCTCGGAGGCGATCAGTTCGATGTGCTCTTCCTGACGTACTTTTTCCTGCTCCATAGCCTGCCACAGTTCGGCATCATAATCGGCAATGTTCATTTCACGCTTTAACATCCGCATCTCCTGCTCAGCTAACAATAGATTACAGCTCTAAAAGGGGGGCCTTTTTGGGCGACGGCCCACAGTATAACCGAATCGTTCTGTGATAACAGGTCTTGACAAAGGATTTTACGCAAACGATTGGCTCCCCATTACACAAGGCTTTGAGCAATAACGACTCAACGATTATCAACGGATTTCTTTTCAGGTTTGTGATGCGAATTCTTCATGTTGTTACCACTACGGGGAAAAGTGTTAAGGAACCATTTACAGTGCAGGGTTATTTTTATAAGATGCATATAAAATACATCATTTAAATAACACCGAAGGAAGCTGCTATGCTCGACGCCCAAACCATCGCAACGGTTAAAGCCACTATTCCCCTGCTCGTCGAAACAGGTCCTAAGCTGACCGCCCATTTTTACGATCGCATGTTTGCCCATAACCCGGAGCTCAAAGAGATCTTCAACATGAGCAACCAGCGTAACGGCGACCAGCGTGAAGCGTTGTTTAATGCCATTGCCGCTTACGCCAGCAATATCGACAACCTGCCAGCCCTGCTGCCTGCCGTTGAGAAAATCGCGCAGAAACACACCAGCTTCCAGATCAAACCAGAACAGTACAATATTGTCGGCGGCCATCTGCTGGCGACGCTCGACGAAATGTTCAGCCCGGGCGAGGAAGTGCTTGAGGCATGGGGTAAAGCCTACGGCGTGTTGGCCAATGTCTTTATTCAACGCGAATCTGAAATCTACCAGGGTAACGCCAGCAAAAACGGTGGTTGGGAAGGCACGCGCGCGTTTCGTATCGTGAAGAAAACCCCGCGTAGCGCCCTGATTACCAGCTTCGATCTGGCGCCGGTAGACGGTCAGCCGGTGGCGGATTATCAGCCGGGCCAGTATCTGGCGATTTGGCTGAAGCCGCAGGAGTTTGAATATCAGGAAATTCGTCAGTATTCGCTGACCCGCAAACCAGATGGCAAAGGCTACCGAATTGCGGTTAAACGCGAAAACGGCGGCCAGGTATCAAACTGGCTGCACAACGCATCGCAGGAAGGGGATATTGTGCATCTGGCTGCGCCGGCAGGAGACTTCTTCCTCGCCGTTGAGCCGAAAACGCCGGTTACGCTGATTTCCGGCGGCGTCGGACAGACACCGATGCTGGCCATGCTCGACACGCTGGCAAAAACGCAGCATGCGGCCCAGGTGAACTGGTTCCACGCGGCGGAAAATGGCGATGTCCATGCGTTTGCCGACGAGGTGGCAACGCTCGGCGCCAGCCTGGCGAAATTCACTTCCCATATCTGGTATCGCACGCCGACAGAAGCCGACCGCCAGGCGGCACGCTTTAACAGCGAAGGTCTGATGATGTTATCGGATCTGGCTGACACGCTGCGTGACCCACAAATGCAGTACTATTTGTGCGGCCCGGTAGCCTTTATGCAACATGCAGCGAAACAGCTGGTGGCGCTGGGCGTCAATAGCGACAACATTCACTACGAATGTTTTGGCCCGCATAAGGTGCTGTAATGAAATAACCCGGAAGAGGCAGAGATGCCGCCATTCGGGGATATCCCCGGTCGGGCAAAGCTGACCGGGGGATGCATAAGAATACGGCCCGGCTTAAATTGCCGCGTCGTCCTCTTCCCCGGTACGAATACGAATCACGCGGGCGACGTCAAAGACGAAGATCTTACCGTCACCGATTTTACCGGTCTGCGCCGTGCGGATAATGGTATCCACGCAGGTATCAACGATATCGTCAGTGACTACAATTTCGATTTTCACTTTCGGCAGAAAATCCACCATGTACTCCGCACCGCGGTACAGCTCGGTGTGGCCTTTCTGACGGCCAAAGCCCTTCACTTCCGTAACCGTCATCCCGGTGATGCCGACTTCGGCCAGCGCTTCGCGCACGTCATCCAGTTTGAAAGGTTTAATAATCGCATCAATCTTTTTCATGGTGTTCCTGTCTTTGTCGCGTAACCGGTTGCTTACCGTATCATAACTTGCGTCATGCTGCGGAGCTACTCTTTAAAGTCGTTGGCGTCGAGCTCGTGGCGCGACAGCAGCTTGTAGAATTCAGTACGGTTGCGCCCCGCCATTCTTGCCGCGTGGGTGACGTTACCTTTGGTAATTTGCAGCAGCTTGCGCAGATAGTTGAGCTCAAACTGATTGCGCGCTTCGACGAAGGTCGGCAGCGCGGTATTTTCCCCTTCCAGCGCCTGTTCCACCAGCGCATCGCCGATCACCGGCGAGGTGGTCAATGCTACGCACTGCTCAATCACGTTCACCAGCTGGCGAACATTGCCGGGCCATTTGGCAGCCATCAGCCGTTTCATCGCATCGGTTGAAAACGCCCGAACAAACGGCTTATGCCGATCGGCAGACTGACGCAGCAGATGGTTTGCCAGCAGCGGGATATCTTCCGCGCGCTCGGCCAGCGGCGGGATCTTCAGGTTCACCACGTTCAGGCGATAAAACAGATCTTCACGAAACTCGCCGCGCGCCATCGCTTTCGGCAGATCGCGGTGAGTGGCTGAGATGATACGCACATCGATATCGATATCGCGGTTGCTACCCAGCGGGCGCACTTTGCGCTCCTGCAGTACCCGCAGCAGCTTCACCTGCAGCGCCACCGGCATATCGCCGATCTCATCGAGAAACAGCGTCCCGCCCTCCGCGGCCTGGAACAGCCCTTCCCGGTTGCTCACCGCGCCGGTAAACGCGCCGCGCGCATGGCCAAACAGCTCGGATTCCAGCAGTTGTTCCGGCAGCGCACCGCAGTTAATGGCGACAAAAGGCTTGTCATGGCGCGGGCTGGCATTATGAATCGCCTGCGCGACAATCTCTTTCCCGGTCCCGCTCTGGCCGTTAATCAGCACGCTAACATCCGACTGCGCCACCATCCCGGCCTGCTCCAGCAGACGCAGCATCAGCGGACTGCGGGTTACGATTGCCTGACGCCAGCGCTCATCCGTCGCTGGCGCACTGTGTTCCAGCGCATCGTCGATGGCTTTATACAGCGCGTCTTTGTCCACCGGTTTGGTCAGGAAACCAAACACCCCTTGCTGGGTGGCCGCCACCGCATCGGGAATCGAGCCGTGAGCGGTAAGAATAATCACCGGCATCCCCGGATGAACTTTCTGGATTTCGCTGAACAACTGCAGGCCGTCCATCTCATCCATGCGTAAATCGCTGACCACCAGTTCGACTTTGTCTCGTGCCAGAATGCGCAGCGCCTCCGCGCCGCTTTCGGCGGTCACGACGCTGTAGCCCTCGCTGGTCAAACGCATTCCCAGCAGTTTTAACAGGCCCGGATCGTCATCCACCAGCAGCAGATGCGCAGGTTTACGGATCGTCATGTATGACCTCCGGAACTTTATCGCTGCTGTGGCTGCCGTCGGCATTAAAATTGCCTCCGGGTTTGCGGCTGGAAAGCTGGCGTTCAATATCGGTGAGGTTTTCCAGCTTGCGGGTCGTTAGCTCCAGCTGGCCGCGCAGCTGCTGTTCCTGCAGGCGCAGCGCCTCCAGCTCGCTATCGCTGGACTGCTGCAGCTTCGCGTAACGGGCGCGCTCATCCACCAGCTGCAGCTGCCTGTTCTGACCATCACGCCAGAGCTGATACAGCGGACGCACCTGCACGGCGATTTGCGGACTGAAGGTATTCAGGCGGGATACCAGTTCGCGGCGTTCATCCGGCGTAATCTTCGCATCCGCCAGTAAAATGCCGCGCTTAAAGGCGTCCTGCCAACTGTCATCATCATGCCGTTTGGCTTCCGCCCGCGCCTGAACCGGTGCCAGGCGATCGGCACAATCTATCCCGCGCAGCCAGTACAGCGGGTTTTTATCGCTGGCTTCGCTCTTCAACGACCAGATATCGGCACAGTCGACTGAAAGAAAATCCGCAACCTGGTGCTGCGGCAGCTCGGGTTGTGCTTTGTCATTTGCCGTGTGCGGCGAAAAAGCGGCGGAACACCCCGCCAGCGCCAGGCAAGAAATGCCCGGCAACAGCCATCCTTTGAAAGCACGAACCACTACGAAAAAGTGGGACATATTCACCCATTGTTGATTCATGTGTTGGTTTTTTCCGGCTCAGCGGCGGGCAGCGTTATGCGAAAACAGATAAGCCCGGACTCACTCTCTTCCAGGCTTAGCTCACCCTGCATTTGTCGGACGCAGTCGCGGGCAATACTCAGGCCCAGACCGCTGCCTTTTACCGCCCCTTTACGCTGATGGCTTCCCTGATAAAAAGGCTCGAAAATCATATTTTTTTCCGCCTGCGGGATCGGTTCGCCGCTGTTTATCACGTCTATGCGAACCTGCTCGCCATGCCGGTAGCTATGAATACGAATGTTACCGGATTCAGCCCCATAGTGCACCGCATTGGAATAGAGATTATCCATCACGCTGATCAATAATGCCGGTTCTGCCAGGCAGGTACGCTCCGCCAGTTGAATCGCGGTATGCATCATTTTTGCGCGCGCGGGCAAACTGTGAGCCGCCACGACATTATCAACCAGCTCAGCAAGATCAACGATTTCACGCGGGACCGGGCCATCGGCCTGTTTACGATTGTAGTCCAGCAGTTGCTCAATCAGTTTTTGCAGATTGCGGCTGCTGTTATCGAGAATTTCGACGATCTCCTGCTGTTCCGCGGTCAACGGCCCGGCCACGCGGTCGGCCAGCAGTTCCGTGCCTTCCCGCATGCTGGCGAGGGGCGTTTTCAGTTCGTGTGAAAGGTGGCGTAAAAACTGATGGCGCTGCGACTCCAGCCAGGCCAGACGTTCGCTCAGCCAGATGATACGCTCGCCGACGGAACGCAGTTCGCGCGGGCCGGTAAACAGCGCCGCATTATCCAGCGACTTCCCCTCCCCCAGGCGGTTAATCATTTTCTCGATCCCTTTAACCGGGCCGATAATCATCCGGGTAAACAGCAGCACCAGCGCCAGGCTCAGCAGAAAAAGAACCAGCGCCTGCCAGCCAAAAAACTGTCCACGTTCGGCAATCTCCTGCTGGAGCTGTTGTCCACGCGAGTAAACCACCGTTCGGGTGGCCTGAACCATTTCGCTGTTGGCGGCGGCAAAGGCTTCAAGGCTGGCTCCCGATTGCGCATCCGGGCTGCTGTTTTTACACCTGAGCTGTGCAAGGTCGTTCAGCTGCTGGCTCAGCGCCTGCCAGATTTTTTCGTCCGGGAGCACCCCGGCATGAGCGTCGAGCATCTCGCTATAGCGTTTACGCTGATTTTGATAGACCTTCGCCAGCGTCGGATCGTCGAGTACGCAGTACTGCCGGTAGCTGCGTTCCATTTCCAGCGACGCGTTCATCATCGCCTCACTGCGCCGGGCATCGACAAGCGTGGTGCGGTTAATATGCGCGGCCTGCGCGCTAAGCGCATTCAGGCTCTGCCACGCCTGCCAGGCCAGAACCAGCAGCGGCAGCAGAATCAACACAAACGAGAGCGTGACCAGCTGACGCAACGAACGGGGGAAAAGAGAGATTCGCTTCAAGGATAGGGTCTCAATCATTAGCTCATCACGATGCTAACTGAGGACGCCGCAGAGTAACAGGTGCAATCGACCTTTCTGTCGTGGAGAGTCGAAAAATAGCCCGACGCGGCTGATAAGAGAATCCGCGACGCGTCGATAACGGCAAACGGACTGGCATAGCAAACCGCCAGTAGCGTTCGCTAAATTGTCGTCCTGCGGATATAACAAAGCCAGGCACAGGCCTGGCTTTGTTATGGAATAAGGCGGTGCCTAACTCGACGTTTCGCCCGATGGTTGATAAAGCAAAGCTGTTATCAGAAGTTGGACGGCAGGCACCTTGTTGTGCGTCATTCGAAGTTTATGTAGCGCGTCCCGAAGGGGCTGACATAAGAAGGTGAATGAGCCACTGCGTATTATTATGCATTAACTATGCCACATAGCAAAACAAATTATTAACACAATGAAATATAATGAATTTATAGCATTTTACCCGCACCATGGTCGCGATGCTTTTTTAACCAGAGTGTCGCTATTTAGCAACACATAGTGACCTGTTTTCCCACCTCATTAGAAATCAATAAGTTAAATGTCTCCAATTAGCGACACCCCTCACCGGCGTTTGTCGGCAATTCCCGACACCTTCAGGCGACCGCCGTCACAAACGAAAAGCCCCCGCTCAAAGGCGGGGGCCTGATACATTACGCTTCAGCCGGGAAGGCTTTGCGAACGCGGCGGATCCTGCACAACTCGCCGGATATTAACCCAGCTGTTTACGTGCGTTGCGGAAGATACGCATCCACGGGCTATCCTCGCCCCAGTTTTCCGGGTGCCAGGAGTTAGCCACCGTGCGGAATACGCGTTCAGGATGCGGCATCATGATCGTCGCACGACCGCTTTCGCTGGTCACGGCGGTGATCCCGTTCGGTGAACCGTTCGGGTTAGCCGGATAGCTCTCCGTCACCTTACCGAAGTTATCGACAAAGCGCAGCGCCACCAGACCTTTGCTCTCCAGCTGGGCCAGATGCGCGCTGTCACGCACTTCCACCTGCCCTTCACCGTGAGAAACGGCAATCGGCATCATCGAACCGGCCATGCCCTGCAGCAGCAGAGACGGGCTTTGCGTGACTTCAACCAGGCTGAAGCGCGCTTCAAAACGGTCGGAATAGTTACGCACAAAGCGCGGCCACAGGTCGCTTCCCGGGATCAGCTCACGCAGGTTGGACATCATCTGACAACCATTACACACGCCCAGCGCCAGCGTCTGCGGACGGTGGAAGAAGGTGGCAAACTCATCGCGCACCCGCTCGTTGAACAGAATGGATTTCGCCCAGCCTTCGCCGGCGCCTAACACGTCGCCATAGGAGAAGCCGCCGCAGGCAACCAGCGCCTGGAAATCAGCCAGCCCGGTACGTCCCGCCAGCAGGTCGCTCATATGCACGTCAATCGCATCAAAGCCCGCGCGGTGGAACGCTGCCGCCATCTCAACGTGGGAGTTAACGCCTTGCTCACGCAGTACCGCCACCTTCGGACGCGCGCCGGTGGCGATGTACGGTGCGGCAATGTCTTCGTTGATATCGAAGGAGAGCTTCACGTTAAGGCCCGGATCGTCCTCACGACGTTTCGCTTCGTGCTCGCTATCGGCGCACTCCGGATTGTCGCGCAGGCGCTGCATCTGCCAGGTGGTTTCTGCCCACCAGATACGCAGCGTGGTGCGGCTTTCGCTGAACACCGGATGCCCTTCGGCGGTGATGACAAAGCGGTCACCTTCCGTCGCCTGGCCCAGATAGTGGACACAGTCCGCCAGGCCGTGAGAAGCCAGCAGCGCTTCAACCGCTTCGCGATCCGCGGCACGCACCTGGATAACCGCCCCCAGCTCTTCGTTAAACAGCGCCGCCAGACGATCGTCGCCCAACGCGGCGATATCTGCCGTCAGGCCGCAGTGGCCGGTAAAGGCCATCTCAGCCAGGGTGACCAGCAGGCCGCCGTCAGAGCGATCGTGGTAAGCCAGCAGCTTACGATCGGCCACCAGCGCCTGCATCGCATCCCAGAAGCCTTTCAGCTGTGCGACATCGCGCACGTCGGCCGGAACATCGCCCAGTTGACGGTAAACCTGCGCCAGCGCGGTGGCACCGAGCGCGTTACGGCCTTTACCTAAATCAATCAGCAGCAGGGCGTTATCTTCCGTGGAGAGCTGTGGCGTCACGGTATGGCGCACATCTTCCACGCGAGCAAAGGCGGAAATCACCAGCGACAGCGGCGAAGTCATCTCGCGCTGCTCGCTGCCTTCCTGCCAGCGGGTTTTCATCGACATCGAGTCTTTACCCACCGGAATGGTCAGTCCCAGAGCCGGACACAGCTCTTCGCCAACCGCTTTTACCGCTTCATACAGACCGGCATCTTCACCCGGGTGACCGGCCGCGGCCATCCAGTTTGCGGAAAGTTTCACGCGATTCAACGCGCCAATTTGCGTTGCCGCGACGTTGGTCAGCGCTTCACCGACGGCCAGGCGAGCGGAGGCGGCAAAGTCCAGCAGCGCAACCGGCGCACGTTCGCCAATAGCCATCGCTTCGCCGTAGTAGCTATCGAGGCTGGCGGTGGTTACCGCGCAGTTCGCTACCGGGATCTGCCAGGGGCCGACCATCTGATCGCGCGCTACCATCCCGGTCACGGTACGGTCGCCGATGGTGACGAGGAAGGTTTTCTCCGCAACCGCCGGCAAATGCAGCACGCGATTCACCGCGTCGGCGAGAGTGATATCCTGGCGATCCAGCGCATCACCTTTCACTTTCAGGGTCTGCACATCGCGGGTCATTTTCGGCGTTTTACCCAGCAGTACATCCAGCGGCAGGTCGATCGGCTGGTCGTTGAAGTGAGCATCGCTCATGTTCAGATGCAGTTCTTCGGTGGCTTCGCCGATCACCGCGTACGGTGCGCGCTCGCGGCGGCACAGCTCGTCAAACAGCGGCAGCTGTTCCGGCGCGACCGCCAGCACATAGCGTTCCTGGGATTCGTTACACCAGATTTCCAGCGGGCTCATTCCCGGCTCATCGCTCAGAATATCGCGCAGCTGGAATTTACCGCCGCGACCGCCGTCGCTGACCAGTTCCGGCATGGCATTAGACAGGCCGCCGGCGCCGACGTCGTGGATAAACAAAATCGGGTTCGCCTCGCCCAGCTGCCAGCAGCGGTCGATCACTTCCTGGCAGCGGCGTTCCATTTCCGGGTTATCGCGCTGTACAGAGGCAAAATCGAGATCCGCGTCGGACTGGCCGGATGCCATCGAAGAGGCTGCCCCGCCGCCCAGGCCGATATTCATCGCCGGGCCGCCGAGGACAATCAGTTTCGCCCCAACGGTAATTTCGCCTTTCTGCACGTGCTCGCCGCGGATGTTACCAATACCGCCCGCCAGCATGATCGGCTTGTGGTACCCGCGCAGCTCTTCGCCATTGTGGCTGGTCACTTTTTCTTCATAGGTACGGAAATAGCCATTCAGCGCCGGACGACCGAATTCGTTGTTAAACGCGGCGCCGCCCAGCGGGCCGTCGGTCATGATATCCAGCGCGGTCACAATGCGCTCCGGCTTACCGAAATCTTCTTCCCACGGCTGTTCAAAGCCGGGAATCCGCAGGTTAGAGACCGAGAAACCGACCAGACCGGCTTTCGGTTTCGCGCCGCGACCGGTTGCCCCTTCATCGCGGATTTCACCGCCGGAGCCGGTCGCCGCACCCGGCCAGGGAGAGATGGCCGTCGGGTGGTTGTGCGTTTCCACTTTCATCAGGATATGGGCGTCTTCCTGATGGTAGTCATAGCGGCCTTTTTCGCGATCGGCGAAGAAGCGCCCTACCTGAGAACCTTCCATGACCGCGGCGTTGTCTTTATAGGCGGACAGGACGTAGTCCGGGGTCTTCTCAAAGGTGTTTTTGATCATCTTAAACAGCGACTTCGGCTGCTGTTCGCCATCGATGACCCAGTCGGCGTTAAAAATCTTGTGGCGGCAGTGCTCGGAGTTCGCCTGGGCGAACATATACAGTTCGATGTCGTTCGGGTTACGACCAAGCTTGTTAAACGCATCCTGCAGATAGTCGATTTCGTCTTCCGCCAGCGCCAGCCCCAGACGGAGGTTGGCGTCAATCAGCGCCTGACGTCCCTGCCCCAACAGATCGACGCTGGTCACCGGCGTCGGTTGATGCTGAGCAAACAGCTTTTCGCCCTCTTCCAGCGCGTCAAAGACGCTTTCCATCATCCGGTCATGGAGTTCACTCGCGACAGCCGCCCATTGTTCTTCGCTCAGCGTACTGGCTTCCACATAGTACGCCACGCCGCGTTCAAGACGCACTACCTGCGACAGGCCGCAGTTATGGGCAATATCGGTAGCTTTAGAAGACCAGGGGGAGATGGTGCCAGGGCGGGGGGTGACGAGCAGTAATTTACCGGTTGGGGTATGGCTGTTTAAGTTTGGGCCATACTTGAGCAGTCGTACCAGCCTCTCACGTTCATCACCGCTTAACGGCGCGTTCAGTTCGGCAAAATGAACATACTCTGCATATATTGTGCTAACCGGCAGGTTGGCCGCCTGGAAACGTGCCAGCAGTTTATTAACACGAAATGCCGACAGTGCAGGTGAACCACGCAAAATTTCCATCATAAGTCTCTCGTCTTCGCAGCTTTCAATATGAGCCAGGGGGGAAACGGGCGCCATTATAGTGAATCCTGAGCCTCGACGAAACCGTTTGCGTGGAAATAAAATCATTCCCCTGGTTTATCAATTAATGTGACCTTCCTCGCGAATAAGTTGCCAACTGACGCATTCTTAAGCAAAATGCCGCTCATTCGAGGACTCTCTTTTAACTTTTCCGCTAATAGCCTGCTGAGGAACACAGAGCTGCAGAAGATTAACTCTCTGAAAAAATTAAAGATTAATTATCTGCTCATCGGCATTGTGACCTTATTGCTGGCGGCCGCCCTGTGGCCGTCGATCCCATGGTCAGGAAAGCCGGAGAACCGTGTCGCCGCAATTATGGCGCGCGGTGAGCTGCGCGTTAGCACCATCAATTCGCCGCTCACCTTCGCGACCATCAATAACAAGACCTACGGGCTGGATTACGAGCTGGCGGAACAGTTTGCCGATTACCTCGGCGTCAGGCTGAAGGTGACCGTCCGCCAGAATATCAGTCAGCTGTTTGATGACCTGGATAACGGTCATGCCGATATGTTAGCGGCCGGGCTGGTCTACAACTCAGAACGGGTCAAAAACTATCAGGCCGGACCGGGCTACTATTCGGTGTCGCAGCAGCTGGTCTACCGGGTGGGCAACACGCGCCCACGCAGCCTCGCTAACCTCACGGCAGAACAGCTGGTGATTGCCCCGGGCCATGTCGCCATTAACGACCTGCAGACGCTGAAAGGAAATAAATACCCGGATCTCGGCTGGCGCGTGGATGAAAAACGCGGGACGACAGCGCTGATGCAGGCGGTTATCGATGGCGAAGTGGATTACACCATCGCAGATTCGGTGGCGATTAGCCTGTTCCAGCGCGTGCATCCGGAACTGGCGGTTGCTCTGGATATCAGCGATGAACAGCCGGTGACCTGGTTTAGCGCCAGGAGCGAGGACAACTCGCTCTCCGCGGCGATGCTGGATTTCTTCAACAACATGAATGAAGACGGCACCCTGGCGCGACTGGAAGAAAAATACCTCGGACACGGCAACGATTTCGATTATGTCGACACCCGGACGTTCCTGCGCGCCGTCGATAATATTCTGCCGGACCTCCAGCCGATGTTTGAAAAATATGCGCGCCAGATCGACTGGCGCCTGCTGGCGGCCATTTCCTGGCAGGAGTCACACTGGGATCCGCAGGCCACTTCGCCCACCGGGGTACGCGGCATGATGATGCTGACCCGCAATACCGCGCAGAGCCTGGGATTAACCGATCGTACCGATGCGGAGCAGAGCCTTAGCGGCGGTATGCGCTACTTGCAGGATATGATGAATAAAATCCCGGACTCGGTCCCCAAAGATGAACGCATCTGGTTTGCGCTGGCGGCTTACAATATGGGGTACGCCCATATTCTGGACGCCATCTCGCTGACCAAAAAACAGAAGGGCAATCCCGACAGCTGGGCGGACGTGAAGCAGCGCCTGCCGCTGCTCAGTCAGAAACCGTATTACAGCCGGCTGAAATATGGCTACGCCCGCGGTCATGAGGCATACGCCTACGTCGAGAACATCCGCAAATACCACATCAGCCTGGTGGGCTACCTGTCGGAGAAAGAGAGGAAGGATGAACAGCGGCTGGCGCTTGCCGGGGACTATCCGGCGGTGATGCCGGATGAACTGGATAAAGAACAGCGGGCGCTCCCCTTTTTCCAGTTTCGCGCGGAATCGTTAGTCGACAACACCAGACTGAAGATTCCCGGATTGGGGCACTAAGCGCCTTCGACCCGACGCGCCTTTTTTAAGGCTTTTTTCTCTTCCCGCCGCCAGCGGAAAAATTCGCTGAGCATGCCTGAGCACGACTCCGCCAGAATCCCCTCACTGATCTCCACCCGATGATTCATCCCCGGATGGTGCAGGACATCCATTAGCGAGCCGGCCGCGCCGGTTTTTGCATCCCGGGCACCAAATACCAGCCGCGAAATCCGGCTATGCACCATTGCCCCCGCGCACATCACACAGGGTTCGAGCGTGACATACAGCGTCGCGTCAATCAGGCGATAGTTTTGCAGTACCAGTCCCCCCTGACGCAGGGCCATAATTTCGGCATGCGCCGTAGGATCGTGACGCCCGATAGGTCGGTTCCACCCCTCGCCGATAACCTGATTGTTGTGCACCAGCACGGCGCCAACCGGCACTTCGCCCTCTTCCCAGGCGCGTTTAGCCAGCGTCAGGGCGTGACGCATCCAGTATTCATCGTTCAGTTCATGGTCAGACAAAACGGGCACTCCTGCGGAAAAAGCGGGCCGCATTATACATGGCCGACAGACATTGCACACTATTCTAACTGGTGGAGATCGCCCTGCGGGGTGACCCGCCAGCGGTGCTGGCAAAAATGAAGCAGCGGATTATCCTGCTCGCTATCGCTATAGCCGCTGTACAGCTGCAGCGGCGCACCGATCTTCTGCTCCAGTTGCACCACCTTTTCATGACCCAGACAGCGTAGCGACAGCCCCCAGCCTCCGCAGCGACGTTCCATCCGACTGGCGATGATGTTCACCCTGGGCAACCAGGCGGTATCCCCGTAGACCTGTTCCACCAGCGATTGCGGCGATCCGGTAATCAGCCAGACCTCAGCATCGCGCCGGGTAAGGTAGTCCGACAACCGGGCCTGCACCACCGGAAAGGCCGTCACGCGCTGGCGAAACCAGCGGACAAAATCGGCCTCAAGGCGTTTTAACCGGCGCTCACTGCGCCCGAAGGTCGATGCCCACAGCAGCAGGCTCATTGGCCAGCGCGCCGCCCGGCCGTTTACCGCCAGTCCTGCCAGGATAACCGGCAACAGCGGTACAACCAGCAGCAGATTCAGGGGCTGGTGACGCAAGACGTAGCGTAAGAAGCTGCCGAACATATCCTGTTGATGCAAGGTTCCATCGAGATCAAAAAAAACCACTCGCTGCGTGCTGCTCTTCAAACCGGACCTCTTTTTATCGAATTTTGTCTCTGATACCGCTAGCTTAACAGTCTTGTGCCATGAACAGAGAAAACATCCGCCGACGTTAAGCCTGGGTTGAGGCAGTTCCTCTGCCGTGAATAAATCTCAGCGGTAGAATTTTTAATTCGCCGCAATCCTCTTATAATCGAATACAAAATTCTTTCAGCAGAGGGCGAAGGTTGTCCTGAGGAAAACCGATGAACTGTTTAATCCGCATCCGCCAGCGCTACCCGTCGCTGGCAGCAAGCGATAAGAAGCTGGCAGACTTTATTCTGGCTCAGCCGGACCAGACCCGCCACCTCAGTTCGCAACAGCTGGCAGGCGAGGCAGGCGTCAGCCAGTCCAGCGTTGTGAAATTCGCGCAGAAGATGGGGTTTAAGGGTTTCCCGGCGCTGAAGCTGGCATTAAGTGAAGCGCTGGCCAGCGCGCCCGATCCTCAGTCGGTGCCGGTGCATAACCAGATCCGCGGCGACGATCCGCTGCGCCTGGTCGGCGAGAAACTGATTAAGGATAACGTGGCCGCCATGCACGCCTCGCTGGATGTGAACAGCGAGGAGAAGCTGCTGGAAGCCGTGGCGCTGCTGCGTAATGCGCGCCGGGTGATTATTACCGGTATTGGCGCATCCGGCCTGGTGGCGCGTAATTTCAGCTGGAAGCTGATGAAGATCGGCATTAACGCGGTTGCCGAACAGGATATGCATGCCCTGCTCGCCACCGTACAGGCCATGTCGTCAGACGATCTGCTGTTAGCCATCTCCTACTCTGGCGAACGTCGTGAAATCAATATGGCCGCCGGAGAAGCGCTGCGCGTGGGCTGTCGGATCCTGGCGATCACTGGCTTCACCCCCAACGCCCTGCAACAGCAGGCCACGCAGTGCCTGTATACTATCGCCGAAGAACAGGCGACCCGCAGCGCGGCGATCTCCTCCACCAGCGCGCAGATGATGCTCACCGATCTGCTGTTTATGGCGCTGGTTCAACAGGATCTGGAACATGCGCCGGAGCGAATCCGCCACAGCGAAGCGCTGGTGAAAAAACTGGTGTGAGCAGAAAATGGGCGTATAATGCCCGCCCTGTTTGTGTTGTTTCTGAGAATTTCCTGATGGCGCTGTTAATCACCAAAAAATGCATCAACTGCGATATGTGCGAACCGGAATGCCCTAACGAGGCCATTTCGATGGGTGACAGCATTTATGAAATTAACAGCGACCGCTGCACGGAATGCGTGGGCCACTATGAAACGCCCACCTGCCAGAAAGTGTGCCCGATCCCGAATACGATTCTGAAAGACCCGGCACACGTCGAAAATGAAGAACAGCTGTGGGACAAATTCGTGCTAATGTATCACGCGGACAAAATCTGATGCCGCGAGCAGCGGGCGCTAACTCTCCACGATAACCGTCGCACAAGCGTAATGACGCTCATCGGCCAGCGTCACGTGAATGCTTCTGACTCCCAGACGCTCCGCCAGATTCTTCGCCTCGCCCCACAGCCGTAGCTTAGGCTTGCCCAGTTCGTCGTTGTAAACTTCAAACTGATTAAAAGCCAGACCGTTACGGATACCGGTCCCCAGGGCTTTCGCCGCCGCCTCTTTCACCGCAAAACGCTTCGCCAGAAAACGAACCGGCTGCTGGTGCTGTGCCCATATCGCCCACTCGTTGTCGCTGAGAACCCGCCGGGCGAGACGATCGCCGCTGCGGGCAATCACCGCTTCAATACGGGCAATTTCAACAATATCGGTGCCCAGCCCCAGAATAGCCATTACGCGCGCGCTTCCTGCATCAGGCGTTTCATCTCGGCAACCGCCTCTTTCAGGCCGCTCATCACCGCACGACCGATGATCGCGTGGCCAATGTTCAGCTCATGCATCTCCGGAATGCGGGCGATCGCCTGCACGTTATGGTAGGTCAGGCCGTGACCGGCATTGACCTTGAGGCCAAGACTCGCGGCATAAGTGGCCGCCTTCGCGATCCGCTCAAGCTCTGTTGCCTGCCGGGCGTCGGTTTCGGCATCCGCATAGCAACCGGTATGGATTTCGATATACGGCGCGCCGACGTCCGCCGCAGCCTTAATTTGCTCCTCATCGGCATCGATGAACAGCGAGACCAGAATACCGGCATCGGCAAGACGGGTGCAGGCATCGCGCATTTTGTCGCGCTGACCCGCGACATCCAGACCGCCTTCCGTCGTCACCTCCTGACGTTTTTCCGGCACCAGACAGCAGAAGTGCGGTTTGGTCTCACAGGCGATGGTCAGCATCTCTTCGGTGACCGCCATCTCCAGGTTCATGCGGGTATCCAGCGTCTGGCGCAGGATACGAACATCGCGGTCGGTAATATGACGGCGGTCTTCGCGCAGGTGCACGGTAATTCCGTCGGCGCCAGCCTGCTCGGCGATAAAGGCCGCCTGCACCGGATCCGGATAGGCAGTACCGCGCGCGTTACGCAATGTCGCAATATGGTCAATATTGACCCCTAACAGTAATTCAGCCATGACAATCCTCATTGATCGTTATTCGTTTTATCTGCTGCCCGCGCCGCGCGGGCGGGCATAAACTGGCGAAACAGCTCCCGGCTCTTTAGCGGTTTACCGCCAAGATACGGTTTCAGGGCGATACGGGTAAAGCGCTTTGCGGCACGTAGCGCATCGCTATCCGGGAACTCACGGTTAGCCAGCGCCTTCAAATGGTGCCCGGTAAAGGTGTTGTTATCAATAACCACGCTGGCAATAAACCCTTTTTCTTCACGGTAGCGATAGGTCATGGTGTCATCCACGGCTTCGCCGCTGCCGGCGCAGTGGAGGAAATCAACGCCATAGCCCAGGTGTCCCAGCAGCGCCAGTTCAAAACGGCGCAACGCCGGCTCTGGCGTACCGCTTGCGCCAGCCAACGCCTGCAGGCAATGCAGGTAATCGAAAAAGAGTTCGGAGAAGCGCGTTTCATGTTCGAGCACGCGGGACAGCAGTTCATTGACATACAGCCCGCTGTAAAGCGTGATGCCGCTAAGAGGAAGAGCCAATGAAACGGCTTCGGCGCTGCGTAGCGTTTTCACTTCGCCACGACCGCCAAAGCGCAGGAGTAAGGGGGTAAAAGGCTGGAGGGCGCCTTTGAGGTTGGAGCGTCTGGAACGTGCGCCTTTTGCTACCAGGCGCACGCGACCCGACTCTTCCGTGAAGACATCCAGCATCAGGCTGGTTTCGCTCCAGGGACGACTATGCAGAACGAAAGCGCGCTGCCAGCCTTCCATCATACGCGTCGTCTTTCAGGTTGCAGGTGCGTTGGCCGCACCTTTTCAGCCGAATCACTGACTAAAGTCAGCTCCCGGGGACTCACGGTGTTGCCGCCGGCCTGCACCACGAAAGCCATGGTGTGTCAAACTCAGAGATCGTCAACGTAACCGAGGCTGCGCAACGCGCGCTCGTCGTCGGCCCAGCCGGATTTGACCTTCACCCACAGTTCAAGGTGTACCGGCGCTTCAAACATATCCTGCATGTCTTTACGCGCTTCAATCCCGATAGTTTTGATTTTGGCGCCTTTGTTGCCAATCACCATCTTCTTCTGACCTTCACGTTCAACCAGAATCAGACCGTTAATATCATAACCGCCGCGTTCGTTGGTCTGGAAACGCTCGATCTCAACCGTCACCGAATACGGCAGCTCGGCGCCAAGGAAACGCATCAGCTTTTCACGGATGATTTCAGAGGCCATAAAGCGCTGTGAGCGGTCGGTAATATAATCTTCCGGGAAGTGATGAATAGCTTCCGGCAGATGTTTGCGTACGATCCCGGCGATGGTATCGACGTTCATGCCTGTTTCCGCAGAAATCGGCACGATATCGAGGAAGTTCATCTGGCTTGCCAGGAACTGCAGGTGCGGCAGCAAATCAGCCTTCTCCTGCACGTTATCCACTTTATTGACCGCCAGGATCACCGGCGCTCTGGCATCACGTAATTTGCCCAGCACCATTTCGTCATCGGCCGTCCAGCGCGTGCCTTCGACAACGAAAATCACCAGCTCAACGTCGCCAATCGAGCTGCTCGCCGCTTTGTTCATCAGGCGGTTGATCGCACGTTTCTCTTCCATATGCAGGCCCGGGGTATCAACATAAATTGCCTGATACGGCCCTTCGGTATGGATACCGACAATGCGGTGACGTGTGGTCTGCGCTTTACGGGAAGTGATCGAAATCTTCTGCCCAAGCAGTTTGTTCAACAGCGTGGATTTACCCACGTTCGGGCGGCCAACAATGGCGACAAACCCACAATAACTTTTATCGATGCTCATTCCAGCTCCAGCTTTTTCAGCGCCTGTTCGGCGGCAGCCTGCTCCGCCTTGCGACGGCTGGAACCTGTGCCTACCACCGGTTCACTCAGGCCACTGACCTGGCAGTGGATAGTAAATTCCTGATCGTGTGCTTCACCGCGCACCTGCACTACCAGATAGGAAGGCAGCGGCAGGTGGCGACCTTGCAGGTACTCCTGCAAACGAGTCTTTGGATCTTTTTGCTTATCGCCTGGGCTGATTTCGTCCAGACGAGTTTGGTACCAGGTGAGAATCAGGCGCTCAACGTTCTGGATATCGCTGTCGAGGAATACCCCGCCAATCAACGCTTCAACGGTATCTGCCAGAATAGACTCGCGACGGAAGCCGCCGCTTTTCAACTCACCCGGGCCAAGGCGCAAACACTCACCCAGTTCAAACTCGCGGGCGATCTCCGCCAGCGTGTTGCCTCGTACCAGCGTTGCGCGCATGCGGCTCATATCGCCTTCGTCCACCCGAGGGAAACGATGATAGAGCGCATTCGCGATCACAAAACTCAAAATTGAGTCACCTAAAAATTCCAGGCGCTCATTGTGTTTGCTGCTGGCACTGCGGTGAGTTAATGCCTGTTGCAACAGCTCCTGATGATGAAAAGTGTAGCCCAGCTTCCGTTGAAGCCGATTAATTACGATGGGGTTCATGCTTTACCAATAAATGAATGCGTCAAAAATGCAGCACACGAAACCGACCTGGGCAGCCCTGTCCCCATTTAGATTGCCTGTGCGCTTGCCTGCCGCCTTTCTGCAACCCAAATTATTCAGAGTAAAATCAACCAACGCGGTTTCGTGTGCAGTGTCACTCTTACGAGAGACAACCAAAACTTCGGGGGGATATTCTATACGCAACGACAATAGATGTCGTTAGTTTGAATGGATTTAAATATTAAATAATTCACGCTGCCAATATTGCAGCGGCAGCGTGAATTAGGCAGGGAAATTACTGAATGCTACCAATACGCGATAAACGCACGCCGGTCGGCCATTCACCTTCTTGTTTTTCGAAGCTCATCCAGATGGCCGTGGCTTTACCCACCAGGTTGGCCTCTGGCACAAAGCCCCAGTAACGGCTGTCGGCGCTGTTATCGCGGTTGTCGCCCATCATGAAGTAATGACCCGGCGGCACGATCCAGGTGGCCAGCGGCAGGCCGGACTGGCGGTAATACATGCCAACCTGATCCTGAGCAATCGGCACGGTCAGAATGCGGTGAGTCACCTCACCCAGCGTCTCTTTGCGCTCGGTCAGACGAATACCGTCAGCCTTGCTTTCGCCTTTCGGCAACTGCCAGAAGCCGCTGGTCGCTTCCCCGCCGTTCTGACGAGAGAAGGTCTGGACGAAATCGCTGGGCTCAACGTTGGAGTAAGTTACCGGCAGTGCGTTGCCGCATGCCTGACCGGAACTGCAGCCCGGCTGGATAGTGACCTGTTTTGCTACCGGATCGTAGGTGATCTTATCGCCCGGTAAGCCAACAGCCCGCTTAATGTAATCCAGACGCGGATCTTCCGGGTATTTAAACACCACGATATCGCCGCGTTTCGGATGGCCGGTTTCGATCAGCGTTTTCTGGTAGATCGGATCTTTGATGCCGTAGGCAAACTTCTCAACCAGAATAAAATCGCCAATCAGCAGGGTTGGCATCATCGAACCTGACGGGATTTGAAACGGCTCATAAATAAATGAGCGTACCACCAGGACGATCGCCAGCACCGGAAATACCGAGGCTCCCGTTTCCAGCCAGCCCGGTTTCGGACCGACTTTCTTCAACGTTTGCTTGTCGAGGCTATCACCGGTCGCTGCCTGAGCAGCGGCCTGACGTTCACGACGTTTTGGTGCAAAGATGAATTTATCCAGGCACCACAAAAGCCCCGTCACCAGGGTTGCAATCACCAGGATCAGGGCAAACATGTTCGCCATGCCAACTCCTTAAATTATTTTCCGTCTTTACCGACGTGCAGAATGGCGAGGAACGCTTCCTGCGGCAGCTCAACGTTACCCACTTGCTTCATACGTTTCTTACCGTCTTTCTGCTTCTGCAGCAGCTTTTTCTTACGGCTGACGTCACCGCCGTAGCATTTCGCCAGGACGTTTTTACGCAGCTGTTTGACGGTGGAACGGGCAATAATGTGGTTGCCGATAGCCGCCTGAATCGCGATATCGAACTGCTGGCGTGGGATCAGCTCTTTCATCTTCTCCACCAGCTCACGACCGCGGTACGGCGCATTATCGTTGTGGGTGATCAGCGCCAGCGCATCTACACGCTCGCCGTTGATCAGCACGTCCACGCGCACCATGTTGGATGCCTGGAAGCGTTTGAAGTTGTAATCCAGCGACGCGTAGCCACGGGAGGTGGACTTCAGGCGGTCAAAGAAATCGAGCACCACTTCCGCCATCGGAATTTCATAGGTCAGCGCAACTTGTTTACCGTGATAAACCATGTTGGTCTGCACGCCACGCTTCTCAATACACAGCGTGATGACGTTGCCCAGGAACTCCTGCGGCAGCAGCATGTGGCATTCCGCGATCGGCTCACGCAGCTCCTGAATGTTATTCAGCGGCGGCAGCTTGGACGGGCTATCGACATAGATGACTTCTTTCGACGTAGTTTCCACTTCGTAGACAACCGTCGGCGCGGTGGTAATCAGATCCAGGTCGTATTCGCGTTCCAGACGCTCCTGGATGATTTCCATGTGCAGCAGGCCGAGGAAGCCACAGCGGAAGCCGAAGCCCAGCGCCGTGGAACTTTCCGGCTCATAGAACAGAGACGCATCGTTCAGACTCAGTTTACCGAGCGCATCACGGAAGGCTTCATAATCATCGGAGCTCACCGGGAACAGACCGGCATACACCTGCGGTTTCACTTTCTTAAAGCCTGGCAGGGCCTTGTCCGCCGGGTTACGTGATGTCGTCAGGGTATCCCCAACCGGCGCGCCGAGGATATCTTTAATGGCGCACACCAGCCAGCCTACCTCGCCGCATTTCAGCTCAGTACGGTCAACCTGTTTTGGCGTAAAGATCCCCAGTCGATCGGCGTTATAGACCTGACCGGTGCTCATCACTTTAATTTTGTCGCCTTTGCGCATCGTGCCGTTTTTGATACGCACCAGCGAAACCACGCCAAGATAGTTATCGAACCAGGAGTCGATGATCAGCGCCTGCAGCGGGGCATCCGCATCACCTTCCGGCGGCGGGATATCACGCACCAGACGTTCCAGAACATCGGGAACGCCGACGCCGGTTTTCGCCGAGCAGCGCACCGCATCGGCCGCATCGATACCAACGATGTCTTCGATTTCATCGGCTACGCGCTCCGGATCGGCAGCTGGCAGGTCGATTTTGTTGAGCACCGGCACCACTTCCAGATCCATTTCCATGGCGGTATAGCAGTTGGCCAGCGTCTGAGCTTCTACCCCCTGACCCGCATCGACCACCAGCAGCGCACCTTCACATGCGGCGAGCGAACGTGACACCTCATACGAGAAGTCGACGTGCCCCGGGGTATCGATGAAGTTCAGCTGGTAAGTTTCGCCGTTGGTCGCCTTGTAATCCAGGGTGACGCTTTGCGCCTTAATGGTGATGCCACGCTCGCGTTCAAGATCCATGGAGTCCAGTACCTGGGCTTCCATTTCACGATCGGAAAGGCCACCGCAAATCTGGATGATACGGTCAGACAACGTCGATTTACCGTGGTCGATATGAGCGATGATTGAAAAGTTACGTATATTCTTCATATTTAGAGTTAATTATGCCTTACGCGTATCATGAGGCCGCTGTTCTGTGCCTGACGTTTTTTAATCCGAAAACGCCGCATTCTACACTACATCCGCGAAACCAGGAAATGCTCTTACCAGCAGCATAACCGTAGCAAATGATGTGTTCAGGCGGGGGTAATAAATCAAAAATAAAGGCCAGTGGAATCACTGGCCTGGTTCTGAAGAGGGTGTCTCTACACGCACCAAATCTGGCGGCAGGCCAACGCTAATAATAACGGGCTGCCACGACTGGCGAGCGGCTAATCCGGGCGAAAGCCCGCGCGCCACCAGAAATCCGCCGACGCCGCCGAGTAGCGCACCGCACAGCGAAGCGAAATCATTGGCAAACAAGACCTGAAAAACAGACGCCATAACAAACAGTCCAACCAGCGGCGCCATATAAACTAAAACCGCCGAGCCCAGCAGGCTGCTTTCAGCAATCCCCAGCTCGACTTTTTGCCCGGCGGACAGCGGCTGTTCGCTGGGAACGCTGATCGTGTGGCTGGTTTGCGGCCCCAGCTTGTTCAGCACCCGACTGCCGCAGCCAGCGCGCGAGGCGCAGCTGCTGCACGAGGCTTTCACGTCACAGTGCACTTGCGCCATACCGTTATGCCAGGAGACGACCGTGGCCCACTCTTTAATCATTGCACAGCCCTGAATTTGATGCTGTCGGAGATGCGTTTAGCCGTTTGCGGCGGCAGTTCGCCAACCACGGTTATCTCGGCGTTATCCCGTACCGTCGTGCTCACGGTACGACGCCCGGTACGCAACAGCTGATCGCTGCTGTTTGCCGAGGCGCGATTCACGTTAATCGAGAAGCTAAACAGCCCATCAGAATACAGGCGGGATTCAACCGGACCATCAAAGGTCGGCAGACGGCGCTGACTGCTGGAGACTTCGGAAACGCCCTGCGGTAGCCAGGCCGGCGCCCAGTTAAAGTTGGCTTTATCGCCCCCTTCCGGCACCGACAGCTGAGGAGGCAGACTGGCTTTCGCTAATGTCTCCATGCTGCTGCTGACCTTATCGCCAACGTTAAAGGATACGACCCGGAACTGCTCCAGCGTTTCCCCGTCGCGGTCAAGCAAATCGACGCGCATGGGCAGTTTGGTTTCCGCATCCAGCCAGACGATATAGCTATAGCGCGTACCGTCCCGCGCGACGACGCGAATCACTTCGCAAAGTCTGTCGGCAATACGGGTTCGCCCAACGGAGATAAAATCGTAGTAGGCAGCCAGTCGCTTAAAATCGGTGTAGGCCAGCGAGGGTAACGAATCGACGATATAGTCGCCGTTCAGCGTGAACGGATCGAGCCCCGGTTCAAAATAGCTGATTTCATTACCGCGCAGTACAACTTCCCGGCGTGGGCCATCGAGTTGTAAAAGCTGGGCAAGAGGTTGATTGTTCAGCCGCGCGTGACGATAACGCAGCGACTCAACGCCCTGTTTGTTGATGCTGACGAAAGACAGCTCATAATTGAGGGACTGGCTGGCCAGGTTCATTTGCTGCAACAACGCCCCGGACGATGTATCAGCCGAGGCGTTGACAGAGAAGAACAGGCTGCCTGCCATGAGCGACATGGCACACCAAAGTTGCTTCATTACTGCGATTGCGTTCCTAAAGTTTGATAGCCTGGCACCTGAACAGCGGCTTGCTGAGTCTGGGCCTGACCAAACTGCAGCTGTTCTGCGTGCAGGCGACGCTGCAATTCATAGTCCTGCAGCATAGCATTAATACGGCGGCGCTGTTCTTGCACCTGAGCCTGCTGGCCGCTTCCTGCGGAAGCATCAGCCGGAACGCCAAGACTTACCGGGCTGGCTTTACCCATCATCGGCATGGTGTTGAAGACAGGCGCTTCGGGCTGCTGAGCTGATTCGCTATGCCCATTATACTGCTGGACGCCGACGATAACCGCAAGCGAAACGCACGCCGCAACCCCCATCTGAGTCAGAGAACTGGCCCACGGGCGGACTTTCTGCCAGAAAGGCATCTGACGCCACTGATGTGGTGCTGGCTGAGATTCAGGAATAAGCGGCACCGCCTGACGAACGGGCTCGTTCTCAATGGCGGCCATGACGCGGGCTGAGATATCAAAATGGAGCATCTCAGCGGTATCGCCTCGCAGCGAATCACGGATGAGATGGTAGCTCTCCCAGGTCTTTTGCATTTCAGAAGAACGGCTCAGCTCATTGAGCAGCTCGTTATCCAGCGTTTCACCATCCATTAAGGCCGAAAGTTTTTCTTTCTGCATGCCTGATACCCTTTTCAGTATTCCGCTATCGTCAACGCCTGATAAGCGGTTGAACTTTATTATCAATAGCTTCTCGTGCCCGGAAAATGCGTGAACGTACCGTTCCTACCGGGCAATCCATGATAGCGGCTATCTCTTCATAGCTCAGGCCATCCAGCTCCCGCAACGTGATTGCCATGCGTAAATCTTCCGGGAGTGATTCAATGGTACGAAAAACTATTTGTCTCAGTTCTTCTGACAACATTAAGTTCTCAGGGTTCGAAATTTCTTTCAGCGCCCCACCACTTTCGAAGTTTTCTGCCTCATTGGCGTCAACATCGCTGGACGGTGGGCGGCGTCCCTGAGCTACCAGATAATTCTTCGCCGTATTTACGGCGATGCGATATAACCAGGTATAAAAAGCACTATCCCCCCGGAAGGACTCCAGCGCGCGCCATGCTTTTACGAACGATTCCTGAACAACGTCAGGAATATCGCCCGGTGGCACATAGCGGGAGACCAGGCTCGCGACCTTATGCTGATAGCGCACCACCAGCAAGTTAAACGCTTTCTGATCTCCTTTCTGGACCCGTTCGACGAGGACCTGATCCGTTAACTGCTCGCTCATCCGAGGTAATGTCTCCCCAAACCCAATTCCCATGCGTCTTCAAAGCACTACCCAATCACTGCAATATGAGCAAGCAGACGATTGGAGTGTCTGAAAACAATAAAGTTCCGTTACGCCTTTGATTTTTGTCTGGCAACGGCGGACGATTTGTTATCTCTCATTATATGTCCCGCAACTCAACGCCAGGTAAGATGATGAAGAAAAAGCGTAAGGTCCGCCAGAAGGGTAACGTAACATCGCTTTTATTTCACTATAAAATCTGAAGCTAACGATCTGCTTCGCAAATATTTTCTTTCGTTTACCCTGCTCCGTCCCAGCCGCTTATGTTTAGTTTCCACAACGACCAGTAAAAAAAATGTACGATTTATCACGGCCTGGTGCTATTGTGGCAAAAATGTGTTTAGTAAATTAAACAAAGACAATGAATACGACTCCTGACTTCTCCTGTGATGTGCTGATTATCGGCAGCGGCGCTGCCGGTTTATCCCTTGCGCTACGTCTGGCGGAGCACAGCTCCGTCGCCGTACTGAGCAAAGGCCCCGTCAGCGAAGGTTCAACGCTCTACGCGCAGGGCGGTATTGCCGCCGTTTTTGATGAAACCGACAGCGTGGAATCTCACGTTGAAGATACGCTCATCGCCGGGGCCGGCCTGTGCGATCGCCATGCTGTCTCTTTCGTCGCCAGCAACGCCAGACCTTGCGTGCAATGGCTTATCGACCAGGGTGTGCTGTTTGATACTCAGACCCAGGCCAACGGCGAACAGAGCTACCACCTGACCCGTGAAGGCGGCCATAGCCATCGCCGTATCCTCCACGCTGCCGATGCCACCGGTAAAGCGGTGGAAACGACGCTGGTTGGCAAGGCGCTTGCGCACCCGAATATTCGTATTCTGGAGCGGAGTAACGCCGTCGATTTGATCATTTCCGATAAAATCGGCCTGCCGGGGACACGGCGTGTGGTTGGCGCCTGGATCTGGAACCGGAATAAAGAAAAGGTTGAGACCTGCAGCGCGAAATCCGTGGTGCTGGCCACCGGCGGGGCGGCGAAAGTCTATCAGTACACCACCAATCCGGATGTCTCCTCCGGCGATGGTATTGCTATGGCCTGGCGCGCCGGCTGTCGCGTGGCCAACCTCGAATTCAACCAGTTTCACCCCACCGCCTTGTACCATCCACAGGCGCGCAATTTCCTGTTAACCGAAGCATTACGCGGCGAAGGCGCATACCTGAAACGTCCGGACGGTACCCGGTTTATGCCCGATTTTGACGAACGTGGCGAGCTGGCCCCACGAGATATCGTCGCCCGTGCGATTGACCATGAGATGAAACGCCTCGGCGTCGATTGTATGTATCTCGACATCAGCCATAAGCCTGAAGCCTTTATCCGTCAGCATTTCCCGATGATCTACGAAAAACTGCTCGGCCTGGGTATCGATTTGACAAAAGAGCCTGTACCGATTGTCCCCGCCGCCCACTATACCTGCGGCGGCGTAATGGTTGATGACAACGGACGTACCGATGTTGACGGGCTGTATGCAATTGGCGAAGTGAGCTATACCGGGCTGCACGGGGCTAACCGCATGGCGTCAAATTCGCTGCTCGAATGCCTGGTCTACGGCTGGTCCGCCGCCGAGGATATTCTCCAGCGCATGCCGCTGGCCCAACCGGTTAACGGCCTGCCGTCCTGGGATGAAAGTCAGGTTGAGATCCCCGATGAACTGGTGGTGATTCAACATAACTGGCACGAGTTGAGACTGTTGATGTGGGACTATGTGGGGATTGTCCGCACCACCCGTCGGCTGGAGCGTGCGCTACGACGAATCACCATGTTGCAGCAGGAGCTCGACGAATATTACGCCCGCTTCCGCGTGTCGAACAATTTGCTGGAGTTGCGCAATCTGGTACAGGTGGCCGAACTGATCGTGCGCTGCGCCATGCAACGTAAAGAGAGCCGCGGGCTACACTATACCCTGGATTATCCGGAACAACTTGCGGATAGCGGCCCGTCAATTCTGTCACCTCTGGCTCACATAAAGAGGTAAAAATCCTGGGTCAGGGCAGTAAACCCTTCGGAGTATTGCTGCTCAGGCCCACGGACAATCAGCCGATCGCTGAAACACTCCCCCTCGGTCGGCGAGAAAGCCAGCAGTACGCGGTGCGGCGGGCGCATTTCCGTCTCCGCGACATCGGTGCGTAAACGCAGATGCCAGCCCATGGTTTGGGCACGTTGAACAAACGTATTGCCAATATCCACCGGTAACACCACGCAGAAAAAGCCCTCTTCGGTAATCAACTCTGCGGCGCAGGTTAAGAGCGTGACGTGATCGAGCGTCGTCGTATATCGCGCCTGTTCGCGCTGCGATGTTGCGCAGGGCACACCTTCTGCAAAAAAAGGCGGGTTGCTGACAATCAGTTCATAACGTCGGGTTTGCGCAGGTTGCCACCGTTGAATATCCCCCAGATGCACCTGGATCCGCGCCCCCCACGGGGAGGTTGCCACGTTTTCGCGCGCCTGCGCCGCGGCCTCTTCATCGAGTTCTACCGCATCCAGCATGACCCGATCGTCGGTTCTCTGAGCCAGCATTAAAGCCAGCAAACCGCTACCGCTCCCGATATCCAGCACGTGTTTTACTTGCGCAATCGGCGCCCACGCGCCAAGCAGAATGCCGTCGGTGCCCACTTTCATCGCACAGCGGTCGTGGGCAACAAAGAACTGTTTAAACGTAAAACCATTGCGCGGCAGCGCAAACTTCGACTGAGACATCCTGAATAACCTTGCGAACAAAAACTCCTGAGACTGAAGCTATGCACAATACCGGAGAACAGATAGCCTTACAAACAGATGAACATTACGCCCGTAACGTCTATAATCGTCGGTCCACTCAGAGGTAGATCATGACTGTAACGACTTTTTCCGAACTTGAACTCGACGAAAACCTTCTGGAAGCCCTCCAGGAAAAAGGTTTCACACGCCCGACAGCCATTCAGGCCGCCGCTATTCCGCCTGCGCTTGATGGCCGTGATATTCTCGGTTCAGCCCCGACAGGTACCGGTAAAACAGCGGCGTATCTGCTGCCAGCGTTGCAGCACCTGCTTGATTTCCCGCGTAAGAAGTCGGGGCCGCCGCGTATTCTTATCCTGACGCCGACCCGTGAGCTGGCGATGCAGGTTGCCGACCATGCCCGTGAGCTGGCCGCACACACGCATCTGGACATTGCCACCATCACCGGCGGCGTCGCATACATGAACCACGCGGAAGTCTTCAGCGAGAACCAGGATATTGTGGTCGCCACCACCGGCCGACTGCTGCAATATATTAAAGAAGAAAACTTCGACTGCCGGGCGGTCGAAACGCTGATCCTCGATGAAGCGGACCGTATGCTGGACATGGGCTTCGCTCAGGATATCGAGCACATTGCCGGTGAAACCCGCTGGCGTAAGCAGACCATGCTGTTTTCCGCGACCCTCGAAGGCGATGCGATTAAAGACTTTGCCGAGCGCCTGCTGGAAGAGCCCGTTGAAGTTTCCGCCAGTCCCTCCACGCGCGAACGTAAGAAAATTCACCAGTGGTACTATCGCGCCGATGACATTAAGCATAAAACCGCGCTACTGGTTAACCTGCTGAAACAGCCGGATGCGACCCGCTCTATCGTCTTTGTGCGTAAGCGCGAGCGCGTTCATGAACTGGCATCCTGGCTGCGCGAAGCGGGAATCAATACCTGCTGGCTGGAAGGCGAAATGGTGCAGGCAAAACGTAACGAAGCAATCAAACGTATGACCGACGGCCGTATGAATGTGCTGATTGCCACCGACGTCGCTGCCCGCGGGATAGATATTCCGGACGTTAGCCATGTTTTCAACTTCGACATGCCGCGCACGGCTGATACCTATCTGCATCGTATCGGACGCACCGGCCGCGCGGGGAAAAAAGGCGTTGCCATTTCTCTGGTTGAAGCCCATGACCATCTGCTGTTGGGTAAAATTGGCCGCTATATCGACGAGCCGCTCAAAGCGCGCGTTATTGATGAACTGCGCCCGACAACCCGTGCACCGAGCGAGAAGCTGACCGGTAAGCCGTCCAAAAAGGTACTGGCTAAACGCGCCGAGCAGAAAAAAGAGAAAGATAAAGAGAAACCGCGAGTGAAGAAACGTCACCGCGATGCCAAAAATATTGGCAAGCGCCGTAAACCAAGCGGTAGCGCGGGTGAAAATCAGCAGTAACAAAAAAAACGCCGGGATATCCCGGCGTTTTTATATTTAAGCGTCGACTTACAGGCTTTCAGTAAAGGTACGGGCGATAACGTCGCGCTGCTGTTCTGGTGTCAGGGAGTTAAAGCGCACCGCGTAGCCGGAGACACGAATAGTCAGCTGCGGGTATTTTTCCGGATGTTCAACCGCATCCAGCAGCGTTTCGCGACGCAGCACGTTAACGTTCAGGTGCTGACCACCTTCTACGCGGACTTCCGGTTTCACATCGAGCGGAATTTCGCGGTATTCGATTTCACCCAGTTTATTGACCGCAACCACGTCATCTTCAGCAAAACCCCCTTTGGCACACAGGCAGCGGGCTTCGCCTTTTTCGCTGTCCAGCAGCCAGAAAGAGTTCAGCAGGTCGTCGTTTGCAGCTTTAGTAATTTGGATACCAGTAATCATTTGATGCCTCCCTTAGGCAATATTTATTCGTTTTCTTGGCCCGTTCCCGGCCAATTGGTAAAACCATTGTTGTCTGAGTGTATGTATATCAGCCAAACAACCGGCATTCATTGACTTAAATCAATAAAAACCACGTAATAAAAATGGGTATAGGAGGATATTATTGTTTTACATCAAGTTACGCCAGAGCCAATGCAAAATATTTTTGTAAATTTTCAATTTTTTTTGCATACAAAACGTCAGTCAGACACCGTGGATTTTGTTATGCAGAAAGAAGCAGTTAAGCTATAGCGATGACACTTTGCAGGAGAGCAAGATGACCACCCCATTGACCTGGCACGACGTGCTGGCGGAAGAGAAGCAGCAGCCCTATTTTGTGAATACCCTCAAAACTGTCGCCGAAGAGCGCCAGTCGGGCATGACGATTTATCCGCCGCAAAAAGATGTCTTCAATGCCTTTCGTTATACCGAACTTGGCGATGTCAAAGTGGTTATTCTTGGGCAAGATCCTTATCACGGCCCCGGACAGGCCCACGGCCTGGCCTTCTCCGTGCTTCCGGGGGTTCAGACGCCGCCATCGCTGTTAAATATGTATAAAGAACTGGAAGGGACGATCCCGGGATTCAGCCGTCCGACGCACGGTTACCTGGAGAGCTGGGCGCGACAGGGGGTGCTGCTGCTCAATACGGTCCTGACGGTGCGGGCGGGTCAGGCCCATTCGCATGCCAGCCTTGGCTGGGAAACCTTTACCGATAAGGTCATTTCATTGATCAACGAACATCGGGAAGGGGTGGTGTTTTTACTGTGGGGCGCCCATGCCCAGAAAAAAGGGGCGATTATCGACAGGCAACGTCATTGCGTGCTGAAAGCACCGCATCCTTCGCCGCTTTCTGCCCATCGCGGCTTCTTTGGTAGTAATCACTTCGTCCAGACTAATCAGTGGCTGGCCGAGCGCGGCGAGTCTCCCATTGACTGGATGCCGGTATTACCGGCCGGGGATGCCTAGCCTTCGCCTTTCGCAGCAACAAAAATGCCAGCGTAGCGCTGGCATTTTTTCAGCTGAACCCGGCCATCAGGCCTTGTTCTGACGCCACCACTCGGCCAGCAATACGCCGGTCGCCACGGAGACGTTCAGGCTTTCTACATTGCCGGTACCTTCAATGGCAACGTTAAGATCGGCACTGGAGATCGCCGCATCAGACAGGCCATCACGCTCCTGACCTAATGCCAACACCATTTTCTTCGGCAGCTCAGCCTTATGCAACGGCGTACCGTTGTGGCTGGAGGTCGAAACAATGGCGTAGCCCGCTTTGCGGAACTGCTCCAGAGTGTCGATAAAGCTGTCGCCGGTGATCGGTTCGACGTGTTCTGCACCACCCTCTGCGGTACGGATTGCCGCGCCAGATTCCAGCATGCCAGCATCCTGCACCACTACACCCTTCACACCAAAATGCGCACAGCTACGCATGATCGCGCCGAGGTTGTGCGGGTTACCGACATCTTCCAGTGCCAGAACGCAATCTTCGGCATCGGCTTTGGCGACCCACTGAGCCACCGAGGTACCGTTACGTTTCTTAATCAGGAAGCAAACGCCGCCGTGGTGTTCAGTGCCGGAGGCTTTTGCCAGCTCAGCTTCATCAACCACGTGATAGGCTTTGCGGTTCGCCGCCATCCAGCGCAGCGCTTCTTTGAAACGTGGGGTGACGCTCTGGACAAACCAGGCGCGAACAATCGCTTCCGGACGGCTCTGGAACAGCGCCTGACAAGCATTCTCACCGTAAACGCGGGTCTCTTCCGCGCGCTGACGACGTAATACTTCCGGATCGATAAAGCTTTTACCGCTGATCCCGCCGTGATCCGGCTTCACCGCCGCATCATCGTTTGGTGCACGCGAGACGGTACGCCACGGAGAAGAGCTATCACGATCGAAATCATCGCGTTTACGATCGTCACGTTTGCGGTCATCACCGCGGCTGTTACGTTCGTCGCGGGCAGGGCGGCTACGGCCGTCAACACGAGATTTTCCTGGGCGCCCTCCCCCTTTCCCGGTACGCGGGTTATGGGTGCGTCTGTCAGAATCATCATCACTGCGGACATACATCACTTTGACCTTGCCGCTTTTATTTTTCAGTTCGTCGCTCATCAATTTTCTCCACCTGCGCTGCGCGAAGCGCGAAGATTACCCGATGTGTCACCGCTGCGCCATGATTTCGTTTAAAAGATAGGGTCTATCGTATTCATCGAACAAAACGCATTGTTGTTTAATAGCTGCTAATCGATAATATGTAACATTAAAGAAACAAATCGGCCACGTGCCACGCTGCAACCCATAACCAGAGGTTAGTTATGAATACCGTTTGTGCCAGTTGTCAGGCTCTGAACCGCATCCCCGACGATCGTAGTGCCGATGGCGCTAAATGCGGACGCTGCGGCCACGATCTTTTTGACGGCGACGTCATCAACGCGACCGGGGCAACGCTGGATAAACTACTGAAGGACGATCTGCCCGTTGTTGTCGATTTCTGGGCGCCATGGTGCGGTCCTTGTCGTAATTTTGCGCCGATCTTTGAAGACGTCGCAGAAGAACGCAGCGGCAAGATGCGCTTCGTAAAAGTGAACACCGAAGCAGAACGCGAGCTGAGCGCGCGTTTCCGCATCCGCAGCATTCCAACCATTATGATGTTTAAAAAAGGCGAAGTCATCGACATGCTTAACGGCGCGGTACCAAAAGCACCGTTCGACAGCTGGCTCAATGAGGCCAACGCGCAGTAAACCTACCGGGGCACAGCTTGTGCCCCTTTTTCACCTCTGCGACAATGGCGTTTTTTCTTAGCGACCCTTTATGATTGATAACGCCGTCCTTCGCCTTCGTGCCGAACGCCTCGCTCGCGCGACCCGGCCTTTTCTCGCGCGTGGTAACCGAGTCCATCGCTGCCAACGCTGTCTGTTACCGCTGAAGCAGTGCCTGTGCGCGACCCTGACGCCTGCGCAGGCCACCAGCCGTTTCTGCCTGGTGATGTTTGATACCGAGCCGATGAAGCCCAGCAATACCGGTCGGCTAATCGCGGATATCTTACCGGACACCGAAGCCTTTCAATGGTCGCGAACCGAGCCGCCGCAGGCGTTACTCGATCTGGTCGCCAACCCGGATTACCAGCCCATGGTGGTCTTCCCGGCCTCGTATGCAGGTGCGGAACGCCTGGTGCTGAGCATCCCACCGGCGGGGAAACCACCGCTATTTATCATGCTCGATGGAACCTGGACGGAAGCGCGCAAAATGTTCCGCAAAAGCCCGTATCTGGATGCGCTTCCGGTTATCTCCGTCGATCTGTCACGCATCTCCGCCTATCACCTGAGAGAAGCCCATGCGCAGGGGCAGTACTGCACCGCCGAAGTCGCCATTGCGCTGCTCGACCTTGCAGAAGACCGCATGGCCGCGCGCGCGCTCGGGGACCACTTTAGCCTGTTCCGCACCCGCTATCTGGCGGGAAAAACGCAGCATAAGGGCAGCATCACAGCACAAATGGCAGAAAGCGTTTAAAATCATTCGGTCACTGGGGATCAAAGGAGACCGGTATGAGCCAACGAGGCCTGGAAGCACTGCTGCGGCCGAAGTCGATCGCCGTTATTGGCGCATCAATGAAACCACAGCGCGCCGGTTATCTGATGATGCGTAACCTGCTGGCCGGGGGGTTCAACGGCCCGGTCCTGCCCGTCACCCCGGCCTGGAAAGCCGTTCTGGGCGTGCTGGCCTGGCCGACTATCGATAGCCTGCCATTCACCCCGGATCTGGCCGTGCTCTGTACCAACGCCCGGCGAAACCCCGAGCTGCTGGATGCGCTGGGGCAAAAGGGGTGCAAGACCTGCATTATTCTCTCCGCCCCGCCGGAACAATATCCCGTACTACTCGAATGCGCCGCACGCTATCAAATGCGCCTGCTTGGCCCCAACAGTCTGGGCCTGCTTGCCCCCTGGCAGGGACTGAATGCCAGCTTTTCGCCGGTACCGATTCATCGCGGCAAGCTGGCGTTTATCTCCCAGTCTGCAGCGGTTTCAAATACCATTCTTGACTGGGCGCAGCAGCGCGAGATGGGCTTCTCGTACTTTATTGCGCTTGGGGATAGCCTGGACATTGATGTCGACGACCTCCTCGACTTCCTTGCCCGCGACAGTAAAACCAGCGCCATTCTGCTCTACCTTGAGCATCTGAGCGACGCCCGACGCTTCGTGTCCGCGGCGCGCAGTGCATCGCGTAATAAGCCGATCCTGGTGATCAAAAGCGGCCGCAGTCCCGCCGCGCAAAAGCTGCTCCATGTCAATTCGGGTATGGATCCGGCCTGGGACGCCGCGATTCAACGGGCGGGCTTACTGCGCGTGCAGGATACTCATGAGCTGTTCTCTGCGGTTGAAACCCTCAGCCATATGCGCCCACTACGCGGTGAGAAACTGATGATCATCAGCAACGGTGCCGCCCCTGCGGCGCTGGCGCTGGACGAACTGTGGCTACGAAACGGCAAGCTTGCCACTCTCAGCGAAGAGACCTGTGAAAAACTACGCCAGGCGCTGCCGGGCGGTATCGGCATCGCTAACCCGCTGGATCTCCGTGACGATGCCAGCAGCGAACACTATCTCAAGGCGCTGAACGTTCTGCTGGATAGCCAGGATTACGACGCCCTGCTGGTGATTCATTCCCCCAGCGCCGCCGCACCGGGAACCGAAAGCGCCCTCGCCCTGATCGACGCGCTGAAAAACCATCCGCGCGGTAAATATGTCACGGTACTGACGAACTGGTGTGGCGAATACTCTTCTCAGGAAGCCCGCCGCCTGTTCAGCGATGCAGGCTTGCCAACCTACCGCACGCCGGAAGGAACCATTACCGCTTTTATGCACATGGTGGAGTACCGACGTAACCAAAAACAGCTCCGGGAGACGCCGGTTCTGTCGGATACGGTGACCGCCAATACCGCAGAAGCCCATATGTTGTTGCAACAAGCGATTCGCGAAGGCGCCAGTTCGTTAGACACCCATGAAGTAAGTCCGGTATTGCACGCTTACGGGATCCACACCTTACCGACATGGATTGCCGCCGACAGCGCCGAAGCGGTGCATATCGCCGAACAAATTGGCTATCCGGTGGCTCTGAAACTGCGTTCACCGGATATTCCGCACAAATCGGAAGTTCAGGGCGTGATGCTCTATTTGCGTACCGCCACCGAAGTGCAACAGGCTGCGGATGCTATTTTCGACCGCGTGAAAATGGCCTGGCCCCGGGCACGGATTCACGGTCTGCTGGTACAAAGCATGGCCAACCGCGCCGGCGCGCAGGAGCTGAGGGTCGTCGTTGAGCACGATCCGCTGTTCGGTCCGCTGATTATGCTGGGTGAAGGTGGCGTCGAATGGCGCGCGGAAGATCAGGCCGCCGTCGCCCTTCCACCGTTAAATATGAACCTGGCTCGTTACCTGGTTATCCAGGCGATCAAAAGTAAGAAGATCCGTGGCCGCAGCGCGCTGCGCCCGCTGGATGTCTCTGGCCTGAGCCAACTTCTGGTCCAGGTATCAAATCTCATCGTCGATTGTCCGGAGATCCAGCGGCTGGATATTCACCCACTGCTCGCTTCGGGTAACGAGTTCACCGCGCTTGACGTCACGCTGGCCCTTGCCCCGTTTAGCGGCGACAGCGAAAGCCGGCTGGCAATACGTCCTTATCCGCAGCAGCAGGAAGAGTGGGTGGTGATGAAAAATGGCGAGCGCTGTCTGTTCCGCCCGATCCTGCCGGAAGATGAGCCGCTGCTTCAGGCCTTTATCGGTCAGGTAACGAAAGAAGATCTGTACTATCGTTATTTCAGCGAAATCAATGAATTTACTCATGATGACTTAGCCAATATGACGCAGATCGACTACGATCGAGAAATGGCGTTTGTTGCCGTGCGCACAAGCGCCGAGGGCAATGAGATCCTTGGCGTAACGCGAGCTATCTCCGATCCGGACAATATTGATGCCGAATTTGCCGTACTGGTTCGATCCGATCTGAAAGGGTTAGGTTTAGGCCGGCGGCTGCTGGAAAAGCTGATTGCCTACACCCAAAGCCACGGTCTGCAGCGGTTAAATGGCATCACCATGCCCAATAACAGAGGCATGATCGGCCTTGCCAGGAAGCTGGGGTTCGCGGTTGATATTCAGCTGGAGGACGGGATTGTGAGTTTGTCCCTGCAACTGGTACCACAACAATCATAAACTGGCGACCGCAATTGTTGACCACATTCGCGAACAGTAATGTTATTATTGCCCGCTTACGTCGTCTGCATGGTACAGAAGACCCTTCAATAAACAGAGAAGAAACGCACTGTGATGTTGTCAAAATTTAAGCGTAATAAACATCAACAACACCTTGCCCAACTCCCTAAGCTTTCTCAGTCAGTTGATGATATCGAGTTCTTTTACGCTCCTGCGGATTTTCGGCAAGCGTTACTGGCAAAGATAGCCCACGCCACCCAGCGTATTTGTATTGTTGCGCTCTATCTGGAGCAGGATGATGGCGGCAAAGGAATTCTGCAGGCACTTTACGATGCCAAGCGTCAGCGTCCGGAGCTAGATGTTCGCGTACTGGTTGACTGGCATCGCGCCCAGCGTGGACGCATTGGCGCAGCGGCAGCTAACACGAATGCCGACTGGTACTGTCGCATGGCGCAGGAAAACCCCGGCGTCGATGTCCCGGTTTATGGCGTGCCGGTCAATACCCGGGAAGCCCTCGGCGTGCTGCACTTCAAAGGTTTTATTATCGATGATTGCGTTCTGTACAGCGGCGCAAGCCTGAACGATGTCTATCTGCATCAGCATGATAAGTATCGTTACGACCGCTATCAGTGTATTCGCAATGGCAAAATGGCTGATGTGATGTTCGATTGGGTCGAGCACAATCTGGTTGAAGGCCGCGGTGTAAACCGTCTCGACAGCGCCGCTCGCCCGAAAAGCCCGGAAATCAAAAATGATATCCGCCAGTATCGCCAGGAACTGCGTGACAGCGGCTACCATTTCTCTGGCAATGCGGATGACGATCGGCTGTCGGTCACGCCGCTGGTCGGTCTGGGCAAATCGAGCCTGCTGAATAAAACCATCTTCCATCTTATGCCCTGCGCTGAGCGTAAGCTGACGATTTGTACGCCCTATTTCAACCTTCCGGCTCTTCTGGTGCGTAACATTATTCAGCTACTGCGTAGCGGGAAGCAGGTAGAGATTATCGTTGGCGATAAAACAGCGAATGACTTCTATATTCCTGAAGATCAGCCGTTTAAGATTATCGGCGCCCTCCCCTATCTGTATGAAATCAACCTCCGCCGCTTCCTCAGCCGACTGCAGTATTATGTTAATACTGACCAGCTGATCGTTCGTCTGTGGAAAGATGACGACAACAGCTATCACCTTAAGGGAATGTGGGTTGATGATGAGTGGATGCTGCTCACCGGTAATAACCTCAATCCGCGCGCCTGGCGCCTGGACCTGGAAAATGCGATTCTGATTCACGATCCGCAGCATCAGCTCGGCGCGATGCGTGAAAAAGAGCTACATCTGATTCGTCAGCACACGACGGTCGTTAAACACTATCGCGATCTGCAAAGCATTGCGGATTACCCGGTCAAGGTACGCAAACTGATTCGCCGCCTGAGGCGTATCCGTATCGACCGCTTGATCAGCCGTATTCTCTGAATATCTGCCCCGCATCGCCGGGGCTTTTTTCTGGAATGTGTATGCGTACTTTCATCATTATTGCCCCGTTGCTGCTCACCGGCTGTAGCCATATGGCGCATGATTCATGGAGTGGCCAGGATAAGGCCCAGCATTTTCTGGCCTCGGCGATGCTCTCAGCGGCCGGTAACGAATACGCCCAGCATCAGGGCTACAGTCGCGACCGAAGCGCGGCCATTGGCCTGATGTTTTCCGTCAGTCTGGGGGCTTCGAAAGAACTCTGGGACAGCCGCCCGGCAGGAAGCGGCTGGAGCTGGAAGGATTTCGCGTGGGATGTGGCCGGCGCCACGACAGGTTATGCCGTGTGGCAGCTGGCGCACCAGTAGACCTAAAGTCGTAATCCCTTGCCCTTACGATGCAGCATCAGAGATACCAGAAACGCAATCGCACTCATCACGGTGACGTACCAGTAAAAGACATGTTCAACTCCGACCGATTTTAGCGACAGCGCGACGTATTCCGCCGAGCCGCCAAACAGCGCATTTGCCACGGCATACGACAAGCCAACGCCTAAAGCGCGTACCTGAGCCGGGAACATCTCCGCCTTCAGAATACCGCTGATCGAGGTATAGAAACTCACGATCATCAACGCACAGATAACCAATCCAAATGCGGCATAGGGTGAGGTTACGCCCTGCAGCGCACTCAAGATCGGCACGGTAAAGAGCGTCGCTAATGAGCCAAAGCAGAGCATTGATGTCCGGCGACCTATTTTGTCTGATAGCGCGCCAAATAACGGTTGGGCCAGCATATAGACAAACAGTGCCGCAGTCATAATCACACTGGCTGTACCGGCGCTCATGCCCGCCGTATTGACCAGGTATTTCTGCATATAGGTCGTGAAGGTGTAAAAGCTTAACGACCCGGCGGCGGTGAAACCCAGGACCATCAGAAATGCTTTACGATTGCGCCATAATCCTTTGAAGGAGCCAGCCTCTTTTAATGCCCGCGTCTCCTGCTTAGATGTTTCATCCAGCTGGCGGCGTAACCACAGGGCCACAACAGCAAGTACCGCCCCAAGCGCAAACGGTATCCGCCATCCCCAGGCATGCAGCTGCGCATCGCTTAGAATTTGCTGTAGGGCCACCACCACAAGCACCGCCAGAAGCTGACCACCGATGAGGGTCACGTACTGGAATGAGGCATAGAAGCCTTTCTTGCCCTCTACGGCGACCTCACTCATGTAGGTTGCACTGGTACCGTACTCTCCCCCGACGGATATCCCCTGAAACAGGCGCGCCAGAAGTAATAATGCCGGCGCCCATGTGCCAATCGTCGCATAGCCGGGCAGGCAGGCAATCACCAGCGAGCCCATGCACATCATGCATACGGAAATGAGCATAGAGGCTTTGCGTCCGCGGCGGTCAGCAATACGACCAAACAACCATCCGCCAATCGGGCGCATCAGGAAACCCGCGGCAAACACACCGGCGGTTTGTAATAGCTGAGTGGTGGTGTTTCCGGAAGGAAAAAAGATATGGGCAAAATAGAGAGAGCAGAATGAATAGACATAAAAATCAAACCATTCAACCAGATTCCCCGAAGATGCACCTACAATCGCCCATATGCGGCGGCGGGTATCGCTTTGTTCCAGCGCTCCCCGTTCATTCATACTGCTTTCTGCCATTGTCATCCTGCTCCAGCAAAGACTGCAATCTGTCTTGTCGGGCGTGCCACGTCACTGAGACAAATCAATTAGTAAACTAAATGTTATATAATTGTTATTTATTTATATGTGATTAAACTCACATTTTTTTTCGTCGTGTGGTTTTCGGGATTAACGCTAAAGCATGAACGAGGATAAAGTGAAATATGGTGAGGTGGTGGCCACAGCAGGCTTTTATGTTGTATGAACAAACAGATAGATTGCTGCTGAGCGCCTGATCGCTTTGCATCTG
>NZ_JBWNLD010000012.1:0-110523 GCF_056521145.1 Klebsiella sp. CSG-1 | reverse complement strand
GTTATTTATCCGCTATGTTTAATCTTGCAGGAATAACGCAAACGGGCGTAATCTTACGCCCATTGCTGAAATACTCACTGCCATTAAGCTTCTGCCAACCATCGTAGAATAAACGCCGCGATCTGCGGAATATCGTTTAAATCTAACTGTGGGAGTGATGTCTCTAATGAGGTGTCGCTGACCACCGCAATCACATGCTCGTCCAGGACGAGTTCCTCGATACGATGCCCACTCTGTTGCCGAAAAAGCAGGAGCTTCGCCACCGGCTCATGCTTAAACCCTTCAACCAGAACTAAATCCAGCTTTGATGCATCCATCCTGCTAACCAGCCAGGCCAAATCCACCTCTTCTTGATCCGGCGTTTCCGTCATTAGCGCCCAGCGTTGTGAACTGGCGACAATCGTTTGAGCTGCCCCGGCTTTACGCAATTCATAGCTGTCTTTACCCGGCCGATCGACATCCATATTGTGATGGGTATGCTTGATCAAACCTGGACGCAGGCCAGCAGCGCACAATGCGGGGATTAATTTCTTTAACAGCGTTGTTTTACCGGTACCACTCCAGGCTGAAATGGCGAGAACGGGGATCATGATTGCTCCTGTAGGCGCTGCAAGTCATCAAGGGTATTGACGTTAATAAATGCCGAGCGGACATCGCTGAAATCAACGCGATGTCCGCCGCTGTCGCGCATAAAAGCCATCACGCGTCGTTCTCCTGCAGCAAGATATGTTGCCAGATCGGGCATTAAACATCGATGCATCAGAGTAATAGCGGGATGATCGCGTTCGCCATCGTAAACCCAGACTACGGGGGCGGTCTTTTTCTGCTGTATAAAGCGCTCAGCCAGGAATGGGGGGATAAAGGGAGTATCGCAGGGACAGAAGAGAAACCATTCGCTCTGTGTCTGCTGCATCACGGATAGCATACCGGCTAATGGCCCCGGGAAGTCAGCGAGACTGTCGGAATACACCGGATACCCGCTTTCATACCAGCGTTCCAGATTACGGTTGGCGCTGATAGCCAGGTTGGCCACCTGAGGAGACAGCGCATCTGCAACATGGCGCCATAATGGCTTACCATCGAGTAGCTGCAATCCCTTATCCGCTCCTTCCATCCGCGTGGCCCTTCCGCCTGCTAATACAACGCCGGTTATGACCTCGCCTTGCATATCAATATCGCCTCTTTCATTGTGGGATTGACCCTGTTAAGTTGTCGCTATCAAGAGTAAGGAGCATGACCATGAAATGTAAACGTCTGAATGAAGTAATTGAACTCCTCCAGCCAGCCTGGCAGAAAGAGCCGGAGCTGAACCTGATGCAATTTTTGCAGAAACTTGCAAAAGAAGCCGGTTACGACGGTGAGCTGGTCGATCTTTCCGACGATATCCTGATTTATCATCTGAAAATGCGTGATTCAGCAAAAGAAGCCGTTATTCCTGGTATTCAGAAGGATTACGAAGAGGATTTCAAAACGGCCTTATTGCGCGCACGCGGCGTGATTAAAGAGTAAAAGGTTGTAAGTGCTGCCGCGGAACGAGTTATGAGATGATATCCTGAACTATTCCTAAGATTATCGGATGTCAGGATGCACGATAAGGCTTTTAATTTTCAGACGCTAAACCCGGATACCATCATCGATGGGCTATTCGATCTGGGGATGCGAGTGGACTCCGGGCTCACTCCGCTTAACAGCTATGAAAACCGCGTTTACCAGTTTCAGGACGAAGACCGCCATCGCTATGTGGTGAAGTTCTATCGTCCTGAACGTTGGTCTGCCGAACAGATCCTCGAAGAACACCAGTTTACCCTCCAGCTCAAGCAGGATGATGTTCCTGTTGCTGCGCCATTATTTTTCAATGACAGCACCCTTCATCAGCATCAGGGCTTCTTTTTTGCCGTGTTCCCCAGCTTAGGTGGGCGCCAGTTTGAATCTGATAACCTCGATCAAATGGAGTCCGTCGGCCGTTATCTGGGGCGCTTGCACCAGACCGGGCGTAAAGCGCGTTTTGTCGCGCGCCCTGAGATAGGAGTAAATGAGTATTTGCTCGCGCCGCGAGACGTTTTTGAACACTCAACGCTGATCCCCTCAGGTCTGAAGAAGGACTTCCTCTGCGCCGCAGATAAGCTGATTGCTGCAGTTATCGCTCAATGGCACGGCAACGCGGACATTCTGCGTCTGCACGGCGATTGTCATGCCGGTAATATTCTCTGGCGCGATGGTCCGCTTTTTGTCGATTTAGATGATGCCCGCAACGGTCCGGCCATCCAGGATCTCTGGATGCTGTTGAACGGTGATAAAGCCGAGCAGCGTATGCAGCTGGAGATGATCGTTGAAGCTTATGAAGAATTCAGTCCGTTCAATTCAGACGAAATCGCCCTTATCGAACCTTTACGCGCCATGCGGTTAGTTTATTATCTGGCATGGTTGCTCAGGCGCTGGGACGATCCTGCTTTCCCTATTAATTTCCCCTGGCTTACCGGGGAAGATTACTGGCGGGGGCAGACAGCAACTTTTCTTGAGCAGGTGAAGGTTCTGCAAGAACCCCCTCTTCAGTTAACGCCAATGTATTAATCAGATATTTCCAGGAGAGACGTAAACATGAAAAAAATTTGGCTGGCGCTGGCTGGTATGATTCTGGCTTTTAGTGCTTCTGCTGCCCAGATCACCGACGGTAAGCAGTACATCACCCTTGATAAGCCCGTAGCCGGCGCGCCTCAGGTTCTTGAGTTCTTCTCGTTCTACTGCCCGCACTGCTATCAGTTTGAAGAAGTGCTGCACGTTTCTGATAACGTGAAGAAAAAGCTGCCGGAAGGCGTCAAAATGACCAAGTACCACGTTGAATTCCTCGGGCCTTTGGGTAAAGACTTAACCCAGGCATGGGCCGTAGCGATGGCGCTGGGCGTTGAAGATAAGATCACTGTGCCGATGTTTGAAGCGGTACAGAAAACCCAGACCGTGCAGACCGTGGCTGATATTCGTAAAGTCTTCGTTGATGCTGGCGTGAAAGGTGAAGACTACGATGCGGCATGGAACAGCTTTGTCGTGAAATCCCTGGTTGCTCAGCAGGAAAAAGCGGCCGCTGACTTCCAGCTGCAGGGCGTACCGGCAATGTACGTCGACGGCAAATATCAGCTGAACCCGCAGGGGATGGATACCAGCAATATGGACGCCTTTGTCGCCCAGTATGCGGATACTGTTAAGCAGCTGGTTGAGAAGAAGTAAAAAAAAAGCCGGTCACTGACCGGCTTTTTTAATATCCCTGTTAAACCCCCTGTCGAGGTGGCATCATTATCAGGTTCAACGCTCCTCGCGTCCTTTTGTCCGCATGATTTCCGTCAGCTGACGATCTTTCTCTTCCCACAGTTCATTCAACCAACGCTGGAAACGGCGCTTAAAGTTTTTGTCATTCACGTAGTCGCCGTGCAGATCTTCCGCCACGGGAACGAGATTAACGCGAACCACAATACGCGTCAGCCGGCCGCTTAACATATCGTAAAATGGCCTCTGGTTGTTCTCCGGATAGCAAAGCGTGACGTTCAACAGCTTATCGAACTGAGCACCGAGCACGTTCAACGCCATCGCGATACCAGCGGCCTTCGGTGGTAATAAATTGCGATAAGGTGAACGGGTTTGCCGCTGCTTGTCTTCGGTAAAACGTGAACCCTCTACAAAATTGACGATGGTCGTCGGATGTGAGCGAAATTTCTCGCAGGAGCGGCGAGTGGTTTCAACATCTTTACCGCGACGCTCAGGATGGCGAATTAAATAACCTCGCGAGTAGCGACGCATAAAGGGCATATCCAGCGCCCAGCAGGCAAGCCCGATAAAAGGCACCCACGCCAGCTGTTGCTTAAGGAAGTACTTATTCATAGGGATATGCTTGCGGAACAACACGCAGAGCACCACGATATCCGCCCAGCTGTGATGATTACTGATAAGCAGATACCAGTTTTTCTTATTCAGCCCTTCAAGACCTTGCACGTCCCACGTCAGTCTGGGATTCAGGTAGAGCAGCAGTGCCAACCCTTCGCACCAGCAATACATCATGAAATTGCAGAAACGGGAAATCGCACGCCATACCGCAGGGATGGGTACAAGAAGTTTAATCAGCCCGGCGATGATTATCGGTACGGAACAGATAATGGTGACTAAGATGGTAAGGGCGATACTCAGCGGAAGTGTTATTGCAGCGAGTAATCTCGACATAGTTAGTTTATTCAGAAAGTTAGGCTGATAAAGAGCGCAGTTAAACCGTGCAAGAGGCTGATTTTACCAGAAAACGCAGCAAATGACGGGTCTTACCAGAACAGAAAAAAAGGCGGATCTTATATCCACATGGAACATTGAGTCATTAGAAAGGTATTAAAAGCAAGGATCAATAATTAACTTTATGATAAATAAACTTAAATTATGTTTTTTGTTATTTTATTTCAGAGCAGACAGCTATCCTTATAAAACTATGCACAAAGTTATCCACAGATATTGCCGCCGCACGATCGACCGGATCAACGAATCTTTTTGGTGAAATGCGGGAAAAATTCAGGTTTTCAGGCCTGTCTGTGGCATCCTTTACCCATAATCTGATAAACAGGCACGGAAATTATGGTTCAGATCCCAGAAAACCCACTTATCCTCGTTGACGGCTCCTCTTACCTCTACCGGGCGTATCACGCTTTCCCACCGCTGACTAACAGCGCCGGAGAACCGACAGGCGCTATGTATGGCGTGCTGAATATGCTGCGAAGCCTGATCCTCCAGTATCAACCCACGCATGCCGTGGTGGTATTTGATGCCAAAGGGAAAACTTTCCGTGACGAACTGTTTGAGCATTACAAATCCCATCGTCCGCCGATGCCGGACGATCTGCGGGCGCAGATCGAACCGCTGCATACCATGGTGAAGGCGATGGGGCTGCCGCTGATGGCTGTGCCTGGCGTCGAAGCGGACGATGTGATCGGAACTCTGGCGCGCGAAGCAGAAAAAGCGGGCCGTCCGGTGCTCATCAGTACCGGTGATAAAGATATGGCGCAGTTGGTCACGCCGGGAATTACCCTGATTAATACCATGACCAATACCATTCTTGGCCCGGAAGAAGTGGTGACGAAGTACGGCGTTCCGCCAGAGCTGATTATTGACTTCCTGGCGCTGATGGGCGACTCCTCCGATAACATTCCCGGCGTACCCGGCGTGGGCGAGAAAACGGCTCAGGCGCTGCTGCAGGGGTTGGGAGGGCTGGATACGTTGTACGCTGAGCCAGAAAAAATTGCCGGTTTGACCTTCCGTGGTGCCAAAACGATGGCGGCGAAGCTGGAACAGAATAAAGAGGTGGCCTACCTCTCGTATCAGCTGGCCACGATTAAAACCGACGTCGAGCTGGATCTGAGCTGTGAAGAGCTGCACGTGCTGCCGCCGGCGGCGGATGATCTGTTGGCTCTGTTCAAAAAGTATGAATTTAAGCGCTGGATCACCGATGTTGAATCCGGCAAATGGATGCAGTCAAAAGGCGTGAAGCCAGCCGTAAAACCGACAGAAGCGGTGGCAGTAGCGGAAGAAGAAGCCGAGGTGGTGGCGACGCTGTCTGCGGAAAACTACGTCACTATTCTTGATGAGCAGACGCTGATCGAATGGATCGACAAGCTGAAACAAGCGCCGCTGTTTGCGTTTGATACGGAAACGGACAGTCTGGATAATATTTCTGCCAATATGGTGGGTCTGTCGTTTGCCATCGAGCCCGGCGTTGCCGCCTATGTACCGGTTGCGCATGATTATCTCGATGCACCGGATCAGATCTCCCGAGAACGCGTACTGACGTTGCTGAAACCCCTGCTGGAAGACGAGAATCTGCTGAAGGTCGGGCAAAACCTGAAATATGACCGCGGAATTCTGGCGAACTATGACATTGAGTTACGCGGTATCGCTTTTGACACCATGCTGGAATCCTACATTCTTGATAGCGTGGCGGGCCGTCATGATATGGACAGCCTTGCCGACCGCTGGCTGAAGCATAAAACGATTAGCTTTGAAGAGATTGCGGGTAAAGGTAAAAATCAGCTCACCTTTAACCAGATCGCGCTGGAAGAAGCCGGCCGCTACGCGGCGGAAGATGCCGATGTCACCCTGCAGCTGCACCTGAAGATGTGGCCGAAGCTGCAGCAGCATGAAGGTCCGCTGAATATTTTTAAAAATATTGAGATGCCGCTGGTACCGGTGCTCTCCCGCGTAGAACGTAACGGGGTCAACATTGATCCGGCCGTACTGCATGCCCATTCACAGGAGATTGCCAAACGCCTGATCGAGCTGGAGCAGAAAGCCTACGAGATCGCGGGTGAAGAGTTCAATCTCTCTTCACCCAAGCAGCTTCAGACTATTTTGTTTGAAAAACAAGGCATTAAACCACTGAAGAAAACACCGGGCGGCGCGCCTTCAACTTCCGAGGAAGTGCTCGAAGAACTGGCGCTGGATTATCCGTTACCGAAAGTTATTCTGGAATATCGCGGACTGGCGAAGCTGAAGTCGACATATACCGACAAGCTGCCGCTGATGATTAACCCTAAAACCGGCCGCGTGCATACCTCTTATCATCAGGCGGTAACGGCGACGGGGCGTCTCTCCTCCACCGATCCTAACCTGCAGAACATTCCGGTGCGTAACGAAGAGGGGCGTCGTATTCGTCAGGCATTTATCGCGCCGCCGGATTACCTCATCGTCTCTGCCGACTATTCACAAATTGAGTTGCGCATTATGGCGCATCTGTCGCGTGACAAAGGCCTGCTGACCGCCTTTGCGGAAGGTAAAGATATCCACCGCGCAACGGCGGCAGAGGTCTTTGGCCTGCCGCTGGAGAGCGTAAGCAGCGAGCAGCGTCGAAGTGCCAAGGCGATTAACTTTGGTCTGATTTATGGCATGAGCGCATTTGGCCTTGCCCGGCAGCTCAATATTCCGCGTAAAGAGGCGCAGAAATATATGGACCTCTATTTTGAGCGCTATCCTGGCGTCCTCGATTACATGGAGCGTACCCGGGCACAGGCAAAAGAGCAGGGCTATGTCGAAACGCTGGATGGCCGTCGCCTCTACCTTCCGGACATCAAATCCAGCAACGGCGCCCGTCGTGCTGGCGCCGAACGTGCGGCGATCAACGCCCCGATGCAGGGGACGGCGGCTGACATTATCAAGCGCGCGATGATCGCCGTTGATGAATGGCTGCTGACCGAGAAGCCGCGGGTGCGGATGATCATGCAGGTGCACGATGAACTGGTCTTTGAAGTGCACAAAGATGACCTTGATGCCGTGGCGAAAAAGGTGCACGAACTGATGGAAAATAGCACCACGCTGGCGGTACCGCTGCTGGTGGAAGTGGGAAGCGGAGAAAACTGGGATCAAGCGCACTAAGTATTCAGTGGATAAGGTGATTTCCTGTAAGTAAGCAACATAACTTATAGCGTTTTGTGATGATCATTTGAATTTGCTATGTAAAGAGTGAAAAAAAACTACAAAAAGTGCTTTCTCCGTAACCAAAAGAAGAGTAGAGTTAATGACGTAGGGTACAGAGGTAAGATGTTCTATCTTTCAGACCTTTTACTTCACGTAATCGGATTTGGCTGAATATTTTAGCCGCCCCGGTCATTTATGACCGGGGCGTTTTTTATTGCGCGAAAGAAAATTCTGGCGGACTGCGGTGGGCTGATGACGCAGCCCGGATAAGGCGTCAGGCGCCGCTATCCGGGAAAACAACGGCGATTACTCTCCGTCGGCGATCTCTTCCTGAGGAGGGATCTCATTAAACCAGCTGTCGAGCTTCTGACGCAGCTTATCCACGCCTGATTTTTTCAGCGAAGAGAAGGGTTCAACCTGCACATCGCCGTTAAAGGCAAGAACCGCCTCACGCACCATATTGACCTGCGCTTTACGTGCGCCGCTGGCCAGCTTATCGGCTTTGGTGAGCAGAACCAGTACCTGGATATCGCTTTCTACGGCCCATTCGATCATTTGCTGATCGAGGTCTTTCAGCGGATGACGGATATCCATCAGCACCACCAGTCCTTTCAGGCACAGACGTTTCTCCAGGTATTCACCCAGAGCGCGCTGCCATTTGATCTTCATCTCCTCCGGGACCTGAGCGTAGCCGTAACCCGGCAGGTCGACCAGGCGTTTGCCTTCGGCGACTTCAAACAGGTTGATTAGCTGGGTGCGGCCAGGGGTCTTAGAAGTACGCGCCAGGCTTTTCTGGTTGGTGAGCGTATTCAGGGCGCTGGATTTCCCCGCATTTGAGCGACCAGCAAAGGCAACTTCGATACCCGTATCGGATGGAAGGTGGCGGATATCGGGTGCGCTGGTGACAAAATGCGTCTGTTGATAGTTCCAGTTAGTCAAGACTGTCGTCTCCGTTAAATAAGGCTATGGCGGGGATTATACCTGAACAGCAGAAAAAGGCTGTTTTTACCGCATCCTCTGCCGTAAGTAAAAACCCTTCACTTTGTGAGACATTGTCCATTCAATGTCGAGGCAATCGATGAGAAACGACGGTGTGGGTAGTGTTAAAGCATTAAAATTCATACAATTAACTGTATAGAACAATCTTAAATAGCCATTTTTACTTTGTGGTTGGTTGTAGGATTTGATTAAAACGGTAAAGTAATGGGCACAGGCGAGGAAGCCAGCAGGAAAGTGACTCAGGATGAGTTGTCAGGAGCGCCAGGGAGGCGAAGACCCGGGATTAATGTCAGGATGACAAACGTCTGGAGACGTTTTAACAAGGAAAGGGAGATAACAGGGACTGTTATTTGCTAAAGGAAAGACAGGGTGCGTCGTGAGCTAACAGGGAAAGTGGAAACCCGCTAAGGGTTGTCAGTGAGGAAAAAGGCGGCAGAGTAATCTGTCGCCTTTTTTCTTTGCTTGCTTTCTGCTAGATTCCGCCTCAATTCTATACTGAAGAAAACGAATCTGAAGATTACCTATATGAAAAAACCGACATCCGTACCCCGTGGCAAAACGCATCGCAAGACACGTGAAGAAATGAATCAGGAATCCCGCGATCGCAAACGCCAGAAGAAACATCGTGGTCACGCGGCAGGAAGTCGCGCAACCGGCGGTGATGCCGCATCATCCGGCAAAAAACAGAGCCAGCAGCAAGATCCGCGTATTGGGAGTAAAAAACCGATTCCGCTGGGCGTGACTGAAAGCACCCCGGCTCCTAAGCAGCACAAACCGAAGAGCGAGAAACCTATGCTTTCACCACAGGCTGAGCTGGATTTGCTGGAAAACGATGAGCGCCTGGACGCGCTGCTGGAACGTCTGGAAGAGGGCGGCACCCTGAATGCTGAAGAGCAGTCGTGGGTCGATGCCAAACTCGATCGTATTGATGAGCTGATGCAGCAGCTTGGCCTGTCCTACGATGATGACGAGGATGAGGAAGAAGAAGAGCGTCAGGAAGATATGATGCGTCTGCTGAAGGGTGGAAACTAACGTTTGCACTCAATCGGATTCCCGGTCCTGCTTATAACCCTTTTGGTTGTATGTTATCTGCTGTGGTTATTCGTTAAACTACGACGGTTGTCGCGGCGTCAGAAATGGCTGCGCAACCGGCTCATTACCCGAGGTGCGGTTGGGCCGGGGCGGCGTACCCGCCGACGGCACCATCGGAAGGAGTGAGCATGTCTGTGCAGTTAATCGACTGGGATCTGGCCCTGATCCAGAAATATAACTATTCGGGGCCACGTTATACCTCATACCCCACCGCACTGGAGTTTTCGCCTGAGTTCGGTGCGGCAGAATTTGACGCGGCGGTAGCTCGCTACCCGCAGCGTCCGCTATCGCTGTATGTGCATATTCCGTTTTGTCACAAGCTCTGCTATTTCTGTGGCTGCAACAAAATTGTGACTCGCCAGCAGCATAAAGCCGACCAGTACCTGGATGTGCTGGAGCAGGAAATTATTCATCGCGCGCCGCTCTTTGCCGGGCGTCAGGTGCACCAGCTGCACTGGGGCGGCGGTACCCCCACTTACCTGAATAAAGCGCAAATCAGCCGCTTAATGCGTTTGTTGCGCAGCCATTTCAATTTTAACGCCGATGCAGAGATCTCGATTGAAGTCGATCCGCGTGAAATTGAACTGGATGTTCTGGATCATCTCCGATCGGAAGGCTTTAACCGGTTGAGCATGGGCGTGCAGGATTTCAATAAAGAGGTTCAGCGGCTGGTGAACCGCGAGCAGGATGAGACGTTTATCTTTGCCCTGCTCAACCATGCGCGTGAAATTGGTTTTACCTCGACGAATATCGATCTGATTTACGGCCTGCCGAAACAAACGCCGGAGAGTTTTTCCTTTACGCTGCAAAAAGTGGCCGAGCTCAACCCCGATCGTCTGAGCGTATTCAACTATGCGCATCTGCCGACGCTCTTCGCCGCTCAGCGTAAAATCAAAGATGCCGACCTGCCTTCGGCGGAACAGAAGCTGGATATCCTGCAGGAGACCATTGTCTCACTCACCGACGCCGGCTATCAGTTTATCGGCATGGATCACTTTGCCCGTCCGGATGACGAGCTGGCCATTGCTCAGCGCGACGGCGTCCTGCACCGTAATTTCCAGGGGTACACCACTCAGGGCGATACCGACCTGCTGGGGATGGGGGTGTCGGCGATCAGCATGATTGGCGACTGCTACGCGCAGAACCAGAAAGAGCTGAAGCTCTATTATCAACAGGTTGATGAAACCGGAGATGCGCTCTGGCGCGGTATCGCGTTGACCCGCGATGACTGTATTCGTCGTGACGTTATTAAGGCATTGATTTGCCAGTTCCATCTCGATTTCTCTGCGGTGGAAACGCGGTGGGAAGTGGATTTTCAGCGTTATTTTGCCGACGATCTGGCGCTGCTGGCACCGCTGGCAAAAGATGGGCTGGTGGATGTGGATGACAAGGGCATTCAGGTGACGGCAAAAGGCCGTCTGCTGATTCGCAACATCTGCATGTGCTTTGACGCCTATCTGCGTCAGAAAGCGCGGATGCAGCAGTTCTCCCGGGTAATTTAAACACTATCCCGGCGGGCGACAGGCCTGCCGGGACAGCGAAGCATTACTCCATTCCTAACTCTTTCAGCTTGCGCGTTAGCGTATTACGTCCCCATCCTAGCAGTCGCGCGGCTTCCTGCTTATGCCCTTGCGTATGACGCAGGGCAGTAGTAAGCAGCGTCCGCTCCATCTCCGGCTGCGCTTCAGAAAGCAGGTTTTGATGACCGGAACGTAGAGCGCGATCGGCCCACTGTCCCAGTAAGGTTGCCCAGCTGTCCGGTTGCATATGCGTCGGGCTATCGGGAATCGCGGTTTCAAACAGTTCGCTGGGAAGATCCTGCGTCAGAACCTCCTGGCCTGCTGCCATCACCGTCAGCCAGCGGCAGGTGTTCTCCAGCTGGCGGACGTTACCAGGCCAGGCTAAACGGGTGAGCGCGGTTTCCGTCTCCGGATGAAGCAGCTTGGCTTCGACCCCCAGTTCGCGGGCGGCAATTTGCAGGAAGTGCCGCGCCAGGCGGGGAATATCTTCGCGGCGCTCGCGCAGCGGCGGCAGATGAACGCGAATCACGTTCAGGCGGTGGAACAGGTCCTCACGGAACTTTCCTTCCTGCACGCGCTGCTCAAGGTTCTGGTGGGTTGCCGCAATAATTCGCACGTCTACCTTCACCGGCGCATAGCCGCCAACGCGATAGAACTGGCCATCGGCCAGCACGCGCAGCAGGCGCGTCTGTACATCAAGCGGCATATCGCCGATCTCATCGAGGAACAAAGTCCCACCGTCAGCCTGCTCAAAACGTCCCTGACGTACGGTATTGGCGCCGGTAAATGCCCCTTTTTCGTGACCGAAAAGTTCAGATTCGATCAGGTCTTTTGGGATTGCAGCCATATTCAGTGCGATAAACGGCGCTTTTGCCCGCGGGCTATGGCGGTGCAGGGCGTGCGCAACCAGCTCTTTACCGGTACCGGATTCGCCGTTGATCAATACGCTGATTGATGAACGCGACAGGCGCCCGATGATGCGAAAGACGTCCTGCATTGCCGGCGCTTCGCCGATGATATCGGCCGTCGGGCTATTAATCGGCGCATTACGCGGCTGCTGCTGTTCCTGGTAATGGCTAATCGCCCGATCAACCAGCGCCACCGCTTCATCGATATCAAAAGGTTTGGGCAGATAGTCAAAGGCACCTTGCTGATAGGCGCTGACCGCCGCGTCCAGATCCGAATGCGCGGTCATTATGATGACCGGAAGCATTGGGTGACGCTGTTTGATTTGTTTCAGTAACGCCAACCCATCCATTCCCGGCATCCGGATATCAGATAACAGTACATCCGGGGTTTTGGTGGTGAGTGCATCAAGCACCTCGTTGCCGCTTTCAAACGTTGTACAACTTAAGCCTGCTCCGGTGAGCGCGCGTTCAAGCACCCAACGGATGGAGCTATCGTCATCAACGATCCAGGCTATCCCTCGTTGCATAAACACCTCTACTTCCGAATAGGCAGGTACACCGAGAATTCGGTATGTCCTGGCCAACTGGTAAATTCAATTTTGCCGGAGTGCTGATCGATAAGACTGCGGGCAATGGAGAGCCCCAGACCGGTACCGCCTTCGCGACCGCTAACCATGGGGTAGAACAGCGTATCCTGTAAGTGGGACGGAATTCCCGGGCCGTTGTCCTCGACGTCAATACGCGCGGTGAGGCGGTAACGTACGCCGTGCAGCGTCAGCTGAAAGGCGGTACGGGTGCGCAGGATGATCTCGCCACCTTCTGGCCCCAGCGCCTGCAGCGCGTTGCGTACGACATTCAGCAGAACCTGTTCGATCTGGTCCGGGTCATGAGGAAGCTCCGGCAGGCTCGGGTCGTAATCGCGGACCAGTTTGACGTTATCCGGCAGTTCCATCGAGACCAGCTTCACAACCCGTTCGGCGACCTTATGGATGCTTTCGGTAACGTGCATCCCTGGATGCTGCGGCCCCAGCAGGCGGTCGACCAGATTTCTTAAGCGATCGGCCTGTTCAATAATCACGTTGGTGTATTCCATCAACGCCGGGTCAGGCAGCGCTTTACTCAACAATTGCGCAGCGCCTCTCAGGCCGCCTAAAGGATTTTTGATCTCATGGGCCAACCCGCGAACCAAATCCCGCGCCGCGATTTGCTGGGCGTGCTGCAGCTGCTCCTGGCTCAGGCGTCGCTGGTTATCCATCGGTGCCATCTCCAGCAGGATATAGCCTTCAGGCAGGCGCTGTGCGGTCAGAGACAGGATATGCGAGCGGCCATCGATAACCAGCGTCACTTCGTTGTCGGTAAAGCCCTGGCCCGCCAGCAGGCTTTCCTGCATCAGGCCGATATTCAGTGAAAAGTAGCTCAACAGTTCCGGAAGCGGCGTGCCAAAGAGCTTACGTGAACTTTGCGCCAGCAGCTGCTGCGCGGCCGGGTTCGCGTAATGCACCGCCAGGTCGTCATCGACCAGTAAGATACTGTTGATTAAAGAGTTAAGGATCTGCCCAGCATCGGGCTGAGTGCCTGTTGCCATCTGACAGTCTCCTGAAAAGAGTGCACCATTTTAGTGCAGTATAGCTTTTTATAGATAAAAAGCGCATGAGATCAGAGTGTTGGTGGAGAAAAAAGCCCATCCTGAGATGGGCTGAAAGTTTCCACGGCAACAAAATATCCACGGTACCCCACGCCACAACACGGAATACCGGGGATTTACAGCAAAATCAGACGCTGTAGTACAGTTCGAATTCAACCGGGTGCGGAGTCATGCGTACGCGGTCGTTTTCTTCAATACGCAGGGCGATGTAAGCATCGATAGCGTCGTTGGTGAACACGCCGCCAGCCGTCAGGAACTCACGGTCAGCGTCCAGCGCGTTCAGTGCTTCTTCCAGAGAGCCTGCAACCTGTGGGATCTCTTTCGCTTCTTCCGGCGGCAGGTCGTACAGGTTTTTGTCCATCGCTTCGCCCGGATGGATTTTGTTCTTGATACCGTCAAGGCCAGCCATCAGCAGTGCTGCGAAGCACAGGTACGGGTTAGCCGCCGGGTCCGGGAAGCGCACTTCGATACGGCGTGCTTTCGGCGAGGTGACTACCGGGATACGGATGGAAGCGGAACGGTTACGGGCAGAGTAAGCCAGCATGACCGGTGCTTCGTAACCCGGGACCAGACGCTTGTAGGAGTTGGTGGTCGGGTTTGCCAGGGCGTTGATCGCTTTAGCGTGCTTGATAACGCCGCCGATGTAGTACAGCGCTTGTTCAGACAGGCCTGCATACTTGTCACCAGAGAACAGGTTAACGCCGTTCTTGGACAGAGACATGTGGCAGTGCATACCGGAACCGTTGTCGCCGAACATAGGCTTCGGCATGAAGGTCGCGGTTTTACCAAAACGGTGCGCCACGTTGTGCACAACGTATTTGTAGATCTGAATTTCGTCCGCTTTTTTGGTCATGGTGTTGAAACGGGTAGCGATTTCGTTCTGACCCGCGGTAGCCACTTCGTGGTGGTGAGCTTCAACAACCAGGCCCATCTCTTCCATGATCATACACATGGTGGAACGGATGTCCTGAGAGGAGTCAACCGGCGGAACCGGGAAATAACCGCCTTTCACGCCTGGGCGGTGACCTTTGTTACCACCTTCGTATTTGGTGGAGGAGTTCCATGCGCCTTCGATGTCGTCGATAGCAACGTGGGAGCCGGAGATAGAGGCGCCGAAACGGATATCGTCGAACAGGAAGAACTCAGGTTCTGGCCCGAACAGAACGGTGTCCGCCAGACCGGTAGAGCGCAGGTATTCTTCCGCGCGTTTGGCGATGGAGCGCGGGTCACGGTCGTAGCCCTGCAGCGTACCTGGTTCCAGGATATCGCAGCGGATGATCAGCGTCGGTTCTTCATAGAACGGGTCGATCAGCGCAGTGGTCGCATCCGGCATCAGAACCATGTCAGATTCGTTAATACCTTTCCAGCCACCAATCGAGGAGCCATCAAACATTTTGCCTTCTTCGAAGAATTCGGCATTTACCTGATGAGAAGGAATTGTGACGTGCTGTTCTTTACCTTTGGTATCGGTGAAGCGCAGATCGACAAACTTCACTTCGTGCTCGTTCAGCATCGTCAAAACGTGTTCAGCGGACATACTTAAACTCTCCCGGATTGGTCATTGTCGTCGTGGTAACGAAAACTTTTTAGCTGCTTAATGTGGCGTTGTTGCCTTAAAAAATATAAAGCGAAATCTGTGCCAACTTTTAAATTGCCCCCAAAAGGCGTTATCATGCACTCCATCGTGCAAAAGGGCTGCACCATTATGAATGCATTGCACCAATATAGTGCAATTGTGTGAACATTGGGCACTATTTTGGTGCAATTGACCTTGAATAACCCTTTTAACGCTCCGTGAAAGCGATCACAAAGAAACTCTGCAATACTTGTTTGTGGAGGATGTTTGTGATCCTGTTTTGTACTGCGATTAATCCGTGTACAATAACGCGCTATTTCTAATGCCTGAGGCAAAGTTGTGATCGAAAATTTGCGTAATATCGCCATCATCGCGCACGTTGACCATGGTAAAACTACCCTGGTTGATAAGCTGCTGCAGCAATCCGGTACGTTCGACGCGCGTGCCGAAACTCAAGAGCGAGTGATGGACTCCAACGATTTGGAGAAAGAGCGTGGGATTACCATCCTCGCGAAAAACACCGCCATTAAATGGAATGACTACCGTATCAACATCGTTGATACCCCTGGGCACGCCGACTTCGGTGGTGAAGTTGAGCGTGTAATGTCCATGGTTGATTCCGTTCTGCTGGTTGTTGACGCAATGGATGGCCCAATGCCGCAGACGCGCTTCGTAACCAAGAAGGCATTTGCTCATGGCCTGAAGCCCATTGTTGTCATCAACAAAGTTGACCGTCCTGGCGCGCGTCCTGACTGGGTTGTCGATCAGGTATTCGACCTGTTCGTTAACCTCGACGCTACCGACGAACAGCTGGACTTCCCGATCGTTTACGCTTCTGCGCTGAACGGTATTGCGGGTCTGGATCACGAAGATATGGCTGAAGATATGACTCCGCTGTATCAGACTATCGTCGATCGTGTTCCGGCACCGAACGTTGACCTTGATGGTCCGCTGCAGATGCAAATCTCCCAGCTGGATTACAACAACTACGTTGGCGTCATTGGCATCGGCCGCATCAAACGCGGTAAAGTGAAGCCAAACCAGCAGGTCACTATCGTTGATAGCGAAGGCAAAACCCGTAACGGTAAAGTGGGTAAAGTTCTGACCCACCTGGGCCTGGAGCGTATCGACAGCGATATTGCTGAAGCGGGCGATATCATCGCGATCACCGGTCTGGGCGAACTGAACATCTCTGACACCATCTGCGATCCGCAGAATGTTGAAGCGCTGCCGGCGCTGTCAGTCGATGAGCCAACCGTCTCCATGTTCTTCTGCGTTAACACCTCTCCGTTCTGTGGTAAAGAAGGTAAGTACGTTACCTCTCGTCAGATTCTTGACCGTCTGAACAAAGAGCTGGTGCATAACGTGGCGCTGCGCGTTGAAGAAACTCCGGATGCTGATGCATTCCGCGTTTCCGGTCGTGGTGAACTGCACCTGTCGGTTCTGATCGAAAATATGCGTCGTGAAGGTTTCGAAATGGCGGTTTCCCGTCCGAAAGTTATCTTCCGCGAAATCGACGGCCGTAAACAAGAGCCGTTCGAAAACGTAACGCTGGACGTTGAAGAGCAGCATCAGGGTTCTGTCATGCAGGCTCTGGGTGAGCGTAAAGGCGACCTGAAAAACATGAATCCAGATGGCAAAGGCCGCGTACGTCTCGACTACGTGATCCCAAGCCGTGGCCTGATCGGCTTCCGTTCTGAGTTCATGACCATGACTTCCGGTACTGGTCTGCTGTACTCCACCTTCAGCCACTACGATGACATTCGTGCGGGCGATGTGGGCCAGCGTCAGAACGGCGTACTGATCTCCAACGGTCAGGGTAAAGCGGTTGCGTTTGCCCTGTTCAGCCTGCAGGACCGCGGTAAGCTGTTCCTGGGTCACGGTGCTGAAGTTTACGAAGGCCAGATCATCGGTATTCACAGTCGTTCTAACGACCTGACTGTAAACTGCCTGACCGGTAAGAAACTGACCAACATGCGTGCTTCCGGTACTGACGAAGCAACGGTCCTGGTTCCGCCAGTGAAGATGACCCTGGAGCAGGCTCTGGAGTTCATCGATGACGACGAACTGGTAGAAGTGACCCCAACTTCCGTTCGTATCCGTAAACGTCATCTGACCGAGAACGACCGTAAACGCGCAATGCGCGGTGCGAAAGAAGATTAATTCCCGCTTCTGTCGATGCCAGAACCCCGCCTTGATGGCGGGGTTTTTTTTTGCCCTGGCGCGATAGCCGCGCGTCAGTCAGCAGAGAGCCACTCGCTTTCCGAAGAGAGGCCGGTCACATTTATCCCCAAAGAATAACGGAGATATTGTTTTTTTTTTGCACGTCGGAGTAAGATTCATGAACTGGTTTAAACCAATTGGGTTAAACAATGACAACAAATCTGTCTACCGTCGAAAATGCGAAGGAAAAATTAGATCACTGGCTGAGGGAAGGGCTCACCGCGCCTGGCGGTAAACTCCCCTCCGAACGAGAATTAGGCGAACTGCTGGGGATTAAGCGGATGACCCTGCGGCAGGCGCTCCTCAGCCTGGAGGCGGAATCGAGAATCTTCCGTAAAGACCGGAAGGGCTGGTTCGTGACCCAGCCCCGTTTTAATTATAGTCCGGAGCTCTCCGCCAGCTTTCAGCGCGCCGCGCTTGAACAAGGTCGGGAACCCTCCTGGGGATTTATTGAAAAAAGCCGCACGGCAAATTACCCCGAGGCCGCACGACCGCTTCTTGCGACAGCGGCATCTGATGAACTGTACCTCATCACCGGTTGGGGGGCGCTGGAAGGGCATAAAGTGTTTTATCACGAAACCTTTATTAACCCGAATGTCGCTCCAGGGTTTATTGAACAGCTTGAAAACCAATCCTTCTCCTCGGTCTGGAAAAATGAGTACCAAAAGGACGTCGTAACCAAAAAGCTCGTATTTAAACCGGTCAGAATGTCCGGCGATATCAGTAAATTCATTGGCGGCTCTTCAGGTATGCCGGCCATTCTTATTGAAAAACACCGGGCTGACAGCGATGGCAATATCATTCAGATAGATATTGAATATTGGCGGTTTGAGGCGGTAGACCTCTTTATTAACTTGTAGGTACGTTATGCTAACTCAATACGATGCAGAAAAAATCCTCTCCCGTGTCGATAACCTTCCTCTTTATCTTCACGCCTATGCATATCATCTTAATATGCGGCTTGAGCGTATATTACCCGGCGATTTATTAGATATCGCCCATGAAAATAATCTACGCGGGGTGAAAATTCATGTTCTCGATGGTGAAACGCGCTCCTTAGGTAAAATGAGTGATGCTGAACTTGCCGCTTTTTCTGAAAAAGCACAGAGATTGCAGCTTGATGTCCATATAGAGACCAGTTCTTCAGATAAACAAGCGATCGACCATGTAACGCATATAGCATTAAAAACTGGCGCCAGCTCCGTCAGATTTTACCCTCGCTATGAGGGGCATTTACAAGATGTTCTGTCAAAAATCGCTCTTGATATCCAGTATCTGAAGGCACGTTATCAGGATAGCGGGCTGACTTTTACTCTTGAGCAGCATGAGGATCTAAAAAGCCACGAGCTGACCGCATTAATAGAGCAAAGCGGTATGTCTTCGCTCTCTCTGCTTTTTGATTTTGCGAATATGATTAATGCCAACGAACATCCGCTGCATGCATTAGAGGCGATGTCTCCGTTTATTACTCAGGTTCATATTAAAGATGCGTTAATTATGCCGCAGGATAACGGTCTCGGACATCAGGCCTGCGTCTCCGGCCAAGGGGATATGCCGTTTAAGGCGTTGCTCACCAGACTGATTTGCCTGGGCGACGAACAACCCCAGGTGGTCGCCTACGGCCTGGAAGAAGAAGTGGACTATTATGCCCCGGCATTCCGCTTTGCCGATGAAGGCGACAACCCGTGGATCCCGTGGCGGGAAATGAGCGAAACACCGTTACCCGATGCCTCACAGCTGGAAACCCGGTTATTGAAAGAAAAAGCGGATGCTCTTCAACAGTTAGCATTTGTCAGAACAACGCTGCAGGAAATAAAAAGTGAGGCCAGCTGCATTATTAACTCTTAATTTCAATCTCTGATTTTTAATTTTTTTGATATGCCACCCGTCAGGCGTGGTCAGGGTTCTTTTTCCTTTTAAAACTAAATGATTGTAAAATCATTAAGGAATTATATGCTCACAAAAAAGAAATGGGCACTCTTTAGCTTATTGACACTGTGTGGTGGTACGATTTATAAACTGCCTTCGCTAAAGGATGCTTTCTATATACCGATGCAAGAGTATTTTCATTTGACCAATGGTCAAATTGGCAATGCTATGTCTGTGAACTCGTTTGTCACGACAATTGGTTTCTTTCTTTCAATCTATTTTGCCGATAAATTACCGCGCAAATATACCATGTCCCTCTCGCTTATCGCCACCGGACTGTTAGGTATCTATCTGACAACCATGCCGGGATACTGGGGGATTCTCTTTGTCTGGGCACTATTTGGTGTCACCTGCGATATGATGAACTGGCCGGTATTATTAAAGTCGGTTAGTCGTCTGGGGAATAGCGAACAGCAGGGGCGGTTGTTTGGTTTCTTTGAAACCGGACGGGGTATTGTCGATACCATCGTAGCGTTTTCTGCGCTGGCGGTTTTTGCCTGGTTTGGCAGTGGCCTGTTAGGGTTTAAAGCAGGGATCTGGTTTTATTCTATTATCGTTATTAGCGTCGGGATCATTATCTTCTTCGTGCTGAATCGGGATGATGATGAGGTGAAAACGACAGCCGTTGATCGCCCACAGGAAGAAAAGAAAAACACCAGTATGTCCTCCGTATTGAAAGATAAGACAATATGGCTGATTGCGGTCAACGTCTTTTTTGTCTATGCCGTCTATTGCGGGTTAACATTCTTTATTCCGTTCCTGAAAAATATTTATCTGCTGCCTGTCGCGCTGGTGGGGGCTTACGGCATTATTAACCAGTATTGCCTGAAGATGATCGGGGGCCCCGTTGGCGGGATTATCTCGGATAAGATACTGAAATCACCGAGCAAATATTTGTGCTACACCTTTTTTATCAGTACGGCTGCGCTGGTGGTCTTAATTCTGCTGCCTCATGAAAGTATGCCGGTTTATCTGGGAATGGCCTGCACATTGGGCTTTGGGGCGATCGTCTTTACTCAGCGCGCGGTCTTCTTTGCCCCCATCGGCGAGGCAAAGATTGCGGAAAGCCAGACCGGTGCCGCCATGGCTCTCGGTAGCTTTATCGGCTATGCCCCTGCGATGTTCTGTTTCAGCCTCTACGGCTATATCCTGGATCTTAATCCGGGCATTCTGGGGTACAAAATTGTCTTTGGTATCATGGCCTGCTTTGCGTTCTGTGGCGCCGTCGCCTCAGTATTGCTGGTGAAGCGGATTAGCCAAAGAAAGCGGGCGTTAGAGATCGCCAAGGCATAGAGCCGATTACATACCCTTACCTCGTTCGCTCAAAGCCGCAGATTTCTGCGGCTTTCTTACCATATCTCCCCGGCAGAAGAGGTTTTTTTACTCGCTGATATCCCGGGGGATATCCTTCTCGGCAATGACCAGTTCAACATTTTCCTCACTCATCAGCTGCTTAAATGAGTTTGGCGGCGGAGCATCGGTGAAAAATGCCCGAACTTTACGTGCGTTGCCGATGGAGACGGCTGCGGAGGCAGAGAATTTAGTATGGTCGGCAACTAATAGCGTATTACGCGCATGTTCAATCATAGTTTTGGCGACCTGAGCTTCATTGACATCGAATTCCAGCAGTGTCCCATCATGCTCAATAGCTCCAATGCTGGTGATTAAATAGTCCGCTCTGAACCCTTCAATAAAGCTCACCGCTCCAGGACCCACGATGCCGCCATTATGTGCACGTAGCGTTCCTCCTGGCACCATGACTTCAATATCCTGGTTTTTATACAAGATTTGTGCGACACGAAGACTGTTCGTGATGATGCGTAAATCATGGCGATTGAGCAACGCCCTTGCAACGGCTTCTACGGTTGTTCCTATCGTAATAAAAACGGTGCAACGTTCTGGAAGATAATCAGCAACGGCTTCCGCAATAGCTTGCTTTTCCTGAGTGAGCGACAGTTCGCGCTGCTCAAAGGCCGTATTCATGACGCTTGATACTCTTCCGGCTCCGCCATGATGACGGGTAATCAACCCTTGCTCACTCAGTTTACGAATATCCCGGCGGACAGTTTGCGTGGATACATCCAGCAGCTGCGCCAGTTCTTCGATATTCATGTAGCCTCGCTCCGCAATATAGTGAACGAGCTGATCGTGTCGTGGGTTACCGGTAATCTCGGTGATGCTCATGAATACTCCTGTACTCTGCCCCTGTAAATGTTCACTATTTTACGCATAAAGTGACAAAAATGATTCAGTTTGCTCACGATTAGGAATGCCTGCTCGACCTCCTGCGCGTGTGCATTTCATCGCTGCTACCGCGCTGGCAAAACGAATAGCTTGAATTGTAGGCATTTTTTCCGCTAACGCGAGGGCCATAGCTCCGTGAAAAACATCGCCAGCGCCGGTAGTATCGACCACATCCACAGAGAATCCGGGCTGTTGACACAGATGATCATCTGCAATCCATAAAGACCCTTCACTACCCAGAGTGACATATACCTGGCCATCAGTGTGTTTAGCGGCCAGATGCAAACCCAGTTCGGCGTTGCTTTGCCCGGTCATTCGTTCCAGACCTGGCGTAGAGAAAACGGCATGATCGGCAAGTGCAACCAGTGGGGTGATGTCCTGCGGCGTCATATCCGCATCCAGCAGCGTTGTGACGCCTGCCGCACGTGCCAGCGTAAAGGCTTTCTCTGTCCCCTCGTGCCAACGGACATCGGCCAGGACGATGTCGTAACGTGAAAAATCGATTGATTCCAGCCATTGTGCATCGGTCTTCAGATCCGGGCTCGGGTAGTTAACGATGATTCGCTCTCCTTGATGATCAACAAGAATTGCGGATTGTGAAGAGCGTGCATGGGTATATTGGCGACAAAGTGAAGTATTGACCCCCCAGTTTTGCAGCTCGGTAAGTAAGGTATTTCCACAACTGTCGTCACCTACGCGGCCAATGAAGTCAACTTCAGCTCCGAGCCTGGCAATAGCAACAGCCGCTGTTGCCGCCGGACCCCCTCCCGTTTCCAGATACTGGCTTGCCTGATATTTGCCACCACCCTCAGGAAGGTTCCCCAGAGAGTAAATGCGATCCTGAACGGTGATTCCAACGCATGCAATTCTGATCATATCTGACTTGTCCTGTGTGATTTTGTCTTCTTTTGTTCATTCTAATGACATAAATGATCAAATTAGTGATGCTGGTCGTGTTTTTAATCATAAATTACAAATATGCTCAAAAACAGACGGAATTTTCTTTTTTTGTTGTAATTTTTTGTCAACCTAAGACAGGAGATCGTTCATGACGACCATCGCATTTTTGGGATTGGGCCAGATGGGTAGCCCAATGGCCAACAATTTGTTGCAAAAAGGGCATGCTTTGCGTGTTTTCGACGTAAATCAGCAAGCCGTTAAAACGTTAGTTCAGAAGGGGGCCATCGCAGCCGGAACCCCGGCCGAAGCAGCACAGGGCGCTGAGTTTGTCATCACAATGCTGCCAAATGGCGACATTGTTCGCCAGGTATTGCTAGGCGAATCTGGCGTCTGTGAATCGGTATCTCATGATGCACTGGTAATCGATATGTCCACGATTCACCCGCTACAAACCGATGCACTCCTCGACGCGATGAAAGAAAAAGGCATCAGCATGATGGATGCCCCCGTGGGCAGAACTTCCGTTAATGCTATCGATGGCACTTTGCTGATACTGGCAGGAGGAACGTCAGATCAGGTGGAGCGTGCGCGCCCAATTCTGTTGTGCATGGGATCTGAGATGATCGAAGCGGGTGGTCCGGGTATGGGGATCCGCGTCAAGTTGATCAACAACTACATGAGCATCGCGCTAAACGCACTGTCTGCGGAAGCTGCCGTGCTTTGCGAATCATTAGGCTTAAGTCTGGATGTGGCTATCAAAGTCATGAGCGGTACGGCAGCAGGCAAAGGCCACTTCACCACAACCTGGCCTGGAAAAGTGCTGAAAGGGGATCTTTCTCCCGCATTTATGGTGGACCTGGCGTTGAAAGATTTGCGTATCGCCGTTGATGTCGCCGGACAGACCGGAGCGCCGCTCAGCATGGGGATTGCGGCAGAAACGTATTATGCCAGCGCCAGCGAGAATGGCCGAGGTCGCCAGGACTGGAGCGCGCTGTTATCTCAGGTTCGTCAGCAGGCTGGCCGTCCGGACTCATTTTAAATTCTAAACGTTCACAGGAGTTACTATGTCTTCCCACAATAACCCGTACACCCTGAAAGATATCTCTCGCCCTGGCGGCGGATTTGCCATGTTGGCCGTCGATCAGCGTGAAGCAATGCGTTTGATGTTTGCGGCTTCCGGGCATGCTAAGCCGATAGCGGATAGCGTTTTAACTGATTTTAAAGTTTCTGCGACGCGCATCTTGTCCCCCTATGCTTCTGCGGTCCTTGCCGATAAGCAATTTTGCCTGGATCAGATCGTGTCACAGGGTGCGGTGGCTGATTCATGTGGTCTGATTGTCGCTGCCGATCGTTTTATCCCCGGTAATGGCATCCCGGTTGACAGCGTTGAAATTGATAAAGCTATTGACCCTCATCAGGCGCGGCAGATGGGCGCAAAGGCAATGAAACTGTTGGTGTTGTGGCGTGAAGATGAACCTGCGCAAGCGCGCCTGTCGATGGTGAATGAGTTCGTTGAACGTTGTCGTAGCGCCGGGCTGGTCAGCATTATTGAACCGGTGGTGCGTCCTCCTCGTTGTGGTTGGGAGTTTGACCGCGAAGGCGCCATTGTTGCTGCTGCAGCAGAACTTGGGAACACAGGCGCCGACCTCTATAAAGCAGAAATGCCGTTAGGCGGTAAGGGCGATCAACAGACGTTACTCGCCGCGTGCCAGAAACTTAATGATCAAATGAAGATGCCCTGGGTCATTCTCTCCTCGGGCGTTGATGCGGATATTTTTGGACGTGCGGTGCGCATTGCAATGAAAGCGGGGGCTTCAGGATTCCTGGCCGGTCGAGCCGTGTGGGCTTCGGTTATCGGTGCTCAGGATCCGCAAACGATGCTGCGTGATGTTTCCGTTCCACGCCTGCAGCGTTTAGCTGAAATCGTTGATGAAGGTATTGCTCAACGCTAATCACCGGTTCATAACGAATTTGGAGAATGACAATGGATAAAATTACCCAGGTTTTATTTTCTGATATTGGGAGCGTCACTACCCAGTATGTTGAAGTGCCACACCAGGAACTCAAACCCCATGAAGTTCGTATTGCTCCGGTATTCTATGGAATTTGCGGATCTGACCTGCATGTATTGAAGGGGGGGCATCCGTTTGCTAAGCCCCCTGTTGTCCCAGGACATGAAATTGCTGCACGCGTAACGGAAGTCGGTAGTGAGGTAAAAGAGGTTAAACCGGGTGACCATGTTGTCGTCGACCCCATTATGGCGTGTATGGAATGTCGTGCCTGTAAAGCAGGCCGCTTTAATCTGTGCGAGCCTCCGCAGGTTGCGGGTTTCCGTGCACCAGGGTTTGCTCGTTCGCAGCATATTGTACCGGCGAGAAACTGCCATGTTGCACCTGCTTCCCTGCCTCTGAAAGTACTGGCTTTTGCTGAGCCGGCCGCCTGTGCGCGCCACTGTGTTAACCGTATGCCGAAAGCCTCACTTGAGAGCGTGTTGGTGATTGGTGCAGGAACCATTGGCTTATCCATTGTTCAGGCACTCCGCATTATGGGGGCGGGGAAAATTACCGTTATCGAGCCCGATGCCGCTAAACGAGCGCTGTCATTAAAGCTTGGTGCTGCTGAAGTCTGGGCTCCCGGCGAGCTTGATCCGCAGGTTCGCTTTACGGGAGCGATAGATGTGGTTGCTGCTCAGGCAACGCTAAATGATGCCTGCACTCGTGTCTATGCCGGCGGAACGGTGGTATGCATGGGGGTGCCAGGCGGCCCTCGTGAAATCCCTCTCCCTATGATGCAGCGTTTTGAACGGGATTTGCTGAATTCCGGCATGTACATCCCGGAGGATTTTGACGTGGTGATTGGGTGGCTCTCCGATGGCCAGTTTGACACTCGTGAACTGGTGACAGATCTGTTCCCGGTCGAAGATGCGGCGAAGGCGTTTGAACGTGCACAACAGAATGATTCCATAAAAGTCATGCTGCAATTTGCTGAGGTTTAATGATGTAACCCTCTGTCTGGCGCTGCAAAACAGCCGCGCCACCTACATACAACAATGAAAAAGGATACTGCGATGAGTCAAATCACCAGTCCTGTAACTTATTCAATCAGTCGTCCACAAGACGTGATTGATATTGTTAATAAAAACTCAGCTGTTAATACCAGTATCGGCGTTATTTTTATCGCTCTGGGTGGCATTCTCATTGATGCTTATCAGGCGGCGATGGTGGGATTCGGCAACAAATACATTGCTGCGCAATTCGGTATTTCACCGGGTCTTGCGGCAACGGTGAACGCTTCTGTTTTAGTGGCGGCCTTGATTGGCGGGTTATTAGCAAACCGGGTGATTAACCGTTTTGGTCAAAAGCGTGCGTTTATCATCGGGATGGGGCTATGCACGATAGGTGCCGCCGCTGTCGCTATTGCTCCCAATATCTGGTGGGTGCTGGTATGTCGTGTGGTTATGGGATTTGGCCTGGGCATTGATTTTCCTCTGGCAACAAATGCCGTGGCGGAGCTGCGGGGTTCAACATCTAAGAAAACAGGGTCGTCAGTTAACCTTTGGCAAATGGCATGGTACGTCTCAACAACCGTTGTCTATCTTGTATTGCTTCCGTTACTTCTGTCCGGTGTTGCTGAAGAACAATTATGGCGTTATGGGATTTTCGTGGGGGCGATTTTTGCTGTCAGCATTATGATCCTGCGCTATTTCTTCATCGGTGAGTCCGCTATGTGGGCTGCGCGTGTTGGGCGTTATGAAGAAGCCTGTGGCATTCTGGCAACCCGCTATGGCGTTCACGCTCGCGTGGCTTCTCCATCACCATTAGAAAGTTTGTCATCTGAGAAGCCAGAAGGTAAGTTCCGCGGCGGGTACGGCATCCTGTTTAACGCGCGCTATCGTAAACGCACTATTTTAGGCTGCGTTGTGGCGACCATGCAGGCCTGGCAATATAACGCCGTCGGTGTTTATCTGCCTCTGACGCTAGCGGGGATATTGAGTGGAGGATTGACCGGAGCGCTAACCGGTTCTGCGGCTGTGAACGCACTCTGCGGGATTACCGGTGGTTTGATTGGTTCACTCATCCTTCAGCGATTAGGTACACGTCTGCAGTCTATGTATGGATTCGCATTAGTGACTGTTGCCTTGCTGGCGTTAGGCGCGTTAGCGACGACCAATCCATGGCTTTCTTTAGGCTTGTTGGGTGCCATCATTTTCTTCCATTCTGCAGGGCCAGGCGGTTTAGGGATGACTATCGCAACCCTTTCCTATCCTCCCAGCATTCGTCCGACTGGCGTGGGATTCGCACGAGCGATTATGCGTACCGGAGCAATTGCCGGGCTTATCTTCTGGCCTATGCTGTGGGGCGCATTAAAAACAGAGGCGTTTTATTGGCTGGCAATTGTTCCTTTCCTGGGATTCCTGACTTGTGTGTTGATTAACTGGGAACCCCTTGGCGCGAATGTGGACGCTGAGGATGCTCAGGTGCTGGCCGAACTGGAGAAGTGATCGTACGCGTCGATTGATATCGACGCGTTTACTACGAAGGGTCTCCATCTTTTGAAGCCATTTTGTTGTGTGCATCTCTCGTCGACCTGGAGAGGAAAAATGATGTCTGAAAGATTACCGATACCGAGAGAAGGGCTATCCGGCAAAGCCATGAGACGGGTTGTCATGGGGAGCTTCGCTGGTGCTCTGATGGAATGGTACGATTTCTTTATCTTCGGCACGGCTGCGGGACTGGTGTTTGCTCCTCTGTTTTTTCCTGACAGCGATCCTTTTATTGGTTTGATTGCCGCATTCGCAACCTTTGGCGTGGGGTTTTTAACCCGCCCATTAGGAGGGATTGTTTTTGGTCATTTCGGTGACAAAGTTGGGCGAAAAATCACGCTGATCTGGACGCTGGGTATCGTAGGTACTTCAACCTTTTTAATAGGTTTTATTCCTACCTATCAGGATATTGGGATTTGGGCACCCGTCACGCTGATGGTTCTTCGTCTGATTCAGGGATTTGGCCTTGGCGGAGAATATGGCGGAGCGGCATTAATGACGATTGAGTCGGCCCCTGAGGCAAAGCGCGGATTCTTAGGCGCTCTACCGCAAACCGCTGCCTCTGTTGGAATTATGCTGGCAACCGGTGTGTTTGCGCTTTGTAATCATTTTCTGACCCAGGAGCAGTTTCTTTCCTGGGGATGGCGCATCCCATTTTGGCTTTCTGCCGTAATGCTGATTGTCGGGATGTTTATACGCCTTCATACCGAAGAGACTCTGGATTTTAAAAAGCAGAAGCCGCCGGTATCACATGAAAAAGTCGCGCCGCCGTTGATTGAGCTCTTTCGTAAACATCCGCGCAATATTCTTCTCGCACTTGGGGCCCGGCTGGCAGAGAGCGTTTCGTCAAACATCATTAATGCTTTTGGTATTGTCTATATTTCCAGCCAGCTGGCGCTATCAAGGGATATTCCATTAACCGGTATGCTGATCGCGTCGGCTATTGGCATTGTGTGTTGCCCTTTGGTGGGTTGGATCTCCGACCGTATCGGGCAGAGGAAAATGTACTTATTTGGCGCGGGTTTCTGCGTCCTCTTTGCGTTTCCTTTCTTCTTTTTGCTGGACACGAAAAGTACCCCGATCATCTGGTGCAGTATGATCCTGGGTTATAACCTTGGGCCAACCATGATGTTTGCTGTGCAGCCCACTCTATTTACCCGCATGTTTGGCATTCGGGTCCGTTACACCGGTCTTTCCTTTGCCTACCAATTTTCTGCCATTCTCGGGGGGTTAAGTCCCCTGATTGCATCCAGCCTGCTGGCTTTAGGTGGGGGGAGACCGTGGTATGTCGCACTGTTCCTGTTTGTTATTTCAACCCTTTCATTTATCTGTGTCTGGCTTATCGAGCCACATTCAAACAATAAAAAAGACGCGAAGAAACCATTAACTTCTTACTGCTATATCCGAGAACAATCACATGAAAACCGAAGATAATAATCAGCATCAGCTTGCGCTACAGCGCGCTTTTGACGCCCCCTGGCCAGGGCCAGAAGGTAAGGCTGTGTCACTGGAACACGGTCATATTCGTCTCAAGGTCTATCCGCATGACGGCGCCAGGATTACATCATTACAGGCGTTTGGTTTTGAGGTGTTGCGGCAGTGGGCCCCACAGCGAAAAGCGTTTCAGTATGGCTGTTTTCCGATGGTGCCCTGGGCTGGACGGCTTGGCTATGCGACGCTTAATGTAGGAGATAAACGCTATACTTTGCCAGCGAATAAACCCCCGCATGCCTTGCACGGGATGGCCTGTTATTCATCATGGGAAGTTGTCGAGCATAAAGTGGAGGCGTTGACGCTGCGTATGCCACTGGATTCACCCTGGCCTTGGCGAGGGGAAGTGTTACAAACGCTAAAAATTGAAGAAGATAGTGTCATTCTGCGTCTTGAAATCCGTTCGGAATCGGAAACATTTCCTGCGTCTGCTGGCTGGCACCCGTGGTTTGCTAAACGGCTTGATTTGAATACGGATGACGAGTTGCAGGTCATCTTTAACGCCGACTGGCAAGAAGAGGCGGGGAGCAATGAGTTACCGACGGGCAATCGGATATCCCCTCTGCCGGGCCCATGGGACGATTGTTTTGGATTTTCTTCCGGGATTAATGTCCGATTACAGTGGCCTGGTAAGCTGAATATGGTGATGACATCGGCCGCACAAAGTCTGGTTGTGTTTGATAAACAGCCTGATGCAACATGTGTTAACCCAATCACTCAGGCGCCGAATGCGATTAACCATTTACCGCAGTTTGTCTATCCAGGCGCTCCGCAGATCATTGAAACACGCTGGTCTTTTAAAGAAATTTTATGATCCTCGATAAACACCCGACTCAGGGCGGGTGTTTTCTGCTTTTAACTCCATAGTCAAACCCCGCCTTTCCCGCTACAGTTAATCTTTCATGGCGCGCAAGGAGACAAAAATGCTCTATATCTTTGATTTAGGTAATGTGATTGTCGACATCGACTTCAACCGGGTACTCGGGACATGGAGCGATTTGAGCCGTATCCCGCTCGCGACGCTCAAGCAGCATTTCACCATGGGCGAGGCGTTCCATCAGCACGAACGCGGTGAAATTAGCGATGAGGCCTTTGCGCAGGCGATGTGCCATGAAATGAATATGCCGCTGAGCTATGAGCAGTTTTCCCACGGCTGGCAGGCCGTTTTTGTCTCTCTGCGCCCTGACGTCATCGCGATTATGCAAAAACTGCGTGAGCAGGGGCACCGCGTGGTTGTCCTGTCGAATACCAATCGCCTGCATACCACTTTCTGGCCGGATGAATATCCGCAGGTGCGGGCCGCCGCCGATCGTATCTATCTTTCCCAGGAAATGGGGATGCGCAAACCCGAGGCGCGAATCTATCAAAGCGTCCTGCAGTCGGAAGGTTTTTCTGCGGAGGATACGGTCTTTTTTGACGATAACGCCGATAATATCGCGGGGGCTAACCAGTTGGGGATCACCAGTATTCTGGTGACCGGAAAGGAGACCATCCCCGCCTACTTTGCGAAATAACTATGCTCAAAACCGTTCATCAAAAAGCAAAGCACCGCGTCCGGCCCCTGATGGCCTGGATAAAACTGCTGTGGCGGCGCATTGATGAAGACCATATGACCACGCTGGCGGGGAATCTCGCCTACGTGTCGTTACTCTCCCTGGTGCCGCTGATCGCCGTGGTCTTTGCGCTGTTCTCGGCATTTCCGATGTTTTCCGAGGTCAGCGGGCAGATTCGCCATTTTATCTTCGCTAACTTCATCCCGGCGACGGGGGATGTCATCCAGGGATACATCGAACAGTTTGTCGCGAACTCCAGCCGGATGACGGCCGTCGGCGCCTTCGGGCTGATCGTGACGTCACTGCTGCTGATGTATTCTATTGATAGCGCGCTGAACACTATCTGGCGCAGCACGCGCACCCGGTCCAAAATTTACTCGTTTGCCGTTTACTGGATGATTCTGACGCTGGGGCCGCTGCTAGCGGGGGCGAGCCTGGCCATCAGCTCTTATCTGCTGTCTCTGCGCTGGGCAAGCGAACTGAACGGCGTGATTGATGATGTGCTGCGTCTCTTCCCGCTGATTTTATCGTGGACGGCGTTTTGGCTGCTTTACAGCATTGTACCGACGACCCAGGTACGCAATCGCGATGCGATTATCGGATCGCTGGTGGCGGCGCTGTTATTTGAGGCGGGTAAAAAAGCGTTTGCCTTATATATCACGGCGTTCCCGTCGTACCAGCTGATTTACGGCGTGATAGCCGTGGTGCCTATTTTGTTTGTCTGGGTGTACTGGACGTGGTGTATCGTCTTGCTTGGGGCAGAAATTACTGTCACTCTCGAGGAATACCGCAAACTTAAAAAAGAAGAAACAGAATAACTATGATTGCATTAATTCAGCGCGTATCCCGTGCAAGCGTAACCGTGGAGGGCGAGGTGACGGGTGAAATCGGCCCGGGGCTTCTGGTGTTGTTGGGCGTCGAGAAAGACGATGATGAGCAAAAAGCGAATCGCCTGTGCGAGCGCGTGCTTGGCTATCGTATCTTCAGCGACGCCGAAGGAAAAATGAATCTGAATGTGCAGCAGTCCGGCGGCAGCGTGCTGGTGGTCTCACAGTTCACGCTGGCAGCGGATACCGAACGGGGTATGCGCCCGGGTTTTTCCAAAGGGGCCGCCCCTGACAGAGCAGAAGCGCTGTATGACTATTTTGTCGCGCGCTGTCGCCAGCAGGAGATGAACACACAAACCGGGAGATTCGCTGCGGATATGCAGGTATCACTGGTGAATGATGGTCCTGTGACCTTTTGGTTGCAGGTATGAGCCAGCTTCCGGGCCGGCTGCGGGTAACAAAAGAGAGTACAGCTATGTATCACCTTCGTGTACCGCAAACAGAAGACGAACTCGAGAGCTACTATCAGTTCCGCTGGGAGATGTTGCGTAAGCCGCTTCATCAGCCCAAAGGATCGGAGCGTGACGCCTGGGATGCGATGGCGCATCACCAGATGGTAGTGGATGAAGAAGGCAACCTGGTTGCCGTCGGGCGGCTATATATCAATGCGGAGAACGAAGCCTCTATTCGTTTTATGGCCGTACACCCGTCGGTGCAGGATAAAGGCTTGGGTACGCTGATGGCGATGACGCTGGAGTCCGTCGCCCGTCAGGAGGGCGTTAAGCGCGTGACCTGTAGCGCTCGCGAAGACGCGGTGGATTTTTTTGCCAAGCTCGGTTTTGTTAACCAGGGCGAGATTACCACGCCAACCACCACGCCTATCCGCCACTTCCTGATGATTAAACCGATCGCCTCGCTGGACGATATTCTGCATCGCGGCGACTGGTGCGGGCAGCTGCAGCAGGCCTGGTATCAGCACATTCCGCTCAGCGAAAAAATGGGTGTGCGCATTCAGCAGTACACCGGCAAAAATTTCATCACCACCATGCCCGAAGCCGGTAACCAGAATCCGCACCATACGCTGTTTGCCGGAAGTCTGTTTTCCCTGGCGACGCTGACCGGCTGGGGGCTGATCTGGCTGATGCTGCGCGAACGGCATTTGGGCGGTACGATTATTCTCGCCGATGCCCATATCCGTTACAGCCAGCCGATTAGCGGCCGCCCGAGCGCAGTGGCCGATCTGGGTTCGCTCAGCGGCGATCTCGACCGTCTGGCGCGTGGACGTAAAGCCCGCGTGCAGCTGCAGGTTGAGTTGTTTGGCGGCGAGAGTCTGGGCGCCATTTTTGAAGGCATTTACATCGTTCTGCCCGCGAAGCCGTTTGGTTCGTATGAAGAGGGCGGGAACGAAGAAGAGTAATTCCCGCCGCAGCGATTATAGCGACCGACCTGGCGAACGGATTCGCCAGGCGATATCTCCCATGGCATGGCGCGCCGCCAGACTGATGCCACCCAGCTGAAAGAAACCGTGAATCACGCCAGCATAGCGCTGGCAGGTACAGGCCACATTTTGCTCAACCATCCGTTGGTACAGCGCTTCGCCTTCATCGCGCAGCGGGTCATATTCGGCGGTGAGGATATGCACGGGCGGCAGACCGCTGAAGTCGTCACGCCAGAGCGGGCTGGCCTCCGGGTGTGCAGATTCCGTGGCGGGCAGGTACATTTCGTAGCCGCTCAGCAGCGTATCCCGGGTGATGATGTAATCCTCTCCGTTGCTGATGTAGCTTGCCGAAGCCGCGGTAGCGTCCAGCATGGGATAAATCAGAATCAGCTGCGCGGGCAGCCAGGTCCCCGCAGCTTTCAGTCGTAGCGCGGTGACGAGAGCCAGATTCCCCCCCGCGCTATCGCCCGCAAGGGTGATTCGCGAGGTATCCACCCCAAGCGACTCTGCGTGGCGCCGGATAATCTGCGCTCCCCGTTCCGCGTCATCGTGCGCGGCAGGAAACGTCTGCTCGGGCGCCAGCCGGTATTGCACGGCAATCACCCGGCAGCCGCTTTCATACGCCAGCTGGCGCAATTGTTTATCGTGGGTGGCGAAGCCGCCGCTGACAAAACAGCCGCCGTGATAGTAGATAACGGTAGGTAGAGGACCGGCAGCATTCTGCGGTGATACCACGCGAAAATTGATTCCTTCCAGCGTGATGTCGTCCACCTGCACACGCGTTTCGCTTTCTCCGGCCAGCACCGCACTGGCTACATAACCCGCCCTCCGGTCATCAATATTCTGCTGTCGTGAAGAGGGGCGCCCTGCGGCGATAAACTCCTCAACCAGCCGGGCGATACCTTGTTCCAGTGCCATCATTATATTCTTTCAATCTGTATGGATATACAGTGTTATAGCCTGGATTGCAGCCGATAGAAAAGGGTTTTTTTGTGAGAAATGAGCGCCGGGGCCGGGAGAGGGGCGTACTAAAGCGAAGGCGTTCCTCGGCTGAGGTGCTTGCGCATCGGGGTGGAGTGCCGGGTAACCTGGATTACCCGGCACTATGAGGGGATTTACTCCCCTTCACCCGGGAACATAAACGGGTTAATCGAACTTCTGGCGAAGCCTTCCTGCTCCATGCGGGCATCCAGCACCAGCGAGGCGAGATCGTCGGCCACGGCTTCCACTTTCGGATCTTTTTCCTGATACAGAATCTTCAGGTACGTTCCGCAGTCACCGCAGCTTTCGGCTTTCACCGCCGCGTCTTCATTTTCCAGCGACCAATAGTTGAGATCGCGGGTCTGTTCGCAGTTGCTGCATTTGATGCGCACCACGTGCCATTCAGTTTCACACAGGTTGCAGTGCAGGTAGCGCAGCCCCTGAGTGGTCCCAATCTGCACCATGCTGGAAACAGGCATTGAGCCGCATACCGGGCAGAACTGGCGTGCTTCACCGTATTCGGCGCGGGCTTTACCTGGGATCAGGCTGGCCATTTGCGCCCAGTAGAGCGACAGGGCGGCCCAGATAAACGGCGCTTTATCACTGCTCACCTGCGAGAAGTCGGAAGCGAACAGCGCGCTTGCCATCTCTTCCAGCTCCAGATCGGAGGATTTTTCCAGATTCTCGATAACCGCCAGCGCGGTACCGCTCATCTCCGGCTTCAGCTCGGCAATGAGCGAATGCAGCAGCTTGTGCCAGTGCTTATCGCGCGGCAGGAGGTGAATATCCAGCGGCGGTTTGCCCTGCGCGTTGGCTTCTTTGATGCGCGCGGTCAGGTCCATTTGCAGCGGGTGGTCGTAGAGCACCACTTCCTGCGCGTGGGCGACCAGCGCGGCAAAACGCAGAAAATCGCCCAGCGGGTTGTTCTCTGCCAGCTCGCGCAGACGCTCTGCGCGGCGGTTGTAGAGGTTCTTGAGTCTGGGGAATAACAACGGCGGAATATAATCCGCCGTGCGTTTCTCGCTCGAACCCAGCTCATCTTGCGGGATTATGCGAATACTCATTCAGTCTTATTTTCCTGTTTCTGGCGAACTTCTCGGTACCAGCGGGGGTGATGTTTCTTCGCCCATGTTTTGGTAACCCAGCCTTCCACCATCGCGGTAATGGTGCCTTTCACCCACAGGGCGGCGTAAATATGCACCATGATAACCACAATTAGGGCAACGGCGGCAAATGAATGCAGCATGAGCGCTAACCGGATTACCGGGATTGAGAACGCAGGCGCAAAATACGGACGCCAGATGATCACACCGCTGACCAGCAGCAGAACCAGCAAAATAATCGCCGCCCAGAATACGCATTTCTGGCCGAAGTTATAGCGCCCGGTGTCACCCACTTCCTCGTTGACGACGATCTTACGAATATTCTTCGCCCAAAAGATATCATCCCGATTGATTAGGTTATGGTGCCAGTAGCGGAAAAACATGATGATGAATGAGGCAAACATAATGACCCCAACAAACGGGTGCAGAATGCGCGCCAGCTGCGGAGTGCCCATGATTTGCATCAGCCAGTTGAAGGACGGGAAAAAGAATCCCAGTCCGCTTATCGCCGCCAGCATGAAGCAGAAGGCGGTGACCCAGTGGTTGATGCGTTCCGGCGCCGTGTAGCGCACGATGGTGTCACGTCTTTTCATTTGCGCACCTCGTCATTCTCTTCATGCAGGTTGTCCTCTTCCTCTTCCGCACGGTTCGGACCGACCCCGACATAGTGGAAGACGCTGGCTGCAAAGGTCGCGGCAAACCCTACCGCCGCGAGCGGTTTCCAGATACCTTTCCAGAACTTCACGGTGGCGCTGATTTCCGGATTTTCCGGCAGGCCGTGATACAGATTCGGCTTGTCGGCGTGGTGCAGTACGTACATCACGTGCGTTCCGCCTACGCCAGCCGGATCGTACAGGCCCGCATTGTCATATCCACGAGTTTTCAGCTCGGCGACGCGTTCGCCGGCCAGCACCTTCATGTCCTCTTTGGAGCCAAAGTGAATCGCCCCGGTCGGACAGGTTTTCACGCATGCCGGTTCCTGGCCCACGGTGACGCGGTCTACGCACAGCGTACATTTGTAGACGCGGTTGTCTTCCGGGTTGAGTCGGGGGACGTCAAACGGACAGCCGGCGATGCAGTAGCCGCAGCCAATACACTGTTCGGACTGGAAGTCGACGATGCCGTTGGCATACTGAATGATTGCCCCTTCCGACGGACAGGCCTTCAGACAGCCTGGATCGGCGCAGTGCATACAGCCATCCTTACGGATCAGCCACTCCAGTTTGTCGTTCTGTTCCACTTCCGAGAAGCGCATTACCGTCCAGGATTTGGCGGTCAGATCCGCGGGGTTATCGTACACCCCGACGTTGCTGCCGACTTCATCACGGATGTCATTCCATTCTGAACAGGCGACCTGACAGGCTTTACAGCCAATACAGGTGGTGACGTCGATTAGCTTCGCGACTTCCTGCTGGTGGTCCCGCGCCTGAGGCGCGGGAGTGAAACCGTTAGTCGCGGAACGACGAATGATGTCTTGCGATTGATAAGCCATAAGTCGTCTCCGTTACACCTTTTCCACGTTCACGAGGAAGGCTTTAAACTCCGGCGTTTGCGTGTTCGCATCGCCGACGAACGGCGTCAGCGTGTTGGCGATAAAGCCTTTCTTCGCCACCCCTTCATAGCCCCAGTGGATAGGAATACCGATCGTATCGATATCCTTACCGTCCACTTTCAGCGTGCGAATACGCTTGGTCACCACCGCCTTGGCTTTGATATAGCCGCGGTTGGAGGAGACGCGAACGGTATCGCCATGCGCGATGCCGAGCTTATTCGCCAGCTTCTCGCCGATTTCCACGAACTGTTCCGGCTGGGCGATGGCGTTGAGCAGCGCATGCTTGGTCCAGTAGTGGAAATGCTCGGTGAGACGGTAGGTGGTACCGACGTACGGGAACTTATCCGCTTTACCCATCTGTTCCAGGTCACCGCTAAAGACGCGGGCGGCCGGGTTAGAGACGACATTCGGGTGTAGCGGGTTGGTGCCCAGCGGCGTTTCAAACGGCTCATAGTGTTCCGGGAACGGACCTTCCGCCATCTTATCGAGAGCAAACAGGCGACCCATGCCTTCGGGCTGCATGATGAACGGCCCGACATCGCTGCCCGGTGCGGCGGCGCTGTAGTCCGGAATATCCATACCGGCCCATTTGGCGCCGTCCCATTTCAGAATCTGACGCTTCGGATCCCACGGTTTACCCTGCGGGTCCGCCGAGGCGCGGTTATACAGGATGCGGCGGTTGAGCGGCCACGCCCAGGCCCAGCCCAGCGTATTACCCAGCCCTGACGGGTCGGCGTTATCACGGCGGGCCATCTGGTTGCCTTCCGGCGTCCAGCTCCCGGCGAAGATCCAGCAGCCGCTGGAGGTGGTGCCGTCATCGCGCAGCTGCGCAAAGGAGCTGAGCTGCTGGCCTTTCTTCACCACTACCGCGCCGGTGACCGGGTCGGTCAGATCCGCCAGCGCCTTACCGTTGCTCTCCATCGCCACTTCTTCCGAAGCCGGTTCGTGCGGCGTGGAGTAGTTCCACGTCATATTCAGCACCGGTTCTGGCGTCGGGCCGCCTTCTTCGGCGTACATTTTCCGCAGGCGTAAGAAGATACCGGCCAGAATTTCACCGTCGGTGGTCGCAATCCCCGGGGCGTCCGCGCCTTTCCAGTGCCACTGCAGCCAACGCCCGGAGTTGACGATAGACCCGTTCTCTTCGGCGAAGCAGGTGGAGGGCAGACGGAACACTTCGGTCTGGATTTTCGCCGGATCGACATCGTTCGACTCACCGTGGTTTTGCCAGAAGGTGGACGTTTCGGTGTTGAGCGGATCGATGGTCACCAGGAACTTCAGTTTCGACAGCGATTCGACCACCTTGTTTTTATTCGGGAATGAGGCCACCGGGTTAAAGCCCTGGCACAGATAGCCGTTCACTTTGCCCTGGTGCATCATCTCGAAGTATTGCAGGACGTCGTAGCCCTTATCCCACTTCGGCAGCCAGTCGAAGCCCCAGCTGTTTTCCGCCGTCGCTTTATCGCCAAAGAAGGCCTTCATCATTGAGACGAAGAATTTTGGGTAGTTGCCCCAGTAGTTCACCTGATCTTTCAACAGTGGCTTCGGCGTGTTGGCGGTCAGGTAGGTTTGCAGGTCGGTCTGTTTCTCACTCGGAAGCGTCATATAACCCGGTAGGCTCTGCGACAGCAGCCCCAGGTCGGTCAGCCCCTGGATGTTGGAGTGACCGCGCAGGGCGTTCACGCCGCCACCGGCCATCCCCATGTTGCCGAGCAGCAGCTGGATCATCGCCATGGTACGGATGTTCTGCGCGCCGATAGAGTGCTGCGTCCAGCCGAGCGCGTAGAGGAATGACGCGGTTTTATCCGGTGCGCTGGTTTCGGCGATGTACTCGCAGACTTTCAGGAAGTCGGCCTTCGGCGTACCGCAGATGTTTTCCACGACGTCCGGGGTATAGCGGGAAACGTGCTGTTTCAGCAGGTTCCATACGCAGCGCGGATGTTGCAGGGAGGTATCGCGTTTGGCGAAGCCGTTTTCGTCCAGCTCATAGTTCCAGCTGGTCTTATCGTAGCTGCGTTTTTCCGCGTTATAGCCGCTGAACAACCCGTCGTCGAAGCTGTAATCCTCACGCACAATCAGGCTGGCGTTGGTATAGGCTTCGGTGTACTCGCGGTTGAATTTTTCGTTATTCAGCAGGTACAGGATAACGCCTGACAGGAAGGTAATGTCAGTCCCGGAACGAATCGGGGTATAGAAGTCGGCTACCGACGCGGTACGCGTAAAGCGTGGGTCGATAACAATCAGCTTCGCGCCGTTGTGAATTTTGGCTTCCATCGCCCAACGGAACCCTACCGGGTGCGCTTCAGCGGCATTACCGCCCATCACCACGATCAGGTTGGCGTTTTTGATGTCAACCCAGTGGTTGGTCATCGCACCGCGACCAAATGTTGGAGCAAGACTTGCTACCGTTGGTCCGTGTCAGACGCGCGCCTGGTTGTCGACCGCGAGCATACCGAGCGCGCGGGTGAATTTCTGCGTTAAATAGCCGGTTTCGTTACTGGAGGCTGAAGCGCACAGCATCCCGGTGGTCAACCAACGGTTGACGGTAGTGCCGGCGTCGTTTTTGGCGATAAAGTTGGCATCGCGGTCTTCTTTCATCAGCTTCGCGATGCGATCGAACGCTTCATCCCAGCTGATTTGCTGCCACTTGTCGGAGCCTGGCGCACGATATTCCGGGAATTTCAGACGACTTTCGGAATGGATAAAGTCGACCAGACCCGCCCCTTTCGGGCAGAGCGCACCACGGTTGACCGGATGGTCAGGGTCACCTTCGATATGAAAGATGGATGCTTTGGCGTTTTTCGCACCGTCGCCGAGGCTATACATTAACAGCCCACAACCGACAGAACAGTACGTACAGGTGTTACGGGTTTCACGGGTACGCAGCAGCTTATATTGCCGGGTTTCCGCGAGCGCGGCGCCTGGGGCAAAACCCAGCGCTGCAGCCGTTGTGCCTGCCATACCGCCAGCGCAGATCTTAAAGAACTGCCTTCTGCTGACCTGCATGGTTCACTCCTTGTATCGACATTGTCACATGTAGTTATTTACTTTGCGGTAAGCGCCGCAAAGGTTCAGAATTGGGGGGTGATCACCCTTTCACTTGAAGGGGTATGCAAAGAATACCACATTGTGTGTATGCCTGTTCCAATACGGTTAAGACAAAGTGAATAAGAACCCTCCCGAACAAATTGAAAATGTGACAAGCATCACAGGATGTCGTCAGGTCGCGCTCTGGAAGCGCGATGATTTGCAACATCCGCAGTCTGACGAATTAGCCGAAGAGGTTCCTGTGGCGCTGGTCTATAACGGTATCTCACACGTTGTCATGATGGCCTCTCCCAAGGATCTGCAACGATTTGCCGTCGGTTTCTCATTATCCGAAGGGATTATTGAAAACCGGCGCGAGATCTACGGGATGGAGGTGGTGCAGGCCTGCAACGGTCTGGAAGTGCAGATTGAACTTTCCAGCCGTCGTTTTATGGGGCTGAAAGAGCGCCGTCGCGCGCTGGCCGGGCGTACCGGCTGCGGCGTTTGCGGCGTTGAGCAGCTCAACGATATCGGCAAGCCGGTGCAACCTTTACCTTTCACGCAAACCTTTAGCCTGGGGAATCTCGATCGCGCGCTGGAGCAGCTTCGTGATGTTCAGCCGATTGGCCATATCACCGGCTGCACCCATGCGGCAGCGTGGCTGCGTCCGTCTGGTGAGCTGGCGGGCGGACACGAGGATGTCGGGCGTCACGTCGCGCTGGACAAACTGCTGGGGCGGCGCGTAGAAGAGGGCGATGACTGGCAATGCGGGGCGGCGTTAGTCTCCAGCCGCGCCAGCTATGAGATGGTGCAGAAGGCGGCAATGTGCGGGGTGGAAATTCTGTTTGCGGTTTCCGCCGCCACTGCGCTGGCGGTGGAGGTCGCGGAACGTTGCAACCTGACGCTGGTGGGCTTTTGCCGCCCGGGCAGGGCGACGGTTTACACCCATCCGCAGCGGCTGATCGCAGGTTAAAAATAAGTCAATTTTTTTGAATGATGAGAGCAAATCCTTCCGCTTTTAGTTGTGGGTTGTGAGGTCTACTATTTATCACATCAAGGCAAAACGCCTAACCCAAACAACTTAATGAAGGATTTACATCATGAAAAGCATCAAAACTTTTGCTGCAGTTATCGCTCTTACCGCTTCCTTCGGTTCTTTCGCTGCACAGTCAGTGAGCGCAACCTCCTCTACAATGGACGGCGCGGAAGCGAAAATCGCCGCTCAGGCTCAGGCCGCCGGTGCTTCTTCTTACACCATCACCGAAGCCTTCACCGGTAACCGCGTGCATATGACGGCAGAACTGAACAAATAAAACCGGCACCACCGTCGAAAGAGCGCCTGCGGGCGCTTTTTTTGTTTTTGTGCTTTCATCATCGTGAAATCCCTCCACCCAACGCCTCCACTTCTCCTCAAAAAAATGTGGTGTTTATCACGTTTCTCTTCTTTGCTTTTGGCAACGAGGTTAAGCCTCTGGCAAGCAAAATGACGCGCTCTCCTCTCAATATTTAACCTAATGAATAATAAAGTTATTTAAAAATAACTGTTAAGACGATCTCATCTTTTAAGTGAGATGTTCATCACAAAAAACACTCCATATTTATATCTGTCAATCGTTACAACGGATAAATTAATCATAATTATGTGATCTTGATTGCAAATCCAGGTCTTGAACTTAGGGATAAATGTGGGCAAGCAAATATGACGGTGGTGACCATGAAAATCGGTATTGTTATTAGCGGCGGCGATGTATCTGGAATTAATAATTTCATTTTTCAGGTTGCGAAACTCGCGAGCGCGGAGATCACCATTTTTAATGGTGGAATACCAGGGCTGCTCGATAAAAATCACCAGGACATCGCCTGGCGGGATCTTGTCGATTTCTCTATTTGTTCACTGCCTGTTATTACGTCCGGCCGAACCACTCGCAAATTGCTGAGAAATGAGTATGAAACTATAGCCAGGAAAATTAAGTCACTGCGCCTTGATGTACTTATTATGGCCGGTGGTGATGGTAGCCTACAGTTCCTTAATACGCTTAGCGAATTTGATATTAACTGTTTCGGTGTCGGGATGACTATCGATAACGATGTATACGGTAGTGATTATACTATCGGATTTTCTACAGCCTGCGAACAAATTATCAAGGAGGTTTCTCGTTTAAGAAATACCGGCAGGGCATTACCTGGACGGGTGTTTATGGTTGAAATATTAGGAGGGTATTGTGGAGAGCTAACGCTGCAGTCAGCGATTAAAAGTAATGCCGATATTGCGCTGATCCCGGAAGCACAGATGCCATTAGAGGATCTGGCTGAGCGCGTCAGAGGCAAGCTTCGCGAGCAAAACAGCGTGGTGATACTTTGCTCTGAAGGTTACACCAGGGAGTATTCACCTGGGTTTCAAGGGGCTATCGATACGATGATCAAGCAGCTTGAGCCACGCATCGGTGTCCGCATCCGTAAAACCATCATCGGCTATGGACTGCGCAGCGGCGACCCGACCTGCGAAGAAATTTACCAGGGCACGATCATGGCGAATGAAGTTGTTCGCTGTATTCAGTCAGGAATGAAAAATAAAGCCATTATTATAAATTCAAGCAATAAACCTATTCCAATTGACTTAGTCAGTATGAAAAAACGTCTGGTAGATATCGAAGGACATCATTATAAACTTGCCAAACAACTCAATATTATTTGAGGAGACCCTACATGCTGAAAATTCTTTGCGTATGTGGCTGCGGCCTCGGTTCAAGCTTTGCCATCGAAATGACGGCGAAAGCAGTATTAAAGAAGCTGGAAATTCCTGCACATATTGAACATACCACCGTATCTGAAGCTGGAGCATTTAAATCTGACATTATTCTGACGCAAAAAACATTTGCCGACATATTAACTGCCGACGCTACTGAAGAGGAAATAAAACGAGTGGTGGTCCTCAACAAGCTGACGGATAAAGATGAAATTGAGCGAAAAATCGTCTCATTCCTGAAGGAGCGTAATCTGAAGGTGGCCGATCATGAATAGCTTTATCGAGTTTATTGTCAAAGATTTGCTCGGCCAGGCTTCGATATTAATCGCGTTTATTGCCATGCTGGGTCTGATCTTACAGAAGAAGTCAGTGGGTAAAACAGTAGAGGGGACATTTAAAACGCTGCTCGGGTTCTTAATTATGATGGCCGGCATTAATATTATTGTCGCCACCCTGAGCTTCCTTAACGATATCTTCACCCACGGTTTCGGGATGAAAGGATACATCACCGATGTTGCCGCTATCGCCGGTCTGGCGAATCGGGAGCTGGGTTCTGAAGTGGCGCTGACGCTGATGGTGATCTTTGCCGTTAACATTATTATCGCCCGCCTGACGCCGCTGAAATATATCTTCCTCACCGGGCAGGCGCTGCTGTGGATGGCGACGATTGGCACGGTGATTGGCTACAAAGCCGGGCTGACCGGGCTGCCGCTGATCCTGACCGGCGGTATCTTTGGCGGCGTCATGGCGGTACTGATGCCGGCATTAGCGCAGCCGGTGGTCAGACGCATTACCGATTCTGACGATGTGGCTCTCGGCCATTTTTGCACCATCGGATATTTAGTCCAGGCAGCGGTGGCCAAAGTGGTGGGTAAAGGCTCCCGTTCCACTGAAGATCTTGAACTGCCTGATAACTTCAAGTTTCTGCAGGATACCTATCTCGCCATGGCGGTGGTGATGGTCCCCATGTACCTGATTCCGGCGCTGGCGGCCGGACCAGAGTATATCGCCCAGTTTTCCGGCGGCGTGAACTACATGATGTATGCCTTTATGCAGTCTGTTCAGTTTGTGGCAGGGGTCTTTGTCCTCTACAGCGGCGTGCGCTTATTACTGAATGAACTGGTCCCGGCTTTTCGCGGTATTGCCATGCGTATTGTTCCGGATGCGAAACCAGCGCTGGACTGCCCCGTACTGTTCCCTTATGCCCCGAACGCGGTCATCGTGGGATTCCTGGCGACTACCGTGGGTTCGATCATCGGCATGTTGGTCTTCCCGATGTTTGGCCTGGCGATGATCCTCCCGGGACTGTTAACCAACTTCTTTGCCGGCGGTACGGCGGGCGTCTTTGGTAATGCGCTGGGGGGGCGTCGCGGGGCAATGATTGGCGGCGTGGTTCACGGTCTGTTTATTACTTTCCTGCCTGCCATTCTGGTACCGATGCTTGAAAGCTACGGTTTTACCGGCGTCACATTCAGTGATTCAGATGTCATTAGTTCAGGGCTGGTATTAGGCCATGCCTTGCAGAATAACTGGTTATTTGTCGCCTTGTTTATTGTTTTTGTCGCCGCACTGGCATGGTTCGTAAACGGTACATCATCTAAGCCTAAAGGGGAAAATATTCATGAGTCTGTATAATTTCAACGATATTCTGAAAGTCGCCCAGCAAAGAAATTACAAAGCTATTGGCTCATTTAATTTGCACTGTATTGAAATGCTACCGGCTTTTTTTAAAGCTGCGCAAAAGAGCAATAGCCCTTTAATGATTCAAATCTCGACCGGTACGGCGGAATATCTTGGCTATCGTTTACTGGTGGATGCCGTCCGCTCACTGGCGGAAAGTGAAAATGTGCCAACCTGTCTGCATCTGGATCACTGTTCTGATATCAGCGCGATTGAAACGGCCATGAATGCCGGATTTTCATCGGTTATGTATGACGGTTCACACCTGGGGCTCGAAGAAAATATCGGCAATACGCGGATTGTGGTGGAAATGGCGCGGCCGCGGAATATCACCGTGGAAGGGGAGCTGGGCGCCATCGGGGGTTCAGAAGATGGTAAAGCCGTTGCCGCAGAGGATATCTGTTTTACCACCGTCGAAGACGCCACGCGCTTTGTAAATGAGACCCAGGTTGACATGCTGGCTGTATCCGTCGGTACGGTGCACGGCCTTTATACCGGAAAGGCGCAGATCCAGCATCAGCGCCTGAAGGAGATTAGCCGGGCTACGGGCGTTCCGCTGGTGCTGCACGGCGGTACCGGCGTCAGTGATGAGGATATGCGTAAAGCGGTGACTGAAGGGATTAATAAGGTCAATGTGGGCACAGAAATGAACGTGCAGTGGGTTGACCAATGTAAAACCACTTTTGAAAAAGGCAAGGTTAATGACAGCGTGCGTAAGTTTTTAATTCCCGCCAATAATGCGGTCACGCAGGTGCTGATGGAAAAAATGGAATTATTTAAATAGTCCAAACCGCAATAATAGATTGTTATTACCAGGTTAGCCCTGCACCCGTCAGGGCGGGAGAAGATTATGTTTCAATCACTGAAAGCGTTGTGGAAAAAAGAGAATCATCCGCCGCAGGATTATGATCGGCTGTCCCGTGAGCTGGCTGAGGAAATAAAGACGCTGGAAAATGAACTGCAGGGCGAGCCTGGCAATGGTGAAATCCAGAAGGCATTGATGCTGAAGTATAACAGGGCGCTATCGGTGTATGCTAAAAGCAAAATACATCGTCAGGATATCGACGCACTATTTATTCGTATTGATGAGTTACGCAATATTATTCGCCGTAATATCTAGGGAGGCGTAATGACCATAAAAGATTTGCTGATTGAGGCCGATGCGATTCAGGTCGGCGTGATGGAGTCTGACTGGCGCAAGGTGATTGAGCTTGCCGCCAGTCCCCTGGTGGCGAACGGGTATATCTCTGAGAGTTATAGTAAAGCGGTTATTGATAATACTCTCAATCATGGAGCTTATTACGTATTCGAAGAGGGGATTGCCATTCCCCATGCCAGACCGGAGTGCGGGGTGAAGCGAAACTGCTTCAGTCTGGTGGTATTAGATAAACCGATTCAATTTGCCGGAAGCGACAGAGCGGATATCGTCATTATGTTCGGCGCTCAGGATAGTAATGCGCATATTGAAGAGGGAATTCGGGCGATTGTTGCGCTGCTGGACAATAACGAAACCATGGCCAGGCTTCGCGCCGCCAGTACCAGAGAAGAGGTGATTGCGTTGTTATGAACAGACATCTCACTGCAGGCTGTAAAACCGTGATCTTAATTAACGGCATCCCCGCTTCGGGAAAGAGCACGATAACCCAGGCGCTATCGCAAACCTTTGGCCTGCCGCTCCTGACCATCGATGAGATTAAAGAGCCGTTTATGGCGTGCTTTACCGACATCGATCGGCCTTTTAACCGTCAGTTGGGATGCGCGGCCTACGAGGTTATCTGGTCGATCATCGGGAATTCGCCAGCCAACGTTATCTGGTTAATCGACGCCTGGTTCGGTTTCCAGCCCCGGGAAACTCTGCAGCGGTTGCTGCATCAGGCGGGGGTTGAGAAAGTGGTTGAGATCTGGAATCAAATCTCCCCTGAGCTTGCCGTGTCACGCTATGCCACGCGCCTGCAGGAGCGTCGCGCGGGACACCCCGGAGAAGAATATCTGCCGGAACTTGCCCTGCTGGCTGAACGGGCTGAGCCGATGCGATTTGGCCCGGTCTTCACGGTGGATCAACAGCAACCGCTGGATATTGTCAGGCTATCGGCGTGGATTAAGCAGACGCTAGGTTGACGGAGCGTCTGATTGCCGGATAGCGCTTACGCCTGTCCGGCCTATGAAAGCCCGGCCAGACGCAGCAGCGCCGTGACCACCGCCGCCGAAATAATCACCACGATCAGCGGCATCTTGCGCCAGGCAAGAAAAACGGCGAAACCGACGCCCAGCACTCGTGCCATGCCAGCAAAATGTTCACCTTCATAAAAGGTGGTCGCCAGGGCCACAGAAAACAGCAACACCGTTGCCGCATCGGAAAGCAGCGCCTGAGATCGTTCAGAAAGCGCTAAACGACTGCCGAGCTTCGCCCCGCCCAGGCGCATCAAATAGGTTCCTGCCGATAAAATCGCCATGCCGACGATGAACAGCGTGATATCAGCCATTATTTTTTCCTCGTCATCAAACCAAACAGAGAGAGCAGCACCGGCAAACCCACCGGAGCGAAGGGAACGGTGGCAAGGGATAGCGCTGCGCCGCTGCAGGCGCGAATTAAGGTGGTGCGCTTCTTAAACGCCGGAATGACCAGCGCCAGCAAAATAGCCGGGAATACCGCATCCAGACCAATGGTTTCCGGGTCGGGTAACAGCTTGCCGACCATGGCGCCGAGCAGTGCCCCTGCGGGCCAGATCATCGCCACGCCGAGGCCACACAGCCAGTAGGCGGCTTTACGCTGTTCCGGCGTTTTTTGCGAGAGCCCGAACACCACGCTCTCATCATTCATAATATGGCAACCCAGCAGGCTGACGCCGCGTTTGCCGACCAGGTCGCGCACCGTGACGCCGAACGGAATATGACGGGCGTTGACCAGCAGGCCTGCCGCCGCAGCGGCTAGCGGGTTCCCGCCGCTGGCGATAATGCCGATAAACATAAATTCTGAGGCGCCTGCCAGTACCGAAAGGGAGAGCGCAAACGGAACCCAGACCGGGAAGCCATAGGCTATCGCCAGCGAACCGTAGGACATGCCGACGATGCCGACTGCCAGGCACACTAACGCTATCGCTTTGATAGTGTCTGCTTTGAGACAGGAGAGGTGCTGCTTCATACTATTTAGCCATATCGAACGAATTTCCATTATAATGAACGCATCAGTATCGATTTTCAAGACGAACGAATCGTTCGATATAAAAAACGTGGAGCCGTGTATGACACAGCCAATTAGCCTGATTGCCAAAAGTCTGGTACGTGAACGTGCACGTACCGGGCTGTCGCTGGCGGAAGTGGCGCGCCGGGCGGGTATTGCTAAATCAACGTTATCGCAGCTGGAATCGGGCAACGGTAATCCGAGCCTGGAGACCCTGTGGGCCCTCTGCGTCGCGCTGGATATCCCTTTTGCGCAGCTGCTGGAGCCGCAGGCGCAAAAGACACAGGTATTGCGTCGCGGAGAAGGAACCAAAGTGGTGGCCGAACAGGCCCATTACCAGGCTATTTTGCTGGCGAGTTGTCCGCCGGGTGCCCGCCGCGATATCTATTTATTACTGACGCAGCCAGGCGCTGACCGAATTTCTCACCCCCATCCACCGGGTTCGGTTGAGCATATTATTATTACTCAGGGGCGCGCGCGGGTCGGGTTGACCGAAGCGCCGGAAGAGCTAGGTGAAGGAGATTACATCTGCTATCCGGCGGATCAGGAACATGTTTTCCAGGCGCTGGAACCGGATACTCAGGCGCTGTTGGTGGCTGAGCATAATTAATTTCAATAACATTCTGCGTATATATTCGTAATATGCAGAATGTTATGTCGCTAAATATATTAATGACAGATATATTGTTTAATATCCTATAGCATCAGGAATATCTCTTTCTACTCACTCCTTTTGTCATTTTTGTTTGCTTCCGTTTCGTCTGGAAACATGGGATTGATATCACTCTTCCGCCCTTAGGTGGTTCGTATACTGCAATGGTGATATCGGGGTTAATTATGTTTCTTGAAGAACGTAGAAAGTCTATTTTGCAATATTTAGATGAGCACGAGCGGGGTTATGTAAATTATTTTTCTGCTCATTTTAATGTCACAAAAGAAACTATACGCAGCGACTTAAATACTCTTTCAGAGATGGGGTTGGTGCAGCGTTGTTATGGCGGAGCAATTATTTCACGGCGTAGTTTGCAGGCTGAACTTATTTCTGAAACCGGAGATAGTTTTGAGGTGCTGCTGCAACCTGTTAATCACCGCAAATCACCAGGCGATGAGCGACAAAAAGGAAAATTTATGCAGGGTAAGGTATGTGTATTTGGCTCGTTCAATGTTGACATTGTGGCTAAGGTCGAACGCTTCCCGAGAGGAGGGGAGTCGCTAATGGCGCAGGGCAGCAGCCTGGGGCCGGGTGGGAAAGGTGCGAACCAGGCAACGGCTGCCAGTAAAGCCGGTGCTCAGGTACATTTTGTTGCCAAGGTGGGTAAAGATCAGTTTAGTAATTTAGCGGCAGATCATTTAACTCGCTCTGCAATCCACTCTTACACGCTATATCAGTCAGAGAGTGAACCAACCGGCAATGCGATTATTTACGTTTCTCAAGAGAATGGCGAAAATATGATTGCTATTTATTCTGGAGCGAACACGACTGTTACCTATAATGAAATTCAGACCATTATTCCGGAATTGTCTTCATCTGACGTTTTATTAGTTCAGCTGGAAAATAATTTCGATGCCACTCATTCGCTAATTAAGATCGCTCATGATCTGGGTAAGCGAGTTATTCTTAATCCTGCTCCCTATTCGGCTGAAATTATCCCCAGCATTCCCTTTGTAGATGTCATTACGCCGAATGAAACGGAAGCGTCATTATTATCGGGAATCGAAATTAACGATCTTGATTCGGCAAAAGAAGCAGCGCTACGTATTGCCGGACTAGGCGCTAAAAAAGTGCTGATTACGATGGGGTCGCGCGGTGCACTGCTGCTGGATAACCGGCAGTTCAGCCATATTCGCGCTTTCCCAGCCGTCACCGTAGATACCACCGGTGCCGGCGATGCTTTTAACGGTGCGCTGGCAGCCTCGCTTGCCGCCGGAAACAGTCTGGTGCAGGCCGCAACCTGGGCCTCCGCCTTCGCCTCTCTGGCTGTTGAACTAGAAGGGGCATCCAACATGCCTGATTTTGAACAGGCAAACGCACGACTGCGTACCCTCTGAACTCGGGAAAAAATAATATGAAAACGATCAACGGTATTGTTCCAGTAATGTTGACGCCATTTACAGTTGACGATCGGATTGATTATCCGGCGCTGGCGAAATTAATCGACTGGTATCTGGAGAAGGGAGTTGATGCGCTGTTTGCCGTCTGCCAGTCAAGCGAAATGCAGTTCCTTTCTTTAGAAGAACGCGTTGAGCTGGCGCATTTTGTGGTACAGCACGTGAATGGCCGTATTCCGGTTATCGCTTCTGGCCATATCAGTGATGATATTGAAGCGCAAAAATCCGAGCTGCTGGCGATGGCGCAGACCGGCATTGATGCTCTGGTACTGGTGACTAACCACCTCGATCCGCGTGATGAGGGCAGCGAAGTCTTCTACGCAACGCTGAACACGCTGTTAGAAACGTTGCCGGCCTCGCTACCACTCGGCCTTTACGAGTGCCCGGCGCCCTATCGCCGCTTGCTTAGTGATGATGAATTTACCTGGTGCGCTAAGAGCGGCCGCTTCGTTGTGCTGAAGGACGTGAGCTGCGATCTGGCGACCGTTGAACGTCGCGTACGCCTGGCGCAGGGTACGCCGCTTAACGTCATTAACGCTAACGCGGCGATTGCCTGGCCTGCGATTCTGGCGGGGTCACAGGGCTTTAGCGGCGTGTTTACCAACTTCCACCCTGAACTATACAGCTGGCTGTGGCGCGAGGGGAAAAACCAACGCGTATTAGCCGATGAACTGGCGATTTTCCTCTCTCTGGGGGCTGTAACTGAAACGCTGGGCTATCCGAAAAACGCCAAAATCTATCATCAGCGCCTGGGGACTTTTGACAGTATCACCTGTCGGGTTAACAAGGACGATGTGCTGAAAAAGTTCTGGGGGCTGACGGTGATTCTCGACCAGATTCGTGCCGGAACCGAACAGTGGCGTCAGCGTATCGTGGGCTAAGCAGAGGATGCCATTATGATCGTAACCAGTCTTAAGGCATGGCCAGAGCAGGCATCAGCCTACCATCCGGTAATTCGTCAGGCGCTGGCTTTCCTCGCTAAGAACGATTTTCAGGATTTCGCGCCGGGTAAAATCGACCTGATCCCCGGCCAGCTATTCTGTCTGTTGCAGGAGATGGACAGCGTACCTTTTGCAGAGGCGCGCCCGGAGTCGCACCGTCAATTTATCGATATTCAATATCTGATCTCCGGCCATGAGCGCATGGGGGTCAGTCGCGTAGAAAGCGGACTGCATTGCGTTGTGGATGACCGTACGCCGCAACAGGACATTATGTTCTGGCAGGTTGAAGAAGAAGAGACGCAGGTAACGTTAACGCCCGGTATGTTCGTGATTTTCTTCCCGGAAGATATCCATCGACCGTGTTGCCATCCGCAGGATGGCGGGATAACCCCTCTGCGTAAAGCGGTCATCAAAATCGATCGTGCGTTACTTGAGGAGGTGGTATGAGCATAGTAAATTCGACTGCCGCCACGGCAGTTGCACCTCCGAAACTCTCCCGTCGCCGCTGGGGGATTATTTTAATTCTTTTGCTGGCTGCGGTAGTGAACTATCTTGACCGCGCCAACCTGAGTATCGCCAATACCACGATTTCGAAGGAGTTTGGTTTTTCCGGTACCGAAATGGGTCTGCTACTATCGGCGTTTCTCTGGCCCTATGCGCTGGCGAACCTACCAGCGGGCTGGTTGGTCGACCGCTTCGGTCCTAAGAAGATGTTCACCGGTGCGCTGACTCTGTGGTCCGCCGTGACTTTTTTGATGGGGTTTGTAAATACTTACAGTTTTTTCTATGGTCTACGGGTGCTGTTGGGGGTCGCTGAATCGCCGTTCTTTACCTCGGGTATCAAGATTACTCAGAGCTGGTTTTCCGATAAAGAACGCGGACTACCGACATCGATCATCAATACCGGTTCGCAAATCGCTAACGCTATTGCACCTCCGCTGCTGACCATTCTGCTGTTGTGGGTAGGCTGGCGCGGGATGTTTATCGCCGTTGGTCTGCTGGGGATTCCGTTAGTGCTGGCATGGCTGAAGTTTTATCGCGACCCGGACGCGCGGGAAGCTATGCTGATCCATACCGGTAAAGTCGCTGTGACTACGGCGGATAAACCGCAGGTAAGCTGGGGCGCGCTGTTTCGCAACAAAACAACCTGGTTCATGATCTCTGGCAACTTCTGCATCATGTTTACTATCTGGGTTTATCTGACGTGGCTGCCTGGCTATCTGGAAACGTCCCTGGGCTTCAGCCTGAAGCAAACGGGTTTCATTGCATCAATTCCGTTCTTCGCCGGTATTCTTGGTGTCCTGTGTGGTGGGATGCTCTCTGACCGCCTGGTGCGTAAAGGCGTTCAGGCGGTAACGGCGCGGAAGGTGCCGATTGTGCTGGGTGCGGCAATGGCGGCCTGTTTTGTGATGCCTATTCCGTTTGTCAGCAACAGCGGTACCGCGATTACGTTGCTGACGCTGGGCTATTTCTGCTCGCAAATGCCGTCCGGGGTTATCTGGGCGCTGGCGGCGGATATGGCGCCAAAAGAGCAGGTTGCTTCTCTCGGTGCGATCCAGAACTTTGGCGGTTTCCTCGGTGCCGCGCTGGCACCCGTGATCACCGGGATTATCCTTGATGCTACCGGCCAGTTCACCAATGTCTTTATTCTCGGCGGCTGCCTGCTGTTCCTTGGTGCCTGTCTCTATGGCTTCTTTGTGCGCAAACCTCTGGCGCAGTAGTTCTTGACTCAAACAAAGCGCCGGTCGGCGCTTTGTCGCTGTTGCTGGACGCCATCTCCGTATTGCGGGAAACTAGCCGCATTCTCCGCGAAGACAGGGATACATATGTCGCTGAAAGCCATTGCTAAAGAACTTGGGATCTCGGTCACCACCGTCAGCCGGGCATTAAACGGCTATGATGACGTGTCGCAGGAGACGCGAGCCCGCGTCGAGGCAGAAGCGAAACGCCGCGGCTATCGGCCCAATACCTTTGCCAGGCGTCTTAAAATGGGCAAAATCGATGCCGTGGGTCTGGTGTTCCCCGTACGTCCGGCTCCGCTGAATAACACGGTGTTTCTCGAGATGGTCGGGGAGATTAGCCATGAGCTGGCGCGTTATGAAATTGATTTGCTGCTGATCGCGGATGATGAGCAGGCGGATAAACATGGCTATATGCGCATGGTGCAAAGCCGGCGAGTCGATGCGCTGATCGTGGCGCACACGCTGGATGACGATCCGCGTCTGACGCAGTTGCTCTCCTCCGGGTTCCCGTTCCTCGCTCTTGGTCGCAGCCGCCTGCCGCAGCCCTACGCCTGGTTTGATTTCGATAATTATGCCGGGACGTATCGCGCGACCCGCCACTTAATCAGCCAGGGCCATCGGCGCATCGCCCTGCTGGGGGAAAACAACAGCCAGGCGTTTATCATTCAGCGGCGTAACGGCTACCTGGACGCCTTGCGTGAAGCGGGTCTGTCCGATAGCTGGCTGCGTAGCGTGTCGCCCACCCGACGCGGCGGATACCAGGCTACGCTGGAGCTATTGCGCCTGCCGGAGCCGCCGACGGCGATCGTCACTGACTGCAATACCCACGGCGACGGCGCGGCGATGGCGCTCTCGCAGCTGGGTCGCCTGACCGGCGATAGCCGCGTGTCATTAGTGGTTTATGACGGATTGCCGCAGGACAGCATTATCGATACTCCGGTCGCTGCGGTGGTTCAGTCCACCCGTCAGGGCGTCGGCCGGCAGATTGCAGAGATGGTCCGGCGGCTGATCGCCGGTGACGATCTCTCCTCTTTACAGGTGCTCTGGCAACCTGAATTCATCCCTGGCGAAACCGCCTGATCGTCTTTCTACAACGCTAATTTCTGCACTCGATCACGGATCCGAAACGTTTTGGTTGTTACCCGAAACGTTTCGGATCAACAGTAAGACATTCCTTGTTGTGGAGATGTCTGATGTCTGATTCGATTTTACGTCTGCAAAGCGCCACGGTTGATGTGGTAATCAAAACCCAGCCGTTCGCCGAAATTATCTACTGGGGGCCGCATTTAGCTCACTTTTCGCCGCAGGATGCTGACACACTTGCTCGCCCGATCGCCAACGGTCGCCTTGATGTTGACTCGCCGGTCACCTTGATGGCCGAACTGGGCCACGGGTTGTTCGGCGCGCCGGGAATTGAAGGGCATCGTCAGGGCCTGGATGGTTCGCCGGTCTTTGTGACTACCGGGATTTTCCACGAGGAGCAGCGCTTAACGCTGACCAGCGAAGACAAGCAGGCCGGTCTGCGTCTGGATAGCGAGATTGAGCTCGATAGCAGCGGCGTCCTGCGCGTCCGACATGGCTTAACCAATCTTCGCTCGCAGCCCTGGCAGGTCGATCGCCTGGCCGTGACGCTCCCGGTTGCCGAACGTGCCCGCGAAGTTATGGCGTTCCACGGCCGCTGGATTCGCGAATTTCAGCCGCATCGTCTGACCCTTGAGCACGACAGTTTTGTGCTGGAAAATCGCCGCGGACGCACCTCCCATGAACATTTCCCGGCGCTGATTACCGGTAGCCCGGCGTTTTGCGAAATGGAGGGAGAGGTCTGGGGCGTGCATCTGGGCTGGAGCGGTAACCACCGTCTGCGGGCGGAGGTGAAAACCGACGGCCGCCGCTACCTGCAGGCGGAAGCCTTGTATCTGCCGGGCGAAATGGCGCTCGCGGAAGGGGAAACGCTGTGGACACCCAGCCTCTATGCCAGCTATTCCGCTCAGGGGCTGAACGGTATGAGCCAGCAGTTCCACCGCTATCTGCGTGAGCAGATCATTCGTTTTCCGGACAATAAGCCGCGACCGGTGCATCTCAATACCTGGGAAGGGATTTACTTCGACCATGATCCGCAATACATCATGCGCATGGCGGATGAGGCGGCGGCGCTGGGCGTCGAGCGATTTATCATTGACGACGGCTGGTTTAAAGGGCGCAACGACGACTGGGCGGCGCTCGGCGACTGGTATCTCGATGAGAAGAAATATCCCAATGGTCTGACGCCGGTGATTGAGCATGTGAAGTCGCTGGGCATGGAGTTTGGCATCTGGGTTGAACCGGAAATGATTAACCCGAACTCCGATTTATATCGCGCGCATCCTGACTGGGTGCTGGCGCTGCCGGGCTATAAGGCGCCGACCGGACGTCATCAGTATGTTCTGAACCTGAATATCCCTCAGGCGTTCGATTATCTGCTGGAGCGGATGAGCTGGCTGCTGGGCGAACATGCGGTTGATTACGTGAAGTGGGATATGAACCGCGAGCTGGTGCAGCCGGCGCATAACGGCAAAGCGGCGGCCGACGCGCAAACCCGTCAGTTTTATCGCCTGCTGGATACCTTAGTGGCCCGCTTCCCGCAGATCGAGTTTGAATCCTGTTCTTCCGGCGGCGGACGCATTGATTACGAGGTGCTTAAACGCAGCCACCGCTTCTGGGCTTCAGACAATAACGATGCGCTGGAGCGTAATACCATCCAGCGCGGCATGAGCTATTTCTTCCCGCCGGAAGTGATGGGGGCCCATATCGGCAACCGTCACTGTCACGCCACCTTCCGCCAGCACAGTATCGCTTTTCGCGGCCTGACCGCGCTGTTTGGTCATATGGGGCTGGAGCTGGATCCGGTGAGCGCCGATGAACAGGAGCGTGCCGGCTACCGCAAGTATGCGGCGCTGCATAAGCAGTGGCGCGACGTGATTCACCATGGCGTGCAGTGGCGGCTGGATATGCCGGACACTACTACCCTCGCACACGGCGTGGTCAGCGAAGATAAGGGGCAGGCGCTGTTTCTGGTGAGCCAACTGGCGATGCCGGATTACAGCCTGATGGCGCCGCTGCGCATCGCGGGCCTGGAGGCGGGGGCGCGGTATCACATTACGCTCCTTGATCACCCGAATATTCAGATAACGGGGGAGGGCGGCCACACCATGCGCAAGCTGCCGGCGTGGATGACCTCACCGCAGACGGTAAGCGGCGAGTGGTTGCAACAGGCGGGACTGGCGCTGCCGATTCTCGACCCGGAAAGCGCCATTTTGATTGGTCTGCAACGCGTGTGATGGCAATGGGCCGCCCGGCGGCCCTTATTGAGGAATATAAAAATGAACCCGACCGCCTGTACCCATAAAAACAACCCTAACTTCTGGATTTTCGGGCTGTTCTTCTTTCTCTACTTTTTCATCATGGCCACCTGTTTTCCGTTTCTGCCGATCTGGCTATCGGACGTTATCGGACTGAACAAAACCGAGACCGGTATTGTGTTTTCCAGCCTGTCTCTGTTTGCGATCTGTTTTCAGCCGGTGCTGGGCGTTATCTCGGATAAGCTGGGGCTAAAGAAGCATCTGATGTGGGTCGTCTCCGTCCTGCTGGTGCTGATTGCGCCGTTCTTCCTCTACGTGTTTGCTCCGTTATTGAAAACCAATATCTGGGTCGGCGCGTTAAGCGGCGGTGCCTATATCGGCTTTGTGTTTTCCGCGGGCGCCGGGGCGATGGAGGCGTACATCGAGCGCGTCAGCCGGAATAGCGGGTTTGAGTATGGCAAAGCGCGTACCTTCGGTTGCCTGGGATGGGCGCTGTGCGCGACCACGGCAGGCATGTTGTTTAGCGTCAACCCGGAATGGGTTTTCTGGATGGGATCGGTCGCGGCCTTGCTGCTGCTGGTACTGGTGGCGATAGCTAAGCCGCAGGCCAGTCAGGCGACCCAGGTGCTGGGCTCTCTGGGGGCCAATCGTTCCGCTGTGGATTTGAAAACCGCGGTGCGCATGTTCCGCCAGCGCAAAATGTGGATGTTTATTTTGTATGTGGTTGGCGTGGCCTGTGTCTATGACGTGTTCGATCAGCAGTTCGCCACCTTCTTTAAATCCTTCTTTACCACCCCGGAGGCAGGCACGAGGGCGTTTGGTTTTGCCACCACTGCCGGGGAGATCTGCAATGCTATTATCATGTTCTGCTCACCATGGATTATTAACCGTATCGGCGCCAAAAATACCTTGTTGATTGCCGGGATGGTGATGGCGGCAAGGATGATCGGTTCATCGTTCGCCACGACGGCCGCTGAAGTGGTGGCGCTGAAAATGCTCCATGCGCTCGAGGTTCCGTTCCTGCTGGTGGGGGCCTTTAAATACATCACCGGCGTCTTCGATACTCGACTGTCGGCGACGATCTACCTGGTCGGTTTTCAGTTTGCCAAACAGGTGGCGGCGATTTTCCTCTCCGCGTTTGCCGGCAATATGTATGACCGGATTGGCTTCCAGGACACCTATATGATCCTTGGCGGAATAGCGCTGGTGGTCACGCTTATCTCGGCTATCACATTATCAGGTAAAGCCCCCCAGGGCAGCGTAGAGGGCAAGGCGATGACGACCTGATCGTGCAGTTGGCCATAACCCGGCGTGGCCGAGCGCCAGGCACGACGCCGCAGTGACCCGCGGCGTCGTTTTTTATACCCGGTTTCCGGGCGATTCAAGCGAGATAAAACACCTCTTTGAGCTCCGCGCTCACCGGGCTGTTGTCCGGATTGGCAGGCATCACATCGCGCATATGTTGCCACCAGCGCTGGCAGACATCGGTACTGGCGACCGCATTCCACCGCTCCTCAGATTCAATTTCCACCGTGGCGAACAGCAGATTGCGCTCTTTATCGAGATAAATCGCGTAGCGATGCGCGCCCTGTGCTTTGAGTACCGCCTCCAGCTCCGGCCAAATGGGATTATGGCGACGCTGGTACTCCTCATGCGCGTCGGGATTGACCTGCATGACAAAGGCTTTGCGGATCATAAGGCCTCCAGATAGAGCTCACGGACCTCATCGCGGCTGGCGCTGCGCGGGTTGCATGGCGCGCAGGGGTCAGCCAGCGCCTTATCCAGCCAGCCTTCGATATCGGCTTTGGTGACGCCAAGCTGGCTGAAACCTTGCGGGATTCCGACCCGTTTGCTCAGTGCGCGAATCGCGTTGATGGCTTCTGTGCTGGCGGCTTCATCGCTCAAACCGTGGGTGTCCACGCCCATGGCCTGCGCCACGCGGGCAAAGCGAGCGATGGCGTTCGGGCGGTTAAAATTTTCGATGATCGGCAGCAGGATAGCATTGCATACGCCATGCGGCAGATTGTGGGTGGCGCCTGGCTGATGCGCCAGCGCATGGACCAACCCCAGTCCGGCGCTGTTAAATGCCATGCCCGCCAGATACTGGCCGAATGCCATTTGTTCGCGCGCCTCGAGGTTATGCCCGTCCTCAACGGCCTTCGGTAGCCACCGGGATATCAGGCGAATGGCCTCCAGCGCGTTGGCGTCGGTAAGCGGATGGGCGCCGACGGAAACAAACGCTTCGATGGCGTGGGTCAGAGCGTCCATCCCGGTTGCGGCGGTGATGGATGGCGGAATATCCAGCATTACGCTGGCGTCATCCACCGCAATATCCGGGATAATATTCGGATCGATAATCACCTCTTTGACCTGACGCCCGGAGTCGATAATCACCGCGTTGCTGGTCATCTCTGCCGCGGTACCGGCCGTCGTGTTAATCGCCACCAGCGGTACGCCGGCATTTTTCACCTTGCCGACGCCGGAGTAAGCGGTGGAAGGCGCCGGGTTAGCGGTGAGGATTTTTACCGCTTTGGCGGTATCGATTGGGCTGCCGCCGCCAAAGGCGATGAGGTAATCGCACCCGGCCTCCCGATACGCCGCATAGCCTTGTTGTACCAGCGCCTCGGTGGGATTGGGAAAGACCTCGTCAAACAGATGATAAGACAGCTGCTGCTCATCCAGCGCGGCGAACAGGCTGTCCAGCAGCCCGAGCTTGACCAACTGGCCATCGGTGACGATCAGCGCTTTGCCCCACTGTTTATTCGCTACCAGCTTGACCATATCACCGATAGCGCCCGCGCCGTGGAGGCTGATTTTGGGAAGTGCCAACATAAAACTCATCATAATTCTCCTTAATTACCGTGATTTTTATGCCCGGCGGCGCTGCGTTTGCGTGGGCCTGTTCTCTCGTAGGCGCAGCGCCGTCCGGCATTAGATCCGTCTTCGCTGCATCACTCGCCGCGTAATAATTGGCAGCGAGATAACCACAATCAGCATCGCGCCGATGATGATTGACATAACAATGCCCGGCACGTTGAGCAGGCTCAGGCCAAAGGTCACCAGCCCCATCAGGAAGGCGGCGATAATCACCCCCACCATGCTGCCGGAACCACCGAGAATATTGATGCCGCCGAGTACCGCCATCGTTACGACCGCCAGCTCCCAGCCCATCGCCAGGGTCGGGCGGGTGCTGCCAAGTCGGGAGGTCAGCAGCACGGCGGCTAACCCGGACATCAGCCCGACCAGCGCAAACAGCACCAGGTTGTGGCGCTTCACGTTGATACCGGAAAACCAGGCGCCGGTCGGGTTATTGCCAATGGCGTAGGTGCGGCGGCCAAAGTTGGTTTTGTGCAGCAGGAAAGCAAAGGCGATGGCGAGAAGAATAAACAGCGCGAACTCGAACGAGAGCGCGCCCCACACATAGCCCTGGCCGAACCAGGCGAAGCTGTCCGGATAGTGGTTCAGCGCTTTGTCGCCCAGCAGAATGTAGGTCATACCGCGATACAGGCTCATGGTGCCGATGGTAATGACGATCGACGACAGATTCAGGCGCGTGACCAGCAGGCCGTTAAACAGACCGCACAGCAGACCCACCCCCAGCCCGACGACGACCAGCAGCGGCGTATCGATCCCCGCCGCCGCGCAGAAGCCCATCACCGTTGAGCTCAGCGCCATGGTGGAGGCGACCGAGAGGTCGATTTCCCGGGCAATAATCAACATCGCCATCGGCAGGACCACAATCGCCTTCTCGGTAAAGTTGAAGGTGGCGTCCGACAGATTCCAGATATTGAGGAAGTAGGGCGAGGCCAGCGCGCAGACCACGAAAACCACCACCGTGACCGCGAGTAAAAATCCCTCCCAGCACAGCAGGCGGCGCAGCGGTGACGGCGCAGGTGCGACGTTGATCATCTCTTCCGGGGTCATTATTTTACTCATGATTTCACCGTCTGTTTTTGCGCGGCAACCACCGCACTGCGCAGAATTAACCGCCCGTGTCGCTTGTTGCCGCGCTCATTGAGCACCACCGCGATAACGATGACCGCGCCGGAGATCGCCATTTGCCAGAACGGTGAGATACCAATTACCGGCAGCGCATTATTGATGATGCCGAGGAACAGCGCGCCGCAAAGGCAGCCGATGACGCGCCCGGTTCCCCCCATCGTACTGATGCCGCCAATCACGCAGGCGGCCACGACCTGTAATTCAAAACCGTTGGCAACGTCAACGTAGGCGACGGCAAAGCGCGAGATCCACAGGTAGCCACAAAAGCCCGCCAGCGCGCCGGAGAGGCAGAAGCTGATGAACTGCATTTTCCCCGCATTAATCCCGGTGTAATACGCCGCGGTAGCGTTGCCGCCTGCGGTATACAGTGCCCGGCCGGTACGGCTGTAACGCAGAAAGTAGCCCACCAGCAGCAGCGCGGCGATGGCGCACCAGCTCAGCAGCGGTAGCCCAAGCAGCGAGGCGCGCGGCAGGCCGAGAAAATCGGCGCTCATCTGGTGCGAGTTGACCCAGCCGCCGTCGGAAAGCAGGAAGATAATGCCGCGGTAGATGCTCATGGTACCGAGGGTGACCACAATGGCCGGGATGCCGAGCCGCCATACCAGCAGGCCGTTGATCATCCCCATCAGCAGGCCCAGCAGGGTTGCCAGAACCAACAGCGCCCAAACCGGTACCTCGGGATAGTGGGCGTTGAGCAGCGCGACAATCATCCCGGTCAGCGCCAGATTGGCGGCCATCGACAGATCGATGCCTTTGGTCAGCAGCACCATCATCTGACCGAGGGCAAGGATGATCAAAATGGCGGTGTCGTTAAACATCTCCACCAGATTACCGGGAGTGATAAATGACGGCGCCCGGCTGCCGATAGCGCCGATCATCATAATGATGACGACAGCCAGCAGCGCTTCACGGTGTTTAAGCAGTTGTCGCCCCATTATGCTGCCTCCCGACCGAGGCCGCTGGCGGCGCTGACGATGGTTTCCGCCGTTGCCTCCCCGGCGCGATATTCGGCCACCATCAGCCCTTCATGCATCACGATGATGCGGTCTGCCATCCCCATGACTTCCGGCAGCTCCGACGACACCATGATCACCGCCAGCCCCTGGCCTACCAGTTCGGACATAAACTGATGCACCGCCGCTTTTGAACCGATGTCGATCCCCTTGGTTGGCTCATCGAGGATGATCACCTCCGGGTGCGTGGCCAGCCATTTGCCGATCACCACTTTCTGCTGATTGCCACCGGAGAGGGTTTCTACCGTCTGCTGCCAGTTAAACGCTTTGACCTGCAGACGTGAGGCATACTTATTCGCCAGCTGCCATTCGCGGGTGGCGTTCAATACGCCATTGGGGTTGAGTTGACTTAGCTGCGGCAGGCTAATGTTCTGGGCGATTGGCAGGGCAATAATCGCCCCCTGCTTCTGCCGCTCTTCCGGCACGCAGACAATACCCGCCCGGATGGCGTCCGCTGGCTGGCGGAAGTGCATGGTTTTACCGTTCAGCACGATCTCTCCGCTCGCGGGACGAGATACCCCGGAGAGCGCCTGCATCAGCTCGGTTCGCCCGGCGCCGACCAGGCCGTAGAAGCCCAGAATTTCACCTTTACGCAGCGAAAAATGGATGTTGGCAAACTCGGTGGGATGACAGAGGTTCTTCACCTCCAGGACCGTTTCGCCCGGCGTGCACTCGACTTTCGGGTAGGTCTGGGTGATGGCGCGACCAACCATCATCGCCACCATCCGTTCTTCGGTAATGTCATTCATCGCGCCGGAGCTGACGAAGACGCCGTCGCGCAAAATGGTGTAGTAATCAGCCAGTTCGAAAATTTCGTCAAACTTATGCGAGATAAACAAAATCGCTTTCCCGTCTTGCTTCAGACGTTCAACGATTTGATAGAACTCCAGAATCTCATGCTGCGAGAGGGCGGCGGTGGGTTCATCGAGAATCACCACCTGGGCGTCGAAGGAGAGCGCCCTGGCAATCGCCACCATATGACGCTGGGCGATGCTGAGGGTTTTCAGCGTCGCGCGTGGGTCAATCTGCACCTCAAGGCGGGTGAGAATTTCGCGGGCTTTGCGGTGCATTGCGGGCCAGTCGAGTTTCTTCAGCAGGCCGGTATGCAGATACTGGCCGACGAAAATATTTTCGGTGACCGACAGCTCGTCGAACAGCACGGTTTCCTGATGAATCGCGGTGATCCCCACCTTATGCGCCGACTCCGGGTTCGGCAGCTGGATAGGGATCGCTTTATAGAGAATCTCGCCCTCTTCGGGCTGATAAATACCGGTCATGACTTTGACCAGCGTGGATTTGCCGGCGCCGTTTTCACCGATTAAGGCGGTCACTTTGCCGGGCCAGAGATCGAGCTGTACGTTCTCAAGGGCATGCACACCGGGGAAAACCTTGGTGATGCCCTTAAGCGACAGCAGAGGAGTGGATGCCATCATGATAATTCTCCAGTTTTTCCCCTCCCTGAATCGGTGAGGGGAACGGGGTCAAAAGATTTTTGAGAATTTATCGATGTTGCTGGCATCGTAAACGAACGGCTCGGCCATCGCGCCGTTGCCGTCGGCATCCAGCTGTACTTTACCCAGCTTGCCCATACTGGCTTCGGTTTTACTCGCTGTCCCTTTAACCAGATCGTCGGCCAGATATGTGGCGGCGTAGCCCAGATCAATAGGGTTCCAGATAGCGAAGCTTTTGCTGGCGCCGGATTTAATCGCCCCGGCCATTTCAGACGGCAGCCCGAGCCCGGTCACGTAGACCTTGCCAATCTTGCCCTGATCCTTGACCGCCTGCGCGGCGGCAACGATCCCGACCGAAGAAGGCGAGACGATCACTTTCAGATCGGGATACGACTTCAGCAGGCCCACCGCTTCGCGGTAGCTCTTATCCGACAGATCGTCACCGTAGGCCACGGTGACCAGATTGACGGACGGGTACTTTGGCAGCACCTTTTTCATCTCCTCGATCCAGATATTCTGGTTGGTCGAGGTCGGCGTGGCGCTTAACACGGCCACATCGCCTTTATCGACATTCAGCGTTTTTAACGCTTCGGCGGCGAGCCGGACGTTGGTTTCGCCAATCAGGGCATTATTGGAGGGGTTGAGATGGATTTGCCGACCCGCCGGCGCTACGCCGGAATCCCAGGAGACGACTTTGATACCGCGCTGCATGGCTTTTTTCAGTACCGGGACCACGGCATCAGGATCGTTGGCGGAGATAGCGATCGCATCCACTCCCTGGGCGATCAATCCGTTCAGCACTTCGATCTGCGCTTCTGCCGTGGTGGTGGTTGGGCCGGTATAAATCACTTTCACATCGCCTAACTCTTTGGCCGCTTCCTGGGCGCCGACGTTCGCGGCTTCGAAGAATCCATTTCCCAACGATTTCGCCACGAGGGCGATTTTCACTTCCGCGGAAGCAGAACCGGACAACGCCATAATGGCAACGGTGAGGATCAAGCTTGTCTTTGTTTTCATTGCTTTTACTCCACATGATTGAGTTAGATTCCCGTTGTCATGCACATGACAGATGCGTTGGCTTGTACGACCCGTCCATCCGTGGACTCCGCCCCCTTCCTGCAGTGCGACTTACTCGGGGAATGATTTGCAGGTGACAGAGTTCGCCCCGTCTCGGTGAGCGGGGCGCGATGTTGTTATTGATACAGGTCTAACGCGGACTGCATGGGTTGTACCGCAAAGCGTTTGCCCAGGGCGATGAGCTCTTCGCGGGTGATGGTCTGTTTCATGCCCCCCATCGAATAGACTTTCACCAGCACTTCGGCTGACTTCTCGGCGGTATCGATGAGACCGAAGGTTTCGTCCAGCGTCGGGCCGCTACCGAAGACGCCGTGGAACGGCCACAGCACCAGCGAATGTTTGCGCATTTCCTGGGCGGTGGCCTGGCCAATTTCATCGGTACCCGGCACCATCCACGGCAGAATGCCGACCCCGTCCGGGAAGACCACCAGACATTCGGTGCTGCCTTCCCACAGTTTACGGGTGAACAGATCGCTGTTGTTCTCCAGTACATAGGTCAGGGCAATCAGGTTGGTGGCGTGGCAGTGCATGATCACGCGGTCTTTGCCGTTGGTCAGCTTGATGCGTTCGCTGTGGGAGAGAAAATGCGCCGGTAATTCAGAGGTCGGCACCGCATCGTCCGTCAGTCCCCATAGCACGTGGTATCCCGCACCATCGCTGTCTACCTTCACCACGCCGAGATTGGCCGCAGGATCGAGCTGGACGTTGCGGAAAAATTTGCCGGAGCCGGTGACGATAAACGGCTGGTTCGCCAGCGTGGGCATCGGCTGACTGAGGGCGATGTAGCGCGGCTTAGCGTGAAAATCGGCCGCGAACGGTTCGATATCCGCTTCGTCGAGGCGCAGCGTCAGGTTACCGCCGTTACGCTCGTCCCAGCCCTTCAGCCAGGCATCGGAGGTGGCTTTAATCATGCCCTGGACGAACCAGGCGTTGATGATGTTCTGCATAGTCTTGTATTCCTGTTCATTTGGTGCGGGAATTGCCCTCACCGTAAATAGGGTGTTTATCTGCCGTAGGTCCTGTGATGGCGTCGTAAACGGCTTATCCGGATGAGCAGAATGCGCCGATCCGTAGCCCGGGTAAGGCGTCAGCCGCGACCCGGGGGAAATCCGGCATTATCTGCGCTGGTTCAGAACCGCTTTTTCGTAAGCCCGCACGCTATCCAGCCACTGGCTACCGGCCGGGGTATCATGACGCTGGCAGTACATCTCCCAGGCGGCCTGCCATGGCAGGCACTTCTGCTCTTCCAGCAGGGCCAGACGGGCGGTGTAGTCACCGTCAGCTTCCAGCTGGCGCAGCTGTTCCGTCGGTTCCAGCAGGGCGCGCAGCAGCGCTTTCTTCATGTTGCGGGTGCCAATCACCCATGCCGCGATGCGGTTAATCGAGGCGTCGAAGAAATCGAGACCGATGTGCACGCGGTCGAACAGGTTGTGACGGATGATTTCGCTGGCGATCGCCTGGGTTTCGTCATCCAGCAGCACGACGTGGTCACTGTCCCAGCGCACCGGACGGCTGACGTGCAGCAGCAGCCGAGGGATATACAGCATGGCGGCGGAGATTTTGTCGGAGATGACTTCCGTCGGGTGGAAGTGGCCGGCATCGAGGCACAGCGCGGTCTGGCGGCTGGTGGCGTATCCCATGTAGAACTCGTTGGAGCCGACGGTGTAGCTTTCCGCGCCGATACCGAACAGTTTGCTCTCTACGGCATCGATATGATGCGCCGGGTCGAGTTTTTCGCTGATGACCTCATCGAGCGCATTGAGCAGACGCTGGCGCGGGGCAAAGCGGTCAACGGTAATATCTTTCATGCCGTCCGGGATCCAGATATTCATCACCGACGGGGTGCCCAGCTGCTCGCCGAACCAGGCCGAGATACGGCGGCTGGCTTTACAGTGATCGATCCAGAACTGGCGGATTTCGTCGTTGGCATGCGACAGAGTAAAACCATCTGCGCTCAGCGGGTGGGAGAAACAGGAGGGGTTAAAATCCAGCCCCAGCTTATTGGTTTTGGCCCACTCAACCCAGTTGCGGAAGTGTTGTGGTTTGATTTCATTGCGCGCCACCGGCGTGTCTGATTCCAGATAGAGCGCGTGCAGATTCAGGCGTTTCGGCCCCGGAATCAGGCTCAGCGCCTGCTCAAGGTCGGCGCGCAGCTCGCCAGCGTTCTGGGCTTTGCCCGGATAGTTCCCCGTGGCCTGAATCCCGCCCGTTAAGCTCCCTTCCGGGTTTTCGAAGCCGGCGACGTCATCGCCCTGCCAGCAGTGCATCGAAACGGGTAGCCGGTCCAGTTGACGCAGGGCCTCCTCGACATCCACGCCAACGGCAGCGTAGCGCTGTTTAGCAATATCCCAGGCTTGTTCAAGTTGAGTGGTCATGCGCAAAGCTCCTTAGTCTGTTGTGGCTGAAACTGCGCCACGAAACGGGCAATTTCATGTTCAGGATTGGGGGTAAAGGTGGTAAGCGCGGCATTGCGGCATACCACCTGACGGAAATCGTCGACGTTATTCAATTCGTCCAGGGTCATCAGTTGGATGCCGATATTGCCCAGCGTAGAGGCCTCTACGGGCCCGGCAACCACCGTGATGCCGCAGGCGTCGGCGCACAGCTGATTAAGCAGCGCGTTCTGGCAGCCGCCGCCGACAATATGCAGCTGGCTGAACGGCTGGCCGCGGAGTTGGGCCAGTTCGCGGAGTACGCGGGCGTAGAGCAGGGCCAGGCTGTCGAAAATACAGCGCGCCAGTTCGGCGTCATCGCCGGGAACCGGCTGCCCGGACTCGCGACAGGCGGACTGAATTTCGGCGCTCATATTGGCCGGATTGATAAAGCGTTCGTCGTTGCAGTCAATGACGAAACGGCAGGCCGGAAGAGGAGCGGTACGGGCGATCAGCGCCGACAGGTCGCTGATGTTTTGTTCTTTCAGCACCCGCTGTAGCAGCCAGAGGCCCATGATATTTTTCAGCACCCGATAGCGCCCTTCGGCGCCACCTTCATTGGTGATATTCGCCTGCAGCGCGTCGCTGCCGGTGTAGGGGGTTTTGCTTTCAAAGCCCATCAGCGACCAGGTGCCGGAAGAGAGATACGCGGCGTTTTTGCTGGCCAACGGCGCGGCGATCACCGCGCTGGCGGTATCGTGGCTGGCGACGGCCACCACCGGAATGGCGTTGCCCTGCGGGCATATCCAGTGACCGATCACGTTACCGGGATGCGTCGGCGTACCGAACCATTCGCGCGGCGCTCCGCTCCAGTTCAACAGCTCTTCATCCCAGCTATCGCTGTTAATATTGATCAACTGGGTGGTGGTGGCGTTGGTGTATTCCCAGTTCAGATTGCCGGTGAGGCGAAAGCTGAAATAGTCAGGGATCAGCAGCGCATGCGAAACCTGGCTGACCAGCTCCGGCTGCTGTTCAACCAGCGCGCGGAGCTGATAAAGAGTATTGAAGGACATAAACTGAATGCCGCTACGGCGGTAGATCTCGGCGCGGCCTATCTGCTCTTCGGCATGGTGCATCAGGCCATGGGTACGTGAGTCACGATAGGAGACCGGCAGGCCCACGCGTTCGCCGTGCTTATCCAGCAGGACATAATCCACGCCCCAGGTATCAATACCGATACTGTCGATGAGGATACCCTGCTCGCAGACCTTCACCAGCCCGCGGCGAATTTCGCCTTCCAGACGGTCGACATCCCAGCAGTCGTAGCCATCCACCTTTTGCAGGCTATTGGTAAAGCGGTGTATTTCGCGCAGCGTTAGCGTACGCGGCCCGCATTCATAGCTGGCAAGCATCACCCGCCCGCTGGAGGCGCCTAAATCAACGGCTACACAATGACGAAAGCTCATGGGGAGATCCTTGTAAAAATCATTGTCAGCAGTCTAAAAAAGTCGTGAATCGCGCACCTTCTTGCCACTGACAGGGAAAACAGGCGGCTGGCAAGAAAGCAAAGATGACCGTGAGGGAGGTCACAGTTTCTCTTCATGAGCGTCAGGGAAGAGGATGTGATGTTGTCCGCAGTTCCCGATCTTTCCGGCTGTTTCTTGAAAAAGCGGCAGGTTTTACGAATTTTGCGGTCAAAAATTGAAGGCCGGATTGCGGACCCTTAATTACTATTTGTGACACTGATTGATAACATTTCTCATTTCGAGGGCGCCGTTATGACCATCTTGCACAGCGTGGATTTCTTTAAGTCCGGGACTTCTGCTGTGGCCATTGAGCCACGTCTCCCTCAGGCGGCGTTCCCGGAACATCATCACGATTTCCATGAAATCGTCATCGTTGAGCACGGTACGGGGATTCATGTGTTTAACGGCCAGCCCTATACCATCAGCGGCGGTTCGGTGTGCTTTATTCGCGATCACGATCGTCATCTCTATGAACATACGGACAATTTATGCCTGACGAACGTGCTCTACCGCGCGCCGGATGCCTTTCGCTTTCTGAATGGCGTCAATCAGCTGTTACCGCAGGAGCAAGAGGGAAATTACCTTTCTCACTGGCGGGTGAACCAGACCGTGCTGCAGCAGGTACGGCAGATCGTCGGACAAATGGAAGATATCGGTCTCGAACCGGATATGCATACGCTCGCCGGACGGGAGATTCTCTTTATGCAACTGCTGGTCCTGCTGCGTAAAAGCAGCCTCGCGGAAGGGGCGGTCGGCAACGAAGCGCGGCTGAATCAGCTGATGGCCTGGCTGGAAGATCACTTCGCCGAGGAGGTCTGTTGGGAGGAGGTGGCGGCTAAGTTTTCCCTGTCGCTGAGAACGTTACATCGCCAGTTGAAGCAACAGACCGGCCTGACGCCACAGCGCTACCTCAATCGGGTGCGACTGATGAAGGCGCGTCACCTGCTACGCCATAGCGATGAGAGCATCACGGATATCGCCTATCGCTGCGGTTTCGGCGACAGTAACCACTTTTCGACGCTTTTTCGCCGCGAGTTTTCCTGGTCGCCGCGCGATATTCGCCAGGGACGGGACGCCATTCTTCAGTAACGCGAGAGCAGTCAACGTTTTAGCGAGCAAAAACGCGAATAATAAACCGTTATTGGCGGTGGAGTTCTGGTAGTGGCTGGTCAGCTGATTCTGCGCAAAGATGAGTTTTTTGCCTCTCCTTCTCAGGCGGTAGCGGTTGCCGACCGTTATCCGCAAAATGTCTTCGCCGAGCATACCCACGAGTTCTGCGAACTGGTGCTGGTATGGCGGGGAAATGGCCTGCATGTCCTGAACGATCGCCCATGGCGCATTACCCGTGGCGATCTGTTTTATATTCGCGCCGAAGACAAACACTCCTACGCCTCGGTGAATGATTTAGTTCTGCAAAACGTCATCTATTGCCCGGATCGTCTGCGGCTTAACTTTGACTGGGCGACCCATATTCCCGGTTTGTTTGGGACGTCGTGGATGCCGCACTGGCGGATCGGCAGTTCTGGTATGGCCCAGGTTCGCCAGGTGATTACTCAGCTGGAGCAGGAGAGCGCCCGCGGCGATGCGCAGGCTAATAACATGGCCGAGCTGCTGTTTGCGCAGCTGGTATTGATTCTTCATCGCCACCGCTATGCGACCGATAACCGTGCGGCGACCCAAAGCGAAACGCTCCTTGATAAGCTGCTGACCGAACTGGCCGGCAGCCTGAACCGACCTTTTATTCTCGAGCTGTTTTGTGAGCGGGAAGGGTGCGGCGAGCGTGCGCTGCGTCAGCAGTTTCGCCAGCAGACCGGGATGACGATCAACCATTACCTGCGTCAGCTGCGTATCTGCCACGCGCAGTATTTATTGCAGCACACCGAGCGCTTGATTGGTGACATTGCGATGCAGTGCGGATTTGAAGACAGCAACTACTTTTCCGTCGTCTTTAATCGTGAAATTGGCATGACCCCTGGGCAGTGGCGGCAACGCAGTCGCGTTGCCGCATAGGGCGTTAGCTGGCCATTCCGAGGCCAACGATATTGGCGGCGATGATAATCACCACGCAGCCCAGACTTAACACGCTGACCGGACGACGCCCGGCGCTGTTCCACTCTTTCAGCACCAGCCCGACCAGCCCGCCGCACAGCACATAGAAGCTCATATGCAGCATCCAGCTCATGTAGTCATACTGCGCGGGAATACTGGCGTGGCCCCAGGCATAGAAGAAAAACTGGAGATACCACATCAGGCCGCCCAGCGCCGACAGCAGCACGTTGGCGACGATCAGCGGTTTTGCCCGCGAGAAGTCGGCTTTGATCGACAGGTGTTTGACTTTAGCCAGACGAATAAAGCAGAAGCCAAGGTTGACCAGCGCGCCGCCGCCCATAATCACCACATAGCTGGGCAACGCGGTATACAGCGGGTCAACCCCCAGCGCCGCCGCGGCATCATGCATGGGTCTGGCGGCGTTCATCGCAAAGGACATCCCGGCAGAAAAAATGCCGCACATCACCGCCAGCATCAGCCCTTTTTTCAGATTGAAGTCTTCGGCTTTAATGCCCATCTTGCGTTCTTTCAGCTGGCCGGCGCGGGTGACTATCGCCACGCCAATCACCGCAACCAGCACGCCGAGCAGCGTCATCTGGCCACCCTGGGTATGCAGCAGCACATCGATCTGCCCGTTGATAATCGGGGTCATCAGCGTACCGACAATCAGGGTGATCCCGATGGCAATACCGATCCCCATCGACATGCCGAGGTAGCGCATGGTCAGGCCGTAGTTAATATTGCCGATCCCCCACATCGCACCAAACAGAAACACCGGCAGCAGCGTGGAGGCGTTGAAGGAACGGTAATAGGCCCAGAAATCAGGCAGCAGCATCGCGCTGATAGCCCAGGGAAGAATCAGCCAGGAGACAATCCCGCCGATTGACCACATGGTTTCCCATGACCACTGTTTAACTTGTTTGAACGGGGCATAGAAACAGGCTGCACTGGCCGCACCTATCAAATGCCAAAAAATACCCATCGTAATCGCGTGATTCATTGATTTTATCCTCATCTATTTTTTTATCGGATAAATCTTCTTCCGACACGATGAGTGTAAAAATCGGTCAGTTTTCTCGCCTTCAGGCTGTTGCCATGTGACGCTGAACTCTGGCAACCAAAAACTTAATTACTTGTTCCAGCTCACAAAAATGCAGGTATACCCTGTGGTTATAACCTTATTAAAAATACGGCATTGATAAGCGTTTTCAATATCATTTAATTAACTATAATGAACCAACTGCTTACTCGGCATTAACACTTCCTGCCGCTTAACAATAATGGAGATGATTATGAGTTATACACTGCCAGCCCTGCCGTACGCTTATGACGCCCTGGAACCGCACTTTGATAAGCAGACGATGGAAATCCATCACACTAAACATCACCAGGCCTACGTTAACAACGCCAACGCTGCGCTGGAAAGCCTGCCGGAATTTGCTGACCTGTCTGCTGAAGAACTGATCGCTAAACTGGATCAGCTGCCGGCTGACAAAAAAACCGTACTGCGTAACAACGCGGGCGGCCACGCTAACCACAGCCTGTTCTGGAAAGGCCTGAAAACCGGTACTACCCTGCAGGGCGACCTGAAAGCCGCTATCGAACGTGATTTCGGTTCCGTTGATAACTTCAAAGCTGAGTTTGAAAAAGCAGCTGCGACCCGTTTCGGTTCTGGCTGGGCATGGCTGGTGCTGAAGGGCGACAAACTGGCCGTGGTTTCTACCGCTAACCAGGACTCCCCGCTGATGGGCGAAGCTATCTCCGGCGCTTCCGGCTTCCCGATTCTGGGCCTGGACGTTTGGGAACACGCTTACTACCTGAAATTCCAGAACCGTCGTCCGGACTACATCAAAGAGTTCTGGAACGTGGTTAACTGGGACGAAGCAGCAGCGCGTTTTGCCGCCAAAAAATAAGGTTGCATTGTGCTGAACGAGAAGCGAGTCTGATGACTCGCTTTTTTTATATCCGCAGCAAAGGAGCAGCGATGCACTATCCGGTGAATGTCTTTGTGGGCAAGGTAAAGGATTACGACGGCAGCCGTCCAAGCGCCATCGGTAAAATTCAGGTCGACGGTGAACTGACCCTCGGTGAACTGGGGCTGGAGGGCGATGAACAGGCGGAGAAGAAAATACATGGCGGGCCGGACCGCGCGCTGTGCCACTATCCCCGTGAACACTACGCCCATTGGGCTCTTGAACTTCCGCAGCAGGCGGATCTTTTCTGCGCCCCGGCGTTTGGCGAGAATCTCTCGACCGAAGGGCTAACGGAAAACGACGTCTGTATCGGCGACATCTTCCGCTGGGGAGAGGCGCTGATTCAGGTGACGCAGCCGCGTTCACCGTGCTTCAAGCTTAACTATCATTTTGCTGTCAGCGATATGGCGCAGCTCATGCAGAACAGCGGTAAAACCGGCTGGCTGTATCGGGTCGTGGCGGGCGGGCTGGTATCCGGCGATGCGCCGCTGGAGCTGGTTTCCCGACTCAGCGACGTGAGCGTCCATGAGGCGGGCGCCATTGCCTGGCATATGCCGTTCGATGACGAACAATACCATCGCCTGCTCTCGGCGGCGGGGCTGTCGGCGAGCTGGAGCCGTACCCTGCAGAAACGGCGTCTGAGCGGGCAGATCGAAGACAATTCGCGGAGATTGTGGGGGAAATAGTTCGCCGATATCGCCGGAGGCGCTGGCTGCGAATTATCCCGGAAGCGGCGCGCTGCGCCTGTCCGGGCTACCCGTCTGTGGACGGTTGTTGTAGCCCGGCGAAGCGCAGCATAAGCCGGAGAAGAGCGATCAGGTGCGCTTATACAGCGGCAGCCAGATGGTCAGCCGCAAACCGCCTAACGGGCTGTCATCGGCTTTGACCCAGCCGCGATGCTGCTGAATCGCGGCCTCGACAATCGCCAGCCCCAGACCGGTGCCGCCGGACTCGCGATCGCGCGCCTCGTCGGTACGGTAGAACGGACGGAAAATCTGCTCGCGATCCTCCGGACTGACGCCCGGACCATCATCATCGACGTTGACCGTGATGCCGTCTTTATCCACCGAAAAACTGACCGAAATTTTGGTGTGCGAGTAGCGCAGCGCGTTACGGACGATATTTTCCAGCGCGCTTTCCAGCGCATTAGGATTGCCGTACAGCGGCCAGGGGCCCGGCGGATACTCGACGGTGAAGGATTTTCCAACCTGCTCGGCTTCAAACGCCGCGTTATCCAGTACTTCGCCCCACAGCTGATTGGCTTTCACCGTTTCACTGACCAGCGCGTTATTCGCCTGATTGCGCGACATCACCAGCAGGTCGTTAATCATGCTGTCCAGTCGGTGGGCCTCGGTCTCAATACGCTCAAGCTCTTTGCTCTCGCCGCTGCGACGGCGCAGTAAGGCCGTGCCCAGCTGCAGGCGCGTGAGCGGCGTACGCAGCTCGTGGGAAATATCGGACAGCAGACGCTGCTGACCGGTCATCATGCGCTCCAGCGCCGTGACCATCTGGTTAAAACTGGCCCCGGCGGCTAAAAACTCCTGCGGGCCGGCTTCCAGTTCCGGATGTTGACGCAGGTTGCCTTGCGCGACCTCATCGGCGGCGTTTTTCAACTTGCGCGCCGGTTTGGCCAGACTCCAGGCCAGCCACAGCAGCAGCGGCGAACTGACCAGCATCGTGACGATAAGCAGAAGCAGCGGGCGGTCGAACAGCAGGTTGATAAAATCGGACTGGGAGGTGCTGGCAGGGCGGATCAGATAGAGCTGGTAATTATCTTCCCCATCCCTGACGGAAAACGGCCCGACCATTTCCAGACGGCCGTAGCGTTTTTTCTGCGGATGATCGGCATTATCGGCCTGGCCGATAAAGTTACGAATGATCTGCATTTCGTTGCGTTCTGCACCGATCACGCGGCCTTCGCTGGTGACCAGCAGTAAACGCTGTCCCGGCGGAGCCCACTTATCGATAGCGCGAAACAGCCGACGCCACCACATCAGGTCATTGGGGGGATCGGTCGCCAGTTCGGCCTCGACGTGCTGTTCAATCATGGTGCCCTGACGCTGTTCGCTCTCCAGCAGTTCGGTCATCTGGCGCGAGTCCAGCTTGGGCAACATCAGAACCAGCATCAACACCAGCGCCAGCGTGAGCCAGAAAATAGCGAAGATGCGTGCGGTTAAACTTCCTATCATGAAGCCGAAACCATCAGGTAGCCGCGTCCACGCAGGGTTTTAAACCACGGATGGCCGTCTTTGCGTTCCGGCAGCTTACGACGCAGATTGGAAATATGCATGTCGATGGCGCGATCGAACGGCGTCAGGCGTTTTCCCAATACTTCCTGGCTCAGATGTTCACGAGAGACAACCTGGCCAAGATGCTGCGCCAGCAGGTAGAGCAGGGTGAACTCCGTGCCGGTCAGCTCCAGGGTCTGACCATCGAAATTGGCTTCCTGGCGGCCGGGGTTGAGGCTCAAGGCGTCAACTTCCAGCGTCGGGGAACCGACTTCGGTGGTTTGCTGCTGCTCACTCCAGTGAGAACGGCGCAGAATCGCGCGTATACGCGCCACCAGCTCACGATCGTTGAAGGGCTTAGGCAAGTAATCATCGGCGCCCAGCTCGAGGCCGAGAACGCGATCCAGCTCGCTGCCGCGGGCAGTTAGCATGATAACCGGGGTCTGGTGTGTCTGACGTAACTCTTTAAGCGTATCGATACCGTTTTTCTTCGGCATCATCACATCAAGCAAAAGTAAATCGATGCTGTCGTCCAGAAGGGCCAGCGCCTGTTCCCCGTCATGGGCCACGAGCACGTTAAATCCTTCCATATCGAGCAGCTCTTTTAACAGGGAGGTGAGCTCCCGGTCATCATCAACTAACAGGATTTTATTCATTGTTTAAATACCTCCGAGGCAGAAATTACGTCATCAAGGCTCGCTAATCCATGACTTTACGTTGTTTTACACCCCCTGACGCATGTTTGCAGCCCGAATCGTAGACTGTATCTCGTTGAATCGCTACACAGACACAAACGTATTGGGAGTATGTGATGCGCAATGTTATTGCTGCCGTCATGGCCTCAACGCTGGCGCTAAGTGCATATAGCCAAGCCGCTGAAGTCGTTACCAGCGTTAACTGGCTCCCTGGAGACGACGGGGCGCAGCGCACCAGCCAGAGTCATATGTTTGACGGCATAAGTTTAACCGAACAGCAACGCCAGCAGTTACGAGATCTTATGCAACGGGCACGCCATGACAGGCAACCCATTAATGTTAGCGAAATGGAGACAATGCATCGTCTTGTCACCGCAGAAAATTTTGATGAAAACGCTGTGCGCGCTCAGGCTAATAAAATGGCGCAGGAACAGGTTACCCGCCAGATTGAAATGGCGAAGGTTCGCAACCAGATGTACCACCTGTTAACGCCGGAGCAGCAAGCGGTTCTTAATGCTAAACACCAGCAACGAATGGATCAGTTGCGTGAGGTTGCAAGGATGCAAAAAGGTTCAGCAACCATGCTGTCGAGTAGTAGCAATACCGTGCAACCCCAGTAGTAGACCCTGTTTTCCTTGCCATAGACACCATCCCTGTCTTCCCCCACATGATGTGGGGGTTTTTTTTGCCTGTCATTCAGCGAAACGACTCCCGCCTTGCTCCTCGTGGCGACAAAAGTTCAGGTTATACTAAGCGCATCGCCGAAAAGGAGCATGTATGAATCAATCTTATGGGCGGCTGGTGAGCCGTGCGGCTATTGCGGCGACGGTGATGGCGTCCGCGTTACTTTTGATCAAGATTTTTGCGTGGTGGTACACCGGGTCTGTGAGTATTCTGGCTGCGCTTGTGGACTCGCTGGTGGATATTGCCGCCTCGTTAACGAATCTGCTGGTCGTGCGTTATTCGCTTCAACCCGCTGATGAGGAACATACTTTTGGCCACGGTAAGGCAGAATCGCTGGCCGCGCTGGCGCAAAGTATGTTTATCTCCGGGTCGGCTCTGTTTCTGTTTTTGACCGGTATTCAGCATCTGGCGCGTCCGGAGCCGATGCAGGCGGCGGGTGTCGGTATTGCCGTGACGCTGATCGCGCTGGTCAGCACGCTGGTGCTGGTAACGTTCCAGCGTTGGGTGGTGAGAAAAACGCAAAGTCAGGCGGTGCGAGCAGATATGCTTCATTATCAGTCTGATGTTATGATGAACGGCGCAATTCTGGTGGCGCTGGGTCTCTCCTGGTATGGTTGGCATCGTGCCGACGCGCTGTTTGCTCTCGGGATTGGCATCTATATTTTATATAGCGCTCTGCGTATGGGTTATGACGCCATTCAGTCGTTATTAGACCGCGCGCTTCCTGACGAGGAACGTCAGGAAATTATCAATATCGTGACCGAATGGCCAGGCGTCAGCGGGGCACACGATCTACGGACGCGGCAGTCAGGGCCGACTCGCTTTATTCAAATACATTTGGAAATGGAAGATAACCTCCCGCTGGTTCAGGCACACGTTATTGCCGATCAGGTGGAGCAGGCGATTCTGCACCGTTTCCCGGGTTCTGATGTCATTATCCATCAGGATCCCTGTTCTGTGGTGCCGCTGGCGCGGCAGGGCGTTTTTTGAGCTTTGGGTTATAGTCTGTAAACTCGATGTAAAAGTGTGGGGCAGATCGGCATTTTTTGTATAAATTACCGCCATTTGGTCTGACCTGAATCAATTCAGCCAGAAGCGTTTGATATACTATTGCAATTATCGTCGTGCACTCCTGGTGAAGGAGCGCTTCAGGCAACAGGATTATTTTTTGCTTCCTAAGTTCAGAGGTAGTCATGATTAAGAAAATCGGTGTATTGACAAGTGGCGGTGATGCTCCGGGCATGAACGCAGCAATTCGCGGCGTTGTGCGCGCAGCATTAACGGAAGGTCTGGAAGTTTTTGGAATCTATGACGGTTACCTCGGCCTGTATGAAGATCGCATGGTTCAGCTCGACCGCTATAGCGTTTCTGACATGATCAACCGCGGCGGCACTTTCCTCGGGTCAGCACGCTTCCCGGAGTTCCGCGAAGAGCATATTCGCGCCGTGGCGCTCGAGAACATGAAAAAGCGTGGCCTGGATGCGCTGGTCGTTATCGGCGGCGATGGCTCTTACATGGGGGCGATGCGCCTGACTGAGATGGGCTTCCCGTGCATCGGCCTGCCTGGCACCATCGATAACGATATCAAAGGCACTGACTACACCATCGGATTCTTTACCGCGCTGAGCACCGTGGTGGAAGCCATTGACCGCCTTCGCGATACCTCTTCTTCCCACCAGCGTATTTCGGTTGTTGAAGTGATGGGACGTTACTGCGGCGACCTGACTCTGGCTGCGGCGATTGCCGGCGGCTGTGAATTCATCATGGTGCCGGAAGTGGAATACACGCGTGACGATCTGGTTGCTGAAATCAAAGCGGGCATCGCCAAAGGTAAGAAACACGCTATCGTGGCCATTACCGAACATATGTGCGACGTGGACGAGCTGGCGCACTACATTGAGAAAGAAACCGGCCGTGAAACCCGTGCGACCGTTCTGGGCCACATTCAGCGCGGCGGTTCCCCGGTTCCTTATGACCGTATTCTGGCCTCGCGCATGGGCGCCTACGCCATTGAACTGCTGCAGCAGGGATTTGGTGGCCGCTGCGTCGGTATTCAGAACGAGAAGCTGGTGCACCACGACATCATCGACGCTATCGAGAACATGAAGCGTCCGTTCAAAAATGACTGGCTGGATTGCGCGAAGAAACTGTACTAATTCTGGCGTGACACAAACAAAAAGGCCTTCTCTCTGAGAAGGCCTTTTTTATTAGTGGGCAGGCTATTCGATATCCAGTGCATCCTCGGACAGGATGATCCCGGTATTATCGGCATACAGATGGTCACCGGAGAAGAAGGTCACACCGCCGAAATTGACGCGTACATCGCTTTCGCCGATACCTTCACCAGCGGCCCCCACGGGAATGGCGGCCAGCGCCTGGATGCCAATATCCAGGTCTTCAAGGTCGTCAACCTGACGCACCGCGCCATAGACGACAATCCCTTCCCACTCATTTTGTACGGCAAGACGCGCCAGGTCCGCGTCAATCAACGCGCGTCGGACGGAACCCCCGCCATCGATCAGCAAGATGTGACCACGGCCGTTCTGTTCGAGCATATCGTATAGCAACCCGTTATCCTCGAAACATTTCACCGTGATGATTTGTCCACCAAACGACGACCGCCCCCCAAAGTTGGAGAACAGAGGTTCCACTACGTTGACATCCTCCTGGTAGATGTCACAAAGCTCGGAAGTATCGTATTTCATAGGCTTAACGTTCAGTTGCTGCGAGAGATTTTAGTATATCTCGCGAATCGTATTGTTGGCAAAATCATCAATTGTTAATTGATATTTGTCAGTTAACCCACCAGCTTGCTGCAAATAATCCCAATGACAAACAGCAGGTTGGTCAACAGCGCGGCTTTCACCGTGCGTTCCAGCATCGGACGCATCGCCATCGGCTCGCGCTCGCGCATCACAAATCGCGCCTGCTTCACCAGCAGCGGCGTGGCGAGCAGGAACAGCCAACCCCATGGGCTATGCAGAGAAATCAGAGTAAACAGCGCCAGGCACAGCGGCGCGCCGATGAGCAGGCAAGTGTGATAGCGGCGGGCGTTGAGCGGCCCCAGACGTACTGCCAGCGTGTTTTTGCCGTTCTCTCTGTCGCTGTCGATATCGCGCAGATTATTGATATTCAGCACCGCGGCGGCTAACAGACCACAGGCGGTGGCGGGGAGGAAAATGGTTGCTTCAATCGTGTGGGCCTGGAGATACCAGCTCCCTGCGACGCTAAGCCAGCCAAAGAACACCAGCACCGAGATATCGCCAAGGCCGATATAGCCATAGGGCCGGGTGCCGACGGTGTAGGTGATCGCGGCGATAATCGCTAAACTCCCCAGCACCATGAAACCAATAAAATCGGCCATCGTCTGCCAGGCGCAGAACAACAGTGCCAGCCCGGAGAGGCAAATCAGCACCACGGTAACGATCAGCGCGCGTTTCATCTGCGCCTGGGTAATGGCCCCTTTTTGCATGCCGCGTAGCGGCCCGATACGGTCGGGTTTATCGCTGCCCTTAACGGCATCGCCATAATCGTTGGCCAGGTTGGATAAGATTTGCAGCAGGCCGGCGGTGATCAGCGCCAGCAGCGCGACCCAGGGATCGAAGTACCCCTGCTGCCACGCGAGCGTCGTACCGACAACAATGGCGGAAAAGGCCAGCGGTAGCGTTTTTGGCCGCAGGCTTTCCAGCCAGGCCTGGGTTCGGTTTATCGGTTGTTCAGTCATAATTCCTGGCCAAAAAAATGGGGCTATATATAGCCCCATCGATTGTGATGAAAATACATTGAACCGGATTATAGGATAAAACGGCTCAGATCTTCATCCGCCACCAGCACATCCAGATGCTTACCGACATACTCGGCATCAATAATAATGCTCTGACCACCCATTTCACTGGCGTCAAAGGAGATGTCTTCAATCAGACGCTCCAGTACGGTGTGCAGGCGACGTGCACCGATGTTTTCGGTGGTTTCGTTAACCTGCCATGCCGCCTGCGCAATACGCTTGATGCCGTCTTCCGTAAACTCGATGTTGACGCCTTCGGTCGCCATCAGGGCTTTGTACTGGACGGTGATGGAGGCGTTCGGCTCGGTCAGGATGCGCTCGAAATCTTCCGTCGTCAGCGCTTTCAGCTCGACGCGAATCGGCAGACGGCCCTGCAGTTCAGGGATCAGGTCAGACGGACTGGCCACCTGGAATGCGCCAGAGGCGATAAACAGAATGTGGTCGGTTTTCACCATCCCGTGCTTAGTCGACACGGTGCAGCCTTCGACCAGCGGCAGCAGGTCGCGCTGTACGCCTTCGCGAGAGACATCCGGGCCGGAGCTGTTGCCGCCGCGCTTACAGATTTTGTCGATTTCGTCGATAAACACGATACCGTGCTGTTCAACGGCATCGATGGCGTCCTGCTTAAGCTCTTCCGGGTTGACCAGCTTCGCCGCTTCTTCTTCGATCAGCAGCTTCATTGCGTCTTTGATTTTCAGCTTGCGCGGCTTTTGCTTCTGGCCGCCGAGGTTCTGGAACATCGACTGCAGCTGGCTGGTCATCTCTTCCATGCCCGGAGGGGACATGATTTCCACGCCCATCGGTGCGGCGGCGAGATCGATCTCGATTTCTTTATCGTCGAGCTGGCCTTCACGCAGTTTTTTGCGGAATGCCTGACGTGCAGCAGACGGTTCCTGAGGCTGTTCAGCCTGGCCCCAGTTGTTTTTTGCCGGCGGGATCAGCACATCAAGAATGCGCTCTTCCGCCAGCTCTTCCGCGCGATAGCGGTTTTTATCGATGGACTGCATGCGGACCATTTTGATCGCCGCATCGGTCAGGTCGCGGATAATCGAATCCACTTCTTTCCCGACATAGCCCACTTCGGTGAATTTTGTGGCTTCAACTTTGATGAACGGCGCGTTGGCCAGCTTCGCCAGACGACGGGCAATTTCCGTTTTACCCACACCGGTCGGACCGATCATCAGAATGTTTTTCGGCGTGACTTCGTGACGCAGCTCTTCGTTCAGCTGCATACGGCGCCAGCGGTTACGCAGCGCGATAGCGACAGAACGCTTCGCCGCGTCCTGACCGATAATATGTTTGTCCAGTTCGCTGACAATTTCGCGTGGGGTCATTTCAGACATGGGAGATCCTTACGCTTTAGAGGCTAATTCTTCGATGGTGTGGAAATGGTTGGTATAAATGCAGATATCACCTGCAATATTCAACGCCTTCTCTGCGATATCGCGTGCGCTCATATCGGTATTTTCCAGCAGAGCGCGGGCAGCGGCCTGAGCGTAGGGACCACCGGAGCCGATAGCAATCAGGTCGTTTTCTGGCTGCACCACGTCACCGTTACCGGTGATGATGAGCGAAGCGTTTTCATCCGCCACGGCCAGCAGAGCTTCCAGTTTGCGCAGCATACGATCGGTACGCCAGTCTTTCGCCAGTTCCACGGCGGCTTTGACCAGGTGGCCCTGATGCATTTCCAGTTTACGTTCAAACAGTTCAAACAGCGTGAAGGCGTCGGCGGTGCCGCCGGCGAAGCCCGCGATCACTTTGTCGTTGTAGAGACGACGCACTTTTTTCACGTTACCTTTCATGACGGTATTGCCAAGCGTGGCCTGGCCATCACCGGCAATAACCACATGGCCGTTACGGCGAACACTAACTATTGTTGTCACGAGCAGACCCCTTGGTTACAAAAGCGGAATAGGGGCCCCGCGCTTCACGCGGGGCAGAATGCAATTATAGATGGGGGGGATTTTTAGGGTTTCAACCCCTGGCGGCGAGACGAATGCAGTTTGCGTGTCCGGCCATCTTCAGGCGAGTGATCATATCGTTGGCGCTCTCCTTGCCTTTCAGCGGCCCAATGACCACGCGATTCCAGCCATTGTTGGTGGTAATGCGTGAGGAGAACCCTTCAAACGCCAGCTGCGCCCGAACGGTTTCCGCCTGTTCTGCGCCTTTAAAGGAGCCGCACTGAATCATCCAGCTACGATCGTCTTTCTTCTCCGCCGCTGCTTTCGGCGCCTCTTCAACGCGAGCGACCGGCGCAGCCGCCGGGGTTTTAGGCTGTGCGGTGGTATGCGCAGGCGTCTGCAGCAGATCCTGATACGGCTGCTGCGTCGAGGCGGTTTGTTTCGGTTGCTGTACCGGCTTTGGCTGCTGCTCTGCCACGCGCTGCTGCACGCGCGGCTGTTGCTGCACCGGCGCCTGCTGCTGGGTTTGCGCCCATTGTTGTTGAGCCTGCTGCTGCTGTTGTTGTACCTGTTGCTGCGCCAGACGCTGACGCTGCAGCGTTTGCTGGCGCTGAGCCGGGGTTTGTTCGTTCCACGGCACCTCGGTCAGTTGGGTCGGCTGCTGGCGCATATCCGCCTGCATTTGTGCCAGCAGCTGGCGCTGTTCGTTGGTCAACTGCTCGGGTTTCATCACTTCCCCGCCGGCCGTCGGTTCAGTAGGCGCACGGACGCCTGGCTGGCGACTTTCCAGCTCTTTAATATAGCGCCAGCGCTCTTCCGGTTTCGGCGGGAGGCCATTACCTGCCACCTGACGGTTTTGCAGCGCTTCCGCTTCTTCTTTTTTATGGTGCGTGATGAAGTACAGCCCACCGATAAAGGCCACCAGCACTGCCGCCGCGATCGCAACCATAGTGGGTGAAACCGCCGGAAGGCTGCTCTGTTTATTCCTTGAGCTTCGGGTATTACCCTTTTTGCGCCGCGAAGGAGCCGGTTGGCTGCGGCGTACATAATCTCGTTGTGCCACTATCGTTTCGCTGTTTTATTCGTTCGTCAGTCCGCCATGTTACTTAAGCGGCGGGCCTTTGACCAGAAGAGCAGGCCCGAAAACCTGATGGTTATGCTCTGATTTTGCGTGTACTGCCGCGAACGATCAGTTCGCAGTCCAGCAATCGTGAACCGCTGTTCACATTGTGACCATGTAGCTGATCCAGTAACAGGAGCATTGCTTCGCGGCCAATATCAAAGCGCGGTTGCGCAACGGTCGTCAATGGCGGATCGCAAAATTCGGATAAAGAGATATTATCGAAACCGACAATCGACAGGTCGTCAGGTACCTTCAGGCCCCGACGTTTTGCCAGCGACAGCGCCCCCAGCGCCATAATATCGCTATGGCAGAAGACCGCGGTTGGTGGCACCGGAAGCGCCAGAAGCTGTTCCAGCGCGCTGGCCCCTGCTTCATAGGTAAAGTTGCCGCGAGCGATATAGTGCGGATCGATGGTGATCCCGCTACGACGCAACGCCTGCACATAGCCCTGGAGACGATAGTGGCAGAGCGGCATCTCTTCCGGGCCGGCGATACAGCCAATACGCTGGTGACCCAGTTCGTGCAGATAATTCACGGCATTAAATGCGGCGGTGAGGTTATCGATGTGCACCGTGGGCAGCTCCAGCTCCGGCGCAAATTCATTCGCCATCACCATTGGCGGTAGATTGCGCTGCTCTTCCACGCCTGCGTCAAACGGCAGGCGGGAGCCTAGCAACAACATACCGTCGATCTGCTTGGTAATGATCAGGTCGATAAAGGTCTTTTCCTGCCGGTTCTGGTGGGCGCAGTCGCCGATCAGCACCAGATATCCCTGTTCCGCCGCGGTAATCTCAATGCCGCGGATAATCTCGCTGAAAAAGGGATCGCAAATATCCGGTACGATGACCAGAATCGTACGCGATTCGTTACGTTTCATATTGCGTCCGAGCGACTGCGGCAAATAGCCGACTTCAAGCGCCGCCTGCTCCACCCGGTTACGGGTAGTCTGAGAAACCTTATCCGGATTCATTAACGCTCGGGACACGGTTGCCGTTGAAACGTTTGCCTTCAGGGCGACGTCTTTCATTGTGGCGGCAACCACCTGTTTTTTGGGCTTCACCTGTTTTCTCCTCGCTGACTGGCGCAGACACATCCCTTGCGATCTGACATCAGCAACATTTTTAGCAGATAGTCGATGTAGAGAGTTACAGAATTTTCATGAAAAACGTGATAGCCGTTGAATTTTTTCGATCCGTCTCGCAAGAGAAGGCTTAACCTTCAATAGGATCGACGTCGAGAACCCATTTTACCTTGCGCGCTTCCGGCAGCGTATTGATCAAGGCGAGCGTACCGCTGACGATATGCTGCAAGCGAACGCGGGAAGGATGCTGGAGCAGAATTTGCCAGCGCCAGCGGCCCCCGCGTTTGGGCGCCAGTGCCGGAACCGGGCCCAGCACCCACAGTTTGTCATCGGCCAGCGGACTGGCCTGCAGTAAATTACGCAACTGCTGCAGGAACAACGGCGCCTGCTGGTTGTTATGGTCTTCGGCACGAATCAGGACATGGCTGGTCCACGGCGGTAGCTGCATGGTCTGCCTTTCGGCCAGCGCCTGTTCGGCAAAGGCGTCGTAGCCTTTATACAACAGCGTTTGCAGCAGCGGATGTTCCGGGTGGTGGGTTTGCAAAATCACCTCGCCCTGTTTACCCGCGCGTCCTGCGCGGCCAGAGACCTGGGTATAGAGCTGAGCGAAGCGTTCTGCCGAGCGGAAATCGGCGGAAAACAGCGCGCCATCGACATCCAGCAGCGACACCAGGGTAACGTCCGGGAAATGATGACCTTTAGCCAGCATCTGTGTGCCGATCAGAATACGTGCCCCGCCGCGATGGATATCGCTGAGGTGCTGTTCGAGTGCGCCTTTACGGCTGGTGGTATCCCGGTCGACGCGTGAGATCGGCACGCCGGGGAACAGCGGTGCCAGCGCCTGCTCCAGCTGCTCGGTCCCCAGCCCGACCGGCACCAGATGCGTCGAGCCGCAGGAGGGGCACTGACGCGGAATCGGGCGCTGGCTGTCGCAGTGGTGGCAGCGCAGATGATGCTGCGCCTGATGCAGGGTGTAGTAGCTGTCGCAGCGCGGGCATTCGGCGATCCAGCCGCAGTCATGGCACAGCAGCGCCGGAGCGAAGCCGCGGCGGTTCAAAAACAGAATCACCTGATTATCGGCCTGCAAGTGCTGACGCATGCGGGCAATCAGCGCCGGGGAGAGTCCTGCCTGCAATTGCTGTCCTTTCAGGTCCAGCACGTGCTGTTGCGCCGGACGGGCGTTACCCGCACGCTTTGTCAGCTTCAGCTGGCGATATTTTCCCTGACGAACGTTGTATAAGGTCTCCAGCGCCGGGGTTGCCGAGCCAAGAATAATCGGGATTTGTTCGCTATGGGCGCGCCAGACCGCCAGATCGCGGGCGTGATAGCGCCAGCCTTCCTGCTGCTTATAGGAGCTGTCGTGCTCTTCATCGATAACGATCACGCCCAGGTTTTTAAATGGCGTGAACAGCGAGGAACGCGTGCCGATGACGATGGCCGCCTCGCCATTTTTGGCCTTCAGCCACGCGGAAAGACGTTCGCTGTCGTTAAGGCCGGAGTGCAGGACTTCAACCGGGGCGTTAAATCGCTGACGGAAACGGGCGATGGTTTGCGGCGTCAGGCCAATTTCCGGCACCATCACCAGCGCCTGTCGGCCTTGCGCCAGCACATTTTCCAGTACGCTGAGGTAAACTTCCGTTTTCCCGGAGCCGGTAATCCCCGCCAGCAGCCAGGTTGAAAAACGGTCCGATGCGCTGTGAATCGCCCCGACGGCAGTGGCCTGCTCGGTGTTGAGGCGCAGCCGTTCGCCGGGTACCGCAAAGTGGGTTCGCCAGTCGGTGAGGGCGGGCGCTTCGCTTGCCAGCTCGCAAAGTCCTTTCCCGCGCAGAGCCTGCAACGCCGCATCGTTAAACTCCAGCTCCGCAACCTGGTGACGCCAGATCCTCCCCTGACGCAGTGCGGCCAGAGCCTGCTGCTGTTTCGGGGAGCGTTTGAGGCTGTTGATATCGACAGCCTGGCCCTGTTCGGTAGCGAACCAGTACCACTGCGGCGCCGCGCTGGCCGGTTTCCCCTGGCGAAGCATGATCGGCAGGGCGTGGAACAGCACATCGCCGATAGGATGATGATAGTAGTCGGCCGCCCACAGCAGCAGTCGCCAGACGGCAGAAGAAAATACCGGTTCGGCATCCAGCGTGTCGATAACTGGCTTGAGCTCATCCAGCGGCAGTTCGCTGCGTTCGCTGAGGGCGGTCACAATCCCAATACGCTCTTGCTTACCGAACGGCACGCGCACGCGGCAGCCTGCTTTGACCGGCATTCCCTCAGGTAGCAGGTAGTCAAAGGTACGGGGCAGCGGGACGGGCAGGGCAACGTGGGCGACGGGCATGTCATCTTCCTGACTTGAAATCTGGCCGGTTAGTATACACATTGTGATAAGGGCTCGCGGATCAGTTTGCATATGCTGGTCAAATTCTGTATGATTCGCCGCCTTTGGTGCGCTTCGTGCAGCATCAGAATCTATTACCCGGGGATTGCCTTTAGCGGAATTGCGCCGGGAAATTATTAACATCGCGTGGTGTCTGGCGTTAGGGCTGGAAGAGCGACGCGGCCTTAACTGAGGTTCTCCCATGAAAAAAGATATTCATCCGAAATACGAAGAAATTACTGCTTCTTGCTCTTGCGGTAATGTCATGAAAATCCGTTCTACCGTAGGTCACGACCTGAACCTCGACGTGTGCGGTAAATGCCACCCGTTCTACACTGGCAAGCAGCGTGATGTTGCGACCGGTGGCCGCGTTGACCGCTTCAACAAGCGCTTCAGCGTTCCAGGCACCAGCAAGTAAGTTGCCGGAAGAAAAAGCCGCCCACGGGCGGCTTTTTTTGTTTCTGTCGCTATGCCCTGGATGCAAATTCAGGGTGGGCGGGAAGAGACGTAAAAAGGGCGGAAGGTCACTTCCGCCCTTTTTTATTGACTTAGTATTCCCACGTATCCGGGTCGATACCCATCTCGCGCATAATCTGTTTCGCCGCTTCCGGGATCTCATCGCTGCGCTCTTTACGCAGGTCTTCATCGTTGGGTAACGGTTGACCGGTAAATGCATGCAGGAACGCTTCACACAGCAGTTCGCTATTGGTGGCGTGGCGCAGGTTGTTGACCTGACGACGCGTGCGTTCATCGGTGAGGATCTTCAACACCTTCAGAGGAATGGATACCGTAATTTTTTTTACTTGCTCACTCTTCTTACCGTGCTCAGCGTATGGGCTGATATATTCGCCGCTCCATTCAGCCATGAGATACCTTTAATCCTCTAGTCATTAGTTAAGGGCCAGAACCCAGGGTCCGGGCCATAATTGCGCGTAGTTTACCGTAGAGGGGGCGTTCTGACACCCGATAAGCCCCTGCAGAGATGCGCTAATGCATATAATTTTAACGGCTATTCTCTATTTGCTCAATCTATACGCAAAGAAGTTTAGATGTCCAGATGTATTGACGTCTATTGTGACAATGATTACTCTGGTGCCTGACTTTTCACCGATTCAGCCCAGGAACTGCCCAACATGACGCGTAAACAGGCCACCATCGCAGTGCGTAGCGGTTTAAATGACGACGAACAATACGGTTGCGTTGTCCCGCCGATTCACCTTTCCAGTACCTACAACTTCACCGGCTTTAATGAACCTCGTGCCCATGACTACTCCCGCCGCGGTAATCCTACCCGCGATGTGGTACAGCGCGCGCTGGCGGAGCTGGAAGGGGGAGCGGGCGCCGTTCTGACCAATACCGGCATGTCGGCGATTCTGCTGGTGACAACCGTATTCCTGAAGCCCGGCGATCTGTTGGTGGCGCCTCACGACTGCTACGGCGGCAGCTATCGTCTGTTTGATAGCCTGGCGAAGCGCGGCTGCTATCGGGTTCTGTTTGTCGATCAGAACGATGAACAGGCGCTGAGTGCGGCATTGTCTGAAAAACCGAAGCTGGTATTGGTCGAAAGCCCAAGTAATCCATTGCTGCGGGTGGTGGATATTGCGAAAATCTGCACGCTGGCTCGTGAAGCGGGGGCGGTGAGCGTGGTGGATAACACTTTCCTGAGTCCGGCGTTGCAAAATCCGCTGGCGCTGGGAGCCGATCTGGTGCTGCATTCGTGCACCAAATACCTGAACGGGCATTCTGACGTGGTGGCCGGGGTGGTGATTGCGAAAGATCCGGCGGTTGTCACCGAACTGGCATGGTGGGCGAATAATATCGGCGTGACCGGCGGCGCATTTGACAGCTACCTGCTGCTGCGCGGTTTACGTACGCTCTCTCCGCGTATGGAAGTCGCACAGCGCAATGCGCTGGCGATTGTCGACTATCTGAAAACCCAGCCGCTGGTGAAAAAACTGTATCATCCGTCTCTGCCGCAAAATCAGGGGCATGAGATTGCTGCCCGTCAGCAAAAAGGTTTTGGCGCGATGTTAAGCTTTGAGCTGAAGGGCGATGAGCAGACGCTGCGTCGTTTTCTGAGCGGATTATCGCTGTTTACGCTGGCCGAATCGCTGGGGGGCGTAGAAAGTCTGATTTCGCACGCTGCGACGATGACCCATGCAGGTATGGCACCTGAGGCGCGCGCGGCGGCGGGGATTTCAGAAACGCTTCTGCGTATTTCGACCGGTATTGAAGATGGTGAAGATTTAATTGCCGACCTGGAAAATGGCTTCCGGGCAGCAAACGAGGAATAAACATGAGTGTGAATGCGCAGGCAGGGGCGAAGGGTCGTCAGCTGCACAAATTTGGTGGGAGTAGTTTAGCGGATGCGAAATGTTACCTGCGCGTCGCGGGGATCATGACGGAATACTCGCAGGCCGGGGACATGATGGTTGTCTCCGCCGCGGGCAGCACCACCAATCAGCTGATTAGCTGGCTGAAGCTCAGCCAGACCGATCGCCTTTCTGCGCATCAGGTACAGCAGTCGCTGCGCCGTTACCATATGGAGCTGATCGCCAGCCTGCTGTCGGCAGAAGCGGCGGATACGCTGATCGCATCGTTTATTCACGACCTCGAGCGTCTCGCCGGCTTGCTGGATAGCGGCGTGACCGATGCGGTATATGCCGAAGTGGTCGGCCACGGCGAAGTGTGGTCTGCGCGTCTGATGGCAGCGGTGCTCAACCAGCTGGGACTGGAAGCGGCATGGCTTGACGCACGTAGCTTCCTGCGCGCCGAACGTGCTGCGCAGCCGCAGGTGGATGAAGGTCTGTCTTATCCGCTGCTGCAACAGCTGATGGCGCAACATCCCAACAAACGTCTGGTGGTGACCGGCTTCATCTCGCGCAACAGCGCCGGGGAAACCGTGCTGCTGGGGCGTAATGGTTCTGACTATTCCGCTACCCAAATTGGCGCCCTGGCCGGAGCTTCGCGCGTCACTATCTGGAGCGACGTGGCCGGGGTTTACAGCGCGGATCCGCGTAAAGTGAAGGATGCGTGCCTGCTGCCGCTGCTGCGCCTGGATGAAGCCAGCGAGCTGGCGCGTCTGGCGGCTCCGGTCCTGCACGCCCGCACCCTTCAACCGGTCTCCGGTAGCGATATCGATCTGCAGCTGCGCTGTAGCTACACGCCTGAGCAAGGCTCCACGCGCATTGAGCGCGTGCTGGCGTCTGGCACCGGCGCGCGTATTGTCACCAGCCATGATGATGTCTGCCTGATTGAGTTCCAGGTGCCCGCCGGTCAGGATTTCAAGCTGGCGCACAAGGAGCTGGATCTTATCTTTAAACGCGCCCAGCTGCGCCCGCTGGCGGTTGGCGTACATGCCGACCGTAAGCTGCTGCAGTTCTGCTATACCTCGGAAGTGGCCGACAGCGCGCTGCGCCTGCTCGATGAAGCCGGTCTGCCGGGCGAGCTGCGTCTGCGTCAGAAACTGGCGCTGGTGGCAATGGTCGGGGCTGGCGTCAGCCGTAACCCGCTGCACTGCCACCGTTTCTGGCAGCAGCTGAAAGGGCAGCCTGTCGAGTTTACCTGGCAGTCTGAAGAGGGGATTAGCCTGGTGGCGGTGCTGCGCGCAGGCCCGACGGAAAGCCTGATTCAGGGCCTGCATCAGTCTCTTTTCCGGGCAGAAAAACGTATTGGCCTGGTCCTGTTTGGTAAAGGCAATATCGGCTCGCGCTGGCTGGAGCTGTTTGCCCGTGAACAGAGCACGCTCTCAGCCCGCACCGGCTTTGAGTTTGTCCTCGCTGGCGTGGTGGACAGCCGCCGCAGCCTGCTTAACTACGACGGTCTGGATGCCAGCCGCGCGTTGGCCTTTTTCAACGATGAAGCCGTTGAGCAGGACGAAGAGTCGCTGTTCCTGTGGATGCGCGCTCATCCGTATGATGATTTAGTGGTGCTGGACGTGACCGCCAGCGAGCAGCTGGCCGATCAGTACCTCGATTTTGCCAGCCATGGTTTCCACGTCATCAGTGCGAATAAGCTGGCCGGTGCCAGCAGCAGCGACAAATATCGTCAGATTCACGATGCGTTCGAGAAAACGGGCCGGCACTGGCTGTACAACGCTACCGTCGGCGCGGGTCTGCCGGTGAACCATACCGTGCGCGACCTGATTGACAGCGGCGATACCATTCTGGCGCTGAGCGGTATTTTCTCCGGCACGCTCTCCTGGCTGTTCCTGCAGTTTGACGGCACCGTGCCGTTTACCGATCTGGTCGATCAGGCCTGGCAGCAGGGGCTGACGGAGCCGGACCCGCGCGTTGACCTGGCGGGGAAAGACGTGATGCGTAAGCTGGTTATCCTTGCGCGCGAAGCCGGTTATGACATCGAGCCCGATCAGGTGCGGGTGGAATCGCTGGTGCCTGCGCACTGTGAAGAGGGCTCTGTGGATCACTTCTTTGAGAATGGCGAAGAGCTGAACGAACAGATGCTGCAACGTCTGGAGGCCGCTCGTGAACTGGGGCTGGTTCTGCGCTACGTGGCGCGTTTCGATGCCAACGGAAAAGCGCGGGTTGGCGTTGAAGCCGTCCGCGAGGAGCATCCGCTGGCGGCGCTGCTGCCGTGCGATAACGTCTTTGCCATCGAGAGCCGCTGGTACCGCGATAATCCGCTGGTCATCCGCGGCCCGGGTGCCGGCCGCGACGTGACCGCTGGTGCCATTCAGTCGGATATTAACCGCCTGGCGCAGCTGCTCTAATCCTGCCTCCGTCCGAGACCAGACCGGCGTCTGGTCTCGGAGTATCAATGTGCCGCAAAGACCTCTTTGGCGGCGAACAGGCCATTTAAGGCCGCCGGGAATCCGGCATACACCGCCATCTGCATGATGACTTCGATAATCTCCTCCTGCGACAAACCGACGTGCAACCCGGCGGCAATATGCACTTTTAGCTGCGGTGCGGCATTGCCCAGCGCGGTTAAGGCGGCAATGGTGGCGATTTCACGGCTGCGTAAATCGAGCCCCGGGCGGGCGTAAATATCGCCAAACGGGAATTCAATCAGGTAGCGGGCAAAGTCCGGGGCGATGGCCTGTAGGCTTTTGACGACGGCATCGCCGCCTTTACCGTCAACGCGCTGCAACATGTCCAGGCCGGTGGTATAACGCTCTGATGTCATGATCTTTCCTCATAATGATGGTGGGTTGGGAAGAAGGTTAGAGGCGTTGATCGGACTTGAGTAATACCCTTTTCGTGATACCTTTCAGGTATGACAAGTTCACGCTTACAGACTCTTGATATTCGCCTGCTGCGCTATTTTGCCGTGGTGGCGGAAGAGAATAATATCAGCCGGGCGGCGCAGCGATTGTTCATCTCACAGCCGCCGCTGAGCCGCCATATCCGTCATCTGGAAACGCTGTTGGGCGTGACGCTCTTTGTCCGCCATACCAAAGGGCTGATTCTTACCGCAGAGGGTGAGCGGGTGCTGGAGCTTATTCGTCCGCTTCTGGCGCTGCAGGAGACGACGCTGAGTGCGCTAGGCCAGCTGTCCGATGACCGGCAGCAGCCCTTACGTCTGGGGCTGACGACCGCCTTCGAGCAGGGTATTTTTGCGTCTCTGGAATCGGCGTTGGGTCGCCAGGCCCGTGCGCTTTCCCTCCTTCGCCACTCGTCGCCTGTCCTTGCCCGGCAAGTGCGCAATGGCAAGCTGAACGCTGCGCTGGTTGCGCTGCCGCTGGACGCCGATGGGTTAACGCTTTCTCCTTTGCCCTATCATGAAGCGCTGATTGCGGCGCTACCCGCGTCATGGCCGGAATCCGCAATCCCCCGGCTGGTCTTAAAACACCTGAATCATCGGCCGCTGTTTTGGTTCAGGCGCGAACGTAATCCGGCCTTTTTTGACGCAACCCGGCGTATTTTTGACCGTATTGGCTACGTGCCGGCGTATGTGGAGGAGCCCGCTGAGCATGACGTCCTGTTGGCGCGCATCGCACGCGGAGAAGGGATGATTTTGCTGCCGGCGTCATTTGCCGCGATACAGCGTCAGGGGGTGGTATTTCATCCGCTGGAGGAGACTCGCTTGCGTTTGTCGCTGGGATTACTGACGCGACCGGAAGATGAAGCTTTGCGCGCGTGGTTGCTGCCGTTTATTGAGGAATCATTATCTTAGCGTTGAGCGACATGAGTTAATCTCATCTTCACTGAATATTCCTCACTCTTTACGCTGATTTTTCTATTGACGCCCGCTCTCTTTTCCGTCATTTTTACATCTGGACGTCTAAACGTATAGAAGTTCGCAACACAACAAACAATAAAATGCGATTGATGAGGTAAGGTATGAGCTTTTTTCACGCCAATCAGCGGGAAGCCCTGAATCAGAGCCTGGCAGAAGTGCAGGGCCAGATTAACGTGTCCTTTGAATTCTTTCCGCCGCGCACCAGTGAAATGGAGCAAACCTTGTGGAAGTCCATCGATCGCTTAAGCAGCCTGAAGCCAAAGTTTGTCTCGGTGACCTATGGCGCCAACTCCGGCGAGCGCGATCGTACCCATAGCATCATTAAGGGTATTAAAGAGCGTACCGGTCTGGAAGCGGCACCGCATCTGACCTGTATTGACGCCAGCCGCGATGAACTGCGCGCGATCGCCGAAGACTACTGGAACAACGGTATTCGCCACATCGTTGCCCTGCGCGGCGACCTGCCGCCGGGTAGCGGTAAGCCTGATATGTATGCGGCGGACCTGGTGACGCTGTTGAAAGAGGTCGGAGATTTTGATATTTCCGTTGCGGCCTATCCTGAAGTTCACCCGGAAGCCAAAAGCGCGCAGGCCGATCTGCTGAACCTGAAGCGGAAAGTCGAAGCCGGCGCGAACCGCGCGATTACCCAGTTTTTCTTTGACGTTGAAAGCTATCTACGCTTTCGCGATCGCTGCGTGTCTGCCGGGATCGATGTCGAAATTATCCCGGGCATCCTGCCGGTTTCTAACTTCAAACAGGCGAAAAAGTTTGCCGACATGACCAACGTGCGTATTCCAACGTGGATGTCAAAAATGTTCGAGGGTCTGGATAACGATGCGGAAACTCGCCAGCTGGTCGGTGCCAACATTGCGATGGACATGGTGAAAATTTTAAGCCGTGAAGGGGTGAAGGATTTCCACTTCTACACGCTGAACCGTGCCGAGATGAGCTACGCCATCTGTCACACCCTGGGCGTGCGTCCGGCGGTATAAAAAATGGCCCTCATCGAGGGCCATTATGCTTATTCCCATTCATGCAGAAAACGCTGCCCGTACTGATCGGCGACCAGCAGCGCGGCGTAGACTTCATCAGCGGTCGCGCCGCCGGGCATATTGTGGATAGTTTCTCCCTCTGCGCAGGCTGCTTCCGCGACGGTACGCATTTTGCCGGGAATATCTCCTTTAATATCCAGCTGTGCCAGGGTGACAGGCAGCCCGACGCTGTGACACAGCGCGGCGACGGTTTCAATCTCTTCCAGCGGGGCATTTTCCAGCACCAGCTGCGTCAGCGTCCCGAAGGCGACCTTTTCACCGTGATAGTAGTGATGCGCGTCCGGAATGGCGGTAAGGCCGTTATGGATCGCATGCGCTGCTGCCAGCCCGCCGCTTTCAAAACCCACCCCGCTCAGATAGGTGTTGGCTTCGATAACTTTTTCCAGCGCCGGCGTGACGACATGCTGCTCCGCCGCCAGCATCGCTTTTTCACCTTCTGCAATCAGCGTGTTGTAGCACAGCTCAGCCAGCGCCAGCGCCGCCTGAGTGCATTTGCCTCCGGCCATTGTCGTGGCGCCGCTGCGTGAACAGGCGCGGGCTTCAAACCAGGTAGCCAACGCATCGCCGATACCCGCTGCCAGCAAGCGCGGCGGAGCGCCTGCGACGATTTGCGTATCGACAATCACCATGTTCGGGTTGCGCGGCAGCATCAGATAGCTGTCAAACTCGCCTTCGTCGGTATAGATAACGGAGAGGGCGCTGCAGGGGGCGTCCGTTGAGGCAATGGTCGGGGCAATCACTACCGGAAGATTCATAAAGTGGGCTAATGCTTTCGCGGTATCCAGCGTTTTTCCGCCGCCGATTCCCAACACGGCATTGCAGCGGGCCGCGCCGGCGATTTCTCGTAAGCGATTGATTTCATTATGCGAGCATTCACCGCCAAACGGCACGATTTCAGCAGCCAGACCCGCATCGGCCAGGCTTTTTCGCAGCTTTTCTTCGGCAAAACCCAGCACAAACTTGTCGCCAACAATGAGCCAGCGTTCGGCCAGCGGTTTGAGATAGTTGCCAAGGCGGGTGATAGCATTCGCGCCCTGAATATATTTGCCTGGGGATTGAATAATGCGATCCATTTCTATTCCTCCTGGTTGATCGTGGCGCCGCCCTCTGGCGACGCGACAATCGGGTTACAGGTTCAGATTGCCAAAAGCGTTATTCCAGTCTTGCTCAAACTTCTCTATGGCTGACTCTACCGCGGGGGTGCCGAGCATTTGTTGCGCTACGTCTAAGGGAAGGGTGATAGCTTCACAGCCGGACAGCAGGCAATCCAGCGCCTGACGTGGAGTTTTAAAGCTGGCGGCCAGCACTTTGCTCCCCGGCGCGTGCTGCTCCAGCAGGGATTGCAGCTCCTGCACCATGCGAATACCGTCACCCCCCTGGGCATCGACGCGGTTGACGTAAGGGGCAACATATTTTGCGCCCGCCAGCGCTGCCAGCAGCCCCTGCGCGGCGCTATAGACCGCGGTACCCAGCGTCGGGATGCCTTCTTTCTTCAGTAATTTGATAGCGGCGAGGCCTTCAGCGGTGACCGGGATTTTAACCACGATGCCCGGAACGGCGTTGCTCAGCCGTTTGGCTTCCGCCACCATGCCTTCAGCATCGCGGCTCATCGTCTGGGCAAACAGCGTGCCATCAGGTCCGATGGCCTTTTGCAGACGCGGGAGAACATCCCAGATCGGCGTTTTGCCTGCGGCGATAATGCTCGGGTTGGTGGTCACTCCGGCCAGCGGATAGATTCGTGCCAGACGTTCAACTTCTGCTACGTTCGCGGTGTCCAGATAGAGTTCCATAGCCTTTCCTCAATTCTCAATTCAGTGATGTTGAGGTAAGGATACGGCTTCTCCTCGGCGGGTCGCCAGATGACAAATTTGCCAAAAACTGGATAAATGTACGCATTGCGGGTAAGGATGATTTAGATCACATTTCCCAGCTATATCTGGCGAGCCTGGGCAGGAGGATCGTAAAAACGCGATGGCTTACTTACAAAAATCTAGTTTCTGCTTAGCGCGGCTTCTCCGTCAGCTGGCTGTGATACTGGCGGCGATACTCGGAGGGGGAACGCTCGGTATTCTTGCGAAACAGACGGCAGAAATAGTTGCTGTCGACAAAACCGCAGGCGTGAGCGACATCTTTGATTTTCATGTCGTGGCCTTTTAACAGCATTCGGGCCTGCTCAAGTCGGATGTGATTCAGATACTCGTTAAACCCCATGGTCCCGCATTTCTGGAACAGATGGGAGAGATAGTTTGGCGAGAGATAAAATTCCTGTGCCACCGATTCGCGGGTTAACGGTTCGGCAAAGCGAGCGTCGATATATTTGCGGATCGCTTCAAAGAGCGCCTGACTTCGGGAGGCGGTTTGCACCTGGCTACCAAGCAGATCGGCGCAGTGGCTCAGCAGGCTGATAACGATGTATCTCGCGGTGTGCTGTTCCTGCGGTTGCATCTGCATCTCATTGAGCGCCTGGAGCAGGAAGGAGCCTGTCCGGGGGCCGCGGCGTGGTACCTGAAGCTTATCCTCAACATTCAACATACTGCCGTTCCAGCGCGTCAGGGCGAGCTCTAACTGCTGCTTGCCAAACACAATGCTCAGGACGGTACAGGGCGACTGCCAACGGGGAGAATGCCATCCGCCGGCGTGAATAAACAGCACGTCGTGCCGGGACAGCACGGGCGGATCGGCTTTGATGCCGGGATCGTGAAGCTGGCCATCAAGCATGATTTCGAGGCGTGGGAAATCCGCCCTCTGCACGTTACCGGATGCCGGGCGGCCGTCGGTGGCAAATCGGATCTGCCGGATCGTCGCCGGGCTTTTGATTAACGCGTCGATGTGTTGATTGAGATCGGTATCCATTCTTGCTCCGTAGAAGGCGCCACATTTTTATCATACCGGACAGCGCGAAAAGGGTAAAAGTCAGTGGGCAATGAGGGGAAATCATATTGCAGCTTATATGTGATATGTTATATCGTTACATAACGTTGCAAATGTTAACTCAGGAGAGAGTGATGACCAAAATGATTTCTGCCCTTGCGCTGGGTGTTGGCATGCTGTTAGCCAGCGCTCAGACCTCTGCCCACGGCCACCATAGCCATGGCCCCGCGTTAACGGAGGCGGAGGTTAAGGCCAGCGAAGGTATTTTTGCCGATGCGGACGTTAAGGATCGGGCGCTTAGCGACTGGGATGGGATCTGGCAGTCGGTGAATCCGTATCTGCTGAATGGGGATTTGGATCCGGTGCTGGAGCAAAAAGCCAAAAAAGCGGGCGGCAAGAGCGTGGCGGAATATCGGGAATATTATAAGAAAGGCTATGCCACCGATGTGGACCAGATTGGGATCGAAGATAACGTGATGGAGTTTCACGTTGGCAAAACCGTTAATACCTGTAAATACACCTATTCCGGCTATAAGATCCTGACCTATGCTTCCGGCAAGAAAGGCGTGCGCTATCTGTTCGAATGCCAGCAGGCGGAATCAAAAGCGCCGAAATTTGTTCAGTTCAGCGATCATATTATCGGACCGCGCAAATCACAGCATTTCCATATCTTTATGGGCAATGACTCGCAGGAGGCGTTACTGAAGGAGATGGACAACTGGCCGACCTATTATCCTTATGCTCTGCATAAAGAGCAGATTGTCGACGAAATGCTGCACCATTAATAAAAATCCCCGGTCGCGTGAGGCTGACCGGGGAAAGCGTAACCGGATCAGGCGCGATCCGGTTTTTTCCCGGTAACTATCGTCTTACCGGGAACGGCTGATAAATTAGCCCGTGTTGCGCATACCTGCGGCAACGCCCGCAATCGTGACCATCAGCGCTTGTTCAACGCGCGGATCCGGCTCTTTACCTTCTTCTTCCGCCAGACGTGAACGGTGCAGCAGTTCTGCCTGCAGGACGTTCAGCGGGTCGGTATAGATGTTACGCAGCTGGATAGACTCGGCGATCCACGGCAGGTCGGCCATCAGGTGGGAGTCGTTTGCAATATCGAGCACCACTTTGATCCCGTTGGATAGCAGCTCACGCAGCTCCGCGCCCAGTTCCCATAGCTCCGGTTTCACCAGACGCTGATCGTAGTATTCCGCCAGCCACAGGTCAGCCTTCGAGAACACCATTTCCAGCATGCCCAGACGGGTAGAGAAGAACGGCCAGTCGCGACACATGGTTTCCAGTTCGCTCTGCTTGCCATCTTCGACCACTTTTTGCAGCGCGGTACCTGCGCCCAGCCAGGCCGGCAACATCAGACGGTTCTGGGTCCAGGCGAAAATCCATGGAATGGCGCGCAGGGACTCGACGCCACCGGTAGCGCGACGTTTTGCCGGACGCGAACCGAGCGGCAGTTTACCCAGTTCCTGCTCCGGCGTCGCGGAGCGGAAATAAGGGACAAAGTCTTTATTTTCACGCACGTAGCCGCGGTACATTTCACAGGAAATGTCGGAGAGCTCGGCCATGATGTGACGCCATTCCGGTTTGGGTTCCGGCGGCGGCAGCAGGTTGGCCTCCAGCACGGCGCTGGTGTACAGCGACAGACTGCTGATGGTGACTTCCGGCAGACCGTACTTAAAGCGAATCATCTCGCCTTGTTCCGTGACGCGCAGGCCGCCTTTCAGGCTTCCCGGGGGCTGAGAAAGCAGCGCCGCGTGCGCCGGGGCGCCGCCGCGACCAATAGAGCCGCCGCGTCCGTGGAACAGCGTCAGTTCAATACCGGCTTTTTCGCAGGTCTTGATCAACGCGTCCTGTGCCTGATACTGCGCCCAGGAGGCGGCCATCACGCCGGCGTCTTTCGCTGAGTCGGAATAGCCAATCATGACCATCTGTTTGCCCTGAATAAAGCCGCGGTACCAGTCGATGTTCAGCAACTGGGTCATGACGTCATTGGCGTTGTTCAGATCGTCCAGGGTTTCAAACAGCGGCGCAACCGGCAGGGCGAAGCCAATACCGGACTCTTTCAGCAGCAGGTGAACTGCCAGCACGTCGGATGGCGTTTTCGCCATGGAGATCACGTAAGCGGCGATGGATCCGTGCGGCGCTTCGGCGATCACCCGGCAGGTGTCGAGCACTTCGCGGGTTTCATTGCTCGGCTCCCACTGACGTGGCAGTAGCGGGCGTTTGGAGTTCAGTTCGCGGATCAGGAAAGCCTGTTTGTCGGCTTCTGACCAGCTTTCGTAATCGCCGATACCGAGATAACGGGTCATCTCTCCCAGTGCTTCGGTATGGCGGGTGCTTTCCTGACGAATATCGATACGCACGAGCGGTACGCCGAACGATTTCACGCGGCGCAGGGTATCGAGCAGTTCGCCGTTGGCAATAATGCCCATGCCGCAGGACTGCAGCGACTTATAGCAGGCATAAAGTGGTTCCCACAGCTGTTCGTTCTGGGTAATCAGGCCGGCAGGTTTCGGCAGCTTCTGTCCTTTCAGGCGAGCTTCCAGCCAGGCCTGCGTTTCCATCAGCTGGGTACGCAGTTTTTTCATCAGATAACGGTACGGTTCCTGCGCGCCTTCCGCGCCGGCCAGCTCCCGCAGTTCGTCGGTACATTCGACCATCGACAGTTCGGAAATCAACAGCTGAATATCTTTCAGGAACAGGTCGGTGGCTTTCCAGCGGCTCAGCAGCAGCACCTGACGGGTGATATCGGCGGTCACATTCGGGTTACCGTCGCGGTCACCGCCCATCCAGGAGGTAAAGCGCACCGGTACAAAGTCAACCGGCAGCTGATAGTTGAGGTTCTCTTCCAGCTGTTCGTTCAGCTCACGCAGGTAGTTTGGTACCCCTTCCCACAGGCTGTTTTCAACTACGGCAAACCCCCATTTCGCTTCATCAACTGGGGTCGGGCGGTACTTACGGATTTCATCCGTATGCCATGACTGGGCGATCAGCTGGCGCAGACGGCGCATCAGCTGATGGTGTTCGTAATCCGCGATATCTTTATTATCAAGCTGCTTCAGGCAGTTGTTCACTTCCACCATTTTGTGGATCAGCGTACGGCGGGTGATCTCGGTGGGGTGAGCGGTTAATACCAGCTCCAGAGACAGGGACTCCACCGCTTTTTTAATGGTATCTTCGTTGAGATGGGGTTGGTCTTTGAGTTTTCTCAGGGTGCGGGCAATCACTTCCGGATTGCTGGCCGCTTCGCCGTTTGGCGAAATACTGTGGTACTGCTCCGCCGTATTCGCCAGGTTCAGGAACTGGCTGAAGGCGCGAGCGACCGGCAGCAGCTCGTCGTTGGACAAGTTTTGCAGCGTGGTGAGCAATTCCTGGCGATTGGCTTCATTGCCGGCGCGAGAAGACTTGGACAATTTACGGATAGTTTCGACACGATCAAGAATGTTCTCTCCCAGTGCATCCTTGATGGTATCGCCTAGCACCTTACCGAGCATACTGACATTACTACGCAAAGCGGAATATTGTTCGTTCATGTTACCCCAGACACCCCATCTCATTTTATTTTGTTATACCCGGCACTCTGCAACGTTGAGCGGCGGATAAGCAGCCGTCTTTTATAAAGCCACGTAAAAACCCCCACGTCAATTGTTGCGAAATCGCTTCAGCAAACGAATAAATGGCGGCAATTTGCGAAATTTAACTCAGACGTCGCTTGATAAGCGTTGCTTATGGAAATGTGACCAGAATCACCGTCCCGCCCCAGGAAAAGAGGCGGGATCCGCAGGCTTTAGTGCCAGCAGAAATGGTGGACAACCTGCGTAATCAGCTCACGGGTCGGCTTGATAAAGCGGGTTTCCAGATATTCATCCGGCTGGTGGGCCTGGTTAATGGAGCCAGGACCTAAAACCAGCGTCGGGCAGAGCGTCTGGATAAACGGCGCTTCGGTGCAGTAGTTCACGACTTCAGTTTGTGCGCCGAGGAGCTTTTCAACAACCTGAACCAGCCGGTGGTCCGGCGGGCATTCGTAGCCCGGAATCGGCGGATGCAGCTCGGAGACGGTCAGGCGACCCGGCCAGCGCTCGCTAACCGGTGCCAGCGCTTCATCCAGCAGTCCGTTGAGATCGTTGAGCGTCATGCCCGGAAGCGGGCGAATATCCATATGCAGCTCGCAGCAGGCGCAGATGCGGTTTGAGGCGTCGCCGCCATGGATAGCCCCGAGGTTGAGCGTCGGATACGGTACGGTGAAAGCATCGTAGTGATAGCGCTCTTTCAGCGAGTCGCGCAGCTGCATGATGCGACCAATGGCATCGTGCATCAGCTCAATAGCGTTGACGCCGCGCGCCGGATCGCTGGAGTGGCCGGACTGCCCCTGGATACGGATGGCGTTGGACATATGGCCTTTGTGCGCGCGTACCGGCTGCAGTGAGGTGGGTTCACCGATGATGGCGCAATCCGGGCGCAACAGGGTCGTTTCGGCAAAGTAACGGGCGCCGGCCATGCTGGTCTCTTCATCGGCGGTAGCCAGGATGTAGAGCGGTTTTTTCAGCTGACTGACATCGACATCGCGCAGGGCATCAAGAATAAAGGCAAAAAAGCCTTTCATGTCGGCGGTGCCGAGGCCGTACAGCTTGTTTTCGTGCTCGGTGAGGGTGAAAGGATCGCGGGTCCAGCGGCCGTCATCAAAAGGAACGGTATCCGTATGTCCGGCGAGGAGCAGGCCGCCAGCGCCGTGGCCGGTGCTGGCCAGCATATTGAATTTGTTGCGCGTATCCGGCACCGGCTGCACTTCGACATTGAAGCCAATTTCGCGGAACCAGCCAGCGAGTAAATTGATTAAAGTCTCATTACTTTGATCCAGCGCCTCTTCGGTTGCGCTGATAGAAGGTGTGGCGATCAATGCGCGGTAAATCTCGATAAAGGGTGGTAAGTTGTTTTTCATTGTTGACACACCTCGGGTCATGATAGTATCAATATTCATGCAGTATTAGTGAATAAAAATACATTATCGTTGAGCGTAAGAAAACCCATAAAGTGTAGGGAAAGTGCTTACGGCTTAACAGGGTGAGGAAGAGAAATGCTTCCTGGACAAATATGACGTAAGAAGGTGAAGAGCCCCGATGTTGAAGACGCTGATTGTGGGTGCCAGCGGTTATGCCGGCGCAGAGCTAGTGACCTATGTAAATCGCCATCCTCATATGACCATAACCGCTTTGACGGTCTCCGCGCAAAGTAATGATGCAGGGAAATTCATTTCCGATTTGCATCCGCAGCTGAAAGGCATTGTGGATTTACCGCTGCAGCCGATGTCAGATATCAGCGAATTTAGCGCCGGGGTGGATGTCGTCTTCCTCGCTACCGCCCATGAAGTGAGCCACGACCTGGCGCCGCAGTTCCTTGCCGCAGGCTGCGTGGTATTCGACTTATCCGGCGCCTTCCGCGTAAACGACGCTGCGTTCTACGAAAAATATTACGGCTTTACTCATCAGCATCCGGCCCTGCTTGAGCAGGCGGTGTATGGCCTGGCAGAGTGGAGCGTCGACAAACTGAAAGAGGCGAATCTGGTCGCCGTACCGGGCTGCTATCCGACAGCGGCTCAGCTGTCGCTGAAGCCACTGATCGATGCGGACCTGCTGGATCTTAGCCAGTGGCCGGTGATCAACGCGACCAGCGGCGTCAGCGGTGCGGGTCGTAAAGCGGCCATCGGCAATAGCTTCTGTGAAGTCAGCCTGCAGCCGTATGGTGTGTTCAACCATCGCCATCACCCGGAAATCTCGACCCATCTTGGCGCAGAGGTGATTTTTACGCCTCATCTCGGCAACTTTAAACGTGGGATTCTGGAAACCATTACCTGCCGCCTGAAGCCAGGCGTCAGCAAAGAGCAGGTTGCCGGAGTGTTCCAGCAGGCGTATGCCGATAAGCCATTGGTACGTTTATACGATAAAGGCGTGCCCGCATTGAAAAACGTCGTAGGTCTGCCATTCTGTGATATCGGTTTTGCGGTTCAGGACCAGCATATTATCGTGGTGGCGGCGGAAGATAACCTGCTGAAAGGCGCGGCGGCGCAGGCAGTCCAGTGCGCGAATATTCGTTTCGGCTTCGCTGAAACGCAGTCTCTTATTTAAGGTGTGATGATGAACCCATTAATTATCAAACTCGGCGGCGTTTTACTCGACAGCGAAGAAGCGCTGGAGCGTCTGTTTACCGCGCTGGTCAATTATCGTGAAACGCATCATCGCCCGCTGGTTATTGTGCACGGCGGCGGCTGTGTGGTGGATGAGCTGATGAAGCAACTCAACCTGCCGGTGAACAAGAAAAACGGTCTGCGGGTGACGCCTGCGGATCAGATCGACATTATTACCGGTGCGCTGGCGGGAACTGCGAATAAGACGCTGCTGGCATGGGCGAAGAAACACCATATTGCGTCCGTTGGCCTGTTCCTTGGCGATGGTGACAGTGTGAAGGTCACTCAGCTTGATGAAGAGCTGGGCCACGTTGGCCTGGCGCAGCCGGGATCGCCGGCGCTGATTAACACGCTGCTGGCGGGCGGCTACCTGCCGGTGGTCAGTTCGATCGGCGTGACCGATGAAGGGCAACTGATGAACGTGAACGCTGACCAGGCGGCCACTGCGCTGGCGGCGACCCTTGGCGCGGATCTGATTCTGCTTTCCGATGTCAGCGGTATTCTCGATGGTAAAGGCCAGCGCATCGCGGAAATGACCGCGGCGAAGGCGGAGCAGCTGATCGAACAAGGCATTATCACTGATGGCATGATCGTCAAGGTGAATGCCGCGCTGGATGCGGCGCGGACGCTGGGCCGTCCGGTGGATATCGCCTCCTGGCGCCACGCGGAACAGCTGCCGGCATTGTTTAATGGCACGCCTATCGGCACGCGTATTCTGGCTTAATATTTCATGCCCGGCGGCGTATTGCTTGCCGGGCCTACAAGACTGTAGGTCGGGTTAGCGAAGCGTCACCCGGCAGAACTAAACGAATTTAAGGAAATGGTTATGGCACTTTGGGGCGGGCGTTTTACTCAGGCAGCAGATCAGCGGTTCAAGCAGTTCAACGACTCTTTGCGCTTTGACTATCGTCTGGCGGAGCAGGATATCGTTGGCTCTGTCGCCTGGTCTAAAGCGCTGGTGACGGTGGGCGTTCTGAGTGCCGCTGAGCAGCAGCAGCTGGAAGAGGCATTAAGCGTGCTGCTGGAAGAGGTGCGGGTAAATCCGCAGCAAATTCTTGCAAGCGATGCGGAAGATATCCACAGTTGGGTGGAAGGTAAACTGATCGACAAAGTGGGCCAGCTGGGTAAAAAATTGCATACCGGTCGTAGCCGTAACGATCAGGTCGCAACCGACCTGAAGCTGTGGTGTAAAGATACCGTCGCGGAGCTGCTTTCTGCGAACCGCCAGCTGCAAAGCGCGCTGGTGGATACGGCGCAGAACAACCAGGATGCCGTTATGCCGGGTTATACCCACCTGCAGCGTGCGCAGCCGGTGACGTTCGCCCACTGGTGCCTGGCCTACGTTGAGATGCTGGCGCGCGATGAAAGCCGCCTGCAGGATACCCTCAAGCGTCTGGACGTCAGTCCTCTGGGCTGCGGTGCGCTGGCGGGTACCGCCTATGATATCGATCGCGAGCAGCTGGCCGACTGGCTGGGCTTTGCGTCGGCGACCCGCAATAGCCTGGACAGCGTTTCTGACCGTGACCACGTACTGGAGCTGCTCTCCGATGCGTCGATTGGCATGGTTCACCTGTCACGTTTCGCCGAAGATCTGATTTTCTTTAATACGGGCGAAGCCGGTTTTATTGAGTTATCCGATCGCGTCACCTCCGGTTCCTCGCTGATGCCGCAGAAAAAGAACCCGGATGCGCTCGAACTTATCCGCGGAAAATGTGGCCGCGTTCAGGGCGCCCTGACCGGGATGATGATGACTCTGAAAGGTCTGCCGCTGGCCTACAATAAAGATATGCAGGAAGATAAAGAAGGGCTGTTCGACGCGCTCGATACCTGGCTTGATTGCCTGCATATGGCGGCGCTGGTGCTGGATGGCATTCAGGTCAAGCGTCCGCGTTGCGAAGAGGCGGCGCAGCAGGGCTACGCGAATGCGACCGAACTGGCGGATTATCTGGTTGCGAAAGGGGTGCCGTTCCGTGAAGCGCACCATATTGTCGGGGAAGCGGTTGTTGAAGCGATTGCCCAGGGCAAACCGCTGGAAGATCTGGCGCTGGCCGACCTGCAGAAGTTTAGCGGCGTGATTGCCGACGATGTCTATCCGATTCTGTCGCTGCAATCTTGTCTGGATAAGCGCTCGGCAAAAGGCGGCGTTTCGCCGAAGCAGGTTGCCCAGGCGATTGCTGACGCGAAACAGCGTCTGGTGTAAATCCTCGCCGCCCCTGGATGATTCCAGCGGGATGAGTGAGAAAAGAGGCTCGGGCTATGTCCGGGCTTTTTTATGCAAAAAAAAAGCGGACACAAGGTCCGCAAAAGTTCACGTTGGCTTTAGTTATCTGGTCAGGGAATATGCTGAGGCAATGTCGTGATTTTCTGACTTTCGCCTCGTTTCTGGGTTTATTATTGAACAGAAAACTTGATAGGGATAATCGTTCGTTGCTATGCTATCTATCGCCATGAACTATCATGGCGACGGAGGATGAATAATGAATATTCGCGATCTTGAATACCTGGTTGCGCTAGCCGAGCACCGCCACTTCCGGCGCGCGGCGGACTCCTGCCACGTCAGCCAACCCACGCTTAGCGGACAAATCCGTAAGCTGGAGGATGAACTTGGGGTCATGTTGCTGGAGCGCACCAGCCGTAAGGTGCTGTTTACCCAGGCCGGACTGTTGCTGGTGGATCAGGCGCGTACCGTGTTACGCGAAGTCAAAGTGCTCAAGGAAATGGCAAGTCAACAGGGTGAGACCATGTCCGGGCCGCTGCATATTGGCCTGATTCCGACCATTGGCCCTTACCTGTTGCCACAAATCATACCGATGCTACACCAGACGTTTCCAAAGCTGGAAATGTACCTGCATGAAGCCCAAACGCATCAGCTGCTGGCTCAACTGGACAGCGGCAAGCTTGACTGCGCGATCCTCGCGCTGGTGAAAGAGAGCGAGGCCTTTATCGAGGTACCGCTGTTTGACGAGCCGATGATGCTGGCAATCTACCAAGATCATCCGTGGGCAAATCGCGATCGCGTGCCGATGTCCGATTTGGCCGGGGAAAAACTGCTGATGCTGGAAGATGGCCACTGCCTGCGCGATCAGGCGATGGGGTTCTGTTTTGAGGCCGGTGCGGATGAAGATACGCATTTCCGCGCGACCAGCCTCGAAACGCTGCGCAACATGGTGGCCGCAGGTAGCGGTATCACGCTGCTGCCGGCGTTAGCGGTGCCGCAGGAGAGAAAACGCGATGGCGTGGTCTATATTCCGTGCATTAAGCCGGAACCGAGACGAACCATCGGGTTAGTTTACCGCCCCGGCTCCCCGCTGCGCAGCCGCTACGAACATCTGGCGGAGGCCATCCGCAGCACCATGGATGGCCATTTCGACAAAGCGTTAAAACAGGCGGTTTAAGCCATTTAACGCAGCAACCCGATAGGCTTCCGCCATGGTTGGGTAGTTAAAGGTGGTGTTGACGAAGTACTCAATGGTGTTGCCACCACCTTTTTGCTCCATAATCGCCTGGCCGATATGAATAATCTCGGCCGCGCGCTCGCCAAAGCAATGAATCCCAAGGATCTCTTTCGTTTCCCGATGGAACAGGATCTTCAGCGTGCCCACGCTCATGCCGACGATTTGCGCCCGTGCCAGATGTTTAAACTGCGCGCGACCCACTTCGTACGGTACCTTCATGGCAGTCAGCTGCTGCTCCGTTTTACCGACGGAGCTGATTTCCGGGATGGTGTAGATGCCGGTGGGGATATCCTCAATCAGATGGGCAGAAGCCTCACCTTTAATCAGCGCCTGCGCGGCGATGCGACCCTGATCGTAAGCGGCTGATGCCAGACTTGGATAACCGATGACGTCGCCTACGGCATAGATATGCGGCAGCGCGGTCTGATACATGCTGTTGACCTTGAGCTGGCCGCGGCTATCGGTTTTCAGACCAATATTTTCCAGCGCCAGCGAATCGGTGTTACCGGTACGCCCGTTGGCGTACAGCAGGCAATCTGCTTTCAGTTTTTTACCCGATTTCAAATGCATGATCACGCCGTCATCAACGCCTTCAATCTTCTCGTACTCTTCGTTGTGGCGAATAACCACACCGCTGTTCCAGAAGTGATAGGAGAGGGAGTCGGACATCTCTTGATCGAGGAATGCCAGCAGACGATCGCGGGTATTTATCAGGTCCACTTTGACTTCCATACCGCGGAAAATGGACGCGTACTCACAGCCAATCACCCCGGCGCCGTAGATAATGACGTGGCGGGGCTCGTGCTGCAGACTGAGAATAGAATCGCTGTCGTACAGGCGCGGGTGGGAAAAGTCGACATCAGCCGGATGATACGGACGGGAGCCGCAGGCGATGACGAATTTCTCGGCGGTGATCGTCTCGACGGTACCGTCGTGACATTCCAGGGCGAGCGTGTGTTCATCAACAAAGTGCGCGTTGCCCTGCAATATTTCGCAGTGGTTGCGCTCATAGAACCCCTGACGCATATGGGTCTGCTGGTTAATGACGCTGTCGGCATGGTTAAGAATGTCGGCGAAGGAAGAACGAAGAAGACGGGAATGGTCGCTGTAGAGGGGGTTTTGGTTAAACTCGATAATACGACTGACGGCATGGCGGAGGGCTTTCGACGGGATGGTACCCCAGTGGGTACAGCCGCCGCCGACGTTATGATAGCGCTCAATAACGGCGACGCGCGCTCCTTGCTTAACCAGTCCCATCGCAGCACCTTCACCGCCAGGACCGGAACCAATCACTATTGCATCATAATCCCAAGAGTGTGACATGGCATTACTCACCTGTTTTATACATAAAATAAACACGATGATAACATTCGCCGGGCTTTAACCCAATTATCGTTGTGCTTTTTTGCGGCATAAAAGCAGATTCGGCTCGTAAACAATCATTCACAAACCTGGCTAAACCGATTAGTTTTAATCTCTGGTATAGTGCCAACAGGTCTATTGGAAGGATTCAGACATCGTGATGGGCGTAAGAGCACTACAAAAAGAGAAAACCCGACGTTCGCTGGTCGAAGCCGCATTCAGCCAGCTGAGTGCTGAGCGGAGTTTCGCCAGCTTGAGTTTGCGCGAAGTAGCGCGCGAGGCGGGGATTGCACCAACGTCCTTTTATCGCCATTTTCGCGATGTTGACGAACTCGGTCTGACGATGGTCGACGAGAGCGGGCTCATGCTACGCCAGCTGATGCGCCAGGCGCGGCAGCGTATCGCCAAAGGCGGCAGCGTGATTCGCACCTCGGTTTCCACGTTCATGGAATTTATAGGTAATAACCCAAACGCTTTCCGTCTGTTGTTACGGGAACGTTCTGGCACATCCGCGGCGTTTCGTGCCGCCGTGGCGCGTGAAATTCAACATTTCATCGCGGAACTTGCCGATTATTTAGAAATCGAAAACCATATGCCGCGCGCCTTTACCGAAGCGCAGGCTGAAGCTATGGTCACTATCGTTTTCAGCGCCGGCGCTGAGGCGCTGGACGTCAGTCCTGAACAGCGCCGGCAGCTGGAAGAGCGACTGGTACTGCAGCTCAGAATGATCTCGAAAGGCGCGTATTACTGGTATCGCCGCGAACAAGAAAAAATGTCACATCATTCCGAATAACGTGAAGGACGAGCAATGAAACACTCAGTTCAAGATAAAGGTACGCTGCTACTGGCGCTGATCGCTGGTTTATCCATTAATGGAACCTTCGCCGCGCTGTTCAGCTCGATTGTTCCCTTTTCCATCTTCCCGGTGCTGTCTCTGCTGCTGACAGTTTACTGTCTGCATCAGCGCTACCAGAACCGCAGTATGCCCGTGGGCTTGCCTGGCCTGGCGGCGGCCTGCTTTATTCTCGGCGTTCTGCTGTATAGCACCGTGGTACGTGCGGAATATCCGGATATCGGCTCCAATTTCTTCCCGGCCGTGCTGTCGGTGATTACCGTGTTCTGGATCGGCTACCGGATTCGTAACCGTAAGGATACGGCGGCAGAGTAAGCCTCGTTACCCGGCAAACATTGCGTTGCCGGGTGTTTGGTGCTTACTTTTTCGTGAGCAGTACGCCACATTCCATATGATGGGTGTACGGGAACTGATCGAACAGCGCCAGACGCGTGACGTCATGAGTCTGGCTTAAGGTTTCCAGATTCTGGCACAGGGTCTCCGGATTACAGGAGATGTACAGAATACGCGGGTACGCCTGCACCATCTTCTCCGTTTCATTATCCAGCCCGCTGCGCGGCGGATCGACAAAAATCGTCTCACACTGATAGCTTTTCAGGTCAATACCCTGCAGGCGATTAAACTCTCGTACACCGTTCATGGCCTGCGTAAACTCTTCCGCCGCCATACGGATAATCTGCACGTTATCAATATGGTTAGCCGCAATGTTGTACTGCGCTGCCGCGACCGACGGTTTGGCGATTTCCGTTGCCAGTACGCGATCGAAGTTGCGCGCCAGGGCCAGCGAGAAGTTACCATTGCCGCAGTACAGCTCCAGTAAATCTCCCGTCGCCTCTTTGGTGGCGTCCAGCGCCCACTCCAGCATCTGGATATTCATGGCGGCATTCGGCTGAGTGAAGCTGTTTTCTACCTGGCGATAGATCATTTCGCGGCCGGCAACCGGCAGACGCTCATCGATGTAATCTTGATCGAGCTCGATTTTGGTTTTGGTGGCCCGGCCAATCAGATGCACGTTGAGGTTTTTCGCGCGCAGCGCATCGCGCAGAATCTCGGCCTGCTGACGCCACTCATCGTCGAGTTTTTTGTGGTACAGCAGCGATACCACGGCCTGGTTGCTCATGGTCGTCAGATAATCGACCTGGAATAGTTTGTGGCGCAGAACCGGGTTATCGCGCACGCCGTCAAGAATCTCGACCATCAGTTGATTGATGAGCTCACTTGCCGCCGGGAAGCTATCGACGCGAATCCGGGATTTCGTCTGCTGATCGAACATGATGTGGTACAGGTCGTCACCGTCATGCCACAGGCGGAATTCAGCACGCATACGATAATGACTCACCGGCGAACGAAACACCTCCGGAACCGGCGCGGCAAAAGGCACCATCATTTTTTGCAGACGGACGACTTTTTCTGCCAGCTGCGCTTCATATTGTTCGGTCGGAAGGTGTTCTGGGGTCATGATGCATCCTGAATAAAATAAGTACGCGGGGATTGTAGGGAAAGCGCAGGGGATGTCCAGCCCGGATAAGGGATCAAATATAATTATAGAAGTCTGGACATCTATATGTTTCTAATTATAGCATTGTGTAACCGGTCCTGTGAGTTAAAAGGGAACCCAGTGTAAATCTGGGGCTGACGCGCAGCGGTAAGGAAGGTGGGATGAACGCATTATGCAGACACTGCCGATATCAGGTGGGAAGTCCTCATCCATAACACGCCCCAAGCCCGAAGACCTGCCGGAATACGTCGCATTTGGTTTCTATCATCGCGTGCTACTGATGAAACCAGCGGCATCCTTTATATGTTACGGATGCTTTTACAATGATTAAAAAAGCTTCGCTGATGACGGCTCTCTCCGTCACGGCATTTTCTGGCTGGGCGCAAGACAGCAATTCAGATACGTTAGTGGTGACAGCAAATCGTTTTCAACAGCCGGTCAATACGGTTCTTGCACCGACCGATGTGGTCACCCGTGAAGATATCGATCGCTGGCAGGCGAAGGATTTGAATGACGTTATGCGTCGACTGCCGGGGGTGGATATTGCCCAGAACGGGGGAATGGGACAGAGCTCTTCTTTATTTGTCCGCGGTACCGAGGCCAAACAGGTTCTGGTGCTGATCGATGGCGTTCCCATGCCGCGCCCCGGTATTACAAACAATCCTGACCTCAATCAAATACCGCTTTCTCTGGTACAACGCGTGGAATACATCCGCGGCCCGCGTTCGGCTATTTATGGTTCCGGCGCGATGGGCGGCGTAATTAACGTCATCACCCACTCTGATAAAGAAGAATCTAAGATTACCGCAGGCGTCGGTTCTGAAGGCTATCAGCAATACGACGGCACGCTTCGCCATCGCTTCGGTGATACGGTGGCGACGGTCGCCGGTTCCTATGAGGGCAATAAGGGCTTTAACGTTCAGCCTGACTCGAGCTGGTCTCACGATCAGGATCGCGATGGTTTCCGCAGCAAAGCGTTCTGGGGCGGTCTTGAACATAAATTTAACGATAACCTGAACGGTTTCTTCCGTGGGCGTAGCTATACCAATAATAGCGATTACGATCTGGGCAGCCCGCCATACAGCCCTGCCTACAGTGCAGATGAAGAGCAGCTCTATAACCAGAGCTGGGACGCGGGCCTGACATTCAGCTCCGGGATCTACTCTTCACAACTGATTGCCAGCTATCAGAAGGTCAAAGACTACAACTACAGCAGCATATACGGCCGTTACAATGATGGTACGACGCTCGATCGGATGACTCAGCGTAACCTGCAGTGGGGAAATAACGTTATTGTTGGCCACGGTTCGGTGAGCGCCGGCGTCGACTGGCAACAGCAGCGCCTGACCTCGTCGGATACGGTCATATCGGATACCTACAAGCGTGATAACACCGGCCTGTATCTGACCGGTCAGCAGCAGTTTGGCGATGTTACGCTGGAAGCGTCCGGTCGCGAAGACCATGACGAGCAGTTTGGCTGGCACGGGACCTGGCAGACCACCGCCGGTTGGGAATTCGTGGAAAACTATCGCGTGACCCTCGGCTATGGTACCGGCTTCCTCGCGCCTTCGCTGGGACAGCAGTTTGGTTCGACCCGTTTTGGCATCAGTTCAAACCCGAACCTGAAGCCTGAAGAGTCCCAACAATGGGAAGCCGGCCTTGACGGTCTCACCGGGCCACTGGACTGGCGCCTGTCTGCGTATCATTACAAGATCACCAATCTGATTACCTATTACTCGGATCCTGTCACCTATGAAGGTGAGTATGACAATATCAATGCCGCAACCATTAAAGGCGTTGAGTGGACCGGTAATATCGACACCGGCATTTTCAGCCACCGCGTCACGTTGCAGTACGTCGACCCGCGTAATGATGACAATGGTGAAGTCCTGGCCAGACGTTCTAAGCGACAGGCGAAGTACCAGCTGGACTGGACAATGTTCAACGTCGATATGGATGTATCGTGGCAGTATTACGGTAAGCGCTACGATAACAACACGTCTCAGTACAATAATACGCAGCGCATTTTGCCAAGCTACAGCACTGTTGATGTTTCTGCCGCGTATCCGATCACCGATCACCTGACAGTTCGTGGTAAAATAGCTAACCTGTTCGATAAAGATTACGAGACAGCTTATGGCTACCAAACTGCAGGACGAGAATACTACTTGTCTGGCAGCTACACCTTCTGATCCACGTCCCACCGTGCTGGTGTTTGACTCCGGCGTCGGTGGGTTGTCGGTTTATCATGAGATTCGGCAGCTTCTGCCGAATCTGCATTATATCTACGCTTTCGATAACGTCGCTTTTCCTTACGGGGAGAAGAGTGAAGAATTTATCGTTGAACGCGTGCTCGAAATTGTCACTGCCGTTCAACAACGTTATCCGCTGGCGCTGGCCGTCATTGCCTGCAACACCGCCAGCACAGTCTCTCTTCCCGCCCTTCGTGAAAAATTCGCTTTTCCTGTCGTGGGAGTCGTCCCGGCGATTAAACCCGCGGCGCGTTTAACGGCGAACGGTATTGTTGGTCTGCTGGCGACGCGTGGAACGGTCAAGCGTCCTTACACCCGCGAGCTGATAAGCCGTTTCGCAAATGAATGTAAGATAGAGATGCTGGGTTCCGCTGAACTCGTTGAGCTGGCGGAAGCGAAGCTGCACGGCGAACCGGTCCCGCTGGAGGAGTTGCGGCGTATTCTGCGCCCGTGGCTGCGAATGGCGGAGCCGCCTGATACGGTTGTGCTGGGCTGCACACATTTCCCTCTCTTACAGGAAGAGCTGCAGCAGGTGCTGCCGGAAGGGACGCGGATGATCGATTCAGGTGCTGCGATTGCGCGTCGTACCGTCTGGCTGCTGGAACATGAAGCGCCAGATGCGAAATCCAGTGATCCGAATATGGCTTATTGCATGGCGCTGACGGCCGAAACTGAACAACTTTTGCCCGTTTTACAGCGTTATGGCTTTGAGACGCTGGAAAAACTGCCACTTTAATCGCGTTTTGCAC
>NZ_JBWNLD010000011.1:0-157747 GCF_056521145.1 Klebsiella sp. CSG-1 | reverse complement strand
TTTCAATGAACCCCACTGCGGGGCCGTTGAAAGAACTATATGCCTGTCTTTTCTGGCTTTCCGTGAGTGTTTGGTATCGGCGTGTAACGATATGTACAACCGAAACGGAGACGAGGATATTTCGCTGAGCGCCGGGAGTGCCCCGGCGCGACGGAGGGCTTTACAGGTAGCGCGCGGTAAGATGCTGGCGGAAATAGTCGCTGTTCAGATCTTCCCCGGTGGCGTTGATGATCAGCTGTGAGGTGCTAAACCGGCTGCCGTGCTGCCAGATATTCTGCTGTAGCCAGGCAAACAGCGTCGAGAAATCACCGTTGGCAATGTTGGTCTCCAGCTGTGGCAACGCGCGCTTCGCGGCGGCCATCAGCTGTGCGGCGCACATGGCGCCGAGGGTATAAGACGGGAAGTAACCAAACCCGCCATCGGTCCAGTGAATGTCCTGCATACAGCCATTACGATAATTGCCGGTGGTAGAGAGTCCCAGCCAGCTGCGCATTTTCTCATCCCACAGCGCGGGAATATCCTCCACCTCGATGTCACCATCGATCAGCGCTCGTTCAATTTCATAGCGCAGGATAACATGCGCCGGATAGCTGACCTCGTCAGCATCCACGCGGATATAACCCGGCTTAACGCGCTGGTTCCAGGCAATGAAATTCTCAGTGCTGAAGGCCGGCTGTTCGCCAAAACGCTGACGCACGGCCGGCAGCAGGCGTTTCAGGAAAGCATCGCTGCGTCCGAGCTGCATTTCGAAGAACAGGCTTTGCGATTCGTGAATCGCCGTTGAGCGGGCCAGCGCCACCGGTTGATCGAGCCATTTTCGCGGCAGGTTCTGTTCATAGCGCGCATGACCGGTTTCATGAATCACCCCGAACAGGGCGCTGAGCAGGTCCTCTTCGTTATAGCGGGTGGTGATGCGCACATCCTGCGGCACGCCGCCGCAGAACGGATGGGCGCTGATATCCAGACGCCCGCCATCAAAATCAAAGCCCAGAATCCGCATCGCTTCCAGTCCCAGCTCACGCTGCCCGGCGATCGGGAATGGCCCCTGCGGCGCAACGGGCGGGTTCAGGGACTGCTTTTCGACGACGCTGGCGAGCAGGGTCGGCAGCCAGGATTTGAGATCGGCAAACAACACGTCAAGCCGCGCGCTGGTCATATCCGGTTCGAAAATATCCAGCAGGGCATCATAGCGAGAGCCGCCTTTCGCCCCGGCGCGAATCGCCGCTTCTTCACGGCTCAGTTTCACCACCTCGCGCAGGTTTTCGGCAAAACCGTCCCAGTCGTTCGCCGGACGCTGGCTGCGCCAGGCGTGTTCACAGCGGCTGCCCGCCAGTGATTTGGCCTCAACCAGACTTTCCGGCAGCAGCGCCGCCTGTTCGTACTGGCGGGTCATTTCGCGCAGATTAGCTTGTTCAACGTCATTCAGGTTTTCCTGGCGTGCGTTGCGCAACGCTTCAGCCACGCTCTTATCCGTCAGAATTTGATGTTGCAGCACGCCCAGTTCTGCCAGCGCCTCTCCTCGCGCGGCGCTGCCGCCCGGCGGCATCATGGCGAACATATCCCAGCCGGCGATAGCGCCGAGATGCGAGAAGCGAGAAAGACGCTGGAAAGTGCGGGTAAGCTGCTGATAGTTTTTGTTGTCAGTCATGTTTTGTTTGGCCTGTGGCGAGTGAACGAAAGGCGTTGCCCGTTGGCCTCTACACTATCCTGATCCGCGCTAATCTTCCACACGAGACGCAAGGCGCGCCGTGCCGCCGGCCCGACGCGCGAGCGGGGCATGACGGACGATAGCGCCAGTTTTCGCCCGGCCGGAGGCAGGATCGCAATATTGTCACATTGATGTGGCCAGAATAGCGGATTCTTTTTGAGCAGCAGCTAAACTTATTGAAGCACAGGCCGCAGTTCGGGAGTCATTATGAATCCGTTCACTATGCTGTTTATTGCACTGCTGTCTATCGATGCCGTCAGAGAGTTATTGGGTGCGTCGTCGGTACTGGGCATGTGGTGAAAGACGTGGCCAATAAAGGCCACGTAAAGAGAGATTATTGCAGACGTTTGTGCAGGCAAACGCCGGTAAGCAGTGCGGCCATTAGCATCAGCGCGATAAAACCACCCACGCCGTTCCAGCCGTAGTTATGCCAGAACACTCCACCTACTGTCCCCGCAATACTGGAACCGAGATAGTAGCTGAACAGGTACAGCGACGATGCCTGGCCGCGGGCGCGGCGCGCACGAGGACCAATCCAGCTGCTGGCTACCGAGTGGGCGGCAAAGAAACCGGCGGAGAACAGCAGCATGCCCGCAAATATCAGCCACAAAGAGGAAAACAGGGTCAGCGTCAGCCCGGCCAGCATGACGGCGGTAAAGGCAAGCATCACCGGGCCGCGGCCGTAGCGTGCGGTCATCGCTCCGGCCTTCGGGGAACTCCAGGTGCCGGTCAGATAGGCGACGGAGAGCAGGCCAACCACCGCCTGATTCAGCGACCATGGCGACATCATCAGGCGATAGCCGATGTAGTTGAAGAGGGTGACAAAAGACCCCATCAGCAGGAATCCTTCAAGGAACAGCAGCGGCAGCCCGCGATCGCGCCAGTGCAGGTGCAGGTTAATCAGCAGGGTTTTAGGGCGCAGCGAACTCGGGCGGAAGTGTCGCGATTCCGGCAGGATTCGCCAGAACATAATGGCCGAGGCGAGCGCAAAGCAGCTGATCACCGCCAGCGCCACGCGCCAGCCGAAAAAGTCGGTGAAAACCCCGGTCAGCAGACGACCGCTCATTCCGCCAATCGAGTTGCCGCTGATGTACAGCCCCATGGAAAAGGCGACGACGCTGGGGTGGATCTCCTCACTCAGATAGGTCATCCCGACCGCCGCTACGCCGCTTAACGACAGGCCAATCAGCGCCCGCATAATCAAAATACCGTGCCAGCTCGACATCATCGTAGACAGTAAAGAACAGCATGAGGCCAGCACCAGCGCGGTGACCATCACCTGTTTACGGCCGATCGCATCCGAAAGCGGGCCGGTAAACAGCAGGCCAACGGCGAGCATCGCGGTGGAAATCGACAGCGAAACGCTGCTGCTGGCGGGAGTCACGCCAAATTCGCTCGAGAGCACCGGCAGAATCGGCTGGACGCAGTAGAGCAGGGCGAAAGTGGCCAGACCGGCGGAGAAGAGGGCGAGAGTGACCCGAATAAACTGGGGGGTACCGCGCTTAATAAACTGATTTGGCTGGGATATAACATTGTCGCTGACCTCGCTTGCCGGCACGGTGTCAACGGTAGTTGTACGACTCACGGAAAAATCCTTGCTGAGAACACAGAGTTAGGAAACATCACAGATCACATTTTAAGGGTATGAAAATGTAAATATTCTGTCTAATATATTAATAATCTCAAATAAGACGTTTTAGATATGAATATCGAGCTGCGCCATCTCCGCTACTTCATTGCCGTCGCCGAAGAGCTCCATTTTGGTCGGGCTGCGGCACGGCTGAACATTTCCCAGCCACCGTTAAGCCAGCAGATTCAGATACTTGAACAGCAGATTGGCGCACGCCTCTTCGCCAGAACCAACCGCAGCGTGAGCCTGACGGCGGCGGGCCGGCAGTTTCTTGCCGATAGCCGGCACATCCTCAGCCTGGTCGACGACGCGGCGGCGCGCGCAAGCCGTCTGCATCATGGTGAAACCGGGGAGCTGCACATCGGCTTTACCTCCTCCGCGCCGTTCATCAAGGCGGTTTCCGATACGCTGTCCACCTTTCGCCGCCGTTACCCGGACGTGCATATCCAAACCCGGGAAACCAATACCCGCGAGCAGATTGTGCCGCTGAATGAAGGCGCCCTCGATCTGGGGCTGATGCGCAATACGCAGTTGCCGGAGACGCTAGTCTGGGAACGGGTGCTGCGCGAACCGCTGCTGGCAATGGTGCCGAGCGACCATCCCCTGGCGCGTCAGGAGGCGGTAAGCCTGATCGAGCTGGCTCGCGAACCGTTCGTCTTTTTTGACCCGCACGTCGGTACCGGGCTGTATGACGACATTCTGGGGCTGATGCGACGCTATGGTCAGACGCCGATGATCGCCCAGGAAGTGGGCGAGGCGATGACGATTATCGGCCTGGTGGCTTCCGGACTGGGGGTATCGATATTACCGGCGTCGTTTAAGCGGGTGCAGCTCAACGAGATGCGCTGGCTCCCCATCAAAGAACAGGATGCCGTTTCGGAAATGTGGCTGGTGTGGTCGAAGCATCATGAACAGAGCCAGGCGGCGCAACGCTTTCGTGAATACCTTCTTGCCGCCGCTGCGGTGAATAATTATGACTAAAAACAGTCAAAAATGTGCGGTAAATCACAAGGCTAAGTAAAAATTTGACGAGTGCTACCCAAGTGCTTCACCATAGCTAAAAGTTTATTTCGAAGCGCGAAAATAAAGGGAGTCAATGGTGGTAGCGGACAGTCAGCCAGGCCATATCGATCAAATAAAGCAGACCAATGCAGGAGCAGTATATCGCCTGATTGATCAGCTTGGCCCGGTGTCGCGCATCGACCTCTCCCGTTTTGCGCAACTGGCGCCGGCCAGCATTACAAAAATCGTGCGTGAAATGCTCGAAGCGCATCTGGTTCAGGAGACGGAAATCCAGGAGCCGGGGAGTCGCGGGCGTCCCGCCGTAGGGCTGATGGTTGAGACCGAGGCCTGGCACTATCTCTCCGTTCGAATCAGCCGCGGTGAAATTCACCTTGCGTTACGCGATCTCAGCAGCAAGCTGGTGGTTGAGGAGCAGCTCGAGCTGGCGCTCCAGCATGAACAGCCGTTCCTGACGCGTGTTGTTGAACATATCGACCAGTTCTTTATCCGCCATCAAAAGAAACTGGAACGTCTGACCGCCATCGCCGTTACCATGCCGGGCATCATTGATACCGAAAACGGCGTGATTCACCGGATGCCATTTTATGAAGAGGTCAAAGATCTGCCCCTTGGCGAGGTTCTGGCGAACCACACCGGCGTCTCGGTCTATATCCAGCATGATATCAGCGCCTGGACGATGGCGGAGTCGCTGTTTGGCGCCTCCCGCGGGGCGCGGGACGTTATTCAGGTGGTGATTGATCATAACGTCGGCGCCGGGGTGATTACCGATGGTCGCCTGCTGCATGCGGGCAGCAGCAGTCTGGTCGAGATCGGTCATACCCAGGTCGATCCCTACGGCAAGCGATGCTACTGCGGTAACCACGGTTGCCTGGAGACTATCGCCAGCGTCGAAAGCGTGCTGGAGCTGGCCCAGGTGCGAATGACGAAATCAATGAGTTCGATGCTGCATCAGCAGCCGTTGAGCGTGGAGTGGCTGTGCCAGGCGGCGCTGCAGGGCGATTTGCTGGCGCGGGATATTATTAGCGGCGTGGGCCAGCACGTCGGGCGGATTCTGGCGATCATGGTCAATTTGTTCAACCCGCAAAAAATCCTCATCGGCTCGCCGTTTAGTCTGGCGGCCGATATCTTATTTCCCGCCATTTCAGATTGTATTCGGCAACAATCCCTGCCTGCCTACAGTCGGCATATTACCGTTGAAAGCACGCAGTTTTCTAACCGTGGAACGATGGCCGGCGCAGCGCTGGTGAAGGATGCCCTCTATAACGGATCTCTGCTAATTCGACTGTTACAGGGTTAACATTTTTTCATAGTCACACCAAAAATTGCGCTATCTCAAGCTGGTATCCGGCGGCTTCGCGTAGACTTTTCCCACAGTTTATTCCTTCTCTTCTGTATAAATCATCAACATAACTGTGGGGTTAATGATGTTTAAGCGTTTCTTTATAACAGGTACTGACACCTCTGTCGGGAAGACAGTGGTTTCTCGTGCGCTGTTGCAGGCACTTGCTGCCAGCGGCAAAAGCGTCGCGGGATACAAGCCTGTGGCGAAGGGCAGCAAAGAGACGCCGGACGGATTGCGTAACAAAGATGCGCTGATTTTACAAAGCGTGTCGTCGCTGGCGTTACCGTATGATGCTGTCAATCCCATAGCATTAAGCGAAGATGAGAGCAGCGTGGCGCACAGCTGCCCGATAAACTATGGGCTGCTGTCGGATGGTCTTCAGCGCCTGAGCGGGCAGGTCGATCATGTGGTGGTTGAGGGGACCGGCGGCTGGCGGAGTCTGATGAACGACCTGCGTCCGCTTTCGGAATGGGTGGTGCAGGAGCAGCTTCCGGTGGTGATGGTCGTAGGCATCCAGGAAGGCTGCATTAACCATGCTCTGCTGACCGCCCAGGCCATTGCCAACGACGGTCTGCCGATGATTGGCTGGGTGGCAAACCGCATTAACCCAGGCTTAGCGCATTACGCCGAAATCATCGAGGTGCTGAGTAAAAAGCTGCCTGGGCCGCTGATCGGCGAGCTTCCCTACCTGCCGCGCGCCGAACAGCGTGAGCTGAGCCAGTATATAGACCTAACCATGCTCGGCGACGTGATGGCGGTAGATAGAGTCCTGGCGTAACGTCCGGGAGAGCACCGATGCCAGTACGCTGGCAATCAATAAGCCGGGCAGTAACAGGTATTGCCCGGTCATTTCACAGATCATCAATGTCGACATAATCGGCGCATGCGTCGTGGCCGCCAGAAAGGTCGCCATTCCGGTCAGACCAATCATAATCGCCAGCTCTTGATCGTGATGCAGCCACAGCCCGCTGAAGCTGGCAAACAGCATGCCCATCGCCAGCCCGACGAACAGTGTAGGGGTAAACACGCCGCCCGGCGCGCCGGATCCGCTGCTGGCCAGCACCGCAAACAGTTTGCACACCAGGACCACCGCGATGGCGCTAAACAGCGGCGGTGACTGCAGATAATGCTGCACCGTGCTGTAACCATTACCCCACACCGCAGGCGTGACCAGCGACAGCAGGCCGACAATCATTCCGCCGAGCGCCAGCTGCCACGGCGGTGAGAGCTTCATGCGTAAAAAACAGCGGTGGCTGTAGCTCATCATCGCGATAAACAGCGGCCCGCAAAGTCCGGCCAGCAGTCCGGTAGCGAGCATCAGCGCATAGTGGAGTGCGGTCAGCGTCTCATGAAACTCCACCTGATACAGCGGCGATGCGCCGCCGTTGATCAACTGCGTGACCAGCAGGGCGATAACCGCGGAAATGACCACCGGACCCAGTGACGCAAGCATCAGCGTGCCAAATAAAATTTCGGCAATAAACAGGCTACCCGCCAGCGGTGCGTGATAGGCGCTGGCCATCCCGGCGGCGGCCCCACAGGCGACCCACAGCTTCCATTCTGTTTTTGGCGTAAAGCGGCGGGCGAACAGCGACGCGGCCAGGGCGGCCAGCAAAATCATCGCGCCTTCGCGACCAATCGCGCTGCCGGTGGTCACCACTAACAAGGACGCCAGGGATTTAACCAGGCTGGCGGGGGTATCTAACTGACCGTCTCCGGTGTCCAGCGCTTCCATGTAGTCGGTGGGCGCATGCGGGCGCTGGCGGGTCCGACATTGCCAGAACCAGAGCAGGGCGCCGGCTGCCAGTCCTCCCGCCGCCGGCGTGAGCAGACGTCGCCAGCCGGGTAGTCCCTCGGCGGCATTAACCAGACTCCCGCTATGATCGTTGAGAAAGAGCCGTTCCAGGATCGCCATCGACGAGTGAAATAACGCAACGGCCAGCGCCGCCAGAATACCGACCAGAGTCGCAATCAGCAGGCGACGGAACATGACCTGAACAGCAGGATAATTATGCAGACGGTGCATCAGCGGTTACGGTTAGCGGGAAACATAAGCTTATTGTGATAGGAAATAAGCTTAGACGCAAAAGCTATAAATGCCGGTGACGCTGAAACAGCGAGCGGATGCGGGCGCTTAAATAAGCTGTCTGCGTGACGTTGTCACTAAAAACGCCATGTCAGTCTTCCCGACATGGCGGTGCGTTTAGCGATAAAGCGGTTTGTCGGCGACGGCAATGGGAAGCTGGCGCTGCCATTCGGCTAGGGTCACCTGAGCCAGCTGTCCGAGGGATTGATAAAAGGGGTGCCCGGCCCCGGCGATAAACACCTCGAGGAAGCGGCCGGACCAGGGAAGCAGGTGCCAGGCGAGAAGCTGCGAAAACGCCTCCTCCTGCCCGGACTCGCACAGCCAGGCGGCCAGCAGCAGGAGCGTGCCGAAATGATCTTCCGGCTCCTGGCTCTGCGCCGCGTGGCCAATTCCGTTCGCTCGCATCCACTCCCGCAATGCCAGAGTGGAGTCGCCGAACAGCACATTCTCTTTATCCAACCAGACCGAACCCCACGGCGGCGCGGCCAGCGCCCAAGGACCAATAAACAGGCGTTGCCAGGCCTGGGGGAGCGGTTCATCGCTGGCGTCGGCAAACCCGGTCGCCAGCGAATCGGCTACCGGAAACGGCCATTGCGCCCGCCAGCTGCCGTCTCGTAGGGCTGCTACCAGCGGTGCGGCCTGCTCGCTTTCCGGGGTAAATGAAAACAGGGCGCCCAGGGTGCGGGCGCTCAACGCGACGGCGTCGCGGTAGTGAGCTTGTATCATGTACGCTTCCTTACTGCGGCGGGACGGCGCCACGCCTGAATATTAATCAGCAATCGCCACGCCGACGGTCATATGCAGACCATAAAACAGACCGCGGCCAATAAGTTCTCCGGCCAGAACCAGCAGCAGTCCGATGAACAAACTGCCTGGGCGCGGGGTTTGGTTCCGGCAAAGCGGGCAGATCCAGCAGCCCAGCCCAGATGCCAGCAGCGCGATGCGCCAGATCTGTAACGCGGCATAATTTGGCACCCGCGCGCCGGCGCGCTGCACTGAACTCTGAATCTCGTTGAGTTCAACGCCCTGCTGAATCACCAGCGCAACGCTGACAAACAGCGCCAGCACGCTCAAGGAGGCGAAAAAGCGCCCGTTGAACTCGACGTTAGCTGCCCGCAATAATAGCGCGGCGAACAGCGGCCCGCTCAGCGCCATCGTCAGAAAGAAGGATATTGTCGTGCCGCCACTATACCATGTCGGGACGGTCTCAATCTGGTACACCCGGGTCATCGCCAGCACAAACATGACGCCCAGCAGCATGCTCAGCAGCAGCCAGGGGCGGCTGAGGGAGGCAGGCAGTTTGCCGAGCCTCGCCAGCAACCACCAGAAGCCGCCGACGGCGAAGAACAGGGCGCCGCTGGCGATTTCATTACTGAGCGCCGAGGCGCCAATGCGATGAAGAGAGTTGAATGCCCGGAGCGGCGATCCCAGATGCATAACCGACGCCAGGAAACCGACCCCCATCATGAGCCAGAGGAAGACCATGCGCTTGACCAGACGCTGCCGGGCCTCGGAGTTATCTGTCAGCGACAGCCATCCCAGACCGCTGACGATAGTTGCTCCCGCCACGCATTGACCGAGCACCGTAAACAGCACCAGCGGCCATTCATGCCATCCACTACCCATGGACGATCTCCTTGCGTGTTGTCAGGCCGTCTGCGTGACATTGCTTCCGGGAGATCATGACGCCGGGCCCTCGATTCTGGCGATGTCAACGAGGTTCGTATGCTGTGGATTTCCTTTGGCCAGCGGTGAAGGGCGATGGGTGGTCAGGGTATTAATGCAGGCGCCACGATCGATGCGGTCACCGTCCATGCTGGCGTCATGCCATGCTCCCTGGCCCATGGCCGCTACGCCGGGCATGATACGCGGCGTAACTTTCGCCGGAATATGCAATTCGCCGCGCGGGTTGAAGACGCGTACCAGATCGCCGTTTTTAATTCCGCGCTTCCCGGCATCAAGCGGATTGATCCATACCTCCTGGCGGCAGGCGGCCTGCAGCACATCGACGTTCCCGTAGCTGGAGTGGGTTCGGGCTTTGTAGTGAAAACCGAAAAGCTGCAGCGGGAACTGGTCGCGCAGCGGGTCATCCCAGCCTTCGAAAGTGGAGGCGTAAATCGGCAACGGGTCGATCGTTTCATCCGTTTGTAACTGCCAACGGGCAGCAATATCCGCCAGCTGACTGGAGTAAATCTCAATTTTGCCGGAGGGCGTTTTTAACGGGTGCGCGAGCGGGTCCGCACGGAAATCGCGATAGGCGACAAAATGGCCGTCCGGATCTTTACGCTTGTAAATCCCCATTGCTTTCAGGGCGTCATAGGAGGGCAGCGCCGGATCTCTGGCCAGCATTTTAGCGTACAGATACTGGAGCCACTGCTCCTGGGTGCGACCTTCGGTAAAACGTTGATAAATATCATCGCCGAGGCGTTTTGCCACTTCACTGAGGATCCAGTATATCGGTTTGCGTTCGAATTTTGCCGGGGTCGCGGGCTGAATAAAAATCAGGTAGCCCATGTTCCCGGCGTAGTCGTTAGGGATAATGTCTTCCTGTTCGACGGTCATCAGGTCCGGCAGCAGAATGTCGGCATACTTCGCCGAAGAGGTCATAAAGTTTTCGATCACCACGATCATCTCGCATTTTTTCTCGTCCTTGAGAATTTCGTGGGTTTTGTTGATATCCGAATGCTGGTTGACGAGGGTATTCCCGGCGTAGTTCCAGATAAACTTAATCGGGACATCCAGCTTATCTTTGCCTCTGACGCCGTCACGCAGCGCGGTCATCTCCGGGCCGCGCGCGATGGCGTCGGTCCAGCTAAAGCAGGAGATGGCGGTTTTGACCGGATTGACCAGCACCGGCAGGCGCTCAATGGTCAGGGTATAGGTCGATTCGCGCGCGCCGCTGTTACCGCCGTTAATGCCGACGTTACCGGTCAGAATCGGCAGCATGGCAATCGCCCGGGAAGCCAGCTCCCCGTTAGCCTGGCGCTGCGGTCCCCAGCCCTGGCAAATACAGGCGGGTCGGGTGGTGCCAATTTCGCGGGCCAGCTTAATGATTCGGTCGACGGGGATCCCGGTGATCCGCGACGCCCACTGCGGCGTTTTGGCGGTAGCGTCCTCGCCGTGACCGAGAATATAGGCTTTGTAGTGACCGTTTGGCGGGGCGTCGGCGGGAAGGGTTGTTTCGTCGTAGCCGACGCAGTATTTATCCAGGAACGGCTGATCGACCAGATTCTCGTTAATCAGTACCCAGGCGATACCGGCTACCAGTGCGGCGTCGGTGCCTGGACGGATCGGGATCCATTCATCTTCCCGCCCGGCGGCAGTATCGGTATAGCGGGGGTCAATGACAATCATGCGCGCGTTGGAGCGTTCGCGGGCCTGCTCGAGATACCAGGTAATGCCGCCGCCGCTCATGCGGGTTTCCGCCGGGTTATTGCCGAACATCACCACCAGTTTGCTGTTTTCGATATCTGAGGTGCTGTTGCCCTCGTTACTACCGTAGGTATAGGGCATGGCGCAGGCAATCTGGGCGGTACTGTAAGTGCCGTACTGATTCAGCGACCCGCCATAGCAGTTCATCAGGCGGGTGACCGGCGAGGCCGAAGGCGAGGAACGGGTCATATTGCCGCCGACAATCCCCGACGAATAGTTAATGTAAACCGCCTCGTTGCCGTAGTCTTTGACGACTCTTTGCAGATTGCCGGCGATAGTATCCAGCGCTTCTTGCCAACTGATGCGCTCAAACTTGCCTTCACCGCGTTTGCCGACGCGTTTCATCGGGTAATTCAGGCGATCCGGGTGATTGATTCGCCGGCGAATAGAGCGGCCGCGCAGACAGGCGCGTACCTGATGATCGCCATAATTATCCATCCCGGTATTATCCGTTTCTACCCAGGTGACTTCATTATCGCGAACGTGCAGACGCAGCGCGCAGCGGCTGCCGCAGTTTACCGAACAGGCGCCCCAGACGATGCGCTCTTCACTTTGTGTCACCTGCTGAACGGCCGCCGCAGCGGAACGCAGACTGAAAGGAAGCGAGAGTCCACCGGCGGCGAGCGCCAGTGAGCCTATCGCAGACGATTTGATTAACGTGCGTCGGCTGACGCCGCCAGAATGTTCCTGACTGGACATGGCTCACCCCATCGTTGTGTTGCCGCTGAAAGATCGCCGGTATCATTTTCCGGTGTATGGGCGAGCAATCATACGCAAAGTGGGGTAGAAGGATATTATCCCTGGTCAACTCAGGGATAATATCCTTCGAATGAAAATAAGTGCTTAACGAACTTCGCTGTCGGAATCGGCGCTGCGCGTATAGGTAATTTTGAAGGTGTCGTTAGCGCAGTGGCCGACAACCTGGGCACCGGGCTGATCGGGTTGATCGTTGGGTACGATCGCCAAAGTAAAGCCTGAGGCCGGCACGCCGTTGTTGACGATCTTTTGTTGAATATCGTTCTTCACGCGTTCGCAGGAATCGGGAGCGGCCAGCGCCGAGGTTGAACCCAGCAGCAGAGCGGCGCATAGCCAGAGAGAGCGTTTCATCATAGACTCCTTATTAATGTTATCCAGATTTAAGCATAGCAGAACTGGTGTAAACAATTGTATTTGCTAATATGATTGCAATGTACACAAAAGGGATTCGGCGTGAAAAAACGGTTATTGCTGATAGCGGCGGTGATGGTGCTCAGCGCCTGCGATGCGCAGAAAAAGCCTGAAGCATTTACGCCGGAAATGGCGAGTTTTTCCAATGAGTTCGAGTTCGATCCGCTGCGTGGTCCGGTGAAAGATTTTAGCCAGACGCTGTTCGACGAACACGATGAGGTGGTTAAACGGGTGAGTGCAAGCCTGTCCAGGGAGGGCTGTTTCGATCTGTTGGACCTGGAAGATCGGGAAAATAATACCGGCGCGACGCTGATGCTGGATGCCAACTTCTATCTTGATGCCCGCACCCGCGAGAAACGCCTGCGCCTGCAGGGAAAATGCCAGCTTGCGGAACTGCCGTCGGCAGGCATTACCTGGGAGACGGATGATAACGGCTTTGTGGTGGCCGCGCGTGGCAAAGAGACGACGGCCACCTACCGGTATGACAGCGAGGGTTATCCGACCGGTAAAACCACCGTGGCGAAAAATGAGCGTTTTACGGTGGTCTCCACGCCGGCGACGGATCCGCGTAAAAAGCTGGATTACACGGCGACCAGCACCTTTAACGATCGTCAACTGGGGAACGTGCGTCAAACCTGTGACTACGATAGCCACGATAACCCGGTTGATTGCCAGCTGCAGGTGGTCGATGAAAGCGTTCAGCCGCCGCTGACCCGTCGTTATACCATCAAAAACAGTATCGAATACTACTGAGCCGTGGGCTTCAGCAGCGACTGCCCCTGGGTGCGGTGTTCGCTAATATACTGATGCTGGAACAGGCACATACGAATGGTGTTGCGATATTCGCCGTTGATGAAAAATTCATGAATCAGCTCTCCCTCTACCATAAACCCAAGCTTGCGGTAGATGTGGATGGCTTTTTCATTTTCGCTGTCGACGATGAGATACAGTTTGTACAGATTGAGAACCGTAAAACCATAGTCCATCGCCAGCTTCGCCGCGCGTGTCGCCAGACCTTTTCCCTGATAATCCGGTGAAATGATGATTTGGAATTCGGCGCGGCGATGGACGTGGTTGATCTCAACCAGCTCCACCAGCCCGGCTTTTTCACCATTACATTCGATAACAAACCGGCGTTCGCTCTGATCGTGAATGTGTTTATCGTAAAGGTCGGAGAGCTCAACGAAGGCTTCGTAGGGCTCTTCGAACCAGTAGCGCATCACGCTGGCATTGTTATCGAGCTGGTGGACAAAACGTAAGTCTTCACGCTCGAGCGGACGAAGTTTGATTGAATATGCGTCGGTCATGGCTGTTCCTGTCGATAAAAGCTAAATATCGCGCCCGCGGGCGCCATGGATGCGTGACGGATTAGGGCGCAATGGCGCGACCTGTACGGCGGTCGAGGCAGCGCAGGGTGTTCGGTTCCCAGTACGCGTTGACGTTCGCGCTCTTCTGGCAGTTGTCCTGCGCATCAAAAGCGACGTCAGCCTTATCCCACTCTTTTTCGGTGCGGGTGTTGACCTTGTGACGCAAAGAGCGAGTGTCGTTCCACTGCTCTTTTTCCATGGTGGCCTGCTGGCGGCTTTGTGCGCTATCGCCGGATTCAATCACCAGCTTGCTGGTTTGCGCGAAAGACGATGCGGTAAAAAGTACGGCGCTCAGCGCCAGCATAGCCGTCAGGCAGCAACGTGTGTTCTGTGTCATTTTCATCACGGTTTCCTTTGAGTGATAAAAAGGGGAAGCCCCTGCAATCTGCAGGCAGTTTACTACATCTCTTTTCGCCGGCATACCCGACAAAAGAGTGTGGAAGAGGGAGATTATTGCGTAAAATGGGCCAACAACCTGCTCTCTTTACGTGTCTTTAATGTTCAAAACAACGCTGCTTTTCTTTGCCACCGCGCTCTGTGAAATTCTCGGATGTTATTTACCCTGGCTATGGTTAAAACGCGGCGCAACGCCGCTGCTGTTAATTCCGGCAGGTCTGGCGCTGATGATGTTTGTCTGGTTGCTGACGCTGCATCCGGCAGCAAGCGGGCGGGTGTATGCCGCTTACGGCGGCGTATATGTCTGCACCGCGCTGCTGTGGTTGCGTTTTGTCGATGGCGTTAAGCTTAGCCATTATGACTGGGCGGGGGCGCTGATTGCGCTGTGCGGCATGTTGATTATTGTCGCTGGCTGGGGACGCGCTTAACGCGCGTGGTAAAAATCGACGCAGACAGCCATATCGCTGATGTTCATTCGCTAAGCGCGGTGGGTGAGACGATTCGTCGGCGTCCCGTTAATCCCGCTGGCTAAGCGCATTTCACCGCCTCGCTTCCTGCCGTCTCCGGCGCTACAGCGGACCTCACTCATCTCCTTCACGTCGCCGTAAGAGTGTGACACAACGCGTCTTTTTTTAACTTCATACTTGTATGGTAGTAGGTCTGATGTTTTAATTTTGATCAATTGATGGCGATTTACCACACAGATGGACCTGCTGCGACGGCTATATGTCCGCGGGAGAAAGCTGTGCCGGGCATCGTGTTTGATGAAAAACGGGTTGCGAAATCCCGTATGAACCAGCCTGTATGCCTGTGGCCGGACTGGAAGTGAAGACTTGTGGAACTGGTAAGGAGAGAAATGTGAAGAGTATTGTGATTCGTCAGCCTGATGACCTGGTCATCGAAGAACGCGCGCGGCCGGAACCTGCACCGGGAGAAGTGCGGGTAAAGGTTAAGCTGGCGGGGATTTGCGGTTCCGATAGCCATATCTACCGCGGGCATAATCCTTTTGCTAAATATCCCCGCGTTATTGGCCATGAATTCTACGGCATTATCGACGCCGTTGGCGATGGGGTGACGGACAGGAAGGTCGGCCAGCGGGTGAGCGTTGACCCGGTGATTAGCTGTGGTCATTGCTATCCTTGCTCAGTGGGGAAACCTAACGTCTGCACTTCTCTGGTGGTTCTCGGTGTCCACCGGGATGGCGGTTTTAGCGAGTATGTGGTTGTGCCGGCTCAAAATTGCTGGCTAGTGCCGGACACGGTACCCGATCGGCACGCGGTAATGGTCGAGCCTTTCACCATTGCTGCCAACGTCACCGGACAGGTTAAACCGACGGATCAGGACATCGCGCTGGTATTCGGCGCCGGGCCGATGGGCTTAACAACGATTCAGGTGCTAAAGCGGGTCTATCGGGTTAAGCAGGTGATTGTGACTGACCAGATCGACGAACGCCTGCAAATGGCGAAGCGCAATGGTGCCGACTGGACTATCAACAACGGTCAGACGTCATTAGCTGAATGCCTGCAGGATAAAGGCATTAAACCGACGCTGATTATTGATGCGGCGTGTCACCCGTCAATTTTTCAGGAGGCAGTGACGCTGGCCTCTCCGGCGGCCAGAATTGTGCTCATGGGATTCTCAACTGAACCCTCTCAGGTTGCCCAGCAAGGTATTACCGGTAAAGAACTGTCTATATTTTCATCGCGGCTGAATGCGCATAAATTCCCCGTTGTATTAGCATGGTTAGAGCAGGGGTTAATTGATCCTGAAGCACTTATTACCCATGCTTTTGAATATCAGAATATTGTTGACGCTATCGAAATTTTTGAAAAAGACAGAAAGAGCTGTTGTAAGGTTTTATTGACCTTTTGACTCTAATAATAAATGCAAGCTCGACTTCTAACAATTAGAGAAAATAATGATGACTACAGTAAATAATGAGAGAACAACGGCCGATCTCATCCGTGCGGCTGTGTCTGGGTGGTTAGGGACCGCTCTGGAGTTCATGGACTTTCAACTCTATTCTTTAGGGGCAGCGCTGGTTTTTCATGAAATCTTTTTTCCTGAGCAATCAGCCGCCATGGCGCTCATTCTGGCAATGGGGACGTATGGTGCGGGATATATTGCGCGAATCGTCGGTGCTTTTATCTTTGGCCGGATGGGGGACAAGATCGGACGTAAAAGAGTTCTCTTTATCACTATTACGATGATGGGCATTTGTACCACCCTGATTGGGGTGTTGCCTACCTATGCGCAGGTAGGCATTTTTGCGCCCGTGTTGCTGGTGACTTTACGTATTATCCAGGGGCTGGGCGCCGGGGCTGAAATCTCCGGAGCAGGTACCATGTTGGCCGAATATGCGCCAAAGGGGAAACGCGGCATCATTTCGTCGCTGGTGGCAATGGGTACCAACTGCGGTACGCTGAGCGCAACGGCTATCTGGGCAATCATGTTTTTCCTTCTTGACCGTGAAGAGCTGGTGGCATGGGGATGGCGAATCCCGTTCCTGGCCAGCGCAGTGGTGATGATATTCGCTATCTGGCTGCGTCTGAACCTTAAAGAAAGTCCGGTATTTGAACAGGTCAACGAGGGAAGCGAGCTGCAAACCGGCGCTGCGGATCGGGAGGCTACCTTTGGCGCGATGCTGAAAAGTAAATCCTTCTGGCTGGCAACAGGGTTACGCTTTGGTCAGGCGGGTAATTCAGGGTTATTGCAAACGTTCCTGGCCGGCTATCTGGTACAGACCTTATTATTTGATAAAGCCATTCCAACCGATGCCTTAATGATTAGTTCCGGGATCGGTTTTATCACCATCCCTCTCCTCGGGTGGTTATCCGATAAAATCGGTCGCCGCGTACCTTATATTATCGTGAATATCACCGCCATTTTACTGGCATATCCGATGGTCTCGATTATTGTTGATAAGAGCTACAGCGTCGGTGCAATTATGGCATCGTTGATTGTCATCCATAATATTGCCGTGCTGGGTCTGTTCGCGCTGGAAAATATCACGATGGCGGAAATCTTTGGTTCGCGTAACCGCTTTACGCGAATGGCGATTTCAAAAGAAACCGGTGGATTAGTTGCTGTGGGTTTTGGTCCGGTGCTGGCAGGTATTTTCTGTAATATGACGGGGTCATGGTGGCCGATTGTCGCCATGCTGATTTGTTACTCGTCTATTGGTTTGCTCTCCGCTCTCCTTATGCCGGAAGTGCGCGACCGCGATCTGAGCTTGCTGGACGATGCGGCGGATGCCACTCCTCAACATCGCGCGGTGAGAAGCGGTCAGTTAACCTGATCGGTTGACTGACTGACGTGCAAGCTGGCCGGGTGCGCAACCCGGCTTTTTATTTCCTCAACTCACGCTTAGTGAAACAGACTGTGAATGGTGAAATCTTCTTGTATGGTAGTTGATGGAAATCAAAGATGTTATACCAATTGCATGAGATGGTTCACCTCACAGAGGCATTCTCCTCGAGAATGGTTGATCAGTAATCATAAAAATGAGAGTCACCATGGAAAACACGCTTTTAACAGCCAAGGCAACGCTTCCTTCCTACGATCGCAGCAAACTGGTTTCGCGCATTGTCCATCTGGGTTTTGGCGCATTCCATCGCGCACACCAGGCGGTCTATGCCGATATTCTGGCGGCAGAACAGGGGAGCGATTGGGGCTACACCGAAGTTAACCTGATTGGCGGCGAACAGCAGATTGCCGATCTGCAGAAACAGGCTCTCCTGTATACCGTTGCCGAAATGTCGGCGGATGCCTGGACGGCCCGCGTGGTCGGCGTGGTTAAGCAAGCAATGCATGAAGAGGTCGACGGCCTGGAGAGCGTGCTGGCGAAGATGTGTGAGCCTCAGGTGGCGATTGTATCCCTGACGATTACCGAAAAAGGCTATTGCCACTCGCCGTCCACCGGCGAGATACAGCTGGAACACCCGCTGATCGCTGCGGATATCCTGAATCCGCACCAGCCGAAATCTGCGCCAGGCGTTATCGTTGAAGCCCTTGCGCGGCGCAAAGCCGCAGGCTTACCGGCATTCAGCGTGATGTCCTGCGATAATATGCCGGAGAACGGCCATGTCACGCGCAATGTGGTTTGTGCCCTGGCGCGTGCGATTGACGGCGATCTCGCCGACTGGATTGCGCAACAGGTGACTTTCCCGTCGACGATGGTTGACCGCATTGTGCCGGCCGTGACGGCCGACACGCTGGATAAAATCGAGCAGTTGACCGGGGTGCGCGATCCGGCGGGCGTAGCCTGTGAGCCGTTCCGTCAGTGGGTGATTGAAGACAACTTTGTGGCGGGTCGTCCGGCGTGGGAACAGGCGGGGGCCGAACTGGTCGCTGACGTAGTGCCTTTTGAAGAGATGAAGCTGCGTATGCTCAACGGCAGCCACTCTTTCCTCGCCTATCTGGGATATCTGGCCGGCTATCAGCATATCAATGACTGTATGCAGGATCAGAATTACCGCCGTGCGGCGCGCACTTTAATGCTCAACGAACAGGCGCCGACGCTGAAAGTCCAGGGGGTTGATCTGGAACATTACGCCGGGCTTCTCATCGACCGTTACAGCAACCCGGCGCTGAAGCACCGCACCTGGCAAATTGCGATGGACGGCAGCCAGAAACTGCCGCAGCGGATGCTGGATTCCGTGCGCTGGCATCTCGCGCAGCGCACCGACTTCAGCCTGCTGGCGATGGGGATCGCGGGCTGGATGTGCTATGTCGGCGGCGTTGATGAGCAGGGGCAGGCGATTGAGATCTGCGATCCGCTGCTGCCGGTGATTCAGCAGGCGGTCCAGAACAGCGCGGAGGGGCCGGAACGGGTGAAAGCGTTGCTGGGTATCGAAGCCATCTTTGGCCACGATTTGCCGCAGAACGGCCGTTTTGTCGATGCCGTGACGAACGCCTGGCTGTCATTGAAAGAGCGGGGCGCGAAGGCGACCGTTGCCGCCTGGGCTCAGACCCACTAGCATTATCCCGCCCAGTCGACCTGACATTAAGACACCCATTCGGGTGTCTTATTTTTTGCAATCCGCGTCTGTTAACATCCGGGTCGGTTGTTTTCCTGGAATATAAAAATATTTATTGAATATTTTATAAAATATTGATCGAGGACATTGAATATACATAACTTTAGCTATCCAGAGTTAACTATATATAATTGATGTTTATTTTAATGAATATGTCAGATTACAGGGTTATTAGCGGTGTGGAACTGAAAATAAATATGTCATGATGTGCGCAGTGAAATTAAGTGCCTCGAAAAAAGGAGTCGAACATGTACAAGAAAATTCTCTTGCCCGTCGATGTGTTTGAAATGGATTTGAGTGATAAAGCGGTACGTCATGCTGAGTTCCTGGCGTCGGCTGAAGAGGGCGAAATTACGTTATTAAACGTATTGCCAAACAGCAGTCGTTCGGTTTTACGCGGATTCGCTGCGGATATTCAGAAATTCGAAACTTTTATGCAAGCGGAATCGGAAAAGAAAATGCAGACGCTGTCTCGTCTGTTCTCGATTCCCGCTGCGCGAATTCATACCCGGGTAGTATTTGGCAATGTTCGCGATGAAATACTGGCTATCGGTAATGCCGACGAGTTCGATGTGATGGTCGTGGGCTCACGCACGCCGGGCCTTTCCACCCATCTTCTCGGCTCAAACGCCGAATCTATCCTGCGCTACGCAAAAATACCGGTGCTGGTTGTTCGTTAGCGTATTTATCAATCAGGGCGGCAGTGTTGCTGTTTATTTGGCTGCCGCCGGAATCATTTACTCTTCACTAAACCAGTCGCGATTTTCCTGACGAATTAATAATACCGATTCACTGATTTCATGCAGGTGAATATTCATCGCGGTACCGACCGCATCGGCATCACGGTTTTCCAGGGCCTGAAAAATTTGATGGTGCTGACGCAACAGCATCTCCGGAGGCGTAATGTGATCGAGGCTCATGTAGCGGACCCGGTCAATTGTCGCTTTAATATTCTCGACGGTATCCCACGCCAGCTGACAGTCGGCAATCAGCGACAGTTTTTGGTGAAACTCATCATCCAGCTGAAAAAAATCATTTAATTGCTGACGCTCAACGGCAATACGCTGCTGGTTAAGATTTTGCTCAAGCTGATAGATTTGTTCGGCGGTGATCATTCCGGCGGCACGACGCACCACGGCGCATTCGATAGCCTGGCGAACGAAACATCCGTTGCGAACCTGAGAAAGTGAGATCTTATTGACATAGCTGCCGCGCTGCGGACGAATTTGAATAAGACCATTCTCAGCCAGTTTGATAAAAGCCTCACGCACCGGTTGGCGGGAAACGCTAAAACGCACAGACACTTCTTTCTCAGACAGCGGGGTACCCGGCGGGATCAAACAATGCACGATATCATGGCGAAGGATACGATAAATTTGCTGGTTTACAGGCTGTGTCGGATTAAGTTGCAATTCTGCGGCCATTGATGGTTACTTTTATTGGGGGGTATGCGCTATTTTACGCGTTATTTGTCCATTCGCCCATACCCGGCCGCAAAGCGGCCAGGCTGTCGGTTTTAACCCGCGCGATGGACGCTCAGACCAGCAAAGCTTTGGCTGACCGGCATCATTTCCAGCGTGTTGATATTGACATGCGCAGGCAGGTTAGCGATCCACCATACCGCTTCGGTCACATCTTCCGGTGTTAACGCCTGGGTATTCTCGTAGGCTTTACCCGCTTTAGCATCGTCGCCTTTAAAACGCACGTTAGAGAACTCAGTACCGCCGACCAGGCCGGGCTCAACATCGGTCACACGAATGGCTGTACCGTGCAGATCGGTCCGCAGGTTCAGGCTGAACTGGCGCACAAAGGCTTTGGTCGCACCGTAAACGTTGCCGCCGGAATAGGGCCAGCTGCCGGCGGTGGAACCGATATTAATAATATGACCGCGGTTGCGTTCAACCATACCCGGCAGTACGGCACGGGTCATATAGACCAGTCCTTTGTTGTTGGTGTCGATCATATCTTCCCAGTCTTCAACGCTGGCTTTATGCGCCGGCTCAAGGCCCAGCGCCAGACCGGCGTTATTGACCAGCACATCGATGGCCTGCCACTCGGCCGGCAGCCCGGCAATCATCTCTTCAATCGCGGCGCGGTTGCGTACATCCAGTTGCGCGGTGTAGAGATTGTTGCCCAGCTCATCCTGCAATGTTTTCAGGCGCTCTTCACGACGCCCGGTGGCGATCACCTTGTGACCATTAGCGATAAAACGGCGAGTCATGCTTTCACCAAAACCTGCTGTTGCACCGGTAATCAGAATAATCATCATCGCTCCTGTCAATGTTCTCATCATGCCCCAACCGTCTCATGCCGGGGATTTCAATACCGTCTTGCTTAATATTTTTCGTAAAAACGGTCCGCCGGCGTATTGCTGCGCGCCAGGGGACAACACAAAAAGATTAAGCAATGACGATAACCGCTCGTTACCAGCACTGTAGCTACAAAAGAAAAGAGAGTCTACCTCCGTGGAACAAGCAATACGTTTCCAAAACAGGTAATTGCGACGGTGAGCGGGGGGAAAGCGACTTCCGCCGGGATAAACATCGCTATGGCAAGAGTGGGCGGTCTGGCGCTTTTGGCTAGCGGGAAAAGAGGTGGCCGGCTGGCCAATGATGCGAACCTTGTGGAAAAATAAACAAGAATGTATTCATGGCATGAATTGATCATCGACGCATTATGGGGATTGTTATTCTGCCGCCACACCATAGATGCGCGCAGGATTGACACTTAAATCCTTGTCGCGCCGGCCTTTTGCGTCGGCGTTTTTTTGCCTGAGGAGGATTCCGATGAACGAATGGGAAGAAGAAGAGAGCATTCCGACCCACGCCACCATAATCAGCACGGCAATCGATATTCTTGGCGTAACGGGCGCGCTGTTGCTGACCAGCGTTGTCTTTTTTTTGTTATGACCGTGTTCGGCTAGCGCCGCTCGCCAGCCGGCGGAAATGATTGCGGTCAATCAATGAGTTGCCTAATCTTACTGGATTACCGAGTCCAGGAGATGATGATGGCCGACAATAACCCTTTTTTGCGCGTCAGTCTGTTGCCTTATCAGGCACCTCAGTTTGATCTGATTGACGATACCCATTACCGACCGGCATTTGATGAAGGCGTTCGCCGTCAGCGGGAGGAGATCGCCGCGATAGTGAATAATCCGCAGCCGGCGGACTTTGCCAACACGCTGGTCGCGCTCGAGCAGAGCGGGCAGCTGCTGGCGCGCGTCACCCGGGTGTTTTTTGCCATGGCCGGGGCGCATACCAACCCGACGCTGCAGGCGCTTGATGAGCAATTCTCTGCTGAGCTGGCGGATCTGGGAAATGATATCTGGCTTAACGAAGCGCTGTTCCAGCGCGTGAAGCAGGTATGGCAGCAGCGTGACACCTTGCCGCCAGATAGCGAGTCCCGCCGGCTGCTGGAGATCACCTGGCAGCGTTTTACGCTGGCCGGCGCGACCCTGGCTGACGCGCAAAAAACGGAGCTGCGGGCTTTGAATACCCAGGCTGCGGCTTTGCAGAGTCAGTTTCAGCAGCGCCTGTTGGCGGCGGTTAAATCCGGCGGTCTGGTGGTTGACGACCCGGCGCAGTTAGCGGGACTCAGCGATGAAGAGATTGCTGAAGCCGCAGATGCCGCGCGGGAAAAAGGGCTAAGCGACCGCTGGTTGTTGCCTTTGTTGAACACCACTCAACAGCCGGCGTTACTCGCCTTACGCCGTCGCCAGACGCGTGAGAATCTGTTTGCCGCCGGCTGGAAACGCAATCAGAAGGGCGATGCGAATGATACTCGCGAGCTGGTGCTTCGCCTGGCGGAGATTCGCGCCCGTAAAGCCGAACTGCTGGGCGTGACGGATTACGCCAGCTGGTCGATGGCCGACCAAATGGCGGCAACGCCCGAGGCGGCATTTGCGTTCATGCGCCGGATAGCCCCGGCCGCCCGGGCAAGAGCGGAACGCGAGCTGGCGGATATCCAACAGCTGATTGATAGCGAGGGCGGCGGCTTTAAGGCCGAGGCCTGGGACTGGTTATACTACGGCGAACAGGTGCGCCGGGCGACATTCGCCATCGATGAAGCACAGTTAAAACCCTATTTCTCCCTCGAGCGCGTTTTACAGGATGGCGTGTTCTGGACGGCATCGCAGTTGTTTGGCCTGCGCTTTGTCGAACGGTTTGATATTCCGGTTTACCACCCGGACGTCCGGGTATGGGAAATCTTTGACGCCAACGGGGAAGGTCTGGCGCTGTTTTACGGCGACTACTTTTCCCGTGATTCGAAAAGCGGCGGGGCGTGGATGGACGTCTTCGTTGAACAATCCACGCTGCTCGCGCAGCATCCGGTGATTTACAACGTTTGCAATTACCAGAAACCGAAGGCCGGCCACAGCGCGCTGCTCTCCTGGGATGAGGTCATCACCTTATTCCATGAATTTGGTCACGCGCTGCACGGGCTGTTTGCCAGTCAGCGTTATGCCAGTCTGTCGGGGACCAATACGCCGCGTGATTTTGTCGAGTTTCCGTCGCAGATCTATGAGCACTGGGCCAGTCAACCGCAGGTGTTCGCCCACTATGCGCGCCATTATCAGACCGGGGAAGCGATGCCGGATACGCTGCGTGAGCGTATGTTACGCGCGGCGAAGTTTAATAAGGGTTATGACATGAGCGAGCTGCTGGCGGCGGCGCTGTTGGATATGCACTGGCATAGCCTCTCGTCGGCAGATATTCCGCGTGATGTCGATAGCTTCGAAGCGCTGGCGTTGCGTCAGGAGCAGATGGACCTGGCCGCGGTGCCGCCGCGCTACCGTAGCAGCTACTTCTCACATATTTTTGGCGGCGGCTATGCCGCGGGCTATTACGCCTACCTGTGGACCCAGATGCTGGCGGACGACGGTTACCAGTGGTTCGTTGAGCACGGCGGCCTGACCCGCGAAAACGGTCAACGCTTCCGCGAGGCGATTCTGTCACGCGGCAATAGTACTGATTTAGCGGAACTTTATCGCCAGTGGCGCGGACATGATCCACAGATTGAGCCGATGCTGGAAAACCGCGGGCTGAGTGAGTAGGGCAACTTTGTGTCGGAAACAGAACCGGGCTTGCGGCCCGGTTTTTTTATCAGTTTTTCCTTCCCCAAAATCTCTCCTGAATGTCGGCGGCGGCGGTAAAATGTTGTCAGGAGGGGGATAGCTTCACACGCCAGAGACAATGACACTTTCTCTCTCCATCAGTCCTCTACCATCCACATATCAGCCTCCTCAAACATCTCCTGCACAGCACGGCTGATTTGTTCTTTTTCGTGCTTGCTGGCATCGGTGTTAATTGCCGGTAAGGTCATCATCGGCTTTACACGCACATCGGCATCGGGAAATATACGGTGAATTCGCTTCGATAATTCAGCTGCAATCGTCTCTTTCGCACCGGGCAGTCCCTCAAAGTTCCGCTTGTCATAAATCAGTTCCACAAACATATTTCATCCCTCTGCGTTAATTGTTGACGATATTTTTACTGTGGTTGCATACAGTATCAAGTTGAGTGGACGCCGTGAAGGTCAATCGTGCGATGCCGCGATTGTTTCTCGTGCGCCGCTCGCGAAACCGTCAAACAGTTCATCAGCAAAAGACCCGATGTTTAAACGTATCCCGATGTCTGCAAAGAAAATCGCGCGGTTTTTTCTCTTTCCATCCTGCAGACCTCTTCCGGCGTTGTCCTCAGTGACACCCTGCGCCCGGAACGGCGTTGTTAAACAGGTAAATATTAACTCTTTGTAATTAATATTTTTTTTGCTGTTTATTTGCCTCCGCTTAGACGAGAATATCCTCCCCGATAATGAAATGGCTGAAAAGGATCCGCTATGTTAGAAAAATACTTTCAATTTGATGGTGATAGTGGCGACGCGGCTATCGAGAAACATAAACGTTTGCTCGCAGTTCAGGCAGCATTAGAAATTTCAAAAGCCGCCGTCTCTTCATCAACCGCAAATTCCGGTATTCGTAGCCAGATGGATTTACGTAATGTGGCTCAGGAAGTCGCTTCCTTAGCCGATGCCATTCAGGATGCTCTCGAAGGTTACGAAGAAAACTAATCCTCCATCGCTGCGATGTCTCCACGTCAGGCCTCGCGTTTGCGAGGCTTTTTTACGTCCGGGAGGCATTGTCCGGGGAGTTCCTGTTCGAGACCGCCCGCGGCGCGGCTAGGGTCTGTTCTCGTCTGCGGACCAGTGCGTGACCAGCGTTGCGCCGATGGCCGCAATCTGTTTATTGCGTTCATCCATTGCGGCGGGGGTCCCGGTCAAATAAATCACCACGATGCGCGCAGCTTTACCGTCCGGACCGAGAGCAGCGATGATCCCGCGCGAACCGCGATTGCCGGCTCCGGTCTTATCGGCAATAAACCAGCCCGCCGGGAGCACCGATCGCAACAGCGGCCCCGCAACTTTGTCCTCTACCATCCAGCGTTGCAACTGCTGCTGCGAGGCGCTGGAAAGCACGCGACCGGTCAACAGATTTCGCAGTGTCCTGGCCATCGCTTGCGGAGTCGTGGTATCTCGCACGTCGCCCGGCCGCGCTTCATTGAGTTCCGTTTCCCAACGGTCAAGCCGCGAAGTCTGGTCGCCGCTGTGGCGCAGGAAGCTGGTCAGCCCCTGCGGGCCGCCGAGAGTGGTCAACAGCAGGTTTGCCGCCGTATTATCGCTCAGGGTAATGGCGGCAGCGCACAGTTCGCCCACGGTGAGCCCATCGGTAAGATGCTTTTCCGTCACCGGCGAATATTCCACCAGATCCTGCTGCCGGTAATGGATACGGCGATCGAGCTGTTCTTCACCAGCATCGACACGCGACAAGACTGCGCCGCAGAGCAGAACTTTAAAAGTGCTCATCATCGGGAACCGTTCGTCAGAACGATAGCCGGCCAGCAGTTGCCCGGAAGCTAAATCCAGTTCGGCGTAGCCGACCCGACCCTGAAGCTGGCTTTCGGCTTGTTTAACCGTCGTCACCGTAGCTTGATGCGCCCAACCGGGGAGCGCCAGGGCGGCTAACAATGGGAGAAGGGCGAATCGATATTGACGCATAGCGGAATGGTTCCCTGGGGTTGTGGTACACAAGTCGATCTGGCGGGTTTTGTGGACGTCGCGGAAAATAAACAAAAAAATAAAGACAAATAAGAGTTATGAAGATTCACAATTTCTCTTTTTTCCTTCATCATCTGCCAGCTTTTACCAGTAATAATCAATGCTTAGCTCAGTATATGAAAGAGTTTTTTTCATTCGGGCTGGTATGAACTATAAGAATGTACTGAAGGTTGTGTAAATGCTCTACGCCGTCGGCGATCACATATTAACCATTGATCCATCCAGGAGGAACATGGTGGACCCGCTAATCAAGGTCATGCTGGTGGGGGGAAAGGCGGATGGCCTGTTGGTCAGCGTCGCCGGCACGGCGACGGAACTGTCCGTCACCGCCGCGCAGTATGGCGCGAAATCTGGCAATCCGCTGAGCTATCGGATTGTTTCGCAAACGATCGATGACGAACGCTATTTTTTCGGCGTGTTTAGCGAAACCCATGACGATGCCGACAAGCTCAAACGCGTGGCCCTGACCCGAGGCATGAAAAAGTCTCTCCGCTGAGTGCGTCCTTGCCGGACGATTGACCTTCGTCCGGCCTGACCGTGTTATCATTCCCCTTGTTTACCACTGCCGCAGCGCGGAGTTTTTTCATCGGGAGCACCATGATTCACCATATCCGCATACAAAATTTCAGATCGGTCAGGGATATCGAGCTGGAACTGGGCGCGCTCAACATCGTGTTTGGGCCGAATGGCTGCGGCAAGTCCAACATTTACAAAGCCATTCACCTGTTAACCGCCTCCGCGGACGGCAAGTTCTCAGGCTATATCAGTGAGGAGGGCGGCCTGGAAAATGTGATGTGGTCAGGGCGAACGGCAGCGACGGCGCGCCACCCGCGTCGGCTGCAAATTTCCTGTCTGACCGCCGAGTTTGACTACGAGCTCCAGGTGGGTTTCCCGGAAAAGCTGCCTTATCCCACCCAGTTTATGCTCGATCCGATTGTCAAAGAGGAGTCCATCTGGCTGGCGGGATTCTCCCGTCGACCTTCCGCCAGGGTTTTGCAGCGCAAAAACCAGGCCGCGTTCCTGCTCGATGTCAACGGCGAGAAAAATACCTTCACCGACACGATTTATGAAAACGAGTCGATCTTTGGCCAGTTGGGCGAGCCGCACCGCTTCCCGGAAGTTTCTCGCGTTCGGGAAACTATGCGCCAGTGGCGTTTCTACCACGAATTTAACATCAGCCGACATTCGGCGCTGCGGCATCCGACGGTAGGTTACCGTTCACCGGTCCTCGACAGCGACGGGCATAATCTTGCCGCCGCTTTTCCGGAGTGCGCGTTCTTCTGCGAAAACGAAAACTCGCGTTTCTCGATTAAGATGCGGCGCAACGGCGTGTTTCGCCCGCTGCTGGCGGCGGAAATGTCTGACGGCACGCTGCGTTTTTTATGTCTGGCGGTAGCGCTGTTGAGCCCGCGCCCGCCGGCATTCCTGGCAATTAACGAACCGGAAAACAGCCTGCATCGACAGATGTTTCCGGCGCTGGCCCGGCTGATTGTCGAGGCCTCCCGCTATAGTCAAATCTGGTTGACCAGCCACTCTGCCGAGCTGGCGGCGCTTATCTCCTCACAGGCCGAGAGCCGGATATACGAGCTGGAAAACAGCGACGGCGAGACGCGAATCAAAGCCGCAGCGGCCGGATAATGTTCGCGGCCCGTCTTACGCAACGGGCCGCGAATTTGCGGTTTACGCGGCGTTGTTATAGCCGGCGGTCGGCAGCAGCGTTTTACTGCCTTTCAAGGTGAACAGCGAGATAACGGTAAAGCCCAGGGTAATCGAACCCAGAATCAGATAAGCCTGATGGAAGCCGACGGTGTCGTACATGCGGCCAACCCATGCCGACAGCACGACGCCAGAGAGCTGCTTCGATAAGTTAAAACCGATCAGGAACAGGGTGGCGGACAGTTTCGGGTTAAATGCTGAGGAAATATATTTAAAGGTGCCGACCAGCAGGAACGGAACTTCAAACATATGCAGCATTTTTAAGATAACCACCTCGACCGCCGTCGTGGCGAATGAAGATCCGAGAATACGTACGGACATAATCATCCCGGCGGTTAGCAGCGCATTTTTCGCCCCGATACGGTTCACAATAGCCGGGGCGCAGAACATGATCAGCGCATTCAGCAATTCGCCGCCGGTGGTGACGAAGCCAAAGACTTCGGTTCCGCGCCGCGGGTCGGCAAAAAAGCCTTTAAAAAAATTGGCAAACTGCTGGTCAAATACGTCATAGACGCTGGCAACGCCGACCACATAGATAATAAATCCCCAGAATCGCGGCATTCGCAGCAGCTCGGCGGCGACGCGCAGAGAAAACGCCTGACGGTTTGCGCCTAAGGCATCCATAACCTGGGCGCTGTTGCTGCTTTCCGGACGGGAGAACCACAGCAGTACCCCGAGCACCAGTGCAAAGCCGGAGGCGATCCAGAAGGTGATATTGGGATCAATGCCAAACAAGATGCCGGTGATTGAGGCGCAGAGCGCCCAGCCGACACAGCCAGCAACGCGGACCTTGCCGTATTCGAAACGGTTGGCGCGACTGACTCGCTCTATATAGGCTTCGACCGCGCCGGAACCGCTGGAGAAGACAATGCCCAGATAGAGTCCACCCACCAGCGCCCCGGCGATAATATTGACCTGCAACAGCGGTGAGAAGACAAATATAAAGAACGGGGCAAACAGAATTAATAAGATGGTGATGGTCCACAGCAGGTGTTTACGCAGCCCTAGCTTATCGGATATCAAGCCAAATATCGGTTGGCAAATAATGGCGAACAGCGAAATAGCAGAGAAGACAACTCCGGTTTCCGTTTTAGTTAAATGGTTTACGTCCGCCAGCCATACCGGGAAAAACGGGAAGTAGGCCGACATAATGAAGTAGTAAAAGAAAAAGAACAGCAGGAAATAAATAAAATTATGCCGTTCGCGTGGCGCCAGTTCAGAGAATTTCATAGAGATGTTCCAGTGTTATTATACTCGTCATCATTCCAGCTGCCTGATCCTGGCGGCACGCTGTTCCCTTGGTGATACTCGCCATCCCTGGGCTTCGGCCCGAATTCTGCCCATTTCCGCCACGGTGCATCCCGAATATGCGGGTATAGCCGTTTTAAAGGGGGCGAGAGCCCCCGTTGAGGGTTTAGCGTAAAGACAGTGAGAGCTGGTACTGCCACCGGGTCCCGAGCAGCAGCCACTGCGGCAGCACGCTTGGTGTCCACGAGTCATCGCCGCCGACGCCCATATGCTCGCCGTCGAGGGTGATCCAGACGCCTTTTTCCGCGGCCATCCGGTGCCAGTGGTCGGTTGCCATGAGCTGCTCGGTGCTGTAGGGCTGAACCGAGAAGTGGAAGTCACCGGTCACGTGCCAGCGTCCCCAATCCAGCGCTTTGTTGTCGCAGCGCAGGCCGTTTTCCGTCGGGAAAATATAGGGCGTGCCCATCGCTTCCAGCGGAAGCTGCCAGCGGGAGAAACAGGCGCTGCTCTTCCGGTCAGGGTAGTTTTCATGCGGCCCGTAGCCGAGCCACGAGACCGGCGACTGCTGGTCTGGGACCTGGAAGTGGAGGCCCACGCGTGGCAGCGGCGGCAGCGTGCCGGCCCGCTCTCCGCTCACCGCCAGATGCAGATGGCCATCGCTATCAAAAGTCATCCGCCACTGGCTGACGATGACCACTTCGTCGCCGCGCAGATAGTGCCAGCGGCTGTCGACGATGGTCTCATGTGCCAGGCGCTGCGCGGTGCAGCAAACGCAGCGCGCGTCGAGCGCATAAAGTCCGGCGCTTTTCCAGCGCTCAACCCAGGCGTTGGGGTCGATACGATCCGTTTCGCTCACGCCGATATCGTTGTCCAGCGGAGCGCGAACGAACTGGTCGCGCAGCGGAGACAGCAACTGCTCTGCGCCTTCCGCCAGCCAGTGAGTTAACAAGCCGCTCTGACGATCGATAACCCATTGCTGAGATCCCTGACGGACGGTGAAGCTCTCATCATCGATGGTCAGCTCCGGTGCCGGACCGACGGCGGCGGGGGCGGGTAAGGCCAGCGGGGCGGCAAGGGAGAACTGCGCCCAGGCCACGCGGTGCCCGGCGTCAGACCACGCCGTCGCCTGCGGCTGGACAACTTCCAGCGTCAGCCAGACCTCTCTGGCGCCTGCCGGCAAGGTCAGACCGTCGCATAAGGTAAAATCTTCCTGGCCCTGCGGCGCGAGGTTCAACGCCAGGCTACCGCTGGCCACGGTTTCACCGGCGGACTGCACCTGCCAGTTCAGCACTTCATTATCGGTGGCGCGGAACAGGTATTCGCTCGCCACACCGATCCGCAGCGGGGACTGCGCCAGCAGGGAAAACTGGAAATATTGCTGGGCATGTTTCGCTTCAATCAGCGAAGGATGAGGACGGCGATCCGGGAATACCAGCCCGTTCATGCAGAACTGCCGGTCGTTTGGCGTGTCGCCAAAATCCCCGCCGTAGGCCCAGCCCACGCTGCCGTCCTCGAAGGTCTTTTCAATTGCCTGATCTGCCCAGTCCCAGATAAAGCCGCCCTGCAGGCGCGGATATTCGCGGAAAGCCTGCCAGTAATCGGCAAAATTACCGAGGCTGTTGCCCATCGCGTGAGCGTATTCGCAGAGAATCAGCGGTCGCTGTTCGCCGGGCAGGCCAATCCACTTTTTAATGCTCCATTTCGGCACTGCCGGAATCAGCTGATCGCGTTCCACGCGGGCATACATCGGGCAGATAATATCGGTCGCCGTGCTGTCGGCGCCGCCGCCTTCGTACTGGACCGGACGCGTAGGATCTTCGCGTTTCAGCCAGTGATACATGGCTTCATGGTTTGCACCGCAGCCGGACTCGTTCCCCAGCGACCAGATAATAATCGACGGATGGTTACGGTGGCTTTGCAACATCCGGGTGACGCGGGCGCTGTAGGCCGGCAGCCAGGCCGGATCGTCGGACAGGCGGTTCATTGGCACCATGCCATGGGTTTCGATGTTCGCCTCATCGACCACGTACAGGCCGTAGCGGTTGCACAGCTCATACCAGCGTGCGGCGTTGGGATAGTGCGAACAGCGCACGGCGTTAAAGTTATTCTGCTTCATCAGCAGAATGTCCTGCAGCATATCCTCTTCGGTCACCACCTGGCCGCGCTGGTGGTGGTGCTCATGGCGGTTCACCCCGCGGATCAGCAGCGGTTTGCCGTTGAGCAGCAGCAGGCCGTTGCTGATCTCTACCCGGCGAAAGCCGATGTCCCAGGCTTCAGCTTCAACCAGCTCTTCGCCGTGCCACAGGGCAACCACGGTACGATAGCAGTGGGGCGTTTCCGCGCTCCATTGCCGCGGTTTTTCCACCGCCAGGACCAGCGTTGCCCGTTCGGCATAATGGCCCCGTTCGTCAACTGGCGCAGAACCTGGGCGCTGGCGCTGGCGTGCAACCAGCTGTTCGCCATCCCACAAGCTGACTTCCGCCACCAGCCCGGCCAACTGCGCATCAGCGGCGGCGATGGCCAGATTGACCTGCAGTTCACCATCGCGATACAGCGCATCCAGCTGCGGGGAAATCTGCACGTCGCTCAGGTGCTGCTTCGGTTTGTTCAGTAGCCACACCGAGCGGAAAATCCCGCTCATGCGCCACATATCCTGATCTTCCAGCCAGCTGCCTGCGCTCCAGCGCATGACCATCACGCACAGGCGGTTGTCGCCCGCCCGCAGATAGGGGGTCAGGTCGAAAGCAGCCGGCAACCGGCTATCCTGGGAGTAACCGACCCATACGCCGTTACACCACAGATGAAACGCGGAGTTAACGCCGTCAAAAATAATCTGCGTCAGGCCATCGGCCAGCCAGTTTTGCTCCAGCGTGACGTTCAGCGAGTACAGGCCGGTCGGGTTCTCTTCCGGGACCCGCGGTGGCGTCGTCTCGATGGGATAGCGGACGTTGGTATAGATCGGTGCGTCGTAGCCTTCCATCTGCCAGTTAGAGGGCACGGGCGTGCTGCGGCTGGTTTCGAGATCGCGCTCGATCCAGCGGCTATCGACGGCAAACGGGCTGGGGGACCAGCAAAATTGCCACAGCCCGTCGAGCAGGCGGAGGCGGTCGGAGGGGCGGTTGTCCCGGGCGTCGTCGAGCGATCGCCAGCTGGCAAACGAGGGGTGAGCCGCTAAGCGATTAAGGTGAATAATGGTCTGATTTTGCCAGTCTTCACGGGCCAGTACATCGTGAAACGTCAACGAGCGAACCGCGTTTGAGTCATGTTGTTGCATAGGCATACCTGACGGATAAGTGAAAAAATGTCATTCGCTAGACAAGGATGATGCCGTTATCAGATATTTTCTATCAGGCCGCAATACTGGCGAAAATGAAACCGACTCACGATCACGAAACTTCAGAATCAGAGCTGATTTTTGTCGTCAGTTAGACATAAAATGTTAGCGGACGACATTTGGCGTATTCAGACTGATTTTGCACAGAGAGGGGGGGATTATGCAGCGGCGTTCGGCAACCTTAGATGATGTGGCACACGAGGCCGGCGTTTCGCAACAAACGGTCTCCCGGGTACTGAATCGTCCCGATGTGGTCTCCGCGCGGACTCGCGAGAAAGTGATCCGCGCGATGCAGGCGCTGCATTATGTTCCCAACCGATCGGCGCAGCTGCTGGCGGGGAAAGCGGCACCTTCAATCGGGCTGATTACGGCGTCGCTGACGCTGCACGCGCCATCACAAATCGCGTCGGCGGTGAAAAGCCATGCCGGGGCTCATCAGTTGGAAGTGTCCATCGCCATGCCCGAACGCAGCGATTACGCTTCACTTCAGACCCGGCTGGATGAGTTTCGCGCTCAGCATATTCGCGGCGCGATTATCAGCCTGCCGCTGGAGAGCAGCATCGCGGAACGGCTGGTGCAGGAAAACCCCGATATCGCCTGTCTGTTTCTTGATGTGTCACCGGAGACGGAAGTCTCCTGCGTGCGTTTTGATCATCGTGATGGCTGCGGCGCCTGCGTGCGGCATCTCTGGGAACTCGGCCATCGCGATTTTGGCCTGCTGGCCGGTCCGGAAAGCTCGGTCTCTGCCCGGTTGCGCCTCGGTAGCTGGCGGGAGACATTGCATCGCCTGGGCGTGAGCCAGGCCGTGACGGTATTTGGCGACTGGAGCGCCGCCAGCGGCTGGCAGAAAACCTTTGAACTGCTCCACCTGCAGCCACGGATCAGCGCCATCGTTGTGGCTAATGACCAGATGGCATTAGGGGTACTCAGCGCGCTGGCGCAGCTTAATCGTACCGGCAACAGTGCCGTTTCGGTCACCGGCTATGACGATACGGCGGACAGTCTTTACTTTCAGCCGCCGCTGACGACCGTGGCGCAAAACTTCGATCTGCTTGGTAAACGGGCGGTGGAGCTGCTGACCCAGCAGATGGCGGCGCCGCAGGTGCCGATCCGCGAACTGCTCCCCACCCGATTGATCGTCCGCCAGTCAACCTGGCCTCGTGAGGGGGAATATTCCCGCGATCCGCTGATTGCGCAGCTCAAAGCGCTGGTGGATAAACTGTAAGCGGACGTCGGTTTAACTTTCATTGAAGATAACTATGCTAGCGTATGGCCAGGCGTAGAAGGAGAGGGAAAATGCCTCTACGTAAAATGCAAAACACAATCTATCCATGCAAGCATTTATTCACCGCCAGCTATCTGGCGGTTTTTTTTTGCCGCCATTCCCGCCTCAGCTATCGCTATTTTGTTTTATTCTGCAACTTGTCCATTAAACGTACACTGAGAAGAATAAAAGCGCTGTTTAGCAAGGCGGCGGTGCGGCGACTCTCGCGGGTTATAGTTTTTCACCCAGCATAAAATGCTGCTGAAGAGGGGCGGAGTATCCCGCTCTCCGTGCCGGTAAAAATGGCGCTATGTCCAGCGGATTATGATCCAAATTTAAATTTAACTCTTTGTTACAGAAGGCTTTCAATTTGATCGTAATAATCAAATCTCTTGTTTTGCACATTAAGGATAATTGATTGTGAATAAACTTTTCCGTAACACCCTGCTTGCCGTGGCGATGACCGCGGGTTTCTCCATGGCCGCTCAGGCAGCCACCGCTGACGAAGTACCGCCGGTTTCTCAGGACCCGGTGGTGCAGCACCTTAAGCTGAGTAACGATCAGGTGACAAAAATTAAGGGTCTGCATCAGGAGTTTGAAACCAACGTCAACAATATCAAAATCGAAGGTTTCAAAGATGGCGCGCTGATCGATGTTATCCAGTCCGGCAAGTGGGATGAGGCGAAAGTGAAACAACAGCTGGCTGCTTTTGGACAATTAGATCAGCAGGTCCGTTACTACCGCGTGAAATACTATTTTGGCGTCAACCAGGTGCTGACCCCGGAACAGCGTACCCAGGTTAAAAAAGATCTCCAGGAAGCGCTGAATTAATTTCGAACCCGCCAGCAATGGCGGGATTCTCTTTTTGCAGGATCGCATCACCAGCGACAGAATGAAAAATGAGCCATTATGAAGAGATTCCTGTTCATCGCTCTCGGCTTTCTCGCCTTTACCTGCCAGCCCGGCTTTGCGGGTAGCAAAACCGTGGTGGATTACGGCGTTGTGCAGCAAAGTCAAATCATCACCCGCGAGACTCGCAGTCAGCCGCTGCGAACGCTTGCCGCCGGCGCGGTTGGCGGTGCTATTGGCCACCAGTTTGGTAACGGGAGCGGGCAAACGGCGATGACGGCGGTGGGCGCGGTTGCCGGAGCCAGCGCGTCGCATCACCGGCAAACGCAGCGCCAGGCCGCCCGGCAGATCGAACTGACGATCAAAACGCAATCTGGCCAGCTAATCCAGGTGCTGCAGCCAGATGATGGTCGACTGACCTTCAATAAAGGCGATAAGGTTCGCATCCTGACCTCCGGTGCAAATACCAACGTTGATAAATCCGTGTAACCCGCAGGCCGCCTGCGGATAGAGGCAGGCGGCCTCTCTCTTTGCCGCTTGCCGGTTACGCCTTCACTGCGCATAAAAAGAGGAAAAAATCCTCTGAGCATCAGCCTCTTGTGATAGTATTGAGAATTATTATCAATATGGAAGCTGATGATGAAAATATCCAGGGCCTTTCTGTTTGCCGGCTGCTGCCTGATATCCGCCTGCACCAGCCAGATGAAAGGAGTTGCGCCTGAGCAGCTGGTCTCCACGCCACCCGTTTATCCCTATTACGCTCTGGCCAACCATCTTGATGGGGAAGTGAAGATCCGTTTTGATGTTGGCGCCAACGGTAAAGTGGAGAAAATGTGGATATTAACCTCTGAACCACAGCACCTCTTCGATGATGCCGTCATTTCCGCCGTGGCAAAATGGCGTTTTGAGAGCAATAAGCCCTATAAGGGAATGACCAAAACCATCCGCTTTAAATTAAACAATGCCGGTTAGCGTTAATTCGGCAGCCGATCTTTCTGTTCTACGTTCACCCGGAATTGTTCAGGATCTCTTTGCCGTTGGTCGTCCTTTGTCATTCAGGCAAAACATCGGCGTGCCGGGATAGCGAGGGCAAAGACGAGGGCCAGAACGGCTGGATTCCCCGAAGTCACTTCACGGTTGTGCGCTAATTTGCCGCTATTTTTGCAATAAAAATAAGGCCGATGGCGACTTTTTGCGGCGAGAAACGTATGCCGTGAGAAGGTAAAGCATTGACCTGACGAGCAAAGAGATACGAATAAAAATTGTTCTCATAGACAAAAGTGTGATCGCGATCAATATGACCAGCCATGAGTAACATTAAACATAGCTAATGTATTCATTCTAAAAATAATCAGGTGGTATTCGATGGCTATCAAGGACTTCTTTGCACAAACGGAACCCGGACGCCGACGTTATGGCGTGGCAACAGGCGTGGGGATTATCGCAGGTATTATGTCGGCATTTGTGAAGTGGGGGGCCGAAGTTCCGTTACCGCCCCGTACTTTCTCCGGCGGCAGGGATGAGTTTAACCCGCCCTATCTTTTTTTACGTGATTACCTGGGGATTGATCCTACTCACACCGTTTATACCTTCTCAGAACACATCATCAATCCGGTGATGGTGACACATATTATTTTCTCGCTGGTATTTGCCATTGGCTATTGCGTGGTGGCAGAAGTGTTCCCCAAAGTAAAACTATGGCAGGGGGTATGGGCGGGTATTGTCGCCACTATCGCCGTTCACTGGATCTCTTTCCCTTTATTAGGTCTGACGCCTTCTCTGCTTAATATCCCCGCCGACGAATATATTTCGGAACTGGTCGGGCATATTTTCTGGTTCTGGGCGATAGAGATGATCCGTCGCGATCTGCGAAACCGCATCACTCATGAACCTGATGCCGAAGTTCCGCTGAATTCACCGTTCAGATAATTGCCGCAAAAGCGACAGCAATGACGGGCTCGCGACGGCGGGCCCGTTTTACGTCATCAGAGGAGTCTCAGGCGCAGACCTAAATCCTGTGGATAGGGGTTAAAGTAGTTTTGCGTCAGCAAATAGCGGTCCGGAAATTCGCCCAGGTAGTGTTTGAGCAATGTCATCGGCGCGAGTATTGGCAGCAAACCGGCGCGATAGTTGAGGATCACCTCGCGAAGTTCGCCGCGCTGGCGGCTATTGAGCCGTTCGCGGAAGTAGCCCTGGATATGCATCAGCACGTTGGTATGGTTTTTCCGCGAAGCGGGTTGTTTCAGAATGGCCATCAGCTTAGTGCGATAAGCGACAAAGAAGGCATCCAGATCTTCCCACTGATGAAGGGAGGCAACGAAAGGCCCAATTTCGCGATAGCCCGCCTGGTCATGCGCCAGCAGCTGCAGCTTGTACTGGCTATGGTAGTCCAGGAGCGCACGACGGCTGAGTCCCTGCGCGCGCAGGGTATTCAACTGGTGCAGAGCGAAGACGCGCTCGACAAAGTTTTCCCGCAGCACCGGATCGTGCAGGCGGCCATCCTCTTCTACGGGCAGCCACGGGTAGTGCGTGAGCAATTGCTGCGTGAAAAGACCCACTCCTTCTTTACGCCCGCGGTTACCGTTTTCGTCATACAGCCGCACGCGCTCCATACCGCAGCTGGGCGATTTCGCACAGACAACAAAGCCAGAGAGGGCGTCCACGCTGGGGAGAAATGAGCGGGTAAATTCGGCCATTTTCTCCGTCACATCATCGTGGGGCGTTTGGCTAAAACGCATCTCAATGGTCCCTTCGGTGGTGTGCACCAGACGAAGGGCCGGGCGAGGCGCGGGCAGGCCGATGGCCATCTCCGGACAGACGGGTTTGAAGGCGACCCAATCCGCCAGTTCATCCATGACAAAGCCCATCCGTTTATGTCCACCGTCAAAGCGTACGGCGGAGCCGGTTAAACATGCGCTGATGCCGACCGCGGGTTGCGTGTTCATGGTGCCATCCTCATGATTGCATTGGTTGTAGGAACAACAGGAGCCGCGTCGGTTGCCGGGCCGCGCGACGTCTTCACATACCTAAAACTTACACAATAACTAATATTTGTCCAAGTATTGGCGAGGATATTTATTATTATTTATTTAATTCATGAAGTTATATTTGACGATTTTTACCGGCCCTTTCCGTCAGGCGATGTGGAAAAGCGCGGAGGACTCAATCTCCTTGAGCCGTATCGGCGGCCGCTTCCGGCGAGGCATCGCCGCAGGAGAGGGAGATAACGTCGAGGGCATTGACCTGCTGCCGCCAGCATGCAATCTGTTTTTTGCGGGCTGCGGTCAGTTTTCCGGAGGTGACCAGCAGCCAGTTGCGCTGCGGGAAAACCTCGGGCGCCAGAGCCGCCGGCGGGACGGGAAGGAGATCGATACGCTGGCCCTGGCCGCTACGGGCGAGGGCCTCCAGCCAGATTTCGCAGGAGTCGGAGAGATGCCAGCCGGTTATCAGCCAGTTATCTCCCGGCGCTTTTTTGTCGCCTTCGAGGCAAAACGAGGTATAGGCGATAATAATCCCGTCGAGGATTTCGCGCAGCGTCATCACCGTCGGGATGCGGGCAGACAGTTTACCGCGTAGCGGACGCAATACTTTCGTTACCAGCTCTGGGCGAGGGGACTCGCGGCCTGAATCGTAGATCAGCTGGCGCAGGGCATCGATTTTACCCTCCTTAAGCCGCTGCAGCATGGTTTCCTGCAGGTTTAACCAGTTGTCAGTACGCCTCGTGACGGGGCTATCCAGCAGAGGTTTCACCTGGCTGACGGGAACGCCTTTTTGAATCCAGTCGAGAATTTTGAGCGCCTGCTGAACATCATCATCGCTGTACAGACGGTGTCCACCCTCTGTACGCCGCGGTTTGAGCAGACCATATCGACGCTGCCAGGCGCGAAGCGTGGTGGGGTTAATCCCGCAAAGCCGGGCAAATTCACCGATGGAGTAAGACATGAAGGAGACCTGAAAAGAGAGGATAGTCCCAATATACTATGAATCATTGCCGGGTAAATGTTAAATGACTACGGCCGCGTAGCCCTGCGCGGTCGCTGCTATCGCGCAGATGATATCAGGCTCCGGTCATGCCGCCGAACGGCGTTATTTCAGCGTTCGCGACGATGTCAAATGCCTCTTTCCGCGACCGCTTTGGCGTCGACTCCAGGCACCCGCCGGCCACCGGTGTTCGCGAACAACCGCAGGCGCGTCCCGCGGATCCTGAAATGGAATAAATTGATAACTTCAGTGTGGTTTTAAGGTTTCGTTAATTAACCGCAACGATACTGATGAAATCAACCTTCCCGTAAACAACATGGTTAAATGATGAAAGACCGGTTATGTAATGCACTTCCTCACCGCGACACCCCTTTTTTTCGTGCGCTACATATCAGCGTAGCGGTATTGGTTTTATTGCAGATTATTAACTCTGACTTTACTGAAAGCGAGGCCCTCGGCGACGTTAACCTGGTTGGGTTCATGACATGGTTTCATGTTATCTCTGGATTTACATTGATTGCTCTGGGTATTGTGATGCTTATCTGGATGCTGACACAGCGTGGTTTTCATTACTATTTTGCCTGGCTGACGCTCGATTTTCGCGGCATGGCTGCCGATCTCAAGACGCTGATTGCATTGCGTCTACCTGACGCGCATGCCGGGGGAGTGGCGGCATTCATTCAGGGACTGGGTGTTCTGGCACTGCTGGGCGTGGCTTTGTGTGGCGGGCTCTGGTTTGTGCTGAATACCGCGTTTGGTCCATCCTCTGCGCTGGCACATGATGTTCTGGGCTTGCATAGATTCCTGACCGTATTCATTGAGACTTATTTCTGGGCCCACGGAGCCATGGGATTACTGCATATTTTCCTCAAAGTCCGCAGTCAAAGGAATAACCCGGTGACGGAATAATTATGTTAGCGAGAGAGCGGCTGCATTATTGTGCCCGACAAATGCCGATGTCTTGTACTGTATTTCTCAAATAACCGTTCTCCCGGCACTCAAACCGCCGTCAGGACTTTACCTGGCGGCCATCTGGAATGCTGAACTTTTCTTTCCGGTAAATGATGCCGGTTCATTCTCTGAAGGTACGATGGGAGATGATGCGGGTTGCAACATCTGCCAAAAATAAGAAAACATGAAATTGTTAAGGGTATAGCTTTGTCATATGTTTAAAGTGTCCACGTAATCTTAAGGAACCGTCATCATGTTTAAGCGTCGCACTCTCAAAACTGCACTTGCGGCGGTTATATCGCTTGTCGTTGTTGCTGCACCGGTTTATGCAAACCCAGGAAATGGAAATGGCGGTGGGCATGGCAATGGGGGGAGTAACCACGGGAACAGCGGCAATCATGGCAACAGCGCAGACCATAGCAACAAAGGCCAGGGGAATGGGAAGTCTGGTGAGGATCATGGCAACCGCAAGAACTACGGAAAACCAGACCACGTTGACTCCGATATCAGCTTCTCGCGGGCGCGCTCCCTGGCAGTCAATTATGGTCTGGTGGGTTATAAGGCGCTTCCCCCGGGTATCGCGAAGAATTTAGTCCGCGGCAAACCGTTGCCTCCGGGGATTGCGAAGAAAACGCTCCCGGCATCCATGATTAACGATTTACCGTATTACCCAGGATATGAATGGCGTGCGGTTGGCGATGATTTGGTGCTGGTCGCATTAAGTACGGCAATCGTGACATCAATTATTAATGGTGTTTTTGACTAACGCTAACCTGTTTGCTCTGAGGCCCCGCAAATGCGGGGCTTTTTTATCGGCGAAAGCTGCACAGGGCAGACAGGGCAAAGCGTCTTACGAGCGGCTGAATTTGTCTTCATCAGGTTAATGGAGACCTCTCGCTAACGTCCGCCCCCGGCACAAGGCTGGTATCGTGAACCGAGCAAGCATTTAGCCTCTGGCGCCTTCACAGGATGGATTCGCTGACTGCAGAACACTTCCGCTGTCAATGTCCCGCGGCCAACTCATGGCACAAAAGACCGAGTTGTTCCACGGCATTCAACAGATGGCGGGTGGGTTCATTCGCACCGTTCAAGCGCAGGAAGTTTTTCAGTTCTGCCGCTCCCGGGGAAAACAACGGGCCCGGACTGACACCAATGCCAAGGGCGAGTGCGCGACGATGTACCTCCAGCGCATCTATCTGTGACGGGAGTGTTACCCAAATCAGAAAACCGGCTTCCGGGGCGGCGACCCGCGTGCCCGGTGGGAAGCTTGTTTCAACCTTTGCGATGATAGCCTGTATCCCTTGCGCAATGTGGAGCTTCAGGTGCCGCAGATGCCTGTCATAATCACCGCTGGCCAGGATCTCGTTCGCCGCGGCTTCAATCAGCGGCGCGCCGGCCCACTCTCCGGCCATTCGCGCCTGCAATACCGTTGAGTGATAGCGTCCGGCTGCAATCCAGCCAATTCTCCAGCCCGGCGCCAGGGTTTTAGACAGCGAGCTGCAATAAATAACATTTCCGCACCTGTCGAAGGCTTTACACGCAGGCGGACGCTGCGCATCACCGGCCAGATCGCCATACACATCGTCCTCAATTAAAGGGATGCCCTTACTGGCAAGCAGAGCCACCAGCTCCCGCTTGCGGGCGACGGGCATACTGGCTCCTGACGGATTCTGCACCGTGGGTGAGGCAAGAACGGCTGCAGGACGGTGGCGCTGAATGGCTTCTTCGAGTGGCGCTAACAGTAACCCTTCAACAGGATCAGTGGGGATCTGCAATGCCTTCAGCCCCAGATCCTCCAGCAGCAGGAGCGTGCCGAAGTAGGCCGGCTGCTCAATCGCCACGGCATCGCCCGGCCGGCACACGGCGCGGAGAGCCAGACGCAGCGCCTGGGTAGCGCCTGCGGTGATGATAAGGCCATCCGCGCCAAAAAGAGCCCCCCATTGTGCCGCGCGTGCGGCAATCTTTCTGCGCAGGTCTGCTCTTCCCGGGGGCAGGCTGTAGCTCTGCCCGCGCGCATCAAGCCGACGACCTGCCGTCTGCAATGCCCTGTGCAGAGTATCTACGGGAAGCCAGGCCGGATCGGGTAGCGCGGCGCCAAGCGGGACCAGGCGCGCCTCCGCGCTCCCGAACAGGGATCTGGCAATGGCGGACATGGTCACCGGCACGGGTACGGGGACAGAAGCGGTGCTCTGCGTCTCCCCGGCGGGAATTATCTGGCGGACAAAGTAACCTGAACGTGGGCGCGCGATAATCAGACCTTCCGCCTCCAGGTAACGTAGTGCTTCCAGCGCCGTGGGGAGACTGACCTGCTCGCGCTCGGCCAGTTTACGCGCGGAGATAATCCGATCTCCCGTTCGCAAAGCGCCTGAAGTCAGAGTCAGCCGCAGCATTTCGGCTATTCGGCGGTAGTGGGGAGTCGGCGGGGATGGCTCGGACATCGTAATCTGTATAGTCTGATTTTTGATAAATCTGACTATACAGGCGATACGAGGCGCCATCTATAGTGTGTGCCACACAAACCAGCCAGGGTAGTCACATGCACAGCGACAATTTCGACCTTTCCCTCTATTTCCGGCGCATAGGCTATAGCGGACCTGCGGCGGCTAATACCGCGACGCTACATGCGCTCATGCGTCACCAGCTCTTTGCGATCCCCTTTGAAAATCTGGACGTACAGGCAGGTAAAATCGTGTCGATGGCACCTGATGATATTGCCAACAAGTTATTACAGCAGAGACGGGGCGGCTACTGCTATGAACTCAACGGGCTGTTTACGATGGCGCTGCAGACGCTGGGTATAACCTACCGTTTTGTTGCGGCACGGCCAATGTTCTATCCCGCGCGCCGGCCTAAAACGCATATGGCGGTCATCGCCGAAGTTGATGGTCGTCAATGGCTTTGCGACCTTGGGTTTGGTAGCTACGGTATCCGCGCGCCGCTGGCCTTAGACGAACTTGATACGGACATCATTCAGGATTTTGATACGTTCCGGCTTAGTCGTGATGCGAGTGGATACTATCTGCTTCAGGCCAGGGTTGAGGGAAACTGGTGCGATCAATACGGTTTTGACCTGTCGCCTCAGGAATGGATTGATTTTGTTCCGGCCAATTACCTTAACTCCACGCACCTCGACGCGGTCTTTGTACAAAAGCTGCTGGTCATCCAGCATCGACCCCAGGGGCGCTTTATTCTGCTCGGCAATATGCTGAAGACCATTACTGCAGACAGGGTAGAAAAGCAGTCGCTGACAGAAGATGAAATTGCGCATGCGCTTGAAAACCGTTTTGCGTTGTCTGTCCGCTAATGAAGCCAAATGGCCGATAAGTCTGCAGCTACACGGACACGTTGCAGAAAACGGCCTCACCACTGAGGCCGAAACTTGCCACAGACCCTGGCAGATTATGTCGTTGATGCTGCCGGGGCAGGCTTCGAAGCCTGCTCGCTGATTGTGCAGGTACCGCAATACGCTGCAACGCTTAACCCCCCCCCCGGGAAGGTCAATTTGCCGCCCCCTTTACGGGAGCGGCGGGTATCACTATTTCAGATTGCTTTTAAAGAATGACGTCAGCTTCGCAAAAGGGATCAGGTCAGTGCGGTCATACAGGTCGACATGGCCTGCGCCAGCAACGACATAGAGCTCTTTCGGTTGAGCGGCGCGTTTGTAAGCATCCTCGCTAAACTCTTTGGAATGCGCATTGGCGCCGGTAATAAACAGCATCGGGCGCGGCGCAATGGTTTCAATATCGTTAAACGGATAGAAGTTCATAAATTTGCCGATGCTGCTTAACAGAGGTTTGGTGGTCAGCTCTTGTTGCTCACCCTGCGGGGTATAACCGCCTCGCGCTGTACGGTAGAAATCAAAAAACTCACGCTGTATGGCCGGTGTTGAATCATCCAGTTGGTTTACGGTCCCCGGAATGTACGCCTTCTCTGCGCCTTTAAATTCGGCCATTCGCTGTTCGATGGCCGACTGGATAAAGGCCTTACGCTGCTCTGGCGTCTGGGAATGATTCAGGCCATTGCGGAAAGCCGCTCCCATGTCATACATGCTGACAGTGGCAATCGCTTTCATACGGGGGTCAATTTTGGCCGCACTGATAACAAAGCTGCCGCTGCCGCAAATCCCTAGCACACCGATATTCTCAGGATCAACGTACGGCTGGGTACTGAGGTAATCCACAGCCGCGCTGAAGTCATCAGCATAAATTTCCGGCGAAATCAGATGACCCGGTTCACCTGCACTTTCCCCCCAAAAGGAGAGATCAATCGCCAGCGTTACAAAGCCCTGGTCCGCCAGTTTTTGCGCATACAGATTCGCGCTTTGCTCTTTTACCGCACCCATCGGATGCCCGACGACGATCGCCGGGTTTTTCGCATTCTGATTCAGGGTTTGCGGAATAAACAAATTGCCCACAACGTTCATCTGGTACTGGTTTTTAAAGGTCACCTTTTGCTGGATAACCTTATCGCTTTTATAAAAGTTGTCGGCGCCTTTTGTTATATCCGCCGCAGTGGCGGCAAACGAACTGATTAACAGCCCCAGCGCCAGAGTCATATTTTTCATGGAGTTTATCCTTAATTGTCAGTGGTGTGTTTTACGTGATGTCAGAATGGTTAACCCTGCTGCGACAATCAGCAGCCCGCCGCTAAGAGCAAAAGTGCTTTGCCAGCCGGTGTGATCAAACGTCAGACCGCCAAGCGTGGAACCCAGGGCGATAGAAAGCTGGATAACCGCAACCATCAGTCCGCCGCCGGCTTCGGCATCATCAGGCAGCGTACGCGCTATCCAGGCCCACCATCCGGTCGGCGCAGCTGTCGCCATCAGTCCCCAGAACCCCAGTAGCGGCACGACAAACCCGAGGTGTTGGCCCGTGAGTATGAGCGTTACGGCGACGACAGCCATGAGTGAAGAGATGGCTGCAAGCGTCGAATAGAGGCCCCTCTTTAAAAAATGACTGATCGCCAGCGTGCCAATAAAACCGGCTATCCCGATGGTCAGTAAAATGAGAGATAAGGTGCTGATATCCACCCGGGTGACGGTTTCAAGAAACGGCCGTACGTAGGTGAATAATGAGAACTGCCCCATAAAGAACAGCCCGCAGGCGAGCAGGCCAACTGCAACAACGGGACGGGAGAGCAGATGAAAAGCAGAACGCCCAGGCCGCCTGTTGTTGTCGGGTGCCATCGCGGGGAGGCTGAAGCACTGCCAGATGAAGGCGACGATCGCGACCGGAACAAGGCAGAGGAACGCTCCGCGCCAGCCCATGACGGCACCGAGATAACTGCCGAGCGGTGCCGCGATAACGGTTGCCAGGGCGTTACCGCCATTGAAAATAGCTAATGCGTGAGGGACCCGATGCCGTGGCACCAGACGAAGCGCCGTGGCGGCAGACATCGACCAGAACCCACCGATCGCAATACCAATCAGGGCGCGACCGGCCATATAAATCAGGTAGCAGGGAGACAGGGCGACCATTGTTGCCGATAAAGCCATTAATGCCGTCATGCCCAGCAGCAGATATTTACGATGCAGATTTCCGGCAAGTGTCGAAAGAGACAGGCTGGTCAATACCGCCAGCGCCCCGGAAATGGCGATCCCCTGTCCAGCCAGTCCTTCACTGACTCTGAGATCGGCCGCGACAGGCGTCAGCAGGCTGACAGGCATAAATTCTGAGGCGATAAGCACAAAGACGCAGAGCGTCATCGCCAGCACACCGCTCCAGTATGCGTGCTGTTCGTAATGTGGATTTTCATGACGGAGTGTGGACATAAACGACTACCTCTGAATATCGACCCGGCTAAATTCAGACAAGCCGGGGCCGGACGCTATTCACGGGAATAACGACAAAAACGCACGCATAAACATGCTGTTTATGATTATCAATGGCTGAAAGTTTTACACGGCTGGTGTAGCCTGACTAGCTAATGAATACTTAATGGGCTTATAAGCCAGAGTTATTAATTGGGAGTGTCAGGCGAATGAAGCGCAACCTGAATGACCTTCTTTATTTTGTCACCGTTGCCCGCGAAGGGAGCTTTACCCGAGCGGCGGCGCATCTCGGCGTGACGCAACCCGCACTCAGTCAGGCGATTTCCGCACTGGAGGAGCGCATGCAAATTCGTCTCCTCACCCGAACTACCCGCAGCGTGTCGCCAACCGCGGCCGGAGAGCGGCTGCTGCAGGCCATCGGCAACCGTTTTGATGAAATTGAAGCCGAACTGGATATGCTCACGGAACTGCGTGACAAACCTGCCGGTACGGTACGAATCACCTGCGGGCCGGATGTATTACGTACCACTTTATTACCCAAACTGACGCCGCTTCTGCGTGAATACCCGGATATTCATATTGAGTTCGATGCTAATCACGGTTTTCGCGATATCGTTGCCGACCGTTTTGACGCGGGAGTGCGTCTGGGCGACACCATTGATAAGGATATGATTGCGATACCGATTGGCCCGGAATTACGCATGGCGGCCGTGGCGTCGCCGGCGTATTTTTCACGCTACCCGATTCCGCAAACTCCACATGAACTGACGCAACACTGCTGTATAAACCAGAGAATGGTCAAGTCCGGGGGACTGTATGTCTGGGATTTTGATCAGGAAGGTGGTGATTTGAACGTTCGGGTGAGCGGGCAGGTGACGTTCAACACATCAGAACATATTGTCACCGCCGCCCTGGCCGGATTAGGCATCGCATTTTTACCTGAGGAAGAGTTTGGTGCGCATATTGAAGAAGGTCGGTTGATCCGGGTGCTGGAAACCTGGTGTCAGCCTTTCCCTGGCTACTATCTGTATTACCCCAGCCGAAAACAAGTTTCTCCCGCATTTTCACTGGTGGTCGATGCTCTGCGTGTTTACCGTATGCGCCAGCCCGTAGACAAGAACAAGTAATTGATATTCCCTCACGTCCGGGCGGCCTCTGGTCTTAATACCTGAGGCCGTCGGTCGCAAACAGATCGAATGCTGCAGGGGGCATGCCTGGGACAGGGCTGTTGGAAGACGCTCTTTTGGTCAATCTGTGCAGTCTATTGAGATATCTCTCGTAAACGATGTTTGCCCGAAATATGCCTGACGCGCGTGACTGCTTAAACTATAATCCCCGGCATTAATGTGGGGGAACTTAATGAAAGGTATGAAGGCGGTGTTGGGTATTGTACTCACAGGAACGCTATCAGGGTGCGCAGCAGTCCAGTATAACGATGGTGACAAGGTCAGCATTCAGGCTGATGCGTGGAACGGTCTCGATAGTTTGCATTCTACGGCCGTTAAAGCCTGTCAGCAGTATGGAAAATCAAAAGCAGTCTATCTCCATAGTGCAAATATGAACCCGAATTTGCCGAAGGGGAGTGGAGTACAAAATACCCTCTGGAAATGTGAGCCGTGATGAGGCCGCGTTGCTGAATTCGTGCCAGACAGAAGGTGATATCGGCAAGTCAGGCAGGGGACAAAAATGCCGTTCCGGTACTGTTCGCTGAATATCTGTTCTGCATGAGCTTGCCAGATATTGAGTTGCCGGTGCCGCAGCGGCATTGCCGTCTTTAGTGTAGGCCAAGACGAATCAGTTCAACGGGTTCGAACTTACCTTCATTCCCTTCAACTTCAATGGTTTTGCTGCGACGTAATTGGGCGGGTGTGAGCCCATTGGAGTGGATAGCAACAATTTTACCCGTTTTACCTGTCCCATTAATCATCACCTGGCTTCCGTTGGTAATAGGATTGCGGTTACGATCATAAGTGACCATGGGTATTTCTCCTCTTTCTCTCTGTGCATCAAAAAAACCGTATTATGTACAAGGCCGGGCCCTGGTAACGGACGTAATATAAATACGCCTTTGAGCCTGCTATGTTGTTGAGTTTGATCAATGTCACACTTTTTAGCGGTTAAGAGGGGTCTATTCTGCGAGCCAGCGGCGTCATAATAGTTAAATAACGTATAACTCTCACTTTTTTATAATAAAACACAATATCAGCGGGTTGACGTTTTATCTGGCGCTGGCGATCGGCGCAAACATTCTGTTGAAGCAACCGCTGATACCGCCCCGGGTCATTTCCTGATAAACCCATAGGCCTTCTGACACTTTTAGCCCCTCATTCCCGGGAGAAGTCAGACTTGATGTCGCCGGTTTTCACATTCAGTTGATAGCCTTTGTTGCGGTTAAAAAGGCCACCTTCCGGTGGCTTTTTTAACCGCTGTAATAAACACCTTAACGGAGGTCTGGCCCATGAAAGTGTCCACCGCCAGGACCACCGCCGGGTCCACCTCCGGGGCCTCCCGGCGGAAGGATGCATCCGGAAAGAGACACGGCTGCGCAGAGCACAAAAATGACAAGGATAATTTTTTTCATAATAGCTCCTGAACTGGCGAGCCTCAATTGCAAACCAAAAATGTGAATATTTTATGGAGAATCAATAATTCCCTTTCGCTACACACCTTAAACCGGAATATTCCATGCGTAAAACCTGGCCGCGAGGCCATCAAAGCGATGTGTTGACCTGAGTGATATTTCTGCTGATTCGCAGCGAGGGGGCGCAATACCGATGTCCCTCTAAGAGAAGCGGTGATGGGGGCTGTAGTGCTTTGTCATGCACGATGCCATTACGCCATCGAACGACATGCATTTATCTTGAATAATCCGCGAGGAGGGTCTGTTGAAAAATAGTCCGGCGATGCATGTGTGAAAAAAGGCTAGCAACGGAATAGCTATATAGGTTTTCACTGGCAAGGAATCCGATATCGCGAATAATGCTGAATAATCTACACCCGCTGTATGAATGTAAAGTGACGATCCTTCATTGCAATCGGGGCCCCAGGCATAGCGGAAGGCGTGAATTTCTCATAATGAAGCGAAAGCTATGATCGGGAAGCTAAAAGCGGAACGCCCCCTGGTGCAATCAGCAGCAGGGGGCGGTTACGGGTGGGGATTATCGTCGTTCATCAGTCATCCCATTTGTGGCTTAGATACGCGGCAAGAAAACCAAAGAACAGAATTGTTCCCAGTACTGCCATAAATACATGCATATTTCCCAGCATGATTAACCTCCATCATTGATTAGTGTGCGCTAAGTAGTCCTTATTGAACGTGGTGTACGGTTGTTGCATAAAGAATAACCTGGTCAACCTAAACAAATAATTAACCAGGAAAACTTTTTCAGCGTGAAATAAATAGTGCGGTGAGGGGTTAGAGTGGCCGTTCAAGGACGAACAGATAGGCCTCGCGCGACCAGAACAGTCCGGTTCTGCGGCGCTCCACGGACATCGTTTTGACTTCCCAGCCCTGCAGGGTGAACTCATTGAGAAAACGGCTCATTTTCTCCGGGTCAGCTTTCGCTTCGCCAAAAAACATGCTCCCCAGAATTCCCTCTTTGTACAGAACGACTCGACACTCTTTTTTCATCTGACAGGCTCCTTGCGTAATGACAGCGATCGGCAAACCATTGTGACCGCCTGCTACGATTTTACAACCGCAGCGGCAGAAAACTTCTTCCGGTATGCGGATGGGCTGATAGCGAACTGCTGGCGAAAATGGTGGCGCAGGGTGCCGGCATCGGCGAAACCGCTGAGTTCGGCGATTTTATCGATGCTGATGCGGCTATGGGTCAGATGCTGCTGCGCGCGCTGCAACCGCTCATCCAGCAGCCAGCGCGCAGGGGTCTTACCGGTCGCCGCCTGAAAACGGCGTAAAAAGGTGCGAGGACTCATCCCCGCCTGTTGCGCCAGCGACGCCACGGTATGGCTGGCGGCAAGATGCTGATGCAGATAATCAAACACCAGCCCCAGGCGCTGGCTTTCCCGCGTTTGGGCGACAGGGCGGACAACCTGCTGCGCCTGCGCGCCGTCGCGATGCGGAGAGACAACCAGTCGTCTGGCCACGATATTGGCGGCGTCAATCCCATAATCCTCACGCACAAGGTGCAGGCACAGGTCGATGCCGGCGGCACTGCCCGCGGAGGTCATCATGCCGTCAGAACCCACGTACAACACATCGGCGACCACATCAATCAGCGGGAAGCGCTGGCGCAGATTCTCCGTGTATCGCCAGTGCGTTGTCGCTCTGCGGCCATTGAGTAACCCGGCCGCCGCGAGAACAAATACGCCGGAGCAGATTGAGATAATCCGACAGCCGCGCGCATGGGCGGCGGCTAAGGCATCGCACAGCGCCGCCGGGACCGGGGCATCGATTCCGCGCCAGCCGGGAACCACGATAGTCTGCGCATCCTGAAGCAAATTCATGCCGCCGTCGGTCATCAGCCGGATACCACCGGTAGCCCGTAGCTCACCGTCATCGACGGCGGCGACCGCGAACTGGTACCAGCGATCGCCCATTTCCGGGCGGGGAAGACCAAAGATCTCCACCGCGATACCAAACTCAAAGGTGCACAGGCCATCGTAGGCCAGCACAACGACCTTATGGTGTGACAACGTCACGGGAGGATTTGTCAGGATTTCAACGTTTTCTGTCATGGTTGCCGGCAGAGGATAAGTGAGCGGATTCATTAAATTAGTGGTACCACAGACAAGGAGAATACGCCATGAGTGTTGTAACCGCTTTTACCCCCGCCGCTTGCGCCGACGCTGCCGCCTGGTTCCGGCATAAACTGAGTTTTGAAACCGACTGCGCGGATGTCTACAGCGCGATGCGCGACGGGGCGTGCGATTTTGTACTGCTGCACGTCGTCGGCAGTGCGGAGACCTTTGCCCGACGGCATCTGCCTGGGGCGCTGCATTTGCCGCATCGCCTGATCGATGCCGGCCGCATGAGCGCGTGGCCAGCTGAGACGCTGTTCGTCGTCTATTGCGCCGGCCCCCACTGCAACGGTGCGGATATTGCCGCTCTCAAGCTGGCTGAACTGGGGCGTCCGGTCAAAATGATGCTCGGCGGCCTCACCGGCTGGCAGGACGAGGGGCTGCCTTTCGCCGACTAACTCACTGCGGCCGGTTCTGCGGGTAGCCGGCCGCTAAATGAATTTATTTCATGTCCGATGAATTTTTCTCGTTTGCCGCTGACGGCAGTGCATGACAGTATCTGGACATATAGCCATCCAGAAGTCTAAAATTCAAATAATGAACTATCACGGCAGGCAACTAATTGTGCTTACCGCTAAGGAGACACCATGCAACGTCAACAGGCCCCGTTCCGCGCAGATATCGTCGGCAGTTTTTTACGTCCAGAGGCAATAAAGGTCGCGCGTCAGCAGCTTGCCGAAGGCGCCATCGATGCACAACAGCTGCGCCAGATTGAAAATGATGCTATCCGCCAGCTGGTCAGGCAGCAGTGTGATTGCGGGCTGCACGTGGTGACAGACGGCGAATTTCGCCGCGCGTGGTGGCACTTCGATTTCTTCGATGGTTTAGAAGGCGTTGAACGCTACGATTCCGACAAAGGGATCCAGTTCAACGGCGTGCAGACCAAAGCTCACGGCGTTCGCGTCATCGGTAAACTGGCGTTTGGCGATCATCCGATGCTGGAAGATTTTCGTTATCTGAAAAGCGTCAGCGGCGAAGCGCAGCCGAAGATGACCATTCCAAGCCCGAGCGTGCTCCATTTCCGCGGCGGGCGTAAAGATATTGATGCCACGGTTTATCCGGACCTCGCCGACTATTTCGACGATCTGGCGACCACCTGGCGAGATGCCATTCGCGCCTTCTATGATGCCGGCTGCCGCTATCTGCAGCTCGATGATACCGTCTGGGCCTATCTGTGTTCCGATGAACAACGTCAGCAGGTGCGCGATCGCGGCGACGATCCTGACGAGCTGGCCAAAACGTACGCCCGGGTGCTGAATAAGGCTCTGGAAGGCAAACCGGACGATTTGACCATCGGCCTGCACGTTTGTCGCGGGAACTTCCGTTCCACCTGGATCTCGGAAGGCGGCTATGAGCCGGTTGCCGAGGTGCTGTTTGGCGGGGTCAACGTCGATGCGTTCTTCCTCGAGTATGATAATGACCGCTCCGGCGATTTCGCCCCACTGCGCTTTATCCGTCCGGGCAAGCAGCAGGTCGTGCTGGGATTAATCACCACCAAAAACGGCGAGCTGGAAAACCCGGCGGGAGTGAAAGCGCGTCTGCAGGAGGCCGCGCAGTATGTTGCTCTGCAGCAGCTTTGCCTCAGCCCGCAGTGTGGCTTCGCCTCGACCGAGGAGGGGAACGCGCTGACGGAACCCCAGCAGTGGGATAAAGTCCGCCTGGTCACCGGGATCGCCGCTCAGGTCTGGTAATCGCTCTTCATAGCGCAGCGTTGCACCGTTTTGAGGCAACGCTGCCTGTCTGTTTCTCTCCTGCCGCGCCGTCGCGCGCTTTCCCGCCGTCAGATAACCTGGCACCGTTTTTGCCTTATCACTTCCGGATAGTCGTTCATTCATTTTTCGTTTTTGCGATTTTCAGGAGTGAATCATGCAGCGTCGAACATTATTAAAAGCTTTCGCACTCTCCGCCTCTACCGTTCTCATGGGCTACTCTTTCCAGGTTTATGCCGCCGACACCATTAAAGTCGGGATTATGCATTCGCTCTCCGGGACCATGGCGATTTCCGAAACCCCGTTGAAAGACGTGGCGCTGATGGCGATTGACGACATTAACGCTAAAGGCGGCGTGCTGGGGAAAAAGCTCGAGCCGGTGGTTGTCGATCCCGCGTCAAACTGGCCGCTGTTCGCGGAAAAAGCCCGTCAGCTGCTAACCCAGGACAAGGTGGCGGCGGTCTTTGGCTGCTGGACATCGGTCTCACGAAAATCGGTTCTGCCGGTTTTTGAAGAGCTGAATGGCCTGCTGTTCTATCCGGTACAGTACGAAGGCGAAGAGATGTCGCCAAACGTCTTCTATACCGGCGCGGCGCCGAATCAGCAGGCGATCCCGGCGGTGGAATACCTGCTGAGTGAAGATGGCGGCGGGGCGAAACGCTTCTTCCTGCTGGGCACCGATTACGTCTATCCGCGGACCACCAACAAAATTCTGCGCGCCTTCCTGCATGCAAAAGGGATCCAGGATAAGGACATCGAAGAGGTCTATACCCCGTTCGGTTACAGCGATTACCAGACCATCGTGGCCAACATTAAGAAATTCTCCGCCGGCGGTAAAACGGCGGTGGTTTCTACCATCAACGGCGACTCCAACGTCCCGTTTTATAAAGAGCTGGCCAACCAGGGGCTGAAGGCCACCGATGTGCCGGTGGTGGCCTTCTCGGTCGGTGAAGAGGAGCTGCGCGGTATTGATACCAAACCGCTGGTGGGGAACCTGGCGGCGTGGAACTACTTTGAGTCGGTCGATAATCCGACCAACAAACAGTTCGTGGCGGATTACCGTGCCTATGCCAAAGCCCACAAGTTGCCAAACGCCGACACCGTGGTGACTAACGATCCGATGGAAGCCACCTGGGTTGGGCTGCACATGTGGGCCCAGGCGGTAACCAAGGCGGGGACCACCGATGTCGATAAGGTGCGGGCAGCGATGGCCGGCCAGACCTTCAACGCCCCTTCGGGCTTCACTCTGACCATGGACGCGACTAATCACCATCTGCACAAACCGGTGATGATTGGCGAAATCGAAAGCAACGGGCAGTTCAACGTCGTCTGGCAGACCGATAAGCCGGTGCGCGCCCAGCCGTGGAGCCCGTGGATCGCGGGCAACGATAAGAAACCCGATCATCCAATAAAAACTGCCGCGAATTAAGCGCCTCTCTCCCGGGTGCGCATGCGTTGCCCGGGCGACATAAGTCGCCCCGGTAAGCGCCAGCGCCACCGGGGATATCCCGGAATCCCGCGCGACCCTCGTTAGCGTTAACGGGGAAATGACACAAGGAGATACTCATGAGCACATGGCGCATAGTGGGGTATTACCTCGCGCTACTGGTGATGATCGTGCCGTGGCGGGCGCAGGCAGCGGACGCGGATGATTTTGTGGCGGCCAACCGCACCCAGCAGGCGCGCCTGCTGGAACAGTGGGCTGCCGCGCCGGACGCCCAGCGACTGCCGCTGCTGCGGGCGCTGAAAGCGGAAACTCTGGTGGCGGACGACAGTGGCCACGCCTTCAGCCAGCAGCAGGCGCTGGGAGCCGCGCACTCTCCACAAGGGGCGACAAAACCGGTTCGCCTCACCAACCGCCTGCGTAATCTGGTCGCCGGGGCGCTGGCCACCCATCTGCTTGTCAGTGACAGTGTCACGGAAAGAGCGGCCGCCGTCAGAACGCTACAGCGGGAGGCTACGCCGGAAATGGCGGGGCTGTTGCAACAACGGTTGGCGGTTGAAACCGATGAGGGCGTGAAAACGCAGCTGGACATTGCGCTGGCCCGTCTGCAGCTTGCCAGCCCGGACAGCGCCAGACGGCTGGCTGCCGTTGAGCAGCTCGGCCACTCGGTGGATCCGGATACCCAGGCGCTGCTGATTCCCTATACCGATCTTCAGCATGAGCCTGACGCCCGCGTGCGCGCTGCGGCAGCAAACAGCCTGAGTCAGATTAAACAGCGTCTGCTGCTCGGCGATATTCTCGGCCAGGCGTTTATGGGGCTGTCGCTGGGGTCGGTTCTGCTGCTGGCGGCGTTGGGGCTGGCTATCACCTACGGGTTGCTGGGCGTCATCAATATGGCGCACGGCGAGATGCTGATGATCGGCGCCTACAGCTGCTGGCTGGTGCAGCAGGCGCTGGCCCAGCTGGCGCCGCAGTGGCTGGCTTTTTATCCGCTGGTCGCGCTGCCGGTCGCCTTCCTGATAACCGGTGGCATCGGCATGGCGCTGGAACGCACCATCATTCGTCATCTCTACGGCCGGCCGCTGGAGACGCTGCTGGCTACCTGGGGGATTAGCCTGATGCTGATCCAACTGGTGCGCATGCTGTTCGGCGCCCAGAACCTGGAAGTGGCCAACCCGGCCTGGCTCTCCGGCGGTCTGCAGGTTTTGCCGAACCTGATCCTGCCGTGGAACCGCCTGGCGGTGCTGGGCTTTGTGCTGCTGGTGCTGTTCTTCACCTGGTTAATTCTCAATAAAACCCGCTTAGGCATGAACGTACGGGCGGTGACGCAGAACCGGGCGATGGCGGCCTGCTGCGGCGTGCCGACCGGGCGCGTGGATATGCTGGCGTTTGGTCTCGGTTCGGGTATCGCCGGGCTGGGGGGCGTGGCGCTGTCGCAGCTGGGTAACGTCGGCCCGGAGCTGGGACAAGGTTATATCATCGACTCCTTCCTGGTGGTGGTGCTCGGCGGCGTCGGCCAGCTGGCGGGGAGCGTGGTGGCCGCCTTTGGCCTCGGCATCTTCAACAAAATCCTTGAACCTCAGCTCGGGGCGGTGTTGGGCAAGATCCTGATCCTGGTGCTGATCATCCTGTTTATTCAGAAACGTCCGCAGGGGCTGTTTGCCTTAAAAGGGAGGGTTATTGACTGATGAGCCAACCAATTACCTTAACATTAGCGCGTAAGGCGCCGCGGCCGCTGCTATGGCTCGGCGTGCTCCTGGTGCTGGGGCTGCTGAGTATGCCGTTTCTGGCGCTGCTACCGCAGTCGCATCCGCTGGCGGTTTCCACCTGGCTGCTGACCCTGAGCGGTAAAATCCTCTGTTACGCCATTGTCGCCGTTGCGTTGGATCTGGTCTGGGGCTACGCCGGTATGCTGTCGCTGGGCCACGGCATCTTTTTCGCCCTCGGCGGCTATGCGATGGGGATGTATCTGATGCGCCAGGCGGCGGGCGACGGTCTGCCGGCATTCATGTCTTTTCTGTCGTGGAGCGAGCTGCCGTGGTTCTGGTGGGGAACGCAGCACTTTGCCTGGGCGATGCTGCTGGTGGTGCTGGTTCCGGGGCTGCTGGCGCTAGTCTTCGGCTGGTTTGCTTTCCGCTCTAAAATCAAAGGTGTCTACTTCTCGATTATGACCCAGGCGTTGACCTACGCCGGCATGCTGCTCTTTTTCCGTAACGAAACCGGTTTTGGCGGCAACAACGGTTTTACCGGATTCACCACGCTGCTTGGCTATTCCGTTACCGCGACCACCACGCGGGCAGCGCTATTTATGGTCACGGTTTTACTGCTGCTGCTGACGTTAGGGATCGGTTATCTGCTGGCGCAGAGTAAATTCGGCCGGATCCTGACGGCGGTGCGTGATGCGGAAAACCGGCTGATGTTCTGCGGATACGATCCGCGCGGATTTAAGCTGCTGGTGTGGACGCTGTCGGCGGTGCTGTGTGGCCTGGCAGGCGCACTGTACGTGCCTCAGGTGGGCATTATTAACCCCAGCGAAATGTCGCCGACCAACTCCATTGAAGCGGCTATTTGGGTGGCGCTGGGTGGACGCGGCACCTTAATTGGTCCGGTTCTTGGCGCCGGGCTGGTGAACGGGGCGAAGAGCCTGTTCACCGTCACGATGCCGGAGTACTGGCAGCTGTTCCTTGGTCTGATTTTTATCATTGTGACCCTGTTTTTACCTCGCGGGGTTATTGGCCTGCTACGCAAAGGAGACCGCTAATGCAACCGGATGAAGGCCTGTTTACCCGCCAGCAGCCCACGGACCGCTTTCGCGCGCAGACCGACCCGGTACTGGAGCTGGAGAACATCAACGTCAATTTTGATGGTTTCCAGGCGCTGACGGATCTCTCATTGCAGATTGGCGTGGGCGAACTGCGCTGCATTATCGGGCCGAACGGCGCCGGGAAAACGACGCTGATGGATGTCATTACTGGCAAAACCCGGCCGCAGAGCGGCAGGGCGCGCTATGACCAGTCCATCGACCTGCTCGGACTTGACCCTATCGCTATCGCCCGCCAGGGGATCGGTCGCAAGTTTCAGAAACCGACGGTGTTTGAGGCGCTGACCGTCGCTGAAAACCTTGAGCTGGCGCTGAAAGGCGATAAGTCGGTCTGGGCCAGCCTGCGGGCGCGGCTGAACGGCGAGCAGGAGGACCGCATCAGCGACATTTTGCGCCTGTTGCGTCTTGATGGCGAACGTACGCGCCCGGCGGGGCTGCTTTCTCACGGGCAAAAACAGTTTCTCGAGATCGGCATGCTGCTGGTTCAGGAGCCGCATCTGTTGCTGCTGGATGAGCCCGCTGCCGGGATGACCGATGCTGAAACCGAGTATACCGCCGAGCTGTTCCGCACCCTCGCCGGGCAACATTCCCTGATGGTGGTGGAGCACGATATGGGGTTCGTCGAAACTATCGCTGACCGGGTCACGGTGCTGCATCAGGGACAGGTGCTGGCAGAGGGCTCGCTGCGCGAGGTGCAGGCGAATGAGCAGGTGATTGAAGTGTATCTCGGTCGTTAAGGAGAGCGAATGTTACAGGTTAATCAGTTACATCAATATTATGGCGGCAGCCATATTCTGCGTGGGGTTGATTTTGAGGCCCGGCAAGGCGAGGTCACCTGTCTGCTGGGACGCAATGGCGTGGGTAAAACCACCTTACTGAAGTGCCTGATGGGGCTGATTCCGGCACGCAGCGGCGAAGTCATCTGGCAGGAGAAAACGATGACCCAGCGTAAACCGCACCAGCGGGTACAGGCCGGTATCGCCTATGTGCCGCAGGGGCGTGAAATCTTTCCTCGCCTGACGGTGGAAGAGAATCTGCTGATGGGGCTGTCGCGGTTTCCGGCCAGGGACGCCGGGCAGGTACCGGAAGAAATTTATCAGCTGTTTCCGGTGCTGAAAACCATGAAACAGCGGCGCGGCGGCGATCTCTCCGGCGGTCAACAGCAGCAGCTGGCCATTGGCCGCGCGCTGGCCAGCCGGCCACAATTGCTGATCCTCGATGAACCGACGGAAGGTATTCAGCCGTCGGTCATCAAAGAGATTGGCGAAGTGATCCGTCAACTGGCGAACCGTGGCGATATGGCCATTCTGCTGGTCGAGCAGTTTTATGACTTTGCCGCCGCCCTTGCCGACAGCTATCTGGTGATGTCGCGCGGGGCGATTATTAAGCATGGAAAGGGCGCGGATATGGAAGCGGAAGGGGTGCGCGGCATGGTGACGATTTAAAGGGCTGGCATGATTGAGGGCTTTGTCGCATTGAGGCAAGGCCCGTGTGCTTTCGACATACCCATCCTATAATGAACGGCTGTCTGTTCGCCATTTATTCTGCATTAAGTATAAAACTCAGTATATTTCATTGTTAGTCGTTCAGTTTGCTTATCTGTCTGCTCTCTATAAGATGACTCCGTTGATGATAGGGCGGTAATTGCGCCGTCCCTTTGATTAATTTCTGCGGCTCGCTCGTTCATTATTATTCATCATTTTAGGAGTTTTCTTTGTTTTAATTATTTGTTATTTATATGTGTGGCAGGCATCAATATCCGCCATATATTGTAAGCGATAAATCACTCCTGCGCCTGCCGAAAATGTACTTAAGCTGCGAATTTAACGTCAAAGCCAGCGCTAAATACCAAATGTTGATTTCTATCGAATGTAATGGTTGTTGAATTGTGTGTTTATTATGAAATCACCCGCTAAAAATAAACGCTAGCCGCTGCAATTTTGTTGCGAGAAATACCGCCGCATAACGCCTGATTTATAAGTAGTTCGTCTGTCTTTTATACTCATTTTTTGCCTATAACGATCGATTAAAACGATCGTTATATGTTAAATGATAGCTTTTGGCTATTAACCGGACTGAAATCGATCGATTATAAATATTAGCTGGCGACAGAATTAACAGGCTATTCTTCTGTCGCCCGGAGAATATCAATGAGCGAAAGATTAATTCTTTCTATGAATATATTTTGGGCGACATATAAATTTAAATATTGAATGATGGTTAAATAAGGAAACTGGTAATGCTAAATCGTGTTTATGACAAGTATCTGGCTGCTTATACCTGTGTTGCTGGATGCATTCATGATTTCAAACGTAATGAAAAAGGCGTCACCGCCGTTGAGTACGCGATTGTCATCGCTGGCGTGGCCGCCGTTGTCGCCGTTATCTTCGGTGAGGATGGAACTGTATCAGATTTGTTAACAGGTATTTTTAGTAAAATCGAAACTTCGGTTAATGGATCTATGGGAATTGGCGGTACCCCTGCGCCATAAGCCTCTACACGTTCATTAATGTTTTTTATACGGGCATAGCAGGACGCAATGTCCGTATTTATGAATTTCAGATACATGGATACTGTCAACGCAAAGTGGAAAACAATGAATATGAAAAGAGGCGGTCTGCTAGTTTATGTGGTGATGATCGTTGTCGGTATTCTGGGGCTGTTTTTCTATTTTAACCAATCCCGTCCGGCGGCCATTCTGCAGGCCAGTCAGCCAGAAAAAAAACCGCAGCAGACCATCAGCGTGGCGGTGGCTATTCGTGATTTAGACGCCAGTACGGTATTACGGGCCGGGGACTTTCAGATGAAAACCGTGACGGTTGAGGTCGGCAGTAGCGACGCTCAGTTTAATCTCGCCGGTAAAAGTCTCGATAACTGGGCGTTAAAAAGCGCGGTGCCAGCGAATTCATGGATTTTGCCGGGATTACTGGCGGAACCAGGCAGCAATGAATATCTGAGCCTGTTTTTACAGCCGGGAAATATTCTCTACACCTTCGAGTTAAACAAAGCAGACAACTATTTATTAAATAACGTCAAGGCCGGGCAGGGGGTGGATATTTATCTCTCCTATCGCCGGATATACCCCAAACATGAAGATACCCTGGAAGTGGGCGCCGACCAGTCCAGGGAAAAAAATCAGCTTTATAACCGTCTGAAACCGCTGATGGGTAATAAGCGGGTGCTGGCGATTCGCCCGGCAAAAACGGTGGTCAATAACGGCGTCAGCGTGGTGGAAAAGGGGAGTCAGCTGGTGGTGGAGCTGCAGGATCGCGAGGTCAAGATGCTGAAAGGGCTGGGCGGTGAGCTGGCGAATGTTCTCCTGTTCCCGGCGGCAACCTCCCCGGAGGGGAAATCGACCATTGCGCTCCCATCGCTGGAGGCGGCGTGGCCGGTCAGCGACGACGTGATTTTTAATCTACCTCCCGTTCCTGCAAAGCTCGCCTCAGAAATTAACGAGCTGCGAGGCTAAATCGCCGCCTGACGTCAGGTGGCTTATAACACCATGGACCCCCGGATACAGGGATATTTTAAAACATGACTCAACGATTGTACTGCATTAAAAGGCTGTTTGTGCTGCTGGTGTTTTGCACGTTTTCCCTGGGGGCCTGGGCGGAGGTGGTCAATCTCAAACCCGGGCAATCGAAAACGCTGCGCTTCGCCAGCGCCGTTAATACGGTGTTTGTGTCAGACCCGGCCGTAGCCGATTACAAAATCGTCAACGATAAAAATATCGTGTTGTATGCCCGCAAGCTGGGCAGCACCGAACTGGTGGTCTATGGCGCGCAGGCGAAAATATTGATGAATCTCAGCGTGGATGTTGACCCGTTTCTGAGCGATATCCGTCAGCGCGTGGCGCGCGAATTCCCCGGCAGCGCGGTGGAGGTGAAACGTTTCCTGAATGCCGATAAAGCCACGTGGATCCTGAGCGGTACGGTGGCCGATGAAGAGACCCGCGATGGGGTCTATCAGCTAGTCGGCAGCCTGGTCGGGGATGGCGGCGGTGGGAAAAGCAGCGGCGACAGCGACAGCAATAAAGGCCCCCGTTTTGCGGTCGCTAAAGTCTATGACAACGTCATTAACCGCTTACAGCTCCCGTCCTCGAACCAGGTCAACGTCAAGCTGACCGTGGTCGAGGTCAGCAAAGAGTTTACCGACAATCTGGGCATCGAGTGGAGCAGCCTGACGCTGGACAGCATTATCAGCAGCGGCAGCAGCGTGAATAGCCCTGGCATGTTCAACCTACTAGGTTTCCGCCGCGGTTTTGACGCCGCCAATATCAGCACCCTGATTAACGCGGTCAAAAATGACGCCATTGCCCGGGTGCTGGCGCAGCCGAACCTCACCGTGCTTTCCGGAGAGTCCGCCAGCTTCCTGGTGGGCGGCGAAATTCCGATTATGGTCAAAGATCAGGACTCGGTCACCGTGCAGTATAAAGAGTTCGGTATTCGCCTGAATGTCACCGCTAAGGTCGAAAAACGGCAGAAGATACGCCTGTTTGTCTCCAATGAGTTAAGCAGCGTCACCGGCTCATATGCCTATAACGACTATCAGATCCCTACCATGCGCACCCGACGTTCCAGCTCTACCATCGAGCTGGCGGATGGCGACAGCTTCGTCATCGGTGGCTTATTAAGCGAGGCGGATAAAGAGTCGCTCACCAAAGTGCCGTTTATCGGCGATATCCCGGTTCTTGGGGCGCTGGCCCGCAGCTCGATGACCGAAAGAAGCAAAAGCGAACTGGTGGTCTTCGCCACGGTGAATCTGGTGAAGCCGCAGGCAGAAGCGGCGGCCCGCAAAATGTCGTTGCCGTCCTTTCGCCGCAGCTCGGTGGAAAAACTGTTCTTCAACGTCGGCGTCGACCAGAAAATGCGCGAAGACCGTTTAAATAGTGATGCCGGACGCTTTCTGGAACAGGGCGGCTTTGCCCGCTAACCGTCTCGCGTCATTAAAATATTCTGGAGTGAAAGATGAAGTTGTTTTCGGATGCCAAAAAGAAAAGCGAGCCAGAAGCCGCGCATAAAGCGAAAAAGGGGGCCGGGCAATCAATTATGGTCATCTCCCCCGATAAAGAGATGCTCTCCGATATTTGCAGTTTGTTATTAATCAATAACTTTAATAACGTTATCAGCCACCCGCTTGATTTTTTTGCGCTGCAGGACGACAGCATTTTACGCGGCGCCGCGACGGTGATCATTGATATCGGCAGCTGCAATGACGTCACGTTGATATGTGAAACGGCCACGTTGCTGATTCCGGCCAGCGCGCGTCAGGTCTTTCTCGGCCGCAATGACTCGATTGCTTTTGCCCAGGCGCTGATGAGCGCCGGCGTCTGCTATCTGCATATTCAGTCCCAGCTGGCGCAGTTGGCCGGGCAGCTTCAGCAGCCTGACAGCGCCCTGGCGATGCGCAGCATGATGAAAATCAGCCTGTTGGGCTGCAAAGGCGGCGCGGGTACCACGACCGTGGCCTGGCAGCTGTTTCAGGCCATCGGTATGCAGACCTCGATCCCCTCGCTGTTGGTGCAGGGCGCCAGCGGCAGCCGGGATCTTGATTTAATCACCTCCCGCACGTTGCCCAGAGACGGGGCGATCACGGCGATGGGGCCCCATCAATCCGCGCGAATTGAACCGCTGGATGCGGCCTGGACCTATGACGATAGTCACTTTAATGCGTTCAATCTGGTGATATTCGATCACGGCGTCTATGCCCAGCCCTACGAGCATCTTGAGACGGTCTTTACGCAATCCAGCACCTTGATTCTGGTTATTAACCGCGATCTGAGCGCGCTGCGGGTGGCGAAGTATTTACTGGATGAGAAGCAGCGTGTCGACCTGTCGCGTGGTGGCAAAGAGCTGCGGGTTTTCATCTGTCTCAATGAGAATCACCCTATGCACGGCGATGAGCTGCGCAATGATGACATTGAGCAGTATCTGGGATGCCCGCTGGCGGTGATTAATCCGTGGAACGTGAAGAAAAACCAACCGTTGTCGGCCACCCCGCTGTGGCGTTTTGCCGCGCAGAGCCTGCTGGGTAAATCAGAACAGGAAACGGCAAAGAGAAGACTATTTCCATCGTTATTCACATTACGTCCCGACCGTAAGTCGTAACGGACAGCGGAGTTCGCCGCACGGCGAGGACATAACTTTTAAGGATAACGAAAGCGATGGATACGGAGAGCTTTGAATCCCTGCTCTATTTTCGCGAGCAGGTGCTGAAGAGCGTTGATTTAGAACGGGTTGATGCGTTGCGCCACGACCGGGATGCGCTGTTTCGTGAAATCAGTGAGGTGATCACGCGGCAGGTGAACAGCAGCGGCAGATATTTATCCTCCCGCGCCAGTCACGATCTGTGCGAGCTGGTCACCGATGAGATCACCGGCTACGGCCCGCTACGGGAATTAATGGAAGACGACACCATCAGCGATATTTTGGTTAACGGGCCGGATCGCATTTTTGTCGAGCGTTTTGGCAAACTTGAACAGGTCGATAAACGCTTCCTCAACGACGTTCAGCTCACCGATATCGCCCGGCGGCTGGTTTCGCGAGTAGGGCGCCGGGTCGATGATTCCCAGCCGCTGGTGGACGCGAGGATGCCGGACGGCAGCCGTCTGAACGTGGTGATTTCACCGGTGGCGCTGGATGGCGCGTCGATCTCTATCCGTAAGTTTGGTAAGGGCAAGAAATCGCTGGCCGACCTGGTGGAGTACGGCAGCATGAACGAAATGATGGCCAATTTTCTGGTCATCGCCAGCCGCTGCCGGGTCAACATTATCGTCTCCGGGGGAACAGGGTCGGGAAAGACCACGCTGCTTAACGCGATGTCGCAGTACATCAATGAAGATGAACGAGTGCTTACGCTGGAGGATGCCGCGGAGCTGCGTCTACAGCAGCCGCACGTGGTTCGCCTGGAGACGCGAATGGCCGGTTCGGAAAACCAGGGGGTGGTGAATATGCGCCATCTGGTGGTGAATGCGCTGCGTATGCGCCCGGACAGGATCATCGTCGGCGAATGCCGCGGCGAGGAGGCGTTTGAGATGCTGCAAGCCATGAACACCGGTCACGATGGTTCAATGTCCACCCTGCATGCCAACTCGCCGCGCGATGCGCTGGCGCGTCTTGAGAGCATGATCATGATGTCCAGCGCCTCGCTGCCGCTGGCGGCTATACGCCGCAATATCGCCTCGGCGGTCAACATCATCGTCCAGGTATCGCGCCTGCCGGATGGTTCGCGCAAGGTTATCAATATCGCCGAGGTGATGGGCATGGAAGGGGACAATATTATCCTGCAGGACATTTTCAGTTTCGGCGCCGACGCGGATCGCAACGAGTACGGCAAGATTCAGGGGACGTTTACCTGTTTTGGGCTGCTGCAGCGTTCGGCGGTGTACCGCCAGGCGCTGGTCCACGGCCTGCTTGAGCCTTTAAAACAACTGTTCGGGAACCGGATGCCATGATGATCATTTTTAGCTTTCTGCTGCTGGCAGGCTGTATTCAACTGGGGTTGTGGTATCGCCAGCAGAAGCGTATGCAACGTTTGCAGCAGGCGGACGCCGCCCGCAACCGGGTGGAGCTGACGAGGCGGCTGATGCGTAATCCGCTGGGCGGCTGGTTATCACGCATGATGGGCGATATGCGTCTTCATCTGCTGGGCAAACAGCGCAGTACCGCCTTGCGCCACGGGCTGATTCTGCTGCTGGTCCAGGCCGCCAGCCTGTACGTTAACCAGAATTACCTGAACCTGAGTCCGGTCATTATCCATCCCGCATTCTTTGTGCTGACGCTGTACGGTCTCTATCTCAACAGCAAGAAAAAAATGCGCCTGCAATTTGATGCTCAGTTTTCGGAAGCATTGAATATTATTAACAGCTCAATCCGCGCCGGTAACTCCGTTATTCAGGGGATTGAGCAGTGCGGGCAAAAAATTGACGGCGTGCTCGGGGATGAGTTCAGACAGATTTCCCAACGCCTGGAAATTGGCGAGGATGTGGAAAGCGTGTTTATGGCCTCGTGGCGACGCCTGCCGTTTAGTGAGTACTACTTTTTCATCATTACCGTACAGCTGAATATGAAAGGCGGGGGTCAGGTCAAAGAGGTGATGTCGCGTCTCGGCACGCTGATCTCGAACGCCAGGGTGCTGGAGAAGAAAAAATACGCCATGACGTCGGAAGTCCGCATGTCAATTAAGATCCTGACGGCGATTCCCATTTTTTTCTTTTTCTTTCTGAAATATCAGTCGCCGGCTAATTTCGATATTTTACTGCACCACCCGACGGGCCAGATGATGCTCTATTACGCCATTTGCAGCATTCTGCTGGGACTGCTGATTGTCTGGATGATGATGAATAAAATATAGGTGGCATATGTTTTATATTATTGCGCTGACGCTGCTGGTTTTGGGCGCCGGAGGGTTAACGCGGGTCTGGCTGCTAAAACGGCGCCGGGAGCGTATTTATCACCTGCTGGAACAGAGCAGCCAACAGTACGCTTTTATCCCGCAGGATAATACGACGCCGGTTGAGCGAATAATGAGGAAAACCAGTCGCCTGGTCTCCTGGACCGCGATGCTGGATAAAAATATTGTCGCTAAAACGTTAACCGTCGTCATCGCGACGGTACTGCTGGTATTCGTTGATGCGGCTGGAATTTATACCTTTTCCCGTGAAATGTTATTCCTTTGCGTATTAGCCTGCGTGGTGGTGGTTATTCTGTTACCGAATCTGGTAAAGGAAATGACCATCAAAAAGCATATGAAAAGGATCTCTGACGACCTGCCGTTTGTTATCGATATGCTGGCAGTCTGCGTACAGTCCGGAATGACCATTGAAAAAGCCTTACGCTATATCGCCGACAATACCTATGCCATTAATCCCAATATCGCCACCCTGTTTGACAGGGCGATGCTCAAAACGGAGGTCAACGGGATTAACGCCGCGCTGGAACAGCTCTATGAGGAGGTGCCGGGGACGGAAGTCAGAATGCTGTGTTCGACTTTACAGCAGAGTATTAAATATGGCTCGTCGATATATCAGGTGTTGATCGATCTGTCGAAAGAGATGCGCGAACTGCAGCTGCTGAATACGGAAGAGAAGGTGGCCAGCCTGTCAGCAAAAATGACGTTGCCGATGATCGCCTTCATTATGTTTCCGCTGCTGGTTATCGTTGCGGGGCCAGGTTTTATAGGGATGGTGTCAATGTGGTCAAAATAATCTCTCTTACGACGTTACTGGCGCTCTTTGTGTTGTGTGGATGCCAGAGTCAAACCGGCAGCGGTGGTGAACTCAATGATAGCCAGCGTGAATATATTCTCAGTAAGGTCAATAACTATAATGGCTTGATCAAGCTTTACCGTGAAAAGCTCAGCCGTAAAGAGGATAAGGATACCCGGTACCAGCTGGCGGAATACTATTATCTGGCGGAGGATTTCGACTCTTCCCGCCAGTATTTGCAGCCGCTGATCGCCAACAATCCTGATGAGCGGGCGTTATTACTGGCCAGTAAAAATCTGATGGAGCTCGGGAATTATAGCGATGCGCAGGCGATGGTTTCCGCTGTGCTCAGGCAGAACCCCAAAAGCGGGGAGGCCTGGAATATGCAGGGGATCCTGCTGGCGCAAGATGGCGATTTTAGCGGCGCCGCCCGGGCGTTTAATCAAGCGAGGCAGCGCTTTGTTGATGACGATATCGTGATTAACAATCTGGCGATGCTGGCCATCATGCAAAACGATTACGCCACTGCCAGAGACTATCTTTTTTCTCTCTATGGCAGGGGGCATGCGAGCCAGAAAGTGCTGCATAACCTCGTCTACGTGCTGGTGAAGCTCCAGGACTTTAACGGTGCCGAAAGTATCCTGCAGCAGGAAAAGATGGCCGACCGTAGCGAAGGGCTGATGGAAGCCCTGGCGAAAGTGAATCCGCGTCCGCTGGTGCGCTCCGCTGCGTCTTCAGCCCCGGCTCCGGTGACGGTCGCGAAAAGCGCTGCGCCAGCGGTGAAATCTGCTGCGCAGGCCAGCGTTGCGCCGCCGGTGGTCAGCACCACTGCCGCTGGACGTAGTCCGGTCTCCGCTCAGGATGAGATCGCCCGGCTGCTGGATAATCAGCCGACGGTGAAGCCGGCAGGGCTGCCGGAAAAGGCCTCGCTGTCGTTAACCAGCGGTCTGAAAGACGTTTCTGCGGTTCGCTCCGGGCGCCATCCCGGCTATTTCCGCATGACGCTGGAGTCGCAGCATGCCATTAATTTCCGTGAACTTCCCAGCGCGGATAAAAATAAGCGTATTTTTGAATTACAGAATGTCAGGCTAGGGCATGCGTTGCTGCGGGCGGCGAACGATATTCCCAGGGAATATCCTAACATCAACAAATTGACGTTTTATCAGAATCAAACTGATGCGGTTTTAATTGAGTTTGAATTTACCCACTCACTGGCCAAATCGAAGGTATTCCGCATCGCCGCGGGTAAGAGTCCAGGGGAACGACTGGTGTTTGATATTTATTACGGCTGAACCGCCGGATCTGCTTTTATACGGAAATAATTATTATGAAAATTTATGAATACAAAGATCTGCTGGTGCAGGTACCGGCGGGCGTCACGCATCTGATGATCGGCGCGGATGGAGTATTACGCGGCTATCGCAACAGGCCGGATATGTCGTTACCCCGCCCCTGGGAAACCGCTGACAGTATTATTCCAGGCGTACTGAACTGGGAAAAATCACACGCTGAGATTGTCGCGCTGCGGGAATACTCTCCGGTTATTATCCACGAGTTTGCGCAACCGGGAACCGAACGTTTCCGCGTCGGTGATAAATATACGCTGCATGCGACTATCAATGAGGAACTCTGTTTGACCTCAGAGGTTCATGCGGTGGTCAGTTGCTATACGCCGGGCATGAAGCCATGGTGCCAGATATTAAAACTGAAGGTCGAAGGGCTCTCTATCGACAATATCTTGCTGGCAAATGTTAAAGAAGTTCTTCATGACTTAAAGGTCACTGATTAATTACAACAGAATGAAATGACAGGAGAAAATAATGGCTGAAATGGAAAAGTTACTCGATGGACTGGTTAACCTTGATGGTGCGCTGGGCGCGGCGCTGGTCGATGCGCGTAATGGCATGCTGTTGCACGGCGTGGGCTCCGCCGGTCTGGATGTCGAAATTGCCGCCGCGGCCATTACTGACGTTCTGCGCGCCAATATCAAGATGCTGAAATTAATGGCTACCGGAGATGAGGTGGAAGACATCCTGATTACGCTGGGTAAACAGTACCACATACTCCGACCGGTGAGGGCCGTGGATGGGGTATTCGTTTATACCATTCTCGATCGCCGCAATGGAAATCTGGCGCTGGCCAGACGCAAAGTGACGGACGTCGAAGAGGCCATCGTCATTTTATAAGTAACCCCGCCGGCGTTAAGCCGGCGGAGGACATAAGGTTCGGGATGATGAAAGACTATAAGGTGATCCTGGTAGGGCGCAGCGGTTCAGGTAAGACCACGGCTATCCGTAGTGTCAGTGAAATCAACGTCGTGTCAACGGACGTACGGGCCTCGGACCGCGTTGTGGCAGAGAAAGAAACCACCACCGTGGGTTTTGACTACGGCGAACTGACTATTCCTGGGGGGCAAAACCGGATGCGGCTTTACGGCACTCCGGGGCAGGAACGCTTCACATTTATGCGCGATATCCTGGAACGCGGCAGCGCGGGGATTCTGCTGCTGGCCGATAATCACCGGCCTGACCCGCTGGCGGAGACTCGCAGCTGGTTGCAGGCGCTGAAATCCGGCCCGTTGCCGGGGAATGCGATCGTGCTACTGGGCATCGTTAAGTGTGATTTGTCCCCCTTACCTGATATTGAACAATACCAGCGCTTGCTACGGGAGGAAGGTCTGTGCTTTCCGGTCGCTACGCTGGATGCACGCAGCCCGGAAAGGGTTTTATTTCTGCTCAAGGTGCTGTTTTGCCAGCTTGAGCGTGCCAGAAATGAAGAGGTTTATTCCTGATGACAAGCATACTTCCTTTTGCGATTGAAGATGCCGGTACCCTGTCTACTGAACTCAGCCAGCAGATTCAGCAACTGCTGCTCGAGTTTGCCCGGAACCATCCCGTCATGGGGGAGCTACTGGTGGCGACCGCAGATGGTTACGAAGTCGCGGCGGTGCTCAAAGAAGAGGACCCCGGGAGGTTACATAAAATCGCGGCGATGACCAGCTCCTTGCTCGGGGTGGGCGCCGCGATGCTGAATGAAATCGATGCCGGAGGGCAGAAGGCCATCACCGTCGAGGGCGAGAGGGACAATATCCTGCTCTGGCAGGTCGCTACGCAGCGTTTTCCATTATGTCTGACTGTGGTGGCCTCCGCGCAGGAGCCCCTCGGGCAACTATTCTGGCTTCTGCGCCAGTTGGCGGCGGCCATTGCTGAGATTTGCCATGCGCAGCCCGATCTGCCGCCGCCACAGGAATATGATTATGAATGATCCGTTAACAATGTCCTTCGCCGTCAGATTATGCTCGGCAGATATGAGCTGTGGTTTTATTTCCGTTACACCGGTACTGGATAACAGGGCAGAATTAATTCAGCAGCGCCTGAACTGGTATCACCAATGGCTACACTCGCTGAGTTGCCAGTTGCAAAAAGAGAGGCCGGTTCCGCAAGATATTTTCCCGCTTCTGCTGCAGCAGGCGGTTGAATTAACGGCTGCCGATATTCTTAGCGATGCCATTGCGCTGGCTCCAGTGCTTTACGATCGCGACAGCAAAATCATGGAGAGCGTAACCACTTATTTTTCCTGGCTCCAGACATGCACTCTGTCGGGCCCGGAAGATAATGACATGACGGTGCTCGAGAACCCGTCCACTGAATAAAAAGTGACGCGGTTAAAATCATATTTTTATGACGAGCGGAGAGCGAGGATTATCGTGGATATCATTTGGCTATTGACTGCCGGTATTAGCGGAGTGCTTATCTATATTTGCTATATGGATATCCGCTGGCGGCGGATTCCTAACCGGGCCACGCTGCTGATACTGCTGCTCTCCTGTCTCGCAGGATTTACGCATATGCCATATCCGGCGTTCATTCTCCCCGGCATCCTGCTGGCGCTGGGTTTTATCGCCGTGATGGTGAAGTTGATGGGCGCCGGGGATATTAAGCTGGTGTGCGCGCTGGCGGTGGCGCTGTCAGTACCGGAGACCGGCAATTTTTTGCTGCTGACGGCCATCGCGGGTATTCCCGTCTCTCTTGCCAGCCTGCTCTATTTTTATTTCTTCGCCCGCGAGCAACGCGCGACGGTGCCATATGCGCTGGCCATCAGCTGCGGGTACTGGCTACAGGCGTGGGTATAACCATTGGTGAATGTATGTTAACAAAGATAACAAGCGGCCTGCGTCGTTATTTATGTGATGAACACGGCGTAGCGGCTATGGAATTTTCCATGGTGTTTATTCCTTTTATTATTTCGATACTTTTTATTGCTGAGATGTGCCGGGTGGTTTTTATTTCCTCGGCGCTGGATCTGATTATCGCCGAGTCGGGGCACATTGCCGCTATTACCCGGGTGCCGGAAAACTATCAGCACTATTTTAATGATGAGATAAATAAACGTATGGCGGACTGGCCGCTGATTTCACGCGATGTCCATGTCGAGCTGTCGGTGGCCTGGTGTGACAGTATTTCTGCGGTGCTTAACCACGCCTGCACCACCACGGATGCGCGCAATAAGCCGCTGGCATTTTATAGCGTGACCACTGATTATCAGCCGCTGTTTTTTTTCTTTCCTTCCCAAAGTGTCATCCGTGAACTGAGCCGCAAGATTTTACTGGTACAGGAATTTCAGCGTGAGACAGAAAATGGTGAGTAAAACGATGGGCGCTATACAACGCTATTTGCGCGACGATCGTGGATCCGTCGCGATTGAGGCCGGTCTGTACTTCGTCGTCTTTTTTTTGCTGTGTGCGCTGCTGGTGGATTTCAGCGCCGTCTTTCTGAATAAAAGCTACCTCGAACGGGTAACCCATTCGCTGGCCAGCGTTGTGCGCGAAAGGTCCGCCTTTTACGGTGAAAAAGAGGAGCTAAGCCAGCAGGAAGTCAGTGACCTCTACGAACTGGCCGGCGTTTTACTGGAGGAGAGCCGCCTGGCAGGCAGCCGTTATCAGCTGGTGGTGGAGGCCGTCTTTTTTCAACCCAGCGGCAGTAAGGCGCAAAAAAACGTGTTGAATACCCAGTCTTTGTCCCAGGGGACCGGGAGCTGTCGCAGCCGACTTGCGATAACCAGTACGCAGATTGCGGATCTGTCGCCGTGGGATACGAAAGGGCGCTGGCTGCCGGTTTATCAGGTGACGATATGCCTGCCGGGCGGCGAGAGCATGTTTAAACGCGCGCTGAATAGCGTCGGAATAGAGATCGGCGATATTGCCATCAGCAATGCGGTGATCCCGCGTTAATACCGTTCCTTATGGGCGAGGTGAAAATTATGCGAAGCCGGTTTTTACGGTTTATCGTACGTCTTTTGCGTCAGGAGTACGGCGCGATAACCGTGATGTTTGCCATTATGTTTCCGCTGTTAATGATGTTCTATTCGGTGGCGTATGATGGCGCTAATTTACAAAGCAGTCGCGCCAGGCTGGCGGATGGCCTTAATCAGGGCGTACTGGCGGTGGCCATGGTCGATAACCGCAATAGCACCGCCGCGGATAAGGCGGAGAATATTACGCTACTGCATAACTACCTGTCCTACTATGTGCCGGATGCGACGATCGCCAAAAACGATCTGACCGTTGCGGTAGAAGTGAACTACAGCACGACGGAAACCGGCAAACTTGACTCCGTGGACTATACCGCCAGCGGGAAAGCCAGCATGCGGCCAATAATCGGCGCGCAGCAAGAGGTCGGTTTTGACTCCGCGGTGGATATTCGTGCCGACAGCGGCGCGGGAGTGGTCAGAAAAACATTTGAAGAGATAAAGTACCCGACTGACTATGCGCTGGTGCTGGATTTTTCAGGATCGATGTTAAGTTCGTCCTCAGAGCCAGGACTGACCAGAATCGAGTTGTTACGTAAAGTTGTCACGGAGTTTATTGGCGAGGTTTTAAATGATGACTCAGTGACTAATACCGTAGGAATTATTCCCTTTACTGCTGGTGTATCAGTCATCCTTCCTGGAGAGAATATTGCTGGGGGGGGAAATTTTGGTTGTTCATATGTTGGCAAGTTCCTGCCAAAGTATGCAGGGGTAGATCTGGATTTTTGGTATAACAAAATTAGGTTTAACACTACAGCAACAACACCTACGGAAGTTCTCCAGTCGTATAACTATGATTCATTATTATACGGCTGGTACAATGATGTCGTTAGTCCGGCAACAGGATTTAGTATAGATGAAATGGTTAATAAAGGCTGGTGTGTGAAAAATCCACAATACGGTAGTACGGTTGGAAGAGCTCAATATAGTTGTGATGCTGACACGCGGGCCAATCTTTTTAATCACTATACTGAATTTCAGGAAAGCCGCGCAGCAGCACATGAACTCATGTATTATGCTTATACCCAGCGTACAATATTCAATACTGTAACGATGGATTTTGACGGTTTAGTTGCCGATGACTTTATGTTTTCAGATCAGGCCGTGACCACTTTCAAGTATATGGTTAATACTATTGCTAATCGGCCTTTTTATTTTGACTGCTATTCAACATTTGGTAGTATTAGTACAACTGTTGCGAGCAATACATTGAAGAGCAAGACAGCTAAACCAGCTTCTTATCTTATTGAGTTAACTAATGACCGTCAAATAATTGATAAATTCAGAGAGATGAATGTCACCGATGGTACAACCTATGTCACTTCAGGACTACTGCGCGCGCTTCCTGTCATCGCTAAAGGGAATAACCCAAGGAAAGCAATAATTGTCATTTCAGATGGCATTGATATTGATGGTGGTGTTTTGACCAAAAAATTATTTGATCAATATAATTTGTGCAACCGAATTAGAGAGGGGCTGCTGCGTTACCCTGAGGGTACGCCTACACAACTGGCGGATATATTCTTTATTTTCACGGTCAATAGCTCAGAAACGACCACAGCTCTCGATCTCTGGCGCAATTACTGCGCAGGAGACAACGTTTTTCTCGCCACCAACTACCAGGACATTATTAACGTCCTGACGGGGATTGCGAAAAAATCCTCGGTGAAATTTATCAATAAAAATGAGCCGGAATAACCCCCCGCGTGACAGGAGGTCAGAGTGTTGGATTTGGCTGTTTTGGCTAATCAGTGTGCGCCAGACATCGCGCCCCAGGTACTGGAGCGTTTAATGAAAGTGGAGTCGTCGTTTAATCCTTACGCCATTGGCGTGGTGGGCGGGCGACTGGCGCGTCAGCCCCGGCATAAGGAAGAGGCTATCGCTACCGCGCAGTATCTGGCACAGGCGGGCTGGAATTTTTCGCTGGGGCTGGGCCAGGTGAACCGCCATAACCTCGACAAATACGGACTGGATTATGAAACCGTCTTCGATCCTTGTCATAACGCCCGTGCCGCTGCAGGTATTTTTAATCAATGCCTGCGTCGCGCTTCGGTCAAGTTTTCAGCGCAACAGGCGCAGCTGGCGGCGTTTTCCTGCTACTACAGCGGCAATTTCCGCCGTGGCTTTCTTCCCGAAGGGCAGACACAGACCAGCTACGTAGACCGGATCATGGCGGTGAAACCGACGCTGACAGCTGGCAATGCCGCGCCCATTGCGGTGATTCCGGATGGGCAATCCCGACCAACGGCGAAAGCCTCCGCCGCAAAAGAAAACCGGCAAACGACGCCCGGAGCCAGGCTATCCCAGGTCGCCGGCGCTTCATCCCATCGAGGGGTGAAAGCTCTGCGGGGTGATTAGCCGGGGTATGCCTGCGGCGGATGATTCTGATCGGTGTCATGCTCTGGCAACGAAGTCTCCCCGGAGGCGGCGCGCGGCGCCTTATCCGGCCAGGTGCTAGCAGAGGGCTGGAACCGTAGCCCCGCTCAGCGTCAGCACAAGCGGGGGATAGCGGCAGGCTAAAAAACTATTTACGCAGCAGCCGCTGTAACCGCGTCTGACGCCAGCTGCGGATCCATCCGCCGAAAACAAACAATCGCAAACCTCTCACCAGCAGCAATGCCCCCCAGATCCCGGCGACCCAGGCAGACCAGTAGTTGCCTGGGTCGGTAAACCGGTTAAGTAAAACCAGCAACACGCACACCACCACGGCGGTCGATAACGAGCGGAAAAAGCGGCTTTCCTGATGCACGCGCGCTTTTGCCTCTTCGATACGTAAATCGAGAGACTCTTCATGGCCCGCCGGGGAGTCACCGGTGATATCGGCAACGTTAACTTCAAAGACGGCGGCAAGGGCGCTCAGCGTTTCCAGCCCTGGGCGATCGCCGTTCTCAATACGCTGGATAGTCCGCACGCTGAGGCCGGCAAGTTCTGCCAGCTGCTCCTGGGACCATGCGCGCTGCAGACGTAGTTGTTTAACCTGATTACTGCTGTTCATCATGTCTATCTCCGGGTGAAAACCTGAGATGGAGTGTGGCGCGGGGCACTGTCGGGCACCACGATCCGCAGCCGACAGTTGCCCGACATTAACCCGACAGCCGCATGACGCCTGGGGTTACGCGTTGACGGCCGAACAGCCATTCTGCCACGGACGGACTTTCATTCCGCGGAAGATCATCAGCCAGGCAACGATAATAGCCAGCATCAGCACCACAAACAGCGACCAGTGCGGCATATGGGTCAGGATAGATCCGGTAATCATCGGGTTGAAGGCCGCTCCCAGCCAGCCCAGCGACTGGGCGGAAAAGTAGCTCGCCTTCATGCCGGCGGGGGCAATGTTATCAATCAGCATATACTCGCCGGGCGCGTAAATGACCTCGCCAAGCGTAAACACGGCGGCAGATATCCCCCATAGCAGCAGGCTGCTGTCGGAAAGAATAAATCCCCCCAGACCGAGGACGAAACAGAGCGTACCAAAGGTCATGAGCGGGCGAATATTGCTGGCGCTTAAGCGGCGGCCGACGGCGTACTGCAGCGCAACCACCACGGCGGCGTTGACCGGAAGCACCACCGCCACCACCTTTTCGGCAAAATCGCTATCGGCGACCACCAGCACATACTGTGAAATACAGGAGGCGAATGAGCCGCCGACGAACGAGGCCAGCAGGCCGGAAAGCGTAAACCACATCAGCGCGCGGTCGCGCAGCAACACGGAAGGCGACCATTGGGTGGCATTATCCTGAGCAATAGCCGCCGAGGTGCGCTGAACGAAGAGCTGAATACCAACCAGCGGCAATGCGGCGCAGGCCGCCGCCAGCCAAAATGGCAGGTTGATGCTGTGCATCACCAGCAGCGTGCCGATGGGCGGGCCGACGGTCCAGCCGATGTTCAGGAAGGTATAGTTGAGCGAGAAGATCCGCGCTTTCTTTTCCGGCGACAGGACATCGGCAAACCAGGCCTTCAGCACGGTGGAGAAAACGGAATAGGCGCAGTTGATCAGGGCAAAGAAAAACACCACCAGGCTTACGCTATTGACCAGCGGAATCGCGATAAAGCCGCAGATAAAGGCCAGCACGGCGATCAGCATATAGCGCTTTTTATCAAACTTATCGGCCAGAATGCCAAACCCCATACTAAAGACGACGCCGACGGTGAGGGCGATGGAGAGCGCATAGCCAATTTTATCCACCTCAAGCTGGTACTGGCGGGTGAGGAAGATGGTCATAAAGGGCAGCGTTGCGCCACGGCCGATAGTCAGCAGCAGCGAAGACGCCAGCAGCGCGATGGTGGAGCGCCTGATGGTCGGTATCATGTTCTTTGCCTGATGAAATGTTATTTTTATGTTGTATTGCTCACAAATACCATGCTCTCAGGACCTTGTATAGCGCAACCCGGTGTCATCACGTGCTTTGACACCCTGCTAAAAATAATGATCTATCCGCCGGCCGCTTTTTTGGGTACTTTGATTTTGTTCACAAAAATTCATATAACAACAGAGGCAGGGTATGACACGTAAAGACGGGCTGCTGGCGCTGCTGGTGGTAGTGGTGTGGGGGCTGAATTTTGTGGTGATTAAGGTCGGACTCCACAATATGCCGCCGCTGATGCTGGCGGGACTGCGTTTCTTACTGGTGGCCTTTCCGGCGCTGTTGTTTGTTGCCCGTCCTAAAATCCCGCTGCGTCTGCTGCTCGGCTATGGCCTGACCATCAGCTTTGGTCAGTTCGCCTTTTTATTCTGCGCCATCGGTCTTGGGATGCCCGCCGGGTTGGCCTCTTTGGTGCTGCAGGCTCAGGCGTTCTTCACCATTATTCTTGGCGCCTTTGCCTTCGGTGAACGCCTGCAGGGAAAACAGCTGGCCGGGATTGCGCTGGCGATTTTTGGCATCCTGGTGCTGGTGGAAGCCAGCCTCGGTGGCCAGCATGTCCCGGTCGTCGGGTTTATGCTGACTCTGGCAGCGGCGTTGAGCTGGGCGTGCGGGAATATCTTTAATAAGAAGATCATGTCCCGCGCCGAGAAACCGCAGATTATGTCTCTGGTGGTGTGGAGCGCGTTGATTCCGGTGCTGCCGTTTATGCTGGCGTCCTGGGCGATCGATGGCCCGCAGACGATGGCTGCGAGCCTGATTCATATTGATATGCTGACCGTGCTCTCGCTGCTTTATCTGGCGTTTATTGCCACGATTGTGGGCTACGGCATCTGGGGCTCGTTGCTCGGGCGCTATGAAACCTGGCGAGTGGCGCCGCTGTCGTTGCTGGTGCCGGTAGTGGGGATGGCCAGCGCCGCGCTGTTGCTCGGCGAAACGCTGAACGGCTTGCAGCTGCTGGGCGCCGTACTGATTATGGCCGGGCTGTATATCAATGTTTTCGGCCTGCGGGTCTGGCGGACGGGCGCGGTTCCGAGATAAGAAAAGCTCTTATATCTGGACAGGGATGTGTTTTGCATCGCGGCGCACTGCTTGCTTGCCATGGATGGTCTTGGGCCATGCTGTGGTCAGGCTCAATGTTAATGAGTGACCAAAGGAATGTAGATGATTGATGACATCCGTTACCTGATCGTTTTTGCCAAAATTGTCGAGGCGGGATCCATCTCCGGTGGCGCAGAAGCGTTAGGGCTGACAACCGCAACGGCGAGCACGCATCTATCGAAACTGGAAAAAAATCTTGGTAGTGCGCTGCTCTATAGAAATACCCGTAAGCTCTCTCTGACTCACGATGGCATCAATTTGCTGGAGACGGCCAAATCGATGCTCGAACTGTATGAGAAGGGGGTTATTGAATTTAAGCAGCGGTCTATATCAACAGCTAACAAGCTGCATATTTCTGTCCCTGCCGTTTTTATCAATAGCGCATTTACGCGCCATCTTGCGGTGTTTATAAAAGAGTATCCGGATGTTTACCTGAACATTTCTTATAGCGATACGCGGAAAGATATTATCGGCGAGAGTATTGATGTTGCATTTCGGATTGGGGAGCTCCCGGACAGCTCACTCAAAGCCCGGCATCTTTTTGTGCTGCCCCGGCAACTGGTCGCATCAAAGGGCTTGTTAAGCCATTACAAGCCCATCAATCACCCCGATGACCTGGAACATCTGCCCTGGATTGGCCTGACCATGAGGCAGAACAACCGGGAGTTCAGGCACAAAAGTGGCGAGCTGGCGTTAGTAAAGTATACGCCAACGGTTGTCGTTGATAATGTTGAAGCGGCCTATGCTCTTGCAAAGCAACAAATTGGACTGGCGGCTCCCCCTCGCTACCTGAGTGAGGATGATGTTAAGCGCGAAAAAATACAGGAAGTCCTCCCCGACTGGTCATTGGAACCTCTAAAGGTGTATGCCATATGGCCTGCGAATATATCGACCAGCAGTATTGCCTACAAACTGATTAATAATATTTATAACTCCGTTGAGTCTCATCAATTATGAATGCCTGAGGAGTGGCATACAGAGCAAGTAGCCCGCCGTAACGATCAGCAAACTGCCCATCAACAGGTTAAAAGTACGGATGCGTTGCCTGCTCCTGAGCAGCATTGACACTCTGTCGCCGATAACCGCCCATGAAGCCAGTGAGAGATAGCAGACGACAAAATAAATCATGATAAAGACCGATACCGTCGTATTGGTGGACGGGTTGGAAAATAACGCCGCTCCGGATGCGCAGGCCGTCCAGGCTTTCGGGTTGAACCACTGCATTAAAAACCCCTGAATGAAAGCTGGGGTATCTGCTTGTTGTAATGACAAATCAGGGCGAGATGAGGCTATTTTATAACCCAGGTACATGATAAATACGGCGCCGGCAACGTTGAGATATTTGAAAAACAAAGGATGCTGTGCAATTGTGGCGGAGAGTCCGAAACAAACGAATATAAGCAATAAAGTAAATCCGATTGTCGCGCCTGAGACAAACGGGAAGGTTTTTCTAAATCCATGGGCTGCCCCCGACGATATAATGATCATATTGACCGGGCCTGGTGACAATGACAGGGTGAGGGAAAAGATGAACATCGTAAAAATTAAAATCATTTTTTCTCCGTGAGGGTTTAATACTTATTAAATATGGGGTGGTTCTTTTATTGCATAATAACCTTGCCGAACTCCCTACAGGCTACATATAAATATTCATTAGAGTAAGTGGCTTTTCTCTAAAGGTGTGTTTGATTTTTTCACAGCAAAGTGGAATAGAATCAACGGCAAACCCGGTTGATTGCCCGGGCATTGAAGCCGACGGCGCGCTGGAGATATCTGAATGAATTAACGTTTTAACTTGTCAGGGTGACCGGCAGCCCCGTGCCGGAGCAGACGTGGCTAACCCGGCGCGCATGCTGAGAGGCGGTGGCATAAACCAGGCGATCTTCGCTGAGAAACGTTACCTGACGAGGCGAAGTCCTCGCGAAACAATTCTCTTGAATTCCTCACACTGGGTATGCTCGGGCTGAGTACAACGCGCAGCATGCTTCAGTCCGCGGCTTAATAACTGCAGTCTGCGAATGGTAACGTCGATTTCCCGTGAGCGTTTGTGGAGCAGTTCGCGGTTAATATCTGGATGACCCTCGGTACTGAACATCACTGCAATGTCATCCAGAGAAAACCCTGCGGCCTGTCCCAGCGCAATGAGTTGCAGTTTATACAGCACATTCTCATGGTACTGCCTTCGAAGGCCATTTCGACCGACAGGCCGAATTAATCCTTTCTTTTCGTAATACCGCAATGCGGAGGGTTTAACCCCGGAAAGGTCAGCGATTTCTCTGATATCCCGTTCTTTCATGGTTGACTTAAACCTCACTTTAAGTTGCACACTGGCTGCCAGCTTAGCATTCCAACCACGAGGAGCAGACATTGGATATGATGATTTTCTTTAAAACGGCCATCACCGGCATTGGCGCAACGCTGGTGATGGATTTATGGTCACTTTTACAAAAATACCTGCTCAAAGTACCGCCGCTAAACTATGCGCTGGTTGGGCGATGGATTTTATGGTTGCCCAGAGGAAAGTACTGGCATCATACGATTGCCTCAACGCCGCGAATACAAGGGGAGATGTTCACCGGCTGGGTGTTTCACTACCTGATCGGGGTCATTTTTGCTTTTGTACCGCTTATGCTCAGCGCAACCGTCTGGCTCAGCGAGCCCTCACTGAACATCGGTATTCTGGCCGGTTTGTCGACTTTATTCGCACCGTTCATGATTCTACAGCCCGCATTTGGTTTTGGTATCGCGGCATCACGCACCCCTCGTCCCTGGCTGGCGCGTCTGCTCAGTCTGCTCACGCATCTGGCGTATGGGGGAGGGCTGTATATCGCGGCCCTGATGATCAACGCCTGGGGATAACGCCTTTTCGTCAGCGCAGTTTCACCCGCGTACAGCGCTGCGGCTTCCATGACAACACAAAAAATGGTAGGGAATATGGAGATTAATGCAATTGCAAATGATATTTATTTTCATTAGTGTTTGCATTCCGTAAGCTACTGTAAAGAAAAATTACATGTCTATCGTATCCCTGAAGAAAGCAACGCTTTGCGCGCTGGCCATTTCATCTTCCCTGCATGTTGTCTCTGCCTCGGCTAAGGATTTTACCGAGCAGGCATTCCGCTCACAGCCTCTTGGTCACGGCGTTTATGAACTGGCTTATGATAACCGTCAGAAGGTGCTCTATGCCGCCTCCGCGCCCTCGTTTGATAAAGATAAAACGACGGGAATAGTGTTTCGACTGGCGGCCGATTCTCTGCAGATTAATCAGAAAATCGCCACCGAACGGCGCACCTTTGCGCTTTCTCTGGATGAAGAAAACCATATCCTGTATTTGGGCAATGCCCTGGATGGTTCGCTAACGCTGGTGGATACGCTGACCAATAAGGTGATCAAAACTATTCAGCTAAGCGATGGTTCGGATCCTGAGAAACAGGCTCACGTCCGTGAAGTGGTGCTGGATAAGCCAAATCAACGTCTGTATGTATCCGGAATCGGGCGCAAAGACAAAGGGCTGCTGTGGGTTGTCGATACGCGCAAGCAGCAGCTTATTGAAACGCTGAATCATGTCGAACCGGTGGGCTTTGCCGTTGATGACGCGGGTGACAAAGTTTATGTGGTGACCGGCAACGGGGAGTTGGTTACCCTCGATGGCAAAACGTCGAAGCTCCTTGCCCGCGTGAAGGTTGACCCGGCTGAACCTGACCATTATTTCCTCAATATCGCCCTGAACAGCGCCGCAGGAGTTGGGTATATCGCTGATACCAATACCCGCGATGTGCTGGTGGTGCAACTGGACTCCGGCAAGCTGGTGGATCGTATTGCCTCGCCGAATTCGGTCGCCGTGCTCTATAACGCCGCGCGCGATGAAATCTACGTTACCCATCGCAACGATCGCTCGATTAGCGTCATCGACGCGAAAACCCATCATCTCAAACACACGATCAAAACGGCGGCCATGCCCAACAGTCTGGTGCTTTCTGCGGATGCCGGAACGCTTTATGTCAGCGTTAAACAGGACGAAAAAAGCGACCAGCCCGACTACGTTCTCAAGATTGATCTAACTAAATTCTAAGGACTTTTTTGTGACGATTAAGACACACATGGAGGTGGCGATTGCGCTCGCCTTCGTCAATCTGCCTGCGGCGGCATACGCCGCAGATAGCGCCGCCGTAAACGAAGATCAGATGGTAGTCACCGCCACGGGTTTCAGCCAGGAGAGGCGCGAGGCGCCGGCGACGATCTCGGTGCTGGATGAGAAGGCGCTGAATACCCGTTCCAATCAGAATGTAGCGGAAGCGTTGCGCGAGATGCCGGGCGTGCTGGTGGGCAACGGTCACGGCAGTCTGGCGACCGGTGATGTGCAGATGCGCGGTATGGATTCGACCTATACCTCGTTTATGGTGAACGGTATTAAGCAGTCTACCCGCGAATCCCGTCCCTACGGGCATCACATTGGTAGCGAAGCGGCTTTTATGCCGCCGCTGGCTGCCATTGAGCGGGTGGAGGTCATTCGCGGGCCCATGTCCTCGCTGTATGGCTCTGACTCCATTGGCGGCGTGGTCAACGTCATCACCAAAAAGGCCTGGAACCTCGAAAAATGGACGGGGTGCTGGAGGATAATTACTTCCTGCAGGAAAAAAGTGAATACGGCAACACTAATCAGACCAACGCCTTCTTAATGGGGCCTGTCATCCCAGGCAAACTCGGGGTCAGCGTGGGCGCCGATTATCTTGATCGCCGCGATGATGACAGCCCAACCAAAGAGCGTTTCGTGAAGCATCAGGCCGGGAATCTGGACGCCACCATTTCTCTGTCGCCAATCGATACGCAGCTTTGGGATTTGAACGTCGCCAAAGGCAATCAGGAGAAAACCCATAACGATAAAGCGTGGTACTGGGGTTTTGACCGCGATGCGGCCTCGCTTTCACAGCATGCCTGGTACGCTGATGATCTGGTGGAGGTGAAGAACTTTATCAGCTACGAGAAGGCCCGCACGGAGTACCGCGTGCCCGGGATGGATTCGCAATTTATTAAGCAGAATAATTTTGAGGCCAATAGCGCGAACACCTTTACTCTGGCCGATCACAAGCTGACGTTAGGCGTTAACTTCACGCGCAATGAGCTGAATGACACCTTCGGTATTGCGGATAAGCAGGCGCCCGGCGTCACCCCGGTGAGTAAAATTACCCGTCATGGCTGGGCGGTTTTTGCGGAAGACGCATGGATGATAGTGCCGGACTTTACGCTGACTACCTCTGCGCGCCTGGATCATGATAGCTACTTTGGCTATCACGTCACGCCTAAGCTGTATGGTAACTGGACCCTCGACGAAACCTGGGCGCTGAAGGGGGGCGTCTCTGCGGGTTATAAAAAACCGGATTTACGTCAGAACAACGCCGGTTTTACCAGCGTCTATGGTGCTTATCCCTATTCTGAGATTGGCATCGGCAACGACGATCTGAAGCCGGAACAGAGCATCAACACCGAACTGGGCGTGTACTGGCAGCATGACGCGCTGGCGCTGGATGCGACTCTTTTCCATACCAAATTTAAAGATAAAATCAGCGACCATACCATCTGTACCTCATCTGCCACCCAGCAGTGTCAGTACAATGGCTATACCGCTGATAGCGTATCGCAATATATTAACGTCGGAGATGCGGAAATCTACGGTCTGGAGCTGAACGGCGACTGGCAGCTGACCGCGGCGCTGAAGGCGAACGCCAACTATACCTATACCCACAGTGAACAGAAAAGCGGTGAGTATAAGGGCTATGCGCTAAATGATTTCCCGAGCAGTATGGCCAACGTTTCGCTGACGTGGAATACCACTTCCGATCTGGAGCTGTGGACGAAGGCGAGCTGGCGCAGCAACTCGCCGGATATCGGCAAATCCAGCTCAACGGATGCCTATGCGCTGGTGGATTTAGGCGCCCGTTACCATCTGAATAAACAGGTTACGTTGATGAGCGGTATCTACAATCTGTTTGATGTCAATCCGGTTTACACCACCGCCTACAGGCAGACCGCGATGCTGGAAGGGCGGCGCTATAATTTCGGCGGCCGCGTGGAGTTCTGAATGTGAGGCAGGGGTCGAATGGCCCCTGCGAAACGATGGCAGACAGCCCTGTCAGGGGCGGAAATCCACAACGGCATTGTTGAATGTCTGATAGGTTTCTTCATCAGGCGCTGGCGGAATCTGCGCTTCCTTTAGCGCGGATATAATTTTCGCGCAAAATGCCGGATCGCCATGCGCTACCGTTGGATTCTGTACCTTCCCGTCACGCTGGAGCGTGAGGCGCACGGAGCATTGTTGCCCCTGATACGACTGCGGCCGATCTATTTTAGCGAAGATAGCCGTTCTGACCTGCATCAGATAGCGTGAGACATTGGCCTGCGGGGAATTATTTGCACCCATTTGATAATCGCGAAACATCTTATCCACTTCTGCAGATAATTGAGCCTCTTCAGCGCTATCCGGCGCAGAAGTGGTGCCCGAGCAGGCGGTAAGGAGTAAAGAGAGGAGACAAAAGAGTGCGGGGCTGGGTCTCAGGGTCATGGCATACCTCCTTGCCTGGGATGATAAATTCCGCGTGCCAGGTGGCCATCTTCTGCTATTCAGCGATGGTATTCAAACGTTAATCAGCGAGTATACCTGCGGTGGTTTGACCGCAGGCATGATTTTTGTGTGACGTTGTCACCTCTTATGCGAACGCCAGCAGGCTACCGCATCCAGTCGCCGATAATTTCTCCGTACAGCTGTTCCGCTTCCTCCAGCCGGCTGAGCAGGCAGTACTCATCGGTTTGATGAGCCAGAGACGGCTCGCCGGGGCCGAGAATAATACAGGGCGGGTTGCCCAGCGCGGGCAGCAGCAGGGAGGCGTCGGTAAAGTAGGGAACCACGCGCGGCGCAAGCGGCCGATCGTGCAGCGGCTGGCAGCGCTGATAAACCTGCTTTATCCATGCGTGATCCTCTTCGCTCAGTACCGCGGGTAAGTCCACCAATGTGGACACCGTGACGCTCTCGCCAAGCAGCGTGGTCAATCGCTGGCGGATGGTGGCATGCTGTAAATTGGGCGCACTACGGATATCGACATCAAAACGCGTGCGGTCCGGCACGGAATTAATATTTAACCCGCCTTCGATACGTCCGACATTAAGAGTCGGCTGCTTCATCAGCGGATGCGGCGCGCCGGGTGAAAAATGTTGAATCTTGCCCAGCGCATCCGCCGCCAGATAGATAGCATTAATCCCCAGTTCCGGCATCGCGCCGTGGGCGGTTTTCCCCCGCGTTTCACAACGTAGCCAGAGGGCGCCTTTGTGGCCGATAACCGGGTAATTGGCGGTGGGCTCGCCGACGATCAGCGCCCCGATGTCCGGCAACGTCGCGGAGGCGATCAGCGCCCGGGCGCCGTCGCACCCGGTTTCTTCCCCCCCGGTAATCAGCAATACCGCACCGCTGCCGGCGAGAATCGTTTCCCGCTGATGAATACAGGCGACGGCAAACGCCGCCACCGCTGCTTTCATATCGCTGGAGCCGCGTCCATAAAGACGCCCGTCCTCCGTCTGCGAACCGAAAGGATCGTACCGCCACTGCGCATTACCGAGCGGCACGGTATCCAGATGGCCAGTAAAGGCCAACGGTTTACCGGCTGTCGTCCCGGGCAGCCAGGCGATCAGATTGCTGCGTCCCTCGCCGAACGACGACAGCGAAACCGCAAAGCCGCGGTGTTGAAGCCAGTCGGCAAAGAACCGCATGCAGTCAGCTTCGCGACCCGGCGGGTTAATGGTGTTAAAGCCCAGCAGCTGCCGGGCCAGTTGAAGAGTCGTGGTCATCAGCCGCGTTCCGTCAGCCAGTCAAGACAGTTGATCCACAGCTGGCGATAGCCGGGCCATTTGGCAAACTCTTCCGGCAGCCAGTGCGCGGACATATCGCTGGTCCACACCAGTGAGCGACCCTGTTGATATTCGCGAACGGCCAGCAGCGGATGACCGGTACCGGCGACCGTGGCCAGCAGCTTGCCTTGCGGATGCATTTCCACTTCGTTATAACCCAGCAGCCACGGCCATTCGCCAGGAATATCGTTAAACAGGGCGTGAGATTCGATCACTTCGGCATAGCAACCTTCCGGGGTTTCAATACGATCGTCCCATGCCAGGCAACGGACCGGCAGAACTTTCTCCACAGCGGTATGGCGATAGCGCGCGCCGCCGTTAATTCCCTGGAAGCTGAAATAACCACCAATCATCATCAGCGCGCCGCCGCCGGCAACGTAGTCATGGATCAGCGTCAGCCGGTTGGCGGTGCGCCGGCTTTTCAGCCAGGTATCCGGATGCAGCAGCAGCGTATTGGCGCCGATATCCGAGAGAATAATCGCATCCCACTGCCGCAGCGCTTCCTGAGTCAGCGGGAAGTCGGTCGCCGCCGCGTGGGCGGGCATATAGGTGATCGCGTAATGACTGTCCGCAAGCGCGGCCAGAAAATCCGTTGCGCCGGTATGCCAGGTGGCGGTGGCAAACTGATCGAAGCCTTTAACGTGTGTTGAAGTGCTGGTCCAGGATTCCCCGACCAGTAAGATTTTTTTCTGCATTACGATTTTCCTTTTATCCGCCAAAGACCCGTTGGGGATTGCCAATCATCAAGGTTTCAAGCTGTTCGCCGCTGACGCCGTGGCGCCGCAGACGAGGAACAAAATGCTTGAGTATGTAGCCGTAACCGTGGCCGCCGTAGCGGGTGAGCATGGTTTTCAGGAACACATCCTGCGACAGCAAAATCTGCTGGAGATAGCCATCGTCAATCAGCTCGCGAATCGCGCGGGCGTTCTCCTCGTCGGAAGGCGACTGCGCCGATTCGTCGGCGTAGTAATAGCTCATGCCGATCATGTCGTATTCGAGAAACGCTCCGCGCTGCGCCAGTTCGCGCTGATAGCGCTTATCGGCAAAGCTTGGATTCATATGACACAGCACCGTATGGCGGAGATCGGCGCCTTCCTGTTCGAGAATATCCAGCACCCGGTGACCCAGTCTCTCCCAGCCCGGCAGATGGACCTCAATCGGCACGCCGGTCGCGGCGCTGGCCCGACCCGCAGCGCGCAGGGACTTCTCTTCATCCGCCGTAAAGCGACTGGAGATACCGATTTCGCCGATAAGCCCGGCGAGCACTTCCGGTTTCTCCTCCGCGCCACCAAGATCGTAAATCAGCCGTTCGGCCAGCTGTTCGACGCTGCTGGTTTTTACCCATTCGGGGTGTGAAGGCTCCAGATAGAGGCCGGTACCCATAATAATGTTCAGACCGGTCAGACGCGCGATGCGCGCCAGCGCGTTGGGATCGCGGCCAATGCCGATATTGGTCGGGTCGACCACCGTTTCCCCGCCAAGCGCGCGATATTTGGTCAGCTCTTCAATCGCGACGTCGACGTCAAACAGCTGGCAGTTATCGCGGCTCATGAGCGGGTTCAGCGCCAGTTCGCCAAGGTTTTCCATCTTCACCGGCATTTCGGCGAGATGGCGATCGCTACAGCAGCAGGGCGGCACCCATTTGCCGGAAGCGTCCAGCAGAATATGCTCATGCATCAGCGTGACGCCCATCTCGCTAATCGGCAGCGGGCCAAGCACCGTCATGACGTAACCGCTGCTGACGCCGACCGGCAGCGGGGAGGGATGGCGAAAAATTGATCCTTTCATCAGCTATCTATCCTTTTGCCGCCGAGCGCGTGGGATTGAGAATGCGGGTGTTCAGCCAGATTGCCAGCAGGATGATCGTACCGGTGGCTATCTGGGTGTAGAACGGCGAAATATGCGACAGGATCAGCCCGTTCTGAATCACCGCAATCGACAGCGCGCCGAGGAGCGTGCCGATAATGGTACCGAAGCCGCCAAACAGGCTGGTACTGCCGAGCACCACGGCGGCGATGACCTGCAGTTCAAAGCCCTCGCCCTGGTTGGAGGAGCCGCTGCCGAGGCGTGCGGTAATAATCATTCCTGCCAGCGCGGCGGCCATTCCGCTGATGATATAGACCTTCATGGTCACCGCTTTGGTGTTAATCCCGCTGCGTCTCGCGCCTTCGGCATTCGCGCCGATCGCCGTGACGTAGCGGCCAAAGCGCATATGGTTAAGAACGATATGCCCGATAACCAGAACCATAATGCCAATCAGCGCGGGCATGGGGATCCCCACGACCCAGGCGCGCCCTATAAAGGTAAACAGGCTGTCAGCGGGAAGCGGAATCGAATAGCCCTGGGTGACCAGTAGCGCGATGCCGCGCACAACGGCCAGGGTGGCGAGGGTGACGATAAACGCCGGAATGCCTTCATAGGCAATAAAGAAGCCGTTAATGGCGCCGACTAATCCGCCGAGCAGCAGGCCGCCGAGCAGTACCACCGGCCACGGCAGCCCCCAGTTGTTGAGGGCGATAGCGGAAAGCGCGCCGACCAGCGCGAGGGTGGAGCCCACCGACAGGTCAATGCCGCCGGTGGTAATCACCAGGGTCATTGCGGTTGCGACGATCAGCAGCGGGGCGCTCTGACGGATGATATTCAGCCAGTTGGTGCCGGTGAGGAAATTGCTGGTGATCAGTGAAAACACCACGCAACAGAAGATAAAAAACAGCGCGATGCTCACCACGCCCGAGTGGTTATGCAGCAGGCGGCGCGGCAGCGAATGCTGGATCATGCGGGAGCTGCTTAAGTTCATGATACTCATCCTGTTACCTCAATGTGCAGCCGCAGAGCGGGCGGTGAATTTTTCGCCCACAATCAGGTTAACGATATCGCTCAGGCTGGTGTCGGCCACCCGCCGGTCGGCGACGTTGGTCCCTTCATACATCACCATGATCCGGTCACAGACCAGGAACAGGTCCTGCAGGCGGTGGGTAATCAGAATGACGCTCACGCCGCGAGCGGAAACGCGACGAATAAGCTCCAGAACCGCTTCGACTTCCGCGACGGCCAGCGCGGCGGTGGGCTCGTCCATGATCAGCACCTTCGGGTCAAAAGCCGCCGCGCGGGCGATGGCAATGGCCTGGCGCTGACCGCCGGAAAGATTTCGCACCAGCAGACGAGTATCGGGAATGGAAATTCCCAGTCCTTTTAGCATCTCCCGGGCATCGGCGTGCATTCTGGCTTCGTCGAGAAAGGGGATGCCGAGAACCGATTTCATCGGCTCGCGACCCATAAACAGATTGCCCGCAACGTCGACCGTGTCGCAAAGCGACAGATCCTGATACACCATCTCGATATGGCAACGGCGAGAATCGGCCGGATTAGTAAACTGGTGCTGTTCACCGTCGATACGAATCGTGCCGCTGGAAGGGATCACCGCGCCAGATAACACTTTGGTCAGGGTCGATTTCCCCGCGCCGTTATCGCCCACTAATCCCAGCACCTCGCCCGGAGCCAGCTCCAGGTTGACTCCGCGCAATGAACGTATCGACCCGTAGGTCTTGGTGATATTGATCATCTCCACCCTTGGCGGGGTAGTTTGTGGCTGCTGCATCTGATAACTCCCATCGCTATTGCCGGGAAAATGTTCGCCATCCTGTGTGAGAGACCCCATCCGACACGGTTTACATTCTAGTAAACCGGTTTACCTGCGGAGTGGAGTACTCACCAACACAGTCTGGTCAAACGCTATGTAAGATATTTGTTCGCCAGTAAGAACATTGCAGCATCCGTGCCAGGGCAGGAACAACACAGCAGCCCTGTGACTTAACCTTATGTAATAAAAAGAGTTTCTTGATTACATTCCGGTAAACCGGTTTACTGATTATAGTGAAGAGATAGTGAGTTGAACGTTTTTTGCGCCAAAACTGGGCGCTTTTGCGCCATTTTGGGACGCGCTTAACAAATCTTGATCGAGTCGCGGCCAATCCATTCAACCGGCAGACGGGTTTCCGCCGGGATATCTGTGTCGTCGTTGAGCAAGCGCATCATGATATTCACCGCGGTGCGGCCCAGCTCCCGGGCGGGCTGGCGGATAGTTGAAATCCGCGGCTGGGTGAAATCGGCATAGCTGGCGTCATCGAAGCCGACTAACGACAGCGCCTCCGGCGCCTGTAGTCCGCTGGCGCGCAGTCCGTCGAGCAGGCCAAGCACCAGATAATCGCTGGCGGCGAAGACGGCAGTAGGGCGAACCGGCTGACTAAACAGATACTGCAGCGCCTGTTGGCCGAACTCGCGCTGGTAGTCGCCGTACATAACCCATTCGGCGGGCCAGCTCAGACCGGCCTGCTCCATCGCGGTGCAAAAGCCCTGATAGCGTTCGCGAACGCTCATCAGCTTGTCCGGGCCGCCAACGAAAGCGATATGGCGATGCCCGGCGGCGATCAGCTTTTCGGTGGCAATTCGCCCGCCCTGGACGTTATCGGCAAAGACTTTGGGGACCTTACTGCCGGGAATATCCTCATCCAGCAGCACAATGCGTTCGTGGCGCTGAACCTCTTTGCGTAGCAGGCCGTTATCGGGGCGGTTAGTGGTGAACAGCAGACCATCGACCTGGCAGGTATCCAGCCAGCGTATAAACTGACACTCTTTTTCCGGGTTATTACGGGTGATACACAGCACCAGGCTGTAGCCGTGGGCAGAGGCGGCTTCTTCGGCGGCATCGGCCAGTTCGGCAAAGAAGGGGTTGGTGATATCGGGTAGCACCAGGCCGAGGGTTTCGCTTCCGCCTTTACTCAAACGGCGTGCGAGGCTATTACCGCGATAGTCCAGTTCGCGTATTGCCGTTTCAATGCGGTCGATGGTTTCCTGTGGCAGCACAATACTGTTGTTCATATAGCGTGACAGGGTAGCCTTCGACAGGCCCGCCAGCTTTGCCACGTCGGATAATAATACGCGTTTTATACTCATTTCCTGCGCCATTTCTGCCAGAATCGGCTATCTGTAACATAGTTAAGCGCGCTGGATACAGCAATTTCTCGGCTAACAATACCCTGAAATAAATGCTTGACAAATTTTAAATGGCGGAGAATTGTATAGGCAGTTTACCGCATCATCCGGGAAGTCATTCCCAAACCCGTTTAACTCATTCCAGTCGCGCACCGACACGGACCGGTTGCCGGAATGAAATTAAGCAGGTCCAGCCGAACGGTCGATGATCGTTCTGGCCCTATAGACGATATTTGCCCGCCAAAAAAATAATCCTTCTGCGTTCGCATGCGGCGCGGAACTCTGCTGGCTATCAACTATTCCCGACGAGGATACTGATGATGTTATTTAACACCGGAAAACTGCGTTTTATTGCTGTAGCAACAACGATGCTGGCATCAATGAGTTTTATTTCTGCCGCCAGTGCCGCCGCTCCGACTTATGCGCTGGTACAGATCAATCAGCAGGCTCTGTTTTTTAATCTGATGAATAAAGGCGCGCAGGATGCAGCAAAAGCCAGCGGTAAGGATTTAGTTATTTTTAACTCGAACGACAATCCCGTCGCGCAAAACGACGCGATTGAAAACTATATTCAACAAGGTGTGAAGGGCATTCTGGTTGCCGCTATCGACGTTAACGGAATTATGCCCGCGGTAAAAGAAGCCGCCGCCGCTAACATTCCTGTGATTGCGATTGATGCCGTATTACCGGCCGGGCCTCAGGCGGCTCAGGTCGGCGTTGATAATATCGAAGGCGGCAGAATCATTGGCCAGTATTTTGTTGACTACGTGCAAAAAGAGATGGGAGGCCAGGCGCGGCTGGGTATTGTCGGCGCCCTGAACTCGGCGATTCAGAACCAGCGGCAGAAAGGGTTCGAAGAGACGCTGAAAAGCAATCCGAAGATTACCATCGCTAACGTTGTCGACGGGCAGAACGTGCAGGATAAAGCCATGACCGCGGCGGAAAACCTGATCACCGGTAACCCGGATCTGACGGCTATCTATGCCACCGGTGAACCCGCGCTGCTCGGCGCCATTGCCGCCGTGGAAAACCAGGGGCGCCAGAAGGATATTAAAGTCTTTGGCTGGGATCTGACAGCGAAGGCGATTTCCGGTATTGACGGCGGATACGTCACCGCCGTACTGCAACAGGACCCGGAAAAAATGGGGGCCGAAGCCCTCAAGGCGCTGAACAGCATTACCTCGGGTAAAACCGTGCCGAAAACCATTTTGGTTCCGGCTACGGTGGTGACCAAAGCGAACGTTGATACCTACCGCTCGCTGTTTAAGTAGGTCAGTGCGCGCCGTCCGTGTCTAACAGGGCGGCGAGTTGCCGGGCATCGGGAAAGGCGCTGAGCGTCCCCCGGCGGCTCACGGTAATGGCGGCAGCACGGCTGGCATGGGCCAACGCCAGGTCATCCGGCTCAACGTCGCGCAGTAGCGCGGACGCCAGCATCACGGCGAGGAACGTATCGCCCGCGCCGGTGGTATCTCGCGCCTCGGCGGGGGCCGCGGGGCAAAACTGGCGCTGGCCATCGCGGACCAGCCAGGCGCCTGCAGCCCCTTGGGTAATCACTAAGGTTTTCACCCCGTAAGGCTGAAGCAGTTCAGCCTCTGATTCATTGACCACCGCGATGTCGATAAGCGGCCACAGATGACAAAAGTCAGGATTGACGGGTGAGGGGTTGAATACCGTTGTCATACCGCGGGTTTTGGCGTACTGGAATAGCGCCCGAGTTTTGTCCAGGGAGAAATTGCCCTGCTGTAACAGAATATCGCCCGCAGCGGCATCAGCGATGTGCGCAATAATATCATCAAGGCGGAATGTATCGGCGGCGGCGGTAGTGGTAATGATCGCATTATCACCATCAGCGCTATTTAAAATAATCGAGGTATCGCTATGCAGGTTAAAATGGCAGTCGGGTAGTAGCGTCAGAGATTCATTTTTTATCCGCTGGCGGATCCAGATTCCGTTGCTGTCATTTCCCGTGGCGGCAATTAATCGCGTATCTATTCCGCAGCGGGATAATATAATCGCCTGATTCGCGCCTTTGCCGCCGATATCCTGCGAAATTTTAACGCCATGAATTGAAGTGCCTTTTTTTGGTATATCCGAAACAGACCAGGTTTCATCTACGGTAATATTGCCGGTAACGTAAACACGCATAGTGTTCCCTTAACAGGATGGATAAGATGGTTGCTATCTCAGCAGAAAAAACGAATGCAATACAAGCTATTTTTTCACGCAGTAAGGTTGTTATAGGTGTTATTCATTGCGATCCTTTTCCCGGCGCGCCTAAATATCGAGGGAAATCAGTGAGTGATATTGTTGAGCGTGCGCTTCGTGACGCAGAAAATTATATTTCTGGAGGCGTTCATGGACTGATTGTTGAAAATCATGGCGATATCCCTTTTTCCAAACCCGAGGATATCGGTCATGAAACCTCGGCGCTGATGGCGGTCATTACCGAGAAAGTTCGCGAGCGTTTTGGCGTACCGTTGGGAATTAATGTATTGGCCAACGCTGCGATTCCGGCGATGGCTATCGCCCTGGCGGGGGGGGCCGATTTCGTGCGCGTCAATCAGTGGGCCAATGCTTATATCGCCAACGAAGGGTTTATTGAAGGGGCGGCGGCTAAGGCGCTGCGCTATCGCAGTATGCTGCGTGCTGAGCATATTCGCGTCTTTGCCGATAGCCACGTTAAGCACGGTAGCCATGCTATCGTTGCCGATCGTTCGATTCAGGAGCTGACTCGCGATGTGGACTTTTTCGAGGCCGACGCGGTGATTGCCACGGGGCAGCGTACCGGCGATAGCGCCACGATGGCGGAAATTGATGAGATTCGCGCGGCGACAGAGCTACCGTTGTTAGTGGGCTCGGGGGTGACGCCAGCCAATGTCAGCCAGATCCTCGGACGAACTCAGGGGGTGATTGTGGCCAGCACCATGAAGGTTGATGGCGTCTGGTGGAACGACGTTGAGCTGGCCCGGGTTAAGCATTTTATGTCTATCGCCCAGGCTGCGCTGGAGGAGGCCTAATGGAGGCGTTTAGCGAGCGGCTGCTGCGCGAACATCAGCAGGTCTGGCAGACGATGCAGAGGCACCGTTTTGTGGTTGATATTGAACACGATCGTTTGCCGACAACCGTATTCAATCGCTATCTGGTGTTTGAGGGCAACTTTGTCGCTACGGCTATCGCCATTTTCGCCCTCGGGGTCAGCAAGGCGCCGAATATTCAGCAACAGCGCTGGCTAATCAACGTACTGAACGCCCTGGTAGACACCCAGATTTCGTGGTTTGAACAGGTATTGGCAGAACGGCGGATCTCTCCCACGGATTATCCGCACGATTTGCCAGGCGTGCAGCGTTTTCGCGACGGCATGCTGCAGACAGCCCGGTTGGGCAACTATGAACAGATCATTACCATGATGTTCGGTGCGGAATGGATGTACTACTCCTGGTGCCGGGGGGCGAGTGAGCATCGCCAGAGCGATGCTGACGTCAGGCGCTGGGTGGAAATGCACGCGGAGGACGACTTTTATCAGCAGGCTCTCTGGCTGAAGAACGAACTCGATCGCTGCGCCATGGCGCTGAGTGAAAACGAAAAGCAGGCGCTTTCTGCGCTTTATGGCGATGTGCTGCAGTGGGAAATTGATTTCCATCACGCAGCGTACGAGGATTAGCCGCGAGGTCAATAACAGGGGGCGCCAGCAGCGGCGCCCCCTGGATGTTGATACTATTATCAGGCAGAGACCAACCTCAATTACCGTTTTCAGGGACATGATGAAATATCAGGACGTATTGCAGGGCCTGTTGTTAAACGACCCGCTAAGAATGAAAGCGCTGCACGCCGTTCAGGCGCTGGGACTCAACGATGGCTGGATTGGTGCCGGCTTTGTTAGAGATGCGGTCTGGGATCATCTGCACGGATACGGGCCAAGGCCACTCTCGGGTGATGTGGATGTGGTCTGGTTCGAGCCGAAAAACTGCGATTCAGTACTTGATAGCGCTATGGAAGAGAAACTCAGCCGGCAAGCACCGCTCTTTAACTGGTCAGTGAAGAATCAGGCCAGAATGCATCAACGTAACAATCATGAACCCTATCGCTCGACAGCGGATGCTCTCCTCTACTGGCCTGAGACGGCGACGGCCGTTGCGGTCAGAATAAGCAGTTCCACTCTTATTGAGATCGTTGCGCCGTATGGGCTCGACGATCTGTTTGCGCTCCGTCTTCGGGCAACGCCATTATTTGAGGGCGATAAGCAGGATATTTTCTGGCAACGCGTCGCGGAAAAAAGGTGGCTGGAGCGCTATCCGGGCTTGCAGCTTATCCCTCCCGCATCGTCCCGCTCGGGGATGAGCACAGCAAAGTGAGCGCCGCCGGGGTGGCACTGAAATTGTTTTGGTCAATGGACTGAATCTGGCTCTTCAGAATGACTCGCCGTATCGGGCAGGGGTTAACCCTCTTTTTCAACTTCTTTTGCCATATTTGTTCTATGTCGACGGGGCACTGATATGGCATATAAGTATTGAATACATCACAGGGAATGACCTTATGCCGCTTTATGATCTCAGAACCGAAGCACATGCGTTACCGGAGGCCTGGCGCTCTCATATCTTAGGACGCGTGGGGGCCGCGAACCTCAAAGTCTTACGCATGGATGAGCGCCCGGTAACTGAAGAAGTACATGAGTATGACGAGGGGTTACTGGTTATTGACGGACGTCTGGAACTGAGCGTGCAGGGTAAAAAAATCTCCGTAACGTCTGGCCAGCTTTATGTCGCCAAAGCAGGCATTCCTCATACGGTGGAAACCGGCAGTTTTGGCACACTGGTGATCATAGATTTACCAGAAAGCTACGTTTCCGGTGGCCACAGTGGCGAATAGTCTGAATGACTGGCACTATCTCTTACTGGTTCTGCTCTGAGGATTCCGCCATGACCACCTTTTATGAATTTAGTGCCAACAGTCTGCATGGCGAGCGCATCTCGATGGCCGACTACGCGGGCAAGCTGGTTCTGGTGGTGAATACCGCCAGCCACTGTGGCTTCACGCCACAATACGCAGGCCTGGAAACGCTCTACAAGAAGTACGCCGCCCGGGGGCTGGTGGTGCTTGGTTTCCCCTGCAACCAGTTCGGTAAGCAGGAGCCAGGCGGCGCCGACGACATCGCGCAGACCTGTCACATCAACTACGGTGTAAGCTTTCCGATGTTCGAGAAAGTGGAGGTGAACGGGGCCGCAGCGCACCCGGTGTTTCGTTTCCTGAAAGACGAACTGCCCGGCGTCTTGGGTGGACGGATCAAGTGGAACTTCACTAAATTCCTGATTGGGCGCGACGGCAAACCGCTCAAGCGTTTTGCACCGATCGCCACGCCGGAGAAAATGGAAACCGCAATCCTTGCCGCACTCGAACTCTAAGCGTTCCGGTCATTCGCCCTAAACAATTGACAGCTACGCCATTTAAATGGCATATCTTCAGTTTTATTTTCTCCCCTCCGTGTTAAATTAATAAAGCCAGAATTCATCTCTGGCTATTATAACGCAGCGGGTTTGAAATCCTCGCCTTGTTCATGAGACCATTTTTTTGTTAAAGTAACGACTCAAGCGTCGAATACTTTGTGTATTACATGGACGTTATTTCTACAATAATCAGGTGATGGAGCTAATATGAAGTATGTTTTTGCGCTTATGCTGAGCGTGGGATTATCAGGATGTAGTGCAAATGATTGGGTAGATGCGGCAAGCGGGATAATGCAAGCTCATGACAAACAAGAAAAAGACGCCAGAAACAAGCGTATAAAAGCCGCTAACAAAGCTGCAGGGTACTGATTTCTTTAAACAAATTAATATTCCTCTTCTTAATCAACACACTAAGAAGAGGGATGGTTTTTTAATCAACGTTACTGACTAAATATTTCCCTGGTTTTCAGCTGTTGACAGGAAATATAGCCATACTACTTTCGGTTGCCACTTTTATCGAACGCGACATAAAAAGGCATGGTCGCTGCGTCACAGAACCTTGCAGTGAATATAATTTCATCAAGAATTAAAATGCATCCGCTATTTTCTGAGGGTCTGATATTTAAAAAAATAAGCGGGGAAGTGCAATTATCTGACTTAGCGTCACGCGCTTAACAGATTTTGTCGGGCCGTTTGATGATTAGCAATGAATACCTGTAAAACCCGCTGATGAGTGGCATAACCACATGCTTACAAACGCAGGACAGCCATTCGCTGCTCATCGATGCAGTGGTGCCCGCGCGGAGAGTCAATAGCCGTAAGTTTATGCTCCCCGCCGGCGACGAGCCCGATGCCAGAATGGTCTTCACCTCAGACGAGGCTTGATGTTCGCACCTTCAGCCTGCCCGCCAGCGTCACGTGCGTGGCGGCATCTTCCTGATTACACAGGTACTCCACTGCCAGGCGTCCCAGCTCGCTGTAAGGCAGTTGGATACTGGTCAGCGGCGGGGTGAGCTGCTCGGAGATCTTCTGGTCATCATAGCCCGCCAACAGCATATCCTGCGGGATACCAATGCCATTGACCGCCAGCGCCTGATAGCAACCGATCGCCAGCCAGTCGCTGGCGCAGAAGATGGCGTCCGGGCGTTCATCCAGTGCCAGCAGGGAGGCGGTGGCGGTAAAGGACTCGCTGAACTGCCAGTTGGTCTGGCGCACCAGGCTGTCGTCGCATGCAAAACCGGCCTGCTGCAGCGCGGCCTGGTAGCCGGCCAGTCGCTGACGGGAGGCTTCCATCCAGCTCTCCCCGGTGATGTGGGCGATACGCTTTGCGCCGCAGGCGATAAGGTGTTTTGTCACCTGGAAAGCGTTGGCGTAGTCGTCCGGAATAAACGACGGTAGCAGCGGTGAGCCGGGGTCGCGCTGGTTGAGCAGCACCAGCGGAATGCGGGTGCAGTCCTGAAAAGCCGTCATGTCGACCAGCGTGGTGACCGGGGACGCGAGTATAATCCCGATGCAGTTGCGCTTCTCCAGCTGGCGGATAATGTTCAGCGCCAGCTCTACGTCATCGCCGTAGTCGTACACGGTCAGCAGCGCTTCGTTGCGCCACGCGGCTTCCCGCGCCTGGCTGATGGCATCGATAAACGGATCAAAGCTTTGCAGAGAGCTCACCAGCAGGGCGATTTCTTCCTGATTACGCGGAGCATGAATGGCGGGCAGGCGGTCGTAGCCGAGCTCGGTCGCCACGCTGATAACCCGCTGGCGGGTGTCGTCGCTGAGCTTAATGTTACGGGACTGGTTGAGCACCAGCGATACCGTCGCCTGCGACACGCCCGCCGTTCGCGCAATATCGTTCATCGTGACTTTTGTCTTTCGCTTCATTGGTCCTCTCCCTCTGGCGTCACCGCATCATACCCTAACTGCTCGCTTACGCGCTGTCGATCACGTTTCTCATTCATCGAAGCGTGAACTTTGTGAAGGCTGTCGCTTTTCTTAGCGTGGTGATTTGCGCATTTATCCCGCAACTAATATTTATTAGCTAAACATTATCAGTAAGAGGACGCGTAATGAAAGAGCAGTGGAGTAAAGCCCAGGCGCAGGCGTGGTATCAGCAGAAAGGGTGGCTGTGCGGGTTTAACTACCTGCCGTCGACGGCAGTGAACTGGACCGATATCTGGCAGCAAGAGACTTTCGATGCCGACACCATCGATCGCGAACTGGGCTGGGCGGCGGCGGCGGGCTACAACACCCTGCGCATCAACCTGCCGTTTATTGTCTGGGAACACGATCGCGACGGCCTGATAGCGCGTATCGACAAGTTTCTGACCATTGCCGACAGCCACGGATTCAGCACCATGCTGACGCTGATGGACGACTGCGGTTTCTCCGGTGATGAGCCCTATCTGGGGCCGCAAAAGCCGCCGGTGCCGGGCAAGCACAACAGCCAGGCGGCCGCGAGCCCGGGGCGCGACAAGGTGTGCGATCCCGACAGCTGGCCGCAGGTTGAGCGCTATATCCGTGACGTTGTCCGCCAGTTCCGCGACGACAAGCGCGTGCTGCTGTGGGATCTGTATAACGAGCCGGGCAACCGCGGCATATTCGCCACCGGCACGCAAGAGGTGCAGTACGACGCGAAGCTGGAAACCTGCGCGCATGAGCTGATGAAGCTGGCGTTCCGCTGGGTGCGTGAAGAGGATCCAACGCAGCCGCTTACCGTCTGCGCGTGGCGTCTACCGGCGGAAGAGGAGGGCGAGACGTTTTATCAACATCCGCTGGATCAGACCGCGCTGGCGTTATCAGACGTGGTGAGCTTCCACGCCTACACCAATACCGGGCGCATGACCGCGATTATCCAGCAGCTGCAGGCGCTTGGGCGGCCAATCTTCTGCACCGAATGGCTGGCCCGCCACGTGGGCAGCACCATCGAAGAGCAACTCCCGCTGATGTACACGGCGAAGATAGCCCCGTATCAGTGGGGACTGGTGCGCGGCAAAACGCAGACCTGGCTGCCGTGGCCGGTGGTGATGAAGGAGTCCGCGGACTACTGCCGCCTCTGGTTCCACGATGTGTTTGAGGAGAACGGGATCCCGTTTTCGCGCGGTGAAATGGCCTTAATGAAGAAACTCCGTAACATCGCCCCGCAAGCTCAGGGCTAATAATATCCACCCGGCGGGCTGCCGCCGGGCAACCAGGTACGCACTATGGCAATGGCAATGAAAATACCGTCTCGTGAGTTGTGGTCTTATTTTGGTTATGGTTTAGGTCAGTGTTTTAGCTTTGGTTTAGTGGGTTCGTTTATTAACTATTTTTACACCGACGTGCTGGGGATCTCAGCGCTGGCGGCGAGTACCATCTTCCTGATTGCCCGCGCGTGGGACGCGGTTCACGATCCGCTGTTTGCCAGCATAATGGACACCATTAACAGCCGCTTCGGCAAGTTTCGTCACTTTTTGCTGATTGCCCCGCTGCTGATCACGGGCGTCACCCTGCTGGCGTTTTATAAAATCGAAGCGGACATGACCACCAAAATTCTCTACGCCGGGGTGACGTACATTCTGTGGGGAACGCTATACGCCATCTCTGATATCCCGTTCTGGTCGATGTCGTCGGTGATGACCAACGACTCCGGGCAGCGCACCCGCGCGGTGACGGCAGCCATGCTGGGGGTCAACGCCGGGATCGCCTGCGCCAATATCTTCTTCCCGAAGCTGGCGGCGTTTTTCGCCCAGTACAGCAACGACAAAGGCTACTTTATGGCGGCGCTGGTGATGATGCTGGTGGGGTTACCGCTGATGCTCAACGGCTTTATGCAGATCAAAGAGCGCGTCCCGCCGAGCCCGGAAAAGGTGACCATACGTGACACCTTCCATAACCTGCGCCAGAACAAGCCACTGTTTATCGTTCTGCTGTCGTTCTTTTTCTGCGTGTTCCACAACGTGGCAGGTGGTCTCTATATCTATTTCTTTATCAACAATATGGGTGACGGCAGTCTGCAGATGGCGATCGGCGTGATGGGGATTATGGCGGCGGTGGTGTGTCTCGTCGCCCCGATGCTGACGCGCAGGATGCAGAAGCGGAAGCTGTTTATGATCCTCTGCGGGCTGGATGTCGCGGTTCGCGTGGTGATGTGGTTTGTTGGATATCAGCACGTGACCATGCTGTTTATTCTGCTTGGCCTGAGTACGCTGTTCGTGATGATGACCAACATCCTCACCTCGTCGATGATTGCCGACACCATCGAGTATGCGGAGTACCACACCCACAAGCGCTGCGCGGCGATCACCTTCTCCGGACAGACCTTTACCGGCAAGATGTCGGTGGCGGTAGGCGGTGGATTAATCGGCGTGTTTCTGACAATGATCGGCTACGTGCCGCAGGCGCAAACCCAGAGTGACGGCGTGCTGTCGGGGTTGTTCTTTGGTATCTGCCTGCTGCCGGCCATTGGTTCGCTGATCCGGCTGGTGTTTATGTCGCGCTTTACCTTTACCGAGGAGAAGCATGCGGAGATCTGTCGACTGCTGGCGGCGCGCCGGCACGAGAAAGAGCCGCAACGTGAGGGCACGGAGAGTCTGGAGCATCCGGCCACGGTGAACTAAAAACTAACGCCTGCATTGCAGGCGTTATGTCTTCTTCTCCGCGCCGGAGCGCGCTCATCTGCCTGGCGAATTGCCTGTCGCCGCTGCCCCGCTAACTACGCCAGAATGTACGCGAAAGCAGAATCAGCAGCGGATAGATTTCCAGTCGCCCCAACAGCATCGCCATACACATCAGATATTTCGAGACATCATTCAGCCCCGCGAAGCCATCGGCGGTGGCACCAAAACCGAGGCCCATGTTATTAATGCAGGCGGCAACCGATGCAAACGACGTCAGCAGATCGTAGCCCTGCAGATTCAACAGCCAGACAAATACGCAGGTCGTGAGGATATACAGGAAGAAGAAGCTCCACACGGAACGCAACACGCGATCGTTGATGATGGCGCTTCCGACCCGGATACTCATGATTGCCCGGGGATGAGCTAATTGATGTACCTCGTGGCGGCTCTGCTTAAAGAGGATCAGAAAACGCAGCGCCTTAATTCCCCCGCAGGTCGAACCGACACAGCCGCCGAAAAAGCTCGCTGACAGCAGCAGCACGATAATATCCGGCGGCCAGGAGGCATAATCCGCCGTCGCCAGACCGTTATCGGTGATCATGGAACTGGTGAGAAAAAAAGCGTGGACGAACGATTTGGGCAGGCTGTACATCCCCGCGCGCCACACTGCGAAAGTGACCACCGCGACCACCAGCGCCACGACCAGGAAAAAGAAATGCATCTCGGTACTGCGGCGAAACGGTTTCAGGCTGCGACGCGCGATAGCCACAAAATAGAGGGTGAAGTTAAGGGCCGAGAGCAGAGAGAATGCCCCGGCCACCAGCTCTATTGCATCGCTCTGGTAGTAGCCGATGCTTTCGGTATGCGTGGAGAACCCTCCCAGCGACACCGTCGATAGCCCGTGGCAAAGGGCATCAAAAAAAGGCATCCCGGCCAGCAAGAAAGCAAGGGTACAGGCGCCCCCCAGCAGCATATAGGTGAGCCACAGGCTCCTGGCGGTATCTGCCAGCCTCGGCGTCAGACGCTCCTCTTTAAACGGTCCTGGCATTTCGGACTGATAAAGCTTCATTCCCCCAATGCCCAGCAGCGGCAACACCGCTACAGCAAGAACGATAACCCCTAAGCCACCGACAAAATTGAGCTGGGCGCGGTAATAGAGGATCGAAACGGGCAGCGAAGAGACGTCATGAAAGACCGATGCCCCGGTGGTGGTAATCCCCGAAACCCCCTCAAACAGGGCGTCGGCTATCGACAGGTGTAGTTCATCATTTAGCCACAGCGGCAAGGCGCTGATGGCGGAAAACAGCAGCCAGAACAGCACGATAATAAGAAAACCATCGCGGGTTTCGAGATTAACCCTGGACTGATGCGTCGCTCGCCAGCAGAGCAAGCCGCCAGAGAAGGCGATAGCAAAGGTCGAAAAAAAGGCAAAAACGCTGCGCTCTTTGGCAAACAGCGCAATCAGCATCGGCGGGATCATGGTCAGGCTGTAGAGCAAAACCAGAAACCCACACAGGTGAAGAACAATTTTGAACCGGGTTGAAATGTACATCAGCGGTCTTAGCGTTTCACGCGCGTAACTACGATGAACAGGGATAAGGAATTATATGATATTTGGGCACAAATTGAGATCAGGGAGTGCAGCAAACGGGACAGACCAGGGGTCGCGACCCGTCGTTGTCAGAGGCGCAAAAAAAAGCCCCGTAAACGGGGCAAAATGCTCGGGTAGTGCAGTTAATTGTAATACGGTACGCCCAGCTCATCCGATTTGTCGCTACCGGCGGCCATATGATTGAAATCAAATGGAGAGTCGTTATGTTCGGAAGGCATAATCATCGCGTCGCGGTGATTGTGGCGAACCGGCGTAGTGGTTTGCTCCGCATAGCTCTGGCTGGAGGCCAGGCCGACCAGGACCATGGCCGCGGTAGCGAATAGTTTCATGATTTCCTCAATACGTCTTGTTGCAGGCGATTAACAGCAGTTGTTTAGTGGCATCAGATAGCGGGATTCACCCGGCATATTGGTCATGCGATATTTGTGCGGCGGAACGTCGAAGTAGTTTTTAAAGGTTCTCGTCAGCGTTTGTTGCGATTCGAAACCGTAGCGCTCTGCCAGGTACAAAATCGGCTCATTGCTCTGCTTGAGTTTTTGCGCGATTTCCGTCAGCTTGCGGCTGCGGATGTACTGACCTAAGGAGTGACCGGTCTCTTTTTTAAACATTCTTTGCAGGTGCCATTTGGAGTAACCAGAACGCTCGGACACTTTTTCCAGCGACAGGGGCGATTCCAGGTTATCTTCAATCCACGACAAAATACTATGGATAGTGATGGCGTCATTATTGCGTCTGGACATCATCTTACCTCTTCTTATTACGGCAGGACTTTTTTGAGTAAATGCTCAAGGTTGACCACTTCATCCGCCGACAGATTTTTTGTTAATTCCTGGTGCAATTTCTGACCCACAACCTGATGACACTGCTCACAAAGGGCCGCACCGTCCGGTGTCAACTGCACCAGTACGCCGCGTTTGTCATTGGGGTTGGGTAACCGTTCAATCCAGCCTTTACAGACCAGACGGTCGAGCATGCGCGTCATTGCGCCTGGGTCGACCGACAGCACGGTTTTCAGCTCAACGGGGGTAATACATACTTCGCAACGAATAGAACAAAGCACCCGAAACTGGGTGGATGTAATATCCATCGGCGAGAGATATTCGTTGAGCAGGCGATCTTTTTTCTGGTTAACCATTTGGATCAAGCGACCGAGAGGGATCATTTCGTTAAACAGATCGCTGGTGTTTTTCACAATGGTTGCCCAGGCAAGTAGTTAATTGCTGCTGATATTATTGCCCAGGCAATAATATGTCAACCTGAGGGATTAGACGATGACACGATTTGCTAAAGCAGACTTCTGACCTGGGATGAAGCGGCGGTGAGGCGGCGCGCCGGCCGGTTGATAAGCGCTGGAATGATATTGACGACCAAAGTTATACTTGCGCGGCAAAACTTTTTTAATAGTGAAAGATTAACGGGGCCTTAATTCATTATGATTGAACTCTTTCAGGCGATAGGTCTGGGGCTGGTGGTGATTTTACCGCTGGCGAACCCGCTGACGACCGTTGCGTTGTTCCTCGGGCTGGCTGGCAACATGAACAACGAGGAGCGCAACAAACAATCGCTGATGGCCTCGGTGTACGTATTCATCATCCTGATGGTTGCCTGGTATGCCGGTCAGGTGGTGATGAGCACCTTCGGCATCTCTATCCCTGGCCTGCGCATTGCCGGTGGATTGATTGTAGCCTTCATCGGTTTTCGCATGCTCTTCCCGCAGCAGAAATCGCATGACTCGATGGAAGCGAAGATCAAATCCGAAGAGCTGGTGGATGAACCGACGGCCAATATCGCGTTTGTGCCGCTGGCAATGCCGAGCACCGCCGGGCCAGGGACCATCGCCATGCTGATCAGTACGGCATCGACGGTGAAGCATGGCGTCGATTTTCCCGACTGGGTGGTACTGACCGCGCCGCCGATTATCTTTGCCCTGGTCGGGATTATCCTCTGGGGCTGCCTGCGCAGTTCCGGGGCAATCATGCGTCTGGTGGGGAAAGGGGGAATCGAAGCGATTTCGCGCCTGATGGGCTTTCTGCTGGTCTGCATGGGCGTACAGTTTATTATCAACGGCGTGCTGGAAATCATTACTCACTACCACGCCTGATAACGCCCCGTCGCCTGACTGGCGACCCGCGAATAAAAAAGCCTGCCGATGGAACAACCGGCAGGCTTTTTTTTCTTTCGTCACCCCGTTCAGGAGTGGTGAGGCTGATGATCGTCCAGCGACACCGGCCAGCGGCGGAATATCATGATTGACCACACCAGCGCCACCAGCGCCGGAAGCGCCCCGACATAGCCGATCGAGGCCATTGAAAGATGCGTACTGACCTGGCCGCCGACCAGCGCGCCCGCGCCGATACCAATATTAAAGATCCCCGAAAACAGCGACATCGCCACGTCGGTGGCATCCGGCGCCAGCGCCAGAACCTTCACCTGCATCCCCAGACCAATAATCATGATAGCGATGCCCCAGAAGATGCTTAACACCATCAGGTGATGAGCGTTTTGCGATGCCGGCAACAGCAGCAGCAGGCTGACCAGCAGCAGGCCAATGGCGATGCTAATCAGTCCGGAAGCATGCTGGTTGCCCAGTTTACCAAACAGCACGCTGCCGATGATTCCTGCGCCGCCAAGGATCAGCAGCAGCACGGTGGCAAAATTACCGCTCATACCGGCTACCGTCTGCACAAACGGCTCAATATAGCTGTAGGCGGTGTAATGCGCGGTCACCACAATGACGGTCAGCAGATAGATGCTCAACAGCGCCGGGCGACGGAACAGTACCGGCAGGCTTTTCAGCGAACCGGAATGCTCGCTAGGCAGTTTGGGCAGCAGCTTAAACAGGCACACCAGCGTCACCAGCGCCCCCAGGCCGATCGCCAGGAAGGTGGTCCGCCAGCCAAAGTACTGCCCGATGATGCGGCCGATAGGAATGCCGAATACCATCGCCAGCGCGGTGCCGGTTGCAATCAGACTCAGCGCCTGCGCACGTTTGCCCGGTGGCGCCAGACGTATTGCGAGTGCAGAAGTTATCGACCAGAAGACCGCATGCGCAAAGGCGATACCGATGCGGCTGATCACCAGAACGTTAAAGCTCCAGGCAAAGAACGACAGCACGTGGCTGGCAATAAACAGAATGAACAGGCCGATCAGCAGGCGGCGGCGCTCCATCTGGCTGGTCAGCAGCATAAACGGCAGCGACATTAACGCGACCACCCACGCATAGATGGTCAGCATCATGCCCACCTGAGCGGTTTCCATGCCGAAGCTGTCGGCAATGTCGGACAGCAGACCGACCGGAGCGAATTCAGTGGTGTTAAAAATGAAAGCGGCGATCGCAAGCGTGACTACCCGAAGCCACGCGACCCTGCGTGAAACCGTGTTTGTAATCATAGGTTCTGAGCTGGTTACTAAAGAGGAAGAAGAGGTCTCGATCTTAAAACGATTGCTGGTGAAAATACAATCGTTTTGTGATCTGGATCTCACTATGGCATCTGGCGGCATTTATAAGCTAACGGATTCATTTTTATATAGATCGTGTACATGGCACGCTTTTATGTCATGTTGAAGAAAAGTAAAAACAGGAAGAGTTGTATGATGCAGGAAATTGATTTTTACCTGGTTGATGCCTTCAGCGATCGCAATTTTGGCGGTAATGCTGCCGCGGTGTGCCCACTCACCGAATGGTTACCGGACGACACGCTGCTGAGTATGGCGCAGCAGCACAACCAGTCTGAGACCGCCTTTTTTGTCCGCACCGATGAGGGTTATGAGCTGCGTTGGTTCACCACGCTGCATGAGATTAACCTCTGCGGCCACGCCACGCTGGCCTCGGCGCACATTATCTTTGAATATCTCGACCATCCTTCCACCACTGTGGTGTTCAGTACCCGTTTTGTGGGGGAACTGAGGGTCACGCGTAATGGCGACTGGCTGACGTTAGACTTCCCGGCGTGGCAAACCACCCCGCTTATCGCGCCGCCGCCGGAGCTGCTTGCCGGGCTTGGGCTGGACAAGGCCGTAGAGATTCGCGAGGGGCGGGATTACCTGGTGATCCTCGAAAATCGTCAGCAGGTGGAAGCCGTGCGGCCGAATATGTCGTTGCTTGAGCTCACGGGCAAAATGATCTGCGTCAGCGCCGCCGATGATGAATATGATTTCGTCAGCCGCTTTTTCTGTCCGGGCGAGGGGGTTGTTGAAGACCCGGTGACCGGCTCGGCGCACAGTATGCTGATCCCCTACTGGGGGGAAAAACTGGCCAAAACGACCATGCAGGCGCGACAGGTCTCCGCCCGCGGTGGCGATCTGCGATGCCAGTGGCATGGCGATCGGGTGCTGATTGGCGGGCAGGCGACCACGTACATGACAGGCACCATTACGCTACGCTAAGGAGATACGGTGAAAGAGATCCCCATGTATCTGGTTTCTGCGTTCAGTGAGCGGCCTTTTGCCGGTAACCCGGCGGCGGTCTGCCTGCTGGACGCGTGGCTGGCGGATGATATTTTGCTTAAAATGGCGCAGCAGCATAATCAGTCTGAAACCGCCTTCGTGGTGCGCGAGGGAGAGTCGTTCTCCCTACGTTGGTTCACCACCCGCAATGAAGTGAACCTCTGTGGTCACGCCACTCTCGCCAGCGCACACGTCATTTTTCATCATCTCGACTTCCCTCATGCGGCGATTCATTTTGCGACCGCCTCCGGTCGCCTGACCGTGAGCCGGGAAGGGGACTGGCTGACCCTGGATTTTCCGGCCTGTGCCACGCAAGAGAGTACTCCGCCTGCGGCCCTGCTCGCCGGATTAGGCATTGAGCGGTACGTGAGCGCCCGCCGTGGCCGGGCATGGCTTATCGAGCTGGCCAGTCGCGAGGAGGTTGCCGCCGTGCGCCCGACTATCGCGGCAATGACGCCCGGTGAGCATAAGGTGACGATTACCGCACCCGGCGATGGCGAGTATGACTTTGTCAGCCGTTTTTTCTCCCCGGGAGAAGCGGTCTGGGAGGATCCGGTCACCGGTTCGGCGCATACCATGCTGATCCCGTTCTGGAGCGCCAGGCTCGGAAAAAGCAAGATGCTGGCCCGGCAGATATCGCCGCGCGGCGGCGATATTCGCTGTGAGCTGAAGGGCGATCGCGTGCTGATGGCCGGCCAGGCGGTGACCTGGCTGCAGGGGAGAATTTTGCTACGCTGAATCTATCCCGACCGCCGCTAGCCGTGAGAGCGGGATGCCCGCGTAAAGCGGGCGTCAACGCAAGGGAAGCGGGTTTACGCGAGACGGGCGATATTGGCTTTAATCACCTCAACAGAGTGGCGGAATTGCGCCGCCTCATCCTCGGCTAATTGCAGTTCAATAATCTGCTGAACGCCGCTCTGCGCCAGGACCGCCGGTACGCCGACCGCGACATCATCCATACCGTATTCGCCGTCAAGAATGCACGAGATAGCCAGCGCGCGATGGCTGCCGGTGAATATATTGCGACAGATCTCGGCGATGGTGCCGGCGACGCCGTACTCCGTGCATCCTTTCCCGGCGTAAATTTCAAAGCCAAGGGTGCGAACCTTCTCTGCGATCTGCTGGCGATCCAGTTGCTGACCGGTATGTTTCAGGTAAACATCGGCAATCGGAGAACCGTAAACCGACGAGTGCGACCAGACCGGAAACTGGGTATCGCCATGTTCGCCGAGAATAAAAGCGTCAATGCTCTGGGCGCCAATATCGAGTGCCTGGGCGAGTACCCGTCGCAAGCGGGTAGTATCCAGCCAGACGCCGGTGCCTATCACCTGGCTGCGCGGGAGTCCGGACAGCTTCCAGACCTGCCAGGTAATAATATCGCAGGGGTTGGTGGCCACCAGAAAGATACCGTTGAAGCCGTTGCCCATCATCGGTGGAACGATACTGTTCACGATGTTGGCCGTGGCGTTCAGCTCGTCAAGGCGACTCTGGCCTTGTTTCAGCGCTCCGCCGGAAACGGTAATCACCGCGATATCGACATCGGCACACTCGCTGATGTCCCGCGTTGAAATGGTCATCATTCCCGGCATATAGGCGGCTGCATCGCTCAGATCCTGAGCATGCGCCTGTGCTCTGGCCGTATCGAGGTCCACAAGGATCAACTCCTCGCAGATCGTCTGGTTTAACAATGCGTAGGCCGCCGACGTGCCGACATTGCCGGCACCGATAATCATTACCTTGCGTGCTTTGGTATTCATGGTTCATTCCCGATATCAAGCGTCATGGCATAAAATTACTGCGGTTCAATCGCTTAGCGCAAGCGGCTGCGGGTTGTATAAGTTAAAACTATGAGAACAGGGGTATGCGCTGCGCTACAGTAGGCGAAAAAAGGAGCTCGCCTATGTATACCATCGCCACGACAGCCATAACCGATCCGGATCTGACGGCGCTGATTGCCCGCCTGGATGCATATCAGGAATCCCTCTATCCGGCCGAGAGCAACCACCTCGTTGATTTGAGCCAGCTGGCGGAGGAGTCGGTGATTGTGCTGCTGATCCGCGATGTCCAACATCAGGCGGTCGGTTGCGGGGCGATTGTGCTCGGCCACGATGGGGTTGGGGAAATGAAGCGGGTGTTTATCGACCCGGAGCATCGCGGGCAAAAGCTGGGCGAACGGCTGCTGGAGGCGCTGGAAACGGAAGCGCTGCGCCGGGACTGCCATACCGTGCGGCTGGAGACCGGAATCTATCAGCAGGCGGCGGTCAGATTGTATACCCGCTGGGGTTATCAGACCCGCAGCGCCTTCGCACCGTATCAACCCGACCCGCTGAGCCTGTTTATGGAGAAACTGCTCGTTGCCGATCTTCGTTCAGCTGCGCTATAAACGCTTCCAGCTGACGGGTTTTCGCCCCGCGTCGCCAGACCAGCCAGGTCGTCAGCCAGCGCCACTCTTCGGCCAGCGGCCAGGCCGACACCTGATGATGGCCGGGCATACTCTCCAGCATACTGCGCGGGATCAGCGCCAGTCCGGCGCCGGCAATGACGCAGGCCAGCATCCCGTGATAGGACTCCATTTCATGGATCCGCCCTGGCGTTGCCCGGTCGGCGTGGAACCAGCTTTCAAAATGGCGGCGATAGGAACAGTTGGCGCGAAAGGCGTAGACGTTGCTGCCGTTCACCTCGCTGGCGCGGGTAATCGGCGGATGGCCGAAGGGCGCCACAATCATCATCTCTTCCGGAAAGACCGGTAACCCCTCAAGGCCTGGATGGACCAGCGGCCCGTCGACAAATGCGGCGCTTAAAGTGCCTTCCAGTACGCCATCAATCATCGTCCCGGACGGGCCGGTAGAGAGCGCGAGATGGATTTTCGGATAGCGCTGGTTATAAAGCGCCAGCGTCGATGGAATGCGAACCGCGGCGGTACTCTCCAGCGAACCCAGCGAAAACAGCCCCTGCGGCTCATCTCCGGCGACCACCATTCGGGCTTCATCGACCAGCGCGAGGATCTGCTGGCTGTAGCGCAAAAAGCTGTGTCCCGCCGGCGAAAGGCGCAGGCGCTGGTTCTCACGAATAAACAGCTCGACGCCGAGGTCGGCCTCCAGCTGGCGAATACGGGTCGTCAGGTTTGACGGGACGCGGTGCACCTTCTGCGCGGCCTGGGTAATGCTGCCGGTGCTGGCGACGGCGTTAAACATCTCAAGCTGGGTCAGGTCCATAGTGTTCTTCTTTTGTGAATAGGTTGCTTAATATTATTCATTTTCAATGAAAGGAAGGGTAAGCCAGAATGAGGTCAATTCGCAATCAACATTGGTCATCAACAGAGAGAGCATAACGATGAATTTATCTGCAACTCACGCGGTTTCCGTCAACCCGGCCACGGGAGAAAGGGTATCGTCTCTGCCCTGGGCGAGCGAACAAGAGGTGGATTCGGCGATTGCGCTTGCTGAGCAGGGTTATCGTCAGTGGCGTACCGTCAGTCTTGAACAGCGCGCCGATGCTCTGCGTAAAGTCGGTAACGCGCTGCGCGCCCGCGCCGAAGAGATGGCGCAAATGATCAGCCTTGAGATGGGCAAACCGATCGCCCAGGCGCGTGGTGAAGTGACGAAATCCGCGAATCTCTGCGACTGGTATGCGGAACACGGCCCGGCCATGCTGGCGACCGAAGCCACCCAGGTGGAAAATAACAATGCGGTGATTGAGTACCGTCCGCTGGGCGCGATTCTCGCCATTATGCCGTGGAACTTCCCGCTGTGGCAGGTTCTGCGCGGCGCGGTGCCGATTCTGCTGGCGGGGAATAGCTATCTGTTGAAACATGCGCCGAACGTGATGGGCAGCGCGGCGTTGATTGGCGAGATCTTCAATCAGGCAGGGTTGCCGGCTGGCGTATTTGGCTGGGTTAACGCGACGAATGATGGTGTTTCCCGGATGATCGACGATTCGCGTATTGCCGCGGTGACGGTAACCGGCAGCGTGCGCGCCGGCAAGGCGATTGGCGCCCAGGCCGGCGCGGCGTTGAAGAAATGCGTTCTTGAACTGGGCGGTTCCGATCCGTTTATCGTCCTGAATGATGCCGACCTCGATGAAGCGGTAAAAGCCGCGGTGATTGGCCGCTATCAAAATACCGGGCAGGTTTGCGCCGCCGCGAAGCGCTTTATCGTTGAGGCCGGGATTGCCGAGGCCTTCAGCAAAAAATTTGTTGCCGCGGTTGAAGCGCTGAAGATGGGCGATCCGCGTGATGAGGCCAATTACCTCGGGCCGATGGCGCGTTTCGATCTGCGTGATGAGCTGCATCAACAGGTGACGGCGACGCTGGCTGAAGGGGCGACCCTGCTGCTCGGGGCGGAGAAAATCGCCGGGCCGGGCAACTACTATGCGCCAACGGTACTGGGCAACGTGACCCCGGAGATGACCGGATTCCGCCAGGAGCTGTTTGGCCCGGTGGCGACTATTACCGTGGCGCGAGACGCAGCCCATGCGCTGACGCTGGCCAATGACAGCGAATTCGGTCTGTCGGCGACCGTGTTTACCGCCAGCGTCGATGAAGCCGGACGTTTTTCTCGCGAGCTGGAGTGCGGTGGCGTCTTTATCAACGGTTACAGCGCCAGCGATGCGCGCGTGGCGTTTGGCGGGGTGAAGAAGAGCGGCTTTGGTCGCGAGCTGTCCCACTTTGGCCTGCATGAGTTCTGTAACGTCCAGACCGTATGGAAAGACCGTCGCTAACGGAAGTCGCACCTGACGATCGTCGCCGTGCTCTGCTATACTCGCAGCCCGAATTTTGACGGCGGGCAAGGAGCCGGGTGTGGCGACGGTCATCAATAATGCAATGCTGGAGACGATTCTGGCAGAAATCAGGCCGCTGATTGGGCGTGGCAAAGTGGCGGATTATATTCCGGCGCTGGCAAGCGTAAGCGGCAATAAGCTTGGCGTGGCGATTTGCACGGTAGAGGGTCAACACTATTCTGCCGGCGATGCCCACGAACGTTTTTCTATTCAGTCCATCTCTAAAGTGCTGAGCCTGGTGGTGGCGATGAACCACTATCAGGAGGATGAAATCTGGCAACGGGTGGGGAAAGATCCTTCCGGACAGCCGTTCAATTCGTTATTACAGCTGGAAATCGAGCAGGGCAAACCGCGCAACCCCTTTATTAATGCCGGCGCGTTGGTGGTCTGCGATATGTTGCAAAGCCGGCTGAGCGCGCCGCGGCAGAGAATGCTGGAAATCGTGCGTCGTCTGAGTGGGGTGACGGATATCGCGTATGATCCGCTGGTGGCGCGTTCGGAGTTCGAACATTCGGCACGCAATGCCGCGATCGCATGGCTGATGAAATCGTTCGGCAACTTCCATAATGATGTCGCGACGGTTCTGCAAAACTATTTTCACTACTGCTCGCTGGAAATGAGCTGTGTCGAACTGGCGCGCACGTTTCTGTTTCTCGCCGATCGCGGGGTGGCTCCGCATCTGGATACCCCGGTGATTGCCCCGATCCAGTCGCGGCAGGTGAATGCCTTAATGATGACCAGCGGGATGTATCAGAACGCCGGCGAGTTTGCCTGGCGCGTCGGACTGCCGGCAAAATCTGGCGTAGGCGGTGGTATTGTCGCTATTGTCCCGCAGGAGATGGCTATCGCGGTGTGGAGTCCGGAGCTGGATGCGGCCGGTAACTCGCTGGCGGGAACCGCGGTACTGGAAAAACTCACCCAACGCCTGGGAAGGTCGGTATTCTGATGGTGAACATGGATTATTTATTTGCCCGTCTCCAGCGTTCGACCTTTCGTTCCCGCTTTCATCTTGGCAGTAAAGAGCGGCAGTATTGTGTCGATAAAGGGCCGGAGACCATCGACCAGCACGCGGCGGATTTTATTGCCCGCCGTCTGGCGCCGGCGCATATTGCGAATGACGGTAAACAGACGCCGATGCGCGGGCATCCGGTGTTTATCGCCCAGCATGCCACCGCCACCTGCTGTCGTGGCTGTCTGGCGAAGTGGCATGATATTCCCGCCGGTCGCGAACTGACAGACCGCGAGCAGCACTATGTGGTGCAGGTTATCCATCGCTGGCTGGTTATCCAGATGAATTTATCCGGCCCTCAATAATGCGCATTTATCCGTCATGGGTATGCTGGATAAATATTCTCATGTTATGATAATCCGCTAACTAATTATTAACATAATAATTGCCTGAAACAATTAGACGGATAATCACTGAATGTCTTCACTGTCGATTCGGTTATTCACGCTGTTTCGTGAGGAACATCCCGTGCGTGACGCGCTGGTGTTATTCACCATAACGTTGTTGCTCCATTTTTTCGGTGCCATGCTGCGTCTGGTCCAGGAACTGTCCTTTTTCTGGCCGCTGAATGCCGTGATGGTCGGGATCTTCGCCCGCTATGTCTGGCTCAATCGTAGCTATTTTTATGCCACCTGTTTTGTGGCGATGATGGTCTACGACGGCCTGACCTCACGCTGGGGGATGGGCTTTGCCTCGCTGCTGATTAATTTCTCGAATATTGTCTTTATCGTCAGCCTGGCGCAGCTGCTGCTGTGGGATAAGCGACGGACTGATTCCATGCCGGGCCCGATCAATGTGCTGAATTTGTTCTGTTACTGCCTGCTGGCGGCTTTCCTGAGCGCCGCCGTGGGGACGCTTGGCTCGATGGATGTAGAGCGGGAGACATTTATCTCTCTGCTGGCCGATTGGTTTAGCGAACAGTTCTCGACGGCGGTGCTGATCCTGCCGTTTATCCTGACGGTGACGATCCCTTCGACGTTAAGCGGTTTCCGCTGGAGTCAGCTGCTGCCGGTCATGGTGCTGGTGTTGTCCATTATTCTTGGCGTCGCCGTAGGGGGCGCCGAAAGTATCACCTTCCCGCTGCCTGCGCTGATCTGGTGTGCGATTCGTTATCCGCTGCCGTTGACCTGTCTGCTGACTTTCCTCACCGGCATCGGTGAGATCCTGCTGGTCGCGAACGCATTAATTCATCTCTCTCCCGATGCGCATCTGCAGCCATGGCAGCTGTTCTCGACCCGCCTTGGCATTGCGGCGATGTTAATCAGCCCGGTGATTGTTGCCTCCAGCGTTGACGCGATTAATAACCTGGTGAAACAGCTGGCGCTGCGGGCTGATTTTGATTTCCAGACGCGGGTTTACTCGCGTTCCGGTCTGAGCGAGGCGCTGAAGCGTCAACCGCAATCAGCAACGCAGCAGCTTACCGTGATGTTGCTGGATATCGATGGCTTTAAGCGAGTGAATGATAGCTGGGGCCACGAGTGCGGAGATTGCGTGCTGGCTCAGTTCGCCCAACGGGTGCGGGATCTGGTGGGCGAGCAGGGGCTGGTGGCGCGCATTGGCGGGGAGGAGTTTGCCGTCGCCATGTTGAGCGCAGGCCGCAGGAGGGTCAGCTGCTGGCTGAGAAAATTCGCCAGGGCGTGGCGGCGCAAACCTTTGTCTGGGGGCCGCACAAGATCAAACTGACCCTCAGCATGGGGCTGGAGTGTCGTCCGGTCGGCGGCGGACGGATCACCGAGCTGTTTAATCAACTGCTGATGGCTGCCGATGACTATCTTATTAATGCGAAGCAAGCCGGACGCAATCGGATTTGCACCCCGACGCTGGCGGAGAATCAGTAATAAGAAAACGGAATGACAATTCCGCTTGTGTTAAATATAAGTTAAAAACATAGTGATGTGGTCAATTTCATGGAGTGACCAATGACCACATCCTTTTCTCTTCGTACGCTTTCGCGTGCTGATATTCTCGAAAACCTTTCCCCACTGAGCGATATTTTGGCCGATTGCGTTAACAGCGGCGCCTCCGTCAGCTTTATGCTGCCTTTTTCGTTGCAAACGGCGCGAACGTTCTGGCTGCGCATCGCCGAAAGCGTGGCGGCCGGGGAGCGCCTCGTGCTGGTGGCCGAACAGGCCGGGCAGATTGTCGGCACGGTACAATTAGTCATCGATCAACCGGAAAACCAGCCTCATCGCGCCGACGTGGCAAAACTTTTGGTTCACCAAAATGCGCGACGGCAGGGGCTGGCTAATGCGCTGATGAACTACCTGGAGCAGCTTGCCCGCGAGCAGGGCAAGTCGGTACTGGTGCTTGATACGGCCACCGGCAGTGGCGCGGAACGCTTCTATGTCCAGTACGGCTGGGAAAAAGCCGGGGAAATTCCGCGTTATGCCTTAATGCCGGACGGAACGATGACGGCGACCTCACTGTTCTATAAGATCCTGTAATAACAGAGTCAGGTTTGATCAAAACACGGTTTTACTCTTAGAAAAGCTGTTAAGTTATTACACCAATTACTCAGGTTGTATGACCACTCTACGAGGGAACCTATTGTGAAAACATTAAACCGTCGTGATTTTCCCGGCGCGCAGTACCCTGAACGCATTATCCAGTTCGGTGAAGGTAATTTTCTTCGGGCATTTGTCGACTGGCAACTTGATCTGCTGAATGAGCATACCGACCTGAACGCCGGCGTGGTGATCGTTCGTCCCATAGAAAGCGCGTTTCCCCCGTCGTTGAGCACGCAGGATGGACTGTACACCACCATTATCCGCGGTTTGAACGAACGGGGTGAAGCGGTCAGCGATGCGCGTCTGATCCGTTCGGTAAACCGGGAAATCAGCGTTTACGCGGATTACGACGCCTTCCTTCAGCTGGCTCATAACCCGGATATGCGGTTTGTGTTTTCCAATACGACCGAAGCCGGCATCAGCTATCACCCAGGCGATCGATTTGAAGATGCGCCGGCAGTGAGCTACCCGGCAAAACTGACCCGTCTGCTATACGAACGTTACAGCCATTTCGCCGGCGCGGCGGATAAAGGCTGGATCATCATTCCTTGCGAACTGATCGATTATAATGGCGAGGCGCTGCGCGAGCTGGTGCTGCGCTATGCTCATGAATGGGCGCTGCCGGCGGCATTTATTACCTGGCTGCAGGAGGCAAATGCGTTCTGCTCGACGCTGGTGGACCGTATCGTCACCGGCTACCCGCGTGATGAAGCGGGGGCTATCGAAGCGCAGCTGGGTTACAAAGACGGTTTCCTCGCCACCGCCGAACACTTCTATCTGTTTGTTATCCAGGGACCCAAATCGCTGGCCGCTGAACTGCGACTGGATAAATTGCCACTTAATGTCCTGATTGTTGATGATATTAAGCCGTACAAAGAGCGGAAAGTGGCGATTCTTAACGGCGCACATACCGCGTTGGTGCCGGTTGCCTACCAGGCAGGGCTGGATACCGTTGGCGAAGCGATGGACGACCCGGAGATTTGTGCGTTCGTTGAGAAAGCGATTTATGCAGAGATTATTCCGGTGCTCGATCTGCCGCGCGCGGAACTGGAGTCTTTTGCCAGCGCGGTGACAGGGCGTTTTCGCAATCCGTATATCAAACATCAGCTGCTCTCCATTGCGCTGAACGGCATGACCAAATTCCGCACCCGCATTCTGCCGCAGCTGCTGGCAGGGCAGGAGAAATCAGGTAAACTACCGGCGCGTCTGACGTTTGCGCTGGCGGCGTTGATTGCGTTCTATCGCGCGGAGCGCGATGGCGAAACTTATCCGGTGCAGGATGACGCCGAATGGATAACCCGTTTCCAGACGCTGTGGGCGCAGCATCGCGATGCGCAGATCGGCACCCGCGAACTGGTGAAAGCGGTGCTATCGGTGACCTCCCATTGGGAGCAGGACCTGACCCAGGTTAATGGTCTGGTTGAACAGGTGACGCGGGATCTTGACGCGATCCTGCTACGCGGAATGCGTGAAGCGGTGAAGCCGTTGTGCTGATCTAAACATCGTTGATAAAAGGTGACCCGGCCACGGCCGGGTTATTGATTCACTCATTTTAGTTACAACATACAATAACCGTGAATCAAAAAGCAGACCGTGCAGTTCTGTCACTCCTTCAGGGGCAATCGTTAAACAGCGGAAAGGGGGCTTACAGATAAAGACGAATAAGGGCAAATTGTGCCCCTGCCGCTTGAAGAAATTTTAGGCCAGGAAAATAATGGGTTATCGTAACGGCAAAAGTGTACATCGATCGCCCGCGTAACCGGTGCAGTTTGGGCATCAGGAGAGATAATCAATGGTTGTTGATATTCGTGAGATCTGTGGGCAAGACAAATCACAATGGCTGCAGCTTTGGCAAGGCTATACCTCTTTTTATGGCAGCCCGCAGCCGGACGATGTCACGGAATATACCTGGCAGCGGTTACTGGACCACAGCTCGCCGGTTCTGGGGCGTGTGGCGGTGGTTGACGATCGCGTGGTGGGATTCGCAATATGCGTTCTCCATGAAGGGACCTGGGTGAAAACCCCGGTTTGCTATCTGGAAGACTTGTTCGTCGATCCGCAGGTCCGCGGCCGCGGCATTGCCCGGCAATTGATGCAGGCGCTACGAGCCGAAGCCAAAGAGCAAGGATGGTCGCGCCTTTACTGGCATACGCAGGCCGACAATCCGGCCCGTCGACTGTATGACGAATTTACTCCCGCTGATGATTACGTGCGTTATCGCATCACCTGTTAAAACGGGTTAAAAGAAAAGCCGTTGTTCAGCGTCGCCTGGCGGCTGAAAATAACTCAGGAGAATCAAAAATGGAAAAACGTATCGAGACCGCCATTAACCTGATTATGTTTCTTTCGCTGCTGGCCACCGCGTGGGATCTCTCTCTGGTGCACCATCTTTCCTGGTAACGCAGCTGCGACGCCGGATGAGTTGCCGGTCAATGAGTAAAAACGCGTAATGCCAGAAGCCGGTCATGACAACAACCAAAACGACGCTGACGCCCGGTGACCGCTATATCACCGGGCGTCTCTGTCATCAGATATGAGCTTTGCGCTGCGCGACGATAAACAGGCGCGGGAACAGGAGCAGAACCTTTCCGTTACACTGTAACGGATAGTGTTGCTGCAACAGCGCCAGATAACGATTGAGAAAAGCCTCCCGCTGTCCGGCGTCGAGCGGTTGCAGGTAGGGGCGAAGCCCCGTGGATTGCAGCCAGTCGATAATCGCCTGGTGCGACTCCAGCGGGTGGTAATAGGTCGTTCGCCAGATATCCACCTCACAGCCGCAGGCGGTAAGAATATCGTAATACGCCTGTGCCCCCGGCAGCGGATGACGCCCGCTCTCCGGGAACCCCATTTCTTGCGCCACCTGACGCATCAGCTTATGAGAAGGTTCCTGCCAGTTGTCCGGCATTTGTACCGCCAGCAAGCCGTTATCCGCCAGCCGATTGACCAACTGCGGAAACAGGGTTTCATGATCCGTCAACCACTGGAGCGACGCGTTCGCATAGAGAAGATCCGCGGGCCGTTCGGGTTGATACTGGCGAATATCGGCGGCAACGAACCGGCAGTTTGGCAGCGCCCGGGCGGCGTCATCGAGCATTGCCGGCGAACTGTCGACGCCGATAAGCGTCGCTTCCGGCCAGGCATGATGAAGCAACGCGGTGCTGTTACCGGGACCGCAGCCCAGATCGACGGCAAATGTGACGGGATGCTGTGCGATACGGGCGATCAATTCAGCGGCGGGGCGCGTACGTTCAGCGCCAAACTTCAGATACAGAGAGGGATTCCAGTCGGCCATGGGTGACTCCGGATGAGATAGACGCATTCACCAGCATAAAGGGCAATGCCGTCGGATCAAATGTCTTTCGAACGGGATGAGGGAATGGCGACTATTTTTGTGACAATGTCACGCACGTGCGGTGGATAGGATAGAGGTCAGAGTGTACTCGTGGATGATGCCGGGGAGCCCGGCATGTGCAAGGTGCAGGCGGTTAATCGCTCTCCTTGAGCGCTTCGGCGCGTTTTGCCGTGGCATAGACGAAATCCAGCATCGGCTCCAGATCGGTGTCATATCCGGCCTGGATAATTTTACCGCGTAGCCATTCGATTTCGCTGGTGATATCCGGGTGGAAGATATTGTTGTCCTGAGCTTTGCGCAGCCATTTCAGCAGGAAATTGTTCTTTCCTCTGATTCCACCCGATTTTTTTGATTTTCCATGAATTTTCAGCGCGACTAAGATGCAGTAATAGAAATGAACGCGCTGATTAAAGCTTTGATGCATTTGCGTATTTCCCGCCAGGCTCAAGAACTCACCGTCGTGGTCAGTGATTCGGATTGGGTTACGTCACGGGCCGGATCTTTTATTACGCGATCTCTGTTATGCCACCCGCCACGTCAGTGCGTCTGTAACCAGACGTGACAAGGATGTTGGCACGGATGCGGAATCACAGTCAATTATTGATTAGTTTTTTACCGGTCCCGGTAACCTGCGGCTACCGGAGATCGTCGCTCATACGTGGCGCACCCCGACGCGTTGCTGCAGGTAGACACGAAAAATCAGCAGGAAGGCCAGCACGACGACCACCGCGGCCAACAGATAAATCGTATCCAGAGCATAATACCCGGCGACCCAGCCAGCGACGGGACCGGTCAAACCCAGCGCTAGATCGAGAAAGGCCGAATAGGTTCCCAGCGCCGTTCCCTGGTTTTGTTCTTCAACCTGTCTGACCGCTTCCACGCCCAGCGCCGGGAATACCAAAGAGAAACCAGAGCCGGTCAGCAGTGCGCCGAGGCCGGCTATCCATGCGGAAGGCGCGAGCCAGATAATCACCAGACCGAGACATTCGACCACGAAGCAGACCAGAGAGACGCGAACGCCGCCATAGCGGGTAATCATATTACCCGCCACCAGGCGAACACAGATAAACCCGGCGCTGAACAGCGAAAGGGTAAATGCCGCGCCTTGCCAGCGATGTGCGGAAAAGTAGAGCGTGATAAAGGTCGCGATAACCCCGAACCCCACGGTCCCCAGGGCCAGACCCAGACCATAAGGCCAGATTTTGCGTACCACCACGTGGAACGGCGCCCGGATACCGGCGGTGACGCTGACATCCTGGCGCGTACGGGCAAAGAGCAGGCCAATCAGAGCCACCAGAACGACCACCGTGGCAAAACCGCTGATACCAAACTCGCTATTCAGCATCACACCGAGCGGCGCGCCTACCGCCATCGCCACATAGGTGGCCACGCCATTCCACGAGATCACTCGCGAAGTATGTATTGCCCCCACGGTTTTAATTCCCCACAGCGTTGCCCCCGTCGCGGTAAAGCTTTCACCGACGCCGAGAAAAATACGGCCAATCAGCAAAGCGCTAATCGCCAGCAGCGGCACCGATTGCAGCGCCACGGCACCGAGCGTGAACAGCCCGCTCAACAGACAGCAGACGATCCCAAGACTGACGACTTTTTTCGGTCCCCAAATATCCGTATAGCGCCCGGCGTGCGGACGGCTGAACAGCGTAGAGATATATTGCAGGCTGATAACAACACCGGCAATCAGCGTACTGTATCCCAGCTGGTAATGGATATATCCCGGCAAGACGGCGAGCGGCAGGCCGATGGAGAGATAGCAGATACAGGTAAAAACAACGATCGAGATAATGCGCAGATTAAGCTGAGTATTACTGACTGAAGAGGTCATAACATCATGGTATTTCAAACGAAGGTGTGAGCAGCATAGCGCAGACCCGGTCATCCGGACGAGCACAGGATGCGTTTTTCCGCTGTTTTAGCCAAACCCACCAAAATTAGCGTCGGGACAAGACGAATCTGTGCAAGTCTGCGTATTCAATGTATAAATTTTCTACCGGCTCTGTTTCTGTGCTCATCGTCAGGAGGGAAGATGGCAAAAGATTTCACCGATATCGCCGTGCTGTTTGTCGCAGGATTCGGCCCCATCACGCAAAACACCGCGCTGAGCCATGCCTTTTATGGCGAGACGTTAGGTTTACCTTTGCAACGGATGGCGGGTAACGAGGACTATCTGCTGACCGGGCAGGATGCGCTGGCGGGAGTGAAACATTTTGCCCTCTGGCCGCTGGCCCAGGCGGCGACCTCCTGCTTTGGCAGCGAAGAGTGGCCGGCAGATCTGCCCGTTCCCCAGGCGTGGATTGAATTTGAAGTGCGCGACATTCAGGTCGCCACCGATGTGCTGATTGCCAAAGGATACCGGCTGCTGATTGCCAACCGCGAAGAACCCTGGGGTCAGACAGTCAGCCGACTGCTCAGCCCGGAAGGACTGCTGACGGGCGTCACCATTACGCCATGGCTCCGCGAGGAGGCTCCGTGAAAGCGCCACTCTTAACCACCGACAGGCTGCGGCTGGTCCCACTGGTCAAAGACGATGCGCCGCAGATTCAGGCGGTGTTTCCGCAATGGGAAATCGTGCGTCATCTGGCGGCCAGTTTTCCGTGGCCGTTCCCGGATGACGGGGCGTCTCGCTATGTGAACACGATTGCTTTACCGGCTGCCGAAAAGGGTAGCGCCTGGTTCTGGACGATTCGCCGCCAGGCCGCCCCGGAGCAGCTTATCGGCCTGATTACGCTCTCCGACCAGGCGGATAACAATCGCGGGTTCTGGCTGGATCCGGCCTGGCAGCGCCAGGGGCTCATGACCGAAGCCTGCCGCTGCGTGACCGATTTCTGGTTTAACACGCTCCATCGGGAGGTGCTGCGTGCGCCAAAAGCCCGCGACAACGAGGGGTCGCGGAAAATCTCGATGAACAGCGGCATGCGCCTGATTCGCGTAGAGAAACAGCAGTTTACCGCGGGCATGCTGGATGCGGAATTGTGGGAAATCACCCGGGATGAGTGGAACCGCCTGGTGCGCTGAAAAACGGTGCGCCCCGTGACCACATGGTTACAGGCTATGGCGAAACGCCATCACGCTAAGGCCGCCGTTATTTGATTGCCTGGGCGGGTCGTTTTCCATAGAATCAGCTCTTTCGGAGAGAGAACATGTCCGTTACCGATGCACTTCTGGCTTACTCCTTAGCCGCGTTACTTCTGACTTTAACCCCCGGCCTTGATACCGCGCTCATCCTTCGCACCTCAACCGTGGAAGGGGGTAAAAAAGCCTTTCAGGCGGCCCTGGGTATCGATACCGGTTGCTTTATCTGGGGCGCGATCGTCGCTTTTGGCTTAGGCGCGTTGCTTGCCGCATCGGAAGTGGCCTATAACATCCTGAAATGGTGCGGGGCAGCCTATTTATGCTGGCTCGGCTTTCAGCTTCTGCTTCGTCCACGTCAGGCCTTTGATACGCACCAGCCTGCCGCGCCGTCTACCAGCAACTGGTTTTTAAAAGGAATGCTCGGCAACGTATTGAATCCGAAAATGGGGGTGTTTTATGTCTCCTTTTTGCCGCAGTTTATCCCGGCAGGGCACTCGCCGATCATCTGGACCTTCCTGCTGGTCGCCATCCATGTGTTAATCGGTACGCTGTGGTCATTAACCCTGATCCTGGCAACCCGTTACGCCTCCGGATTGCTCAAAAAGCCGCGCTTTATCCAATGGATGGATCGCGCCACCGGCGGGGTATTTATGCTCTTTGCCGCCAGACTGGCACTCAGTCACCGCTAACCGTTACGGGGGCTGCAAGCCCCCGAATTTATCCGTCGCATTAACCCCACACTTCGCTGTTCAGCGAAGCATCTTCATCGGGCTACTCTACACTGGCTGCAGACGTCGGCCCGCGCTCCACATATCCTGCTGGCCGGCATATTCATTACCACGACAACAAGAGAAACATCATTCTCTTTTTGAGATGTTAAGCGGCGAGGTAGCGTGTGAACACGACGAAACAGCGGCAGGAACGTCAGGCTTTGTGGCTGGCGCTGGCCGGTTCAGTGGTACTGATTATCGGCATGGGATACGGGCGTTTTGCCTATACCGGGATTCTCCCGGTCATGCTGCATGAGCAGATTCTATCGCTGCAGCAGGGAAATCTGGCCGCCTCGGTTAACTACGCGGGTTATCTGATCGGGGCGCTACTGCTGGCGAAAGCCCGACCGGCTGACAGCACCCGTCTGACTCTCGCCTCTGTGGCAGGCACGTTGGCGTGTCTGGCGCTACTGGCGTGGGTGAGCTCACCCTGGGGGATAATACTTATCCGGGGGCTGGCGGGGGTGCTGAGTGCGGTGACGATGATCGCCGCCTCGCTATGGCTTCTTCAGTATATGAGACACCATCACGGTGCGCCGGTACTCTTTTCCGGCGTTGGAATGGGGATATTTTTATCCGCCGAATGTATCTCTCTGGCGAAACGTGGGGCGCTCTCCAGCCCACAAATCTGGCTTATCTGCGCCGCTAGCGCGACGATCCTCTTTTTACTGGTCGTGCGCCTGCTGCTGACGCCGGCCCATGAGGTGCAGAGCTGGCCGCCGCAGTCGCAGGCTTTAATCGAGACGGATGGACCAACCGCCGATGCCTGGCGATTACTGGCGATATATGGTTTTTCTGGCTTTGGGTACATCATTACCGCAACCTATCTGCCGCTGTTTTTATCCGCTTCGCTGGTGCAGATCGATCCGGTGCAAATCTGGGCGCTGTTTGGTCTTGCGGCGGTACCTTCATGCTTTATCTGGCACAAACTGGTGGTGAAGCTGGGCTTCCGGCGGGCGCTGACCGTCAATCTGCTGATCCAGGCGGCGGGCGTTGTACTGCCAGCCCTCAGCCAGGCGCTGCTCTCTTGCCTGCTCAGCGCGCTGCTGGTCGGTTTTACCTTTATGGGCACCGTTACCATTGCGCTCCCGGAAGCCAGAAGGCTGAATCAACGGGTAAAATTCAACATGATCGCGGCGATGACGGCCACTTATGGCGTCGGACAGATTATCGGGCCATTTGTCGCCGGGACGCTGCATAACCTGACGGGATCGTTTAATCCCTCACTGATTGTGGCGGCAGCGTCTCTGGGTCTGGCGGCAGGGCTGGTTGCGGTCAGGCCTGCACGCGCGCGCCATTAAAAGGGGGCGGCTGACGTCAGCAGCTGCCGCATTTCACTGAGCGCAGGGGACATATATCCCCGGCGCCAGATGAGCTGGGTCTGTACCTGCTTAAACGGCTGAATCTGGCAGTTGTCTGGCAGAGTCAGGATATCGATTACGCTTTGCGGCAGGATACCGCTATAACCACCGGACGCAATGCAGGCGATCATGGCGTGGTACGAACCCACATCCTGAATTTCGACGCGCGCGTCGCTGGCGAAAAACGCTTCCCCGAGCGCCCGATAGCTGCAGCCCCTGGGGAACGCTGCAAGCCTGCTATCTGCCGGACCCGTTGTGCTCACCAGCATCAGCTGCTCAACAAAAACGGGGATCGCATCGATATCCGGCGGGCAGACAAGCTCACCTTCGGCGGTTACCGGCAGACTCACCAGCGCGCAGTCGAGGGCGGCACGCTGTACCCGATCGGTCAACTGTTGCGTAGGCTGGGTATGCAACGTCAGTTCGACCTGCGGACAGATCGCGCGAAACTGTGGAAGAAAGTGAATAAGCCGGCTCGCGGCTGTCGCTTCCATCGCCCCCAGGCGCAGGCGCCCGGCGGGCTTTGTCGGGTGCAGCGCCTGTTTCGCCTCTTCGGCAAGGCTCAGTATTCTTAGCGCGTAATCGAGGAACTGCTTTCCGGCAGTGGAGAGCACCATTTTTTTATTGCCGCGTTTGAACAACTCGACATCAAGCTCTTCTTCCAGTTGCTGGATGCGCGTGGTGATGTTGGATTGCGCGCGGCCCAGCTTTTTGGCTGCCCGGGTAATGCTTTGCTCTTCCGCGACAATTTTAAAGATCAGTAACGTGGCGTGGTTCATATTTTTCTTCTAAATATGGGAATGATATTGATCTTATCATCTCAAAAAGAGATGTTAAGTATTCAATATCACACATTCAAAAGGGTGACCATGCGCAACCGCTTTACGCAGAGACTGGATATTGCTTATCCCATCATACAGGCGCCGATGGCCGGGGTTTCAACGCCAGAGCTGGCCGCGGCGGTGAGTAACAGCGGCGGGCTCGGCTCGCTGGGGCTGGGGGCATCGACCGTGTCCCAGGCCGAAGCGCTGATTGCACGTACTCGTCATCTGACCACGCAACCCGTCAATGTCAATCTGTTTTGCCATGCGCCGGCGCGCCGGGACCCGCACACGGAAGCAAGGTGGACCGCGCTGTTGCGCCCGCTATTTGCTCGTTTCGGCGGCGAACCGCCCGGGACGCTGACTGAAATCTATCAAAGTTTCCTTGTGAATCAGCCCATGGCCGAGCTGCTACTTGACCTGGTGCCTGAGGTGGTCAGTTTCCACTTTGGCGTGGCGGATAAGACATTCATTCGCCGCCTGAAGGAAAAAGGTGTGGTGATAATGGCCAGCGCCACCAGCGTAGACGAGGCGCAGCGGGCAGTCGCCGAGGGAGTCGATATGGTGATTGCGCAGGGATATGAGGCCGGAGGCCATCGCGGGATCTTCGATCCCCACGGCGACGATCGGCAAATGAGTATCTTGACGCTGGTTCAGGCGCTTAAGCGAACGGTGTCAATACCGGTTATTGCCGCAGGGGGGATCATGGACGGCGCCGGGATCCGCAGCATGATGCATCTGGGCGCAGAAGGGGTTCAACTGGGGACCGCGTTCCTGCTCTGCCCGGAATCGGCTACCGACGCCGGATATCGTCAGGCGCTGAGCGGTGAACCGGCGCCAAAAACCGTGATGACGACGGCGATTTCCGGCCGCCCGGCGCGCAGTATCGATAATGCATTTTGTGAAACCGGCCGGCGCAATCCCGGGGTTATGCCCCCGGATTACCCGCTAGCCTACGACGCGGGGAAAGCGCTGGCGGCAGTGGCGAAAGCGCAGGGCGAATGGGGGTTTGGCGCACATTGGGCAGGACAGGGGGTCGGGATGATCCGGGCGTTGCCGGCAGCGGACCTGATGCAAGCGCTGATCCGCGAAGGCGGATTTTCCCCTCAGCCGTAGCGGCGGTGATGGCGACCTGCCGCTACGGCTGAGGTCAGACTTTGCGGACGTTTAACGACGGTGGGCCAGTCGGCGGACCAGGCGGTCGCCCGCCATCTGCACGCCCTGCACCAGGGCCACCAGAATCAGCACCGTGCCGACCATCACTTCATTATTAAATCGCTGATAGCCATAGCGAATCGCCAAATCGCCCAGCCCGCCGCCGCCAATGACGCCGGCCATGGACGAGAAGCCAATCAACATCACGATAGTCAGCGTGACGCCAGCCAGCAGGGTTGGCAATGCTTCCGGCAGTAGCGATTTAAAAATCACATGCCAGATCGTGCCGCCCATCGACAAAATGGCTTCAATACGTCCGTAATCCACTTCATCAAGCGCGTTTTCCGTCAGCCGGGCGAAAAAAGGGAAGGCGCCAATCGTGACCGGCACCACCGCCGCCGTGCTCCCGAGCGTAGTCCCGATGATCAGCCGGGTAAACGGGATCAGGGCAATCAGCAGTACGATAAACGGCAGCGAGCGACCAAAGTTAATCACCGCCCCCAGCAGCGCGTTGAGTTTCGGCATCGGCAGCAATCCGTTTTTGCGCGAAATAAACAGCACCACGCCGACAGGAAGGCCGAGCAGAACGGTAAATAACGCCGCCAGCCCTACCATATACACCGTGTCCAGCGTACCGTCCAACAGCAGCGGCCAGAGGTCATCCCAGCTCATGCGACTGTGCATAATGGCCTCCGATGATAACCATGACGAGCAAGAAAATCGCGTTCCGACTGCGGATCGTGCAGCAATGACTGGCGCAGCTTCGACCACGGCGCCACCAGCAGTTCGGCAATACTGCCGCTTTCGACGATCTCGCCATTTTCCAGCAGCGCGGCGTGGTCGCACAGGGTTTTGACCACCTCCAGTTCATGGGTGATCAGCACAATCGTCAGATTCAGACGCTGATTAATATCCGCCAGCAGCGCCAGCACCGAGGCGGTGGTCTCGGGATCCAGGGCGCTGGTCGCCTCGTCGCACAGCAGGACGTCCGGCCTTGACGCCAGCGCTCTTGCAATACCCACGCGCTGCTTTTGCCCGCCCGAAAGCTGGGAAGGGAACGCGTGGGCTTTATCACTAAGCCCGACCAGCTCAAGCAACTCCGCCACGCGCGCCTGACGCGCCGTTTTGCTCACGCCGGCAATTTCCAGCGGCACCGCGATATTGTCGGCGACGTTGCGCGCGTGCAGTAGGTTAAAATGTTGAAAGATCATCCCGGTACGCAGGCGATAGGCGCGCAGCGCGGCTTTATCCATCTGCGTAATATCCTGTCCGTTCACAATAATGCGGCCCGACGTGGGCCGCTCCAGCAGATTCAGACAGCGGATCAGCGTACTTTTCCCTGCGCCGCTGCGTCCGAGGATGCCGTAAATCGCGCCCTTCGGGACCTGCAGCGACACATTGTTCAGCGCCGGTCGGCCTGTTCCGGCGTAGGTTTTACTCAGCCCGATCGCTTCAATCATGATTTCGGCGCAACCGGGATAACCGAGCCGTTATAGCGTTGTCGGATAAATTCAGCCACCTGCGGTGAAGTCAGGTCTTTCGCCAGCTGTTTGATGCGCGGGTCGCTTGCCAGGGAAGGATTGGTGACCAGAATGTTGGCGTAAGGGTTATGGCTGGCGCTCTCGAGGCCAAGCGCGTCTTTTGCCGGCGTCAGCCCGGCTTCCAGCGCATAGTTACCGTTGATCACGGCCAGATCAACATCGTCGAGGGAGCGCGGGATCTGCGGCGATTCAATTTCGAGAATCTTCAGATGCTTCGGGTTTTCCACAATATCTTTTGGCGTCGCCAGCGTCGTGGCCGGGTCGGTGAAGGTGGAGGCCAGCTTGATCAGCCCCTGGCTTTGCAACAGGAACAGGGCCCGGCTCAGGTTGGTGGTGTTATTGGGCACGGCGACGGTGGCATTTTCCGGCAGTGAAGCAAAGTCTTTGTGCTTGCGCGAATAGATACCCAGCGGCTCAATATGGACCGTGGCGGCGACGGCGAAGGTCTTGCCCAGCGCCTTTTCCTGATCTTTCAAATAGGGAACGTGCTGGAAATAGTTTGCGTCCACGTCGCCGTTGGCCAGCAGCTCATTGGCGTTCACGCCGCTGGTCAGTTCGACCACCTTCAGATCCAGGCTCGGGTCGATTTTCTTGATGTAGTTAAGGATCTCCGCATGCGGAACCGGGTCCGCCGCTACGCGTAATGCGGCGGCCTGTGCTGATGTCCAGGCTAAGGAGAGAGACAGAGCAACCCCTGCCAGTTTAAAAGCGGCAATTTTCATGGTGTTTTCCTTTATTTTTATCTTTAAACGATCGGTTGCTCGGTACGTTCGCGAAACAGATCCTGGTAGTAGCGTTCAGCCACATCCGGGTGTGAGCGCAGGCGGCCCTTCAGGTAATTCCAGCCCACTTCGCGCAGCAGCGGGTTTTGTGGATCGCTGTCCGGCCCGAGCGCTTCCTGCGCCAGTTCCGGTGGAAGGGTGTAGACCGGGACGGTGGCATCCAGCTGCGCACCAAGGAAAAAGGCGATAGAGAGACGTTCCTGGTGTGCCGGCGGAGAGACTACCCGATGCACGGTGGCGCGCAGATAGCCATTGGTGGCCAGCTCCAGCAGTTCGCCAATATTGACCACAAAACTGCCGGCCAGCGGGGTCGCATCGATCCAGTGCCCAGGGGCTACTTCTACCTGCAGGCCCTTTTGCTCATCCTGAAGCAGGAAGCTAAGGAACCCGGAGTCCTTGTGCGCGCCGACGCCCTGGTGGCTTTGCGTCTCATGCTGACCGGGATAGCGGATCAGTTTGATATGCTCGTTGGGTTTATTGCCATATAAGGTTTCAAAGGCGTCATCAGGTAGCGCCAGCGCTTCAGCAAAGGCGCGCAGCAGGGTTGTGCCGACCTGGGTCATGGCGCGCTGCCAGCTGAGCAGCGTGGGTTTCAGCGTCGGTAGGGCATCCGGCCATAGGTTGGGCCCCTGTAGGCGCTGCCAGCGCGGCGCATTGTCATCCAGACGCAGCGCTGGACGCTCGGCGCCAATATCAAATTGTTCTCGCCAGTCTGGCTCTCCGCGGGTCAGCTCCGATGCGGCGCGGTTATAGCCGCGAAAGTGTGGGGAATGAATCATCGCGACCGGCTGCTTTTGCTCATCAGGCAGGGCAAAAAAGCGGCGGGATTGATGCTGGACAGCTTTTTGCAAGCCATCGTCGACGCCATGATTGATCAGATAAAAGAAGCCGATCTCGCGGGCCGCATGGCGAAGGTCGGCCAGAAAAGCCGTTTTTTCAGTAGGATCGGCGTAGCGGGCAAGATCGAGAATCGGCAAAGTCGTTGCGTTCATTGTGTTCTCCGAAGACAGCGTTCAGGGAGTTGCGTTTATTCAGGTTCAGGGTTCGGGGACAACAACAGCGCATGGTGATTTCCTCATTCTGTGGGGTGAACACAGCTTGCCTCAACGGCAAATAATCAACCAATAACCTTCTTTTCTAATTTATGACCGGGCGGGGTTCTGTGCTTTTGCGAATAATGGATAAAGGTGACGCGAACCTTCTTTCAACCTTGCGCAGGGGCGATGTAGCCAGTATGGTGTGCGACATTTCCCAGGTATTCAGGATTCAACATCGCAATGCAGCCTTCCAAAGATCCTCTTCATGGCGTCACCCTCGAGGCTTTACTCAACGCCCTGGTGGCAAAGTATGGCTGGGCCGAGTTGGCAAAACGGATCAAGATCAACTGTTTTAAGAGCGACCCGAGCATCAAATCGAGCCTCAAATTTTTACGGCGAACGCCGTGGGCGCGCAAAGCAGTTGAAGACCTCTATATCGACTCCCTCGACGATTCAAGCTCCGCCAGTACGCCGCTGCCGGCGGAGAGCCCGTGGGCGAACTGGCAGAAAAAAGAGTAGGGCGTAGCCCGGGTGTGATGGTGCGTCGCGTTACAGCACCGTCTCGCCACGGAGCGACCCCGGCGCCTTGCCGGTGATGCGCTTAAAGGCCCGGCTGAAGGCGGCTAGCGAACTGTATCCGAGGCGGAAGGCGACCTTTTCCAGCGTCTGACCTTCATCCGAAATATACTGCACGGCCAGACGCATCCGCAGCTCGGTAAGATAACGCGCGGGTGTGGTACCGGTGGCGGTGAGGAAACGCTCCGCAAAAACGGAACGTGAGGTCCCGGTCTCGCGGGCCAGATCTTCGACTTTCCAGTTAATGCCGGGCTGCTGATGCATAACGTAAATGGCTTTGGCCAGCTTAGGGTCGCGCAGCACCTGTACCCAGCCGGTGGCGTTGCCGCAACCGCACTCCACCCAGCCGCGAACGATCAGCGCGGCGACCACATCGGCCAACCGCGCCAGAATACCGGCATAGCCCGCCTGTCGGGTGAGGCTTTCGCGTTCCATGGCCGCCAGCATCGGCTGGATTTCCGGGCGGCTGGTCAGCAGGCTGCTGACCAGCATCACTTCCGGCATCGCTTTGACCAGAGGCTGCATGCCGCCCAGCTCAAAGTCCATACACGCGCTGAAGATAATGGCGCTGTCGCTTTTCGCGTCGTCGCACGCGTTTTTGACGCAGCTTACCGAGCCACAAACCGGTTCACTGGGAAGTCTGGAGACGTTGACTACCGATGCCTGGTCATCAGAGAGCAGCACGTGCCCATCGCCGTTGGGAATAAACAGCGCATCGCCGCTTTGCAACATTAAGTGCTGACCGCTGACCATGCGCAGCAGTACCGGTCCCCGGCTGACAAAGTGAAACTGCGCTTTACCGGGCACGAAGCCGAACTCGACGCCGAAAGGACGGGAGGTTTCGATGCGCCGGTAGTTGACGCCGGAAAGGCGCATGCCGCGCAGGAGTTCGCTGGTGAGATCGAGGGCTTGCTGAGTCATAACATCATTCCCGGACGAATTATCAATAATCACAGAGTATTTATCATAGATCGTCCTGGCGGAAGCTCCTAACCTTAACGAAATGTTAATTGTTCTGGAGAGATGTTTATGAGTTCCTGCATTGCAGCTGAAGAGAGCCTGGCAAATGCCAGGCCCGCGTGGCGCGCCGTCTATGCGCTGGCGCTGGGCGTGTTTGGCCTGATTGTTGCCGAGTTCCTTCCCGCCAGCCTGTTGACACCGATGGCGGCCAGCCTTGGAGTCAGCGAAGGGATGGCAGGGCAGGCGGTGACCGCAACGGCCCTGGTGGCGCTGGTGACCGGCTTGCTGATCACCCCCGCCACCAAAAATATCGATCGCCGCTGGGTACTGATGTTCTTTTCTGTCCTGCAGATCGTCTCCAGCCTGATGGTGGCCTTCGCCAGTTCGCTGGAGTTTCTGCTGCTGGGACGCCTGCTGCTGGGGATAGCGATCGGCGGGTTCTGGTCGATGTCGACCGCCACGGCGATGCGTCTGGTGCCTGCCGCGTTGGTGCCGAAAGCGCTGGCGGTGATCTTCTCCGCCGTGTCGATAGCGACCGTAGTGGCTGCGCCGCTGGGCAGCTATCTGGGCGGCCTGATCGGCTGGCGCAGCGTCTTTATTCTTTGTACGGTCCCAAGCGTTCTGGCGCTGCTGTGGCAACTGTGGGTGCTGCCCTCAATGCGCCCGGAAAGCGTCGGCAGCTTTGCTACGCTGTTTAAGGTGCTGCGCCGTCCCGGCATGGTTGGCGGGATGCTGGCCACCATTTTAATCTTCAGCGGCCATTTTGCCTTTTTCACCTATCTGCGGCCGTTCCTCGAGACCGTCGCCCAGGCCAGCGTCGAAGGCGTCTCCCTGATTCTGCTGGGATTCGGGGTGGCGAACTTTATCGGGACCTCGATCGCCGGGCATCTGTTGAGTCGCAGCCTGCGGTTGACGCTGGCGCTGGTTCCTCTGGCTATGAGCGTGCTGGCGCTGATGATGGTGACCTTCGGTCATATCGCGCTCCTCGATGGATTGCTGGTCGCCATGTGGGGCTTCGCCTTCGGTCTGGTACCGGTAGGCTGGTCAACCTGGCTGGCGACGACGGTGCCGGATGAAGCGGAAAGCGCGGGCGGGCTGCTGGTTGCCTCTATTCAGCTGGCGATCAGCGCCGGAGCGGCCGGCGGCGGGGCGGTGTTTGACCTCAATGGCGCCAGCGGCGTCTTTACCGGCAGCGGTTTACTCTTGCTCACCGCCATGATTATTGTCTTTGCCGGCGTGCGGGTGAAATCCACGGTCAGCGAAGAATAAATCCGCGCCGCGTCAACGATGCGCCTACGGGCGCATTTTCTTCGCCTGTTGTTCCGGCCAGGCCGCTTTGCGTTCCAGCAGGTGATACGCTCCCTCGTCGCTGATCCCTTCGCCAATCGTGACAAAGCCGCTGGCGGCATAAAACGCCAGCGCATTGCGATTACGCGTCAGGCACTTGAGCCGATAGCCGTGCTCTTGCCAGCCGGGTAGTGCCTGCAGCAACATTTTACCAACCCCGCAGCCCTGACGGGCGGGAGCGACATGCAAATGGTGAATAAAGTGGTCTGGCATCCAGACGGCAATGAAGCCAGCCAGCTCTCCCTGAGGATCGTGTGCCAGCCAGATCGTTTCACCTTCAGTCTGCTTTTCCAGATCGGTTAAGCGGAAATCGGTGACGTTCAGCCACGTAAACGTATGACACCGCGATAAAAGAAACAGCCGCTGTAATGCCGGCCAGTCATGACGGGTTGCCTGACGAACTGAAATAGTCAATCTCACTCCTTTCTCTTTTCTCTGCCTGAATCCAGAACATCCCCGGCGGCGACGCAATTATAGCGAATCTCCCTTTTTACCTGCACATCTGGCGAACAAAAACCGCCCTTCAGCGGTGCAGGGCTGCGGCACGACGGCCGGTTATTTTAATAATGCATTGATAAATAACAAATAAGTAACGTGGCACGGTTAATGCTTAGCACTGTAAGTATTGGGATGCGCAGGGGACGGGGCGGGGTTTCTACGACCCCATACCGTCGTGGCCGTCATTTTTGATTTGTGGCTAACGGATTACTGGAGCTGATTATGACCGTTCTCAGAGAACCTTTGGTTGTCGCCAGATATGGCAAATGGACGCAACTCGCACTTGGCCTGATCTGTATGGCTGCGATATCCAGTCCGCAATATGTCTGGACGTTGCTGACCAGACCGTTGACCGACAAGCTGGGCGTCGGGTTAGCGGAACTACAGGTGACCTTTTCGCTGTTGATTATCCTGCAGACGTTTTTCTCGCCGTTTCAGGGACGGCTGGTTGAACGCTTTGGCCCGCGGCTGCTTATCTCTCTCGGCACGGTCATGGCGGGGCTGAGCTGGGTTCTCTCGGCTCAGGTCAGCGGCCTGGCCGCGCTGTACCTCGTCTATGGCGGCCTCGGCGGGCTGGGGACCGGTATTGTCTATATCGGCGTCGTCGGTTTAATGGTGCGCTGGTTTCCCCGCCATCGTGGATTTGCCGCTGGCGCCGTTGCGGCAGGGTATGGCATGGGGGCGATTATGACCACCTTTCCTGTCTCCGTCTCGCTGGGCCAATACGGATTAGAACAGACCATGACGGTCTTCGGCCTCCTCTTTGCCGCCGTGGGATTTCTGGCCAGTCAGGGGCTGAAGCTGCCGCCCGATAGCGGTGCGTTGCCCGCCAGCCAGACCGTCGCGCAAAGTAGCCGGCAATTCACTTCGCGCGAAATGCTGCGCCAACCGCTTTTCTGGCTGATGTTTGCCATGATGGCGATGATGTCGACCTCCGGACTGATGGTGACGTCGCAGATGGCGGTCTTTGCTGAGGATTTCGGCATCAGTAAGGCGGTGGTGTTCGGCATGGCCGCGCTGCCGCTAGCGCTGACTATCGACCGTTTTACCAATGGCCTGACGCGACCGCTGTTCGGATTTATTTCCGATCGCTATGGCCGGGAAAACACCATGTTTATCGCCTTTGCGCTGGAAGGGGTGGCGATGACCCTGTGGCTGGCCTGTCGTGACGATCCGATGCTGTTTGTGCTGTTGTCCGGCGTGGTGTTTTTCGGCTGGGGGGAGATTTTTTCGCTGTTTCCCTCCACGTTGACCGACACGTTCGGCAGCGAATATGCGAGCTCTAACTACGGCTGGTTGTATATATCGCAAGGGATCGGATCGATTTTTGGCGGCCCGCTGGCGGCGCTGCTGTACCAGCATACTCAAGGGTGGGAGGTGGTCTTTAGCTGCGCGATAGGACTTGATTTTATTACCGCCGCGCTGGCGATTGCGCTGTTGAAACCCTGGCGCGCGCGGTTTATCCGTCAACACAGTGACGCTGCCGCGATTGACTAAAGGCTCTCCGGATGTCTGCCCCGGCGCCAGTTTGCCGCCGCCGGGGCTATTCTTTATCTCAACCTTTATCTCATACCGGCGAATTTACGCCTGTGCCAGCGACAGCTCGTGCGCGTTGGCCGCCTCCTGACGCTTACGTTCCAGCTCCAGCGCCCCACGGTGTGACAGATAGCAAAACAGAATGCAGCACACCACGCCGCCCATCAGCAGATAGAAACCGCCGTGCCAGCCCAGCTTATCCACCATCACGCCGAACAGACTGGTGCCCAGCGACGCGCCGAAGATGTAGCTCATAAAACCGCGTAAACCAACGGCAGAACCGACCGCAAAGCTCGGCACAATCTCCATAGTCTGTACCGAGGCCAGAAATTGCGGGACGTAAATCAGGCAACCCACAATGGCGGCAAACACCGTGACCATAAACAGCGAATCACTTTTCCAGTAGCCAATCAGGCAGAAGAAGATCAGCGTCATGCAGATCATCGCCAGCGGCATGCGGCGACCTTTAAACAGCTTATCCGACAGCCAGCCGGCCAGCAGCGTCGACGGAATGGCCGCCCATTCGAAAAACAGAAACGCGACGCTCATCTCTTCTTTCGAGAAGTGCTTCACCGACAGAAGATAGATAGGCAGCCAGCTGATCATTCCGAAGCGCACCATGTAGACGAACACATCGACCATCGAGACGTACCAGGCGTTCTTGTTTTTCAGCACATAGGTACAAAAGATTTGCCATGCGCTCATGTTTTCCGGGGCTTTTTCCACTTTGCCGGTATTGAGCAGCACTTTCTCTTCCGGGAGCATTTCGTCGAGCGCCGGCAGCCCTTCACTGCGCGGCGAGCCTTTTCCCAGAATCAGCACCACAACGGCAAACAGCACCGCAACCGCGGCGGGGACGATATAGCTGGCGGTCTGCCAGTGTTCGGTCCCGAGCAGCGCAAAAGCGGTTCCGACGATGGGGGCGACAATACCACCGCCAACGTTGTGCGAGATGTTCCAGAATGCGCCGACCCGGCCACGTTCGCGGCGTGGAAACCAGTTGGCGATGGTGATAAACGAGGGGCCAACGCCCATGCCCTGGAACAGCCCGTTGATCACCACCAGCGCGACGAAAATCCAGAACGCGCTGCTGAAGCCCAGCCCGACGTTCACTGCCGCGCACATCACCAGCCCGCAGGCCATAAAGACTTTCGGGCTGGCCTTATCCGCCAGGCTGCTCATCACCCCTTTGCTGATACCGTAGGCGATCAACATGCAGCTGCTGAGCATGCCAATTTGGGTGGCGCTCAGGTCAAGCTGCTCTTTGAGGTAGGGAGTCGACAACGTGAAGTTATTACGCACGATGTAGTAGGCGAGATAGCCGAGGAAGACGCTCAGTAGCGCCTGCATCCGATAGCGTTTATAGGTAGGGACAATTTGTTGCGCAGGAATCGTGGCCGCGGCGACCTTGGGTTTTAATAATGAAAGCATAACCGTACCTGTATTTTATTAGCGGTGGTGAATGTCGGGATAATTCAATTAAGCTGTCGTCAGTACGTTATCAATTGTGGTGAAAACAAAGCGGAAATACAATCCAGGCTATTTGAGTCAAAAATGACTCAAATATAAATCCGGAGGTTCTTTTTTTGACCCAAATATATTTACCGGCCGCCACTCTTTTTGTGAAATACTTAGCCGAGCTGGGTGCAAATTGCGCAATAGCCCTAAGGGCCTGCGTTCTTGTTAGTTTGACCTTGTTAACAGTATAATTTTAATAGCGGTGGTAGGCTGTTTATTATTCTGTAGGATAAAGCCGAATATGGATATTTCCCCGGCTTTAACGAACGCGTCGGGCAATGAACTTTTTTGTCACAAAGCTCAGCGAGATATTATTTATTCATGTTCTGGTTTTATGAAAACGATCACAAAACGCTGGCAGCGAGAAGGGTATTTCATGACAAAGCGGTCAAATAAACGACAGCGGGGCTGGGGTATTGGACTCTTCCTCAGTTTGCTGATGGTCTTTAGCGTTGAGGCCAAAAAGAATGAGCTGGTGATTGCCACCACTTTCTCACCAGATGCGACCGCCTATATCATCAGCCGCTGGCAGACTCAGCCGCAATCGGTGATCATCCGTACTCTGAATCGCACCAGCGCCTCGCTGGAACAACTGCTGGACGGCGCCGGAGGCGAGAATATCGATCTGGTGCTGACTTCATCGCCCATGCTGTTGCAGCACCTGCAGGAACATCAGCGGCTGGCCGCCTACCCGGACGCGCCGGCCCAGTCGCAGCAGCGGGTACCGGCTTCGATCCGCGGTACCGCAGTCGCGGTGGCCATCTCCGGGTTTGGTCTGCTCATTAACCAGCGTAATCTCCGCGAGCGCCAGCTGCCGCTGCCCGCCAGCTGGGACGATCTGATGCAGGCGCGCTACCAGGGCACCTTATTAATGAGTAGCCCCTCGCGTTCGGATACTAACCATCTGATGGTGGAATCACTGCTGCAACAGGAGGGCTGGAACCACGGATGGGAAATCATTTTGAGCATGGCGGGGAACCTGATCACCATCTCCAGCCGCAGTTTTGGCGTGGCGGATAAAATCAAAAGCGGCTTAGGCTCGGTCGGCCCGGTGATTGATAACTACGCCAATCTGTTGCTCGACGATCCAAACCTGACGTTTCACTATTTTCCGCACTCGGCGGCGTCACCTACCTATGTGGCGATGATTGGTCATAACCCGTACCCGGCGGATGCCCGGCGCTTTATTCAGTTTTTGCTCAGTCCGGAAGGCCAGCAGGCGCTCTCGGATACCAACACCGGAAAATACTCGATTATCCCCGATCCGGGAAATACACCGCGCGCGCGCCAGCAGCGCCAGCTACTGAGCGAACCCTCACTCAACTATCAGCTGATCCTGCAACGTCAGCGTCTGGTACAAAAGTTGTTTGATACTGCGATAAGCTTTCGTCTGTCGCAGCTGAAGGATGCCTGGCGAGCGTTGCACAATGCAGAAGCCCGGCTAAAAACGCCGCTACCGGAGGTCCGCGCGTTGCTGACCGCCATGCCGGTCAGCGAGCAGCAGAGTCGCGATGAGGACTATCTCCGACAGCTGGATAATAAAGATCGGGCCGAACAGCTCATGATGGAGTGGCAGCTCTTTTTCCAGGAACAACAACGGCAGGCGATCGTTAAACTGGAGAACCTGAAATGAGGTTGCCCGGCTTTATCAGGAACCTGACCATCAGCGCCAGCCTGCGCGGCGCGTTCCTGACCGGCGCGCTGCTGACCCTCGTCGTCAGCGGCGTCAGCCTCTACTCCTGGCACGAGCAGAGCTCGCAAATTCGCTATGCGCTCAACGACTATTTCCCGCGGATTCAGACCTCGTTCCTGATTGAAAACAGCCTGAATACGCTGGTCGATCAGCTTAATGAGTTTTTACTGGCGGCCAATACCACCTTGCGCCTGCAATTACGCAACCAGATCCTGCAACACCTGGATGACATCGACAGGTTAAGCCAGCGTCTTGATATGCCGGAACGCCAGCAAATTGAGCTGACGCTTCGCGACAGCCGTCAGCTGCTCGCCAGGCTCGATCGTTCGCTCTACAACATGTTTATCGCGCGGGAAAAGGTCAATGAAATCACCGCGCGGATTAACTGGCTGCATGATGACTTTACCTCAGAGATGAACTCTCTGGTGCAGGACTTCAGCTGGCAGCAGGGCGCCTTGCTAGATCAGATGGAGGACAAGCAGGGCCACGCCGTTCATCGTCTGCAGGCCAATCTGCGGGCGGTGCAGGGGGAACAGCAGCAGGTCTACACCCTGGCGCGTATTGAGAGCCAGATTATCAGCGACCTGCGCGACAGACTCACCGAGGTGCAGTCCAGCACGGAGGGCGACGGTAACGTGGAAGGGCATATTCGCTACCTGACCTACCTTAAAAACACCGCGGATGAAAATATGCATCTGCTGGAAGGCTATCCCAGCACGATAACCCTGCGGCAAACCATTGACGAGCTGCTCGATACCGGGATCGCGGAAAACAAAATGCCGGCCGCGATTCGGCAATATATTGAAGCGCAAAAGGCGCTGGCGCAGGTGACGCAAGCCAAAGAGAGCACGCTGGCGCGTTTTCGCGCCCAGCTGGAGTCCCAGCTCAGCGACAGCCACGGAAAAATGCGCGCCTTCAATCAGCGCCTCGAACATACCATGTGGTTCAGCGGCAGTCTGATTCTGATTGCCACGCTGCTGGCGCTGGCGCTGGCATATTTGCTCAACCACTATTTTATCCGTTCGCGGCTGGTTAAACGGTTTATTCAGCTTAATCAGGCGGTGGTGCGTATCGGACTGGGCGATGTTAACGCCGCTATTCCGGTGTATGGCGAAGATGAACTGGGGCGCATCGGGAAACTGCTGCGCCATACCCTGGGACAGCTTACTCAACAACGCCAGCTGCTGGAACAGGAGATCGCGGAGCGCAAGAGGATCGATCTCCATCTGCGTACGACCCAGGATGAGCTGGTTCAGGCGGCCAAGCTGGCGGTCGTCGGGCAGACGATGACGACCCTGGCGCATGAAATCAATCAGCCGCTTAACGCTCTGTCGATGTATCTCTACAGCGCCCGCACCGCCATTAAGCATGAGCAGATGGCCAGCGCCAGCCAGACCCTGGCCAGGGCGGAAGGGCTGATTGGTCGAATCGACGCCATTATCCGCAACCTGCGGCAGTTCTCTCGTCGTTCGGAAGCGGATACGCCTGCCAGCGCCGTCAGTCTGCGCCAGGCATTCGTTGCCGCCTGGGAGCTGCTGGCGCTGCGCCATAAACCGCTGTGCGGCGTACTGAACCTGCCGCCTGATGAACCGCAGGTCCTCGGTGACGAGGTGCGCATCCAGCAGGTGCTGGTAAATGTGCTCACCAACGCGCTGGATGCCGCCCAGACGGCGCCCTGCATTAACGTGGCGTGGGAACGTACGGCGGAAGGCTGGACGGTGATGATTGCGGATAATGGCGGCGGCTGGCCGCTGGCGCTGGCGGGGTCGCTCCTCAAGCCGTTTGTAACCAGCAAGCAGCTGGGGCTGGGCATCGGCCTGTCGATCAGCGAATCATTAATGATACAGATGGAAGGGCATCTGCGGCTGGCGTCGACGCTGGATCGTCATGCCTGTGTTGTTTTGCAATTTTTAGCTACGGAAATAAGCCATGTTGACCGATCACCACAATATATTGCTGATTGACGATGACAGCGATGTCCTCGACGCCTATACCCAGCTGCTCACCCAGGCCGGGCATCGGGTTTACGCCTGTGGCGATCCGCTGCGCGCGCAGGATCTGGTCAGCGAAGCATGGCCCGGCATCGTGCTCAGCGATGTGTGTATGCCGCACTGTTCCGGCATCGATTTGCTGAAGATACTGCTTAAACACGACCCGCATCTGCCGGTGATATTAATTACCGGCCATGGCGATGTCCCGATGGCGGTTGAGGCGGTTAAGAAAGGCGCATGGGATTTTCTGCAAAAACCGGTTAATCCCGGGCAACTGCTAGACCTGATCGATAAAGCGCTGGCCCAGCGTCAGTCGCAGGTGGTGCGGCGACAGTGGCAAAAAGAGCAGCTGGAAGACAACCTGATTGGCCGCAGCGAGTGGGTTACCCAGATGCGACAAACGCTTCAGCAGCTGGCCGAAACGGATGTCGCGGTCTATTTTCATGGCGAACGGGGAACGGGGCGAACGCTGGCGGCATGCTACCTGCATCGCCTCAGCACGCGCGGCGACCGGCCGATAATTTTCGGCGATATCCTGCAAGGCCAGGAGGCACCGCTGCAGGCGTGGTGTGAGCAGGCGCAGGGCGGGACGCTGGTTCTGCGGAATATCGAGTTTCTGAGCCAGGCACAGCAGTTGGTACTGGCCCATCAGCAAGCGCAGGATGAACCGCCGTGTCGACTGGTTGCCACGGGGCTGCAGCCGCTCATTGCCCTGGTGGGCAATAACCTTATTCTTCCCGATCTCTATTATTGCTTTGCCATGACCCAGCAGTTTTGCCCGCCGCTGGCGCAGCGTCTCGACGATATCGAGCCCCTGTTTCTGCACTATCTACAGCAGGCCTGTTTACGGCTGAATCATCCGGTACCAGAACTGCCGGCGGCGCTGGCTAAAAAGCTGGTCAATCGCCACTGGCCGAACAACGTGCGCGAACTGGCAAATGCGGCCAAGCTATTTGCCGTCGGGGTGATGCCGCTGGCTGAAATCCCCAATCCGCTGCTGCATCAGGTTGAGCCGATGCAGCTTGACCAGCGGGTTGAGGATTATGAACGGCAGATCATTATTGAGGCCCTGAACATCCATCAGGGCCGGATCAACGATGTCTCAGAGTATTTGCAGATCCCGCGCAAAAAGCTCTACCTGCGAATGAAAAAATTTGGCTTAGACAAACATCATTATCGCTGAGCGGTACGGCCTAATGCTTAAGTCTGACGGCTGCCCGTTTTTCGCTCAGCATAAACAGCGAATTGACGATGATGGCAGTCAGGGTGCCGGCCGCCATACCGTTGCCCAGTACCATCTGTATTCCTGACGGGAAATTCTGATACAGCCCGGGCACAAGTATCGGCAACATCCCCATCGCCAGACCGGCAGCTAAGGCATAGGTTTTCCCCGGCGTATGCAGCGGTTCGCGGGCAATCATACCGATGCCGATGACGCCGATGATACTGAAAACGATCACCGCCGTACCGCAGACCACCGGGCCTGGCAGGCAGGTGGCAAGGCGAACCAGTGGGGAAAGCAGCGCAATCAGGATCAGCAGCGCTCCCGCCGTCGCCGTGACATAACGGGATCTGACGTTGGTCGTGCGCACGACGCCAATATTTTCGCCGGAGGTAATAATCAGGGAGGTGCCGAACAGTCCTCCCAGCAGCGAAATAATGGCGTCGCCGCGAATCGTCCGGGGAATCGCTTTGTGCACGTTTTGCGGCGAGTTGACGATCTCCGCGGTGGCGATCGTTTGCCCGGCCGCTTCCGCCATTGAGATGACGGCGTAAATTAATAACGGTAGCGAAGCCGTAAGATTAAAAACCGGCCAGCCGAACGGGAACAGCTGTGGCAGGCTGAACAGCGGCCCGTGACTGACCTCGCTGAAATCGGCGCTGCCCAGGGCCACCCCCAGCAGAGTACCGGCCAGTAAACCAAACATCACCGACAGCTGACGCAGGATCCCGGTAAACGCCAGCGCGAAGATAAGCGTAATCAGGATGGTCGTCAGCGCCAGAAGAATGTGGGTTGGCTGGGCAAAATGGCCGCTGCCCGGTGGCCCGATAATCAGTCCGCCGTACAAACGAATCAGGTTAATCGAGACCATCAGCAGCATGATCCCGATGATAAACGGCGGGAAATGGTGCAGAAAACGGCGGAAAACGGGCAGGGCGATAAAGTAAAACAGCGACGTTAAGATTACTGCGCCAATCGCCGTCTGTATCGACGTTTGTAGGGCAATCGCGATAAAAATTGCAATCGGCGCGCCGCCGGGCACCATGATGAAAGGCAGCCGCGCGCCGACGCTCCCGATACCGAGGCTTTGTACGATGGCTCCCAGCCCGCACAGCAAAAAGGTCGCGCTCAGTAGCGACGTGGTGACGGTATCGCTGAAGTGCAGCGCCTGGGCGATGAGGAAAACGGCGGTGATTGGCGTGGCGACCACCACCAGAACATGCTGAAACGCCAGCAACAGCAGAGTTTGCCAGGGCAGGGCTTCGTTATCCGGAATATCCGAGTCAGAACGCGGCATAGATAAATGCCTCCCAAAGAGGTCAAAAGAGAGCCGTCGACACAGGCCGACGGCGGCGAATTATTTCAACCACGGCAGCGCATCGGCAGCATAGCGGTGCGCGCGGAAAGCGCTGTTCTGCAGACCGGGGATAATGCCCTTGCTGAGGTGTTCCGGGTAGGTATTGAAGTAGGGAATGATGTATTCCCATACCGTCTCGCCCTGCGGCGTCACTTCAAACAGACGGCCAAATGCCGATTCGCAAATAAAGGTGTTGCCGTTCGCCAGGCGCTGAGCGCTTCCCATATAGGGCGAGAAAAAAGCAGGGGGGAAAATATCGCGATATTGCCAGGTGATAGCCATGGTGTGTGGATCGAATTCCAGCACCGTTGAGTGCGGAGAGGTTACCCCCTGACGAAGATTGCCGTTATCAAACACCAGAATGGTGCCATTGGCCATCTCGACCGGCGTGTGCTGTTGGGCGACAATATCCGCTCCCGCGTGCCAGACAACGTTGCCACTCTCTTTCTCTACGGCAATGACGCCGGATGTTGTGCGCAGGCTCATCAGCACCAGCCCCTCACGGGTAACCGAGAGGCCGTTGATCATCGGCCAGTGACGGCGATCGAAGATCGTATGTACCGGATAATCCTCCGGCGACAGATGCTCCCAGGCGCGCCATTCCCATACCACTTCGCCGTCGCGGTTAACCTCTTTGACAACATCGCTTTGAATGATGCCATCCGGCGCATCGCGGCGCGGGTCGCCGCCGGTAACCCGGGCGGCTATTTCCGCCGGCAGCGGGGCGGCGGCGGTGTACAGGAGATGACCGTTCGCCAGCCACTGCGCATCGTGATGATGGAAAATATCCTCGTAATGCCAGACCACTTCGTTATCCGGCGTGACTTCATAGAAATCGCCGCCGTGCCACAGGTCCCAGGCCGGATAGAGATTCGCCGAGGTGCGATGGCTGCCGTTATAGCCGAGGTTACCGTTAGGTAACAGCACCGCATCACGTCCGGCGCGAACCGGGAGCTGCCACTGGTGCGCCACCTCTCCTTGTTCATCAATCAGATAGACCCGACCTTCGGCAGTCTGTGGGGCAAAGAGGGTATAGCCGCCAAAGCTTTTCTCCCTGTTGGCGAGGGTCAATCCGCTCGGACGACGCCCGAGGGTAAAAGCCGGATCCTGAGATAAGTGTGCCACGTAGCCTCCTGAGGAACGATTTGCCGTCAAAATTGTTCATTAAAACGTTTTAATGAAACAACATTAGATAGGAACGACCGTTTCAGAGCTACGGGTGATAGCCACTTTTTTAATATGATTTTGTTATGTCATAGTGCGGAAAATCATACGAGGGAAATGTGCTACCCTGAGCGTAAAAACACAGGGAACGCCAGGTCTATGTCTGTTCACGATAAGAAACGCGCAAAACTGATCGATGTTGCCCGTCACGCTGGCGTGTCGCCGGGTACCGTCTCCAATGCGTTGCATAACACCCGTTTTGTTGAACCTGAGACGCGACAGCGAATCGAAGAGGCGATTCAGGCGCTCAACTACACCCCGAATATTCGCGCGCGCCAGCTACGAACCGGAAAAACAAACACCATTGCACTTCTCTCTTCTCTGCCGCTGACCATTGCGTCCGGGGCGTCGAAGCTGGGTTTTATGATGGAAATTGCGCTTACCGCAGCGATTATGGCGCTGGAGAAGCAGCATGCGCTGATCCTGGTGCCGCCGGGAAAGAACCCGCTGGATATGGTGACCTTTGATGCCGCGATTCTGCTGGAACCCGCGGAAAACGATCCGCAGCTGCGTGCGCTTGAGCAGGCAGGGATCCCCTGTATTACCATTGGCCGCACGCCGGGAACGCCAACTCCGGTTCCGTGGGTGGATCTCCATTCTGCCGCCACGGCCACGCTGCTGCTGACGCACCTGCAGACGCAAGGCGCCGACCGGTGCGCGCTTTTTGTCGGCACAACGCGTCGGGCCTCAACGCTGGAAACAGAAGCCGCTTACCAGCTCTGGTGCGAAGGACGGCAGGCGCCGGTCATCTATTACCTCAATGAAGAGGAGGGGGAAACCGCTGGCTATCAGGCCGCGCGTCGGCTGGTGCAGGATAATCCCGATGTGGATGGTCTTCTGGTGCTGGTCGACACCTTTGCCAGCGGGGCGGTTCGCGCCTTTCACGAAACCGCCACCGCGATCCCCCAACGAATGCGTTTAGCCACCCGATACGACGGTATTCGTGCCCGAGAATCCCAGCCGCCGCTGACATCGGTGAACATGCATCTCGATGAGGTCGCCAGGCAGGCGATTACGCTACTGTTTGCCGTGTTGGCCGGGCAAAACGTCGCTGGCAGCCGCGGTCAGATGCCGGAACTGGTGGTCAGAGCCTCAAGCCGTTTGCCTGAATTGAGCTGAGCGCGGTGACGACTACCGTTGCTTTTGAAGCCAGCAAAGCTCTTCCGGCGTCGAGCTCCTGCCGAGCGCCTGATTGCGATACGGATAGCGGCCAAACTGGTCGATCACCCGCTTGTGCTCGGTTTCTGCTCTGAGTGAACGTGTGCTCGCGTAGCGCTGATAGAGCGTGAGCGCAGTATCATGAATGATTGGCGATTCCGAATGCATAAATGGCAGCAGGGCAAAATCGCGTCTTTCAACAGGAAGCTGGTCAAAGTCAGGTTGTTTGACCAGTTCCTGTGCCAGGACCAGCGCCATACCGTCAGCCGCGAATGAAAGTGGGCTATTGCGAAACAGATTGCGTGAAAACTGATCGAGCACGATGATTTCCGCCAGCCGGCCGGAGAGGCTCTCCCGCCACTCGGCCAGCTCACCGCGCAAGGCTGCCTGATGAACCGCAGAAAAGCGGTGACGAATCTGTTCATCAAAGTCCTCGTCCGAGCGAAACCAGCGTTCAGGCGGGGTTTGATGAAACCAGAACTCCAGAATTTCGTGGGCGTCTCTCATCGTGTTAACCGACATCTTCACTCCTGTTATGAATCCTCAACGGCTGCCTGTGGTTTTACTCCGCATCCATCACCGGCAAACCTGCCAGCGCGTTCCGGCGATCTTGTTCGCCGATCGGTCTGTGCACCCGGCAGGGAACGCCGGCGGCGACGACGTTGGCGGGAATATCTTTTGTTACCACGCTACCGGCGCCTATCACGCTGTTACGGCCAATGGTCACGCCAGGATTAATGATTGCGCCGCTACCGATCCACACATTGTCTTCCAGCGTGACGGTCTGTGAAAACTGCTGACCGGTGATGCGAACCGCGGGGTCAATCGGGTGTCCGGTGGTCGAGATGGTGACGTTAGGGGCAATCATGACATTATTGCCGATAATCACTTTGCCATCGTCGACTACCACCAGATTAAAATTTGCGTAGAAGTTATCGCCGATACTGATTTGGCTGCCGTAGGCCACGTGCAGCGGTGGCTCAATCCATACGTTATTCCCGATGCGGCCCATCATCTGGCGGATCAACGCCACGCGTTTCTCGGGTTCTGCGGGGGACGTATGGTTAAATTCATACGCCAGCATTTTTCCCCGCAGCCGCTCTTCCGGCATCCCCTCATCCATATCGGTATACAGGTAGCCACTGGCGAGTCGTTCCCGTTGCGTCATCATCTTGAGATCCTTTGTATTGCTGAAGTAGAGGGCCTACCGCATCTGGTTTACGTGCCATCGCGCGTCCGCCCGGACCAAGGGCGGGGTCTCGCCAGGGTGATAAGCCGAGACATCCTTGAGGCTATAAAAAATACTTTTTTATACATATCACGGATTTGTGTTAAAAATCGAACCCGGATTGTTGATAGTGTGCTTAGGCCAACAGCCAGCTTTTCGCTTCGGCTTTCATCTTCACTTCCAGTTCGCTGCCGCGGGTAGCAAAAATCCGTCCCAGCGGAAAACCGCTCTGTTCCAGGAGATAGGCCAAAGCAGCGTATTCACGGGGGTAAGCCTGCGCTACCGACGGGTCAATCTCAACCGGACCGAGCGGGAAGGTAAAGGTACCCATATCGTAAATGCTCTGCCGGTGAAACAGCCTCCACACTCCGTCTCTTTTTTCTGCCAGATCGTAAAACCGGTTATGGCATTCACAGCCCAGATTGAGTTTGACGTTTTCAGCGATGATCATGGCGTTGGTCTCAAGGATGGCTTTGTTCCCGCTGGCGTTAAAGGTGATCACGGGTGTGCCGATAAGGTGTTTGGTGCGTAGGTCCGATGCTCCCATCCGCATGGAACCGTCGACAAAATCGCGCGCCAGCCCTTCAAACCACGTGATTTCGATCGTGCCATCAGGGTGAAACAGCTGACGTAGCGCGGCCCATTCACCGAGGTCGCGATGCATCCAGCCATTCACCAGGTCGTTGAGTTGTTGGCGGTCTTGTTGTTGATTGTTCATCGCTTCAGTTCCTGTTAGTTGACAGCCTTCAGTTTGCGTAACGGCAGGGTTAAATTCAAATAGTCAGTTCAGAAAGCGCGACCCGGATGCGGAGGTGACGATCGCGGAGATCGGCCCGCAGCAGCAGGTGACGGCGATGTTTGCCGGGCAGATAGATGTTGGCTACATAGCCGATAATAGTACCACCCGGTATCACGGTATATCAGGCGGGGCGCGGGAAGATGATGGTCGCACCGTCGCCACCCCGTTACATCCAACGGACAGGCGATCTTTTCCGTAACCCCAGCCAGAAAATCAGCGCCGCCGCGCTGATGCCGGCACCAGCCAGACACACTGCGTTCCAGCCCCAAAGCGCATAACATTGCGTCGCCACCACGGCCCCCAGCGCGCTGCCGACAGAGTAAAAGCCCATGTACGCTCCGACTAACCGACTTTGCGCGTCGGGCCGTGCGGCAAATATCAGGCTCTGGTTCGTGACATGGACTGCCTGTACGGCGAAATCCAGAATGATGACTCCGATGACCAGCAGCGGCAGGGAGGTTTCGGCCCGGGCGATCGGGGCCCAGGCAAAGAGCAGTAATGCCAAAGAGATGCCGGTGACGCGCTGTGCTGCCCCGCGATCGGCCCAGTGTCCGGCCTTTGACGCGGCCAGGGCGCCGGCGATGCCCGCCAGGCCAAACAACCCGATCTGCGTATGCGAAAGACCCTGAGCGCTGAGAGGTAAAACCAGAGCCGTCCACAAGACGCTGAAGGCGGCAAAAATCAGCAGCGCAAAGATGCCTCTGACCCATAGCGTCGGTTCCGTCATCAACAGGTGGAAAACCGATGCCATCAGCGCCAGATAGCTTCCTGACATGGGCACTTTCCTGGCGGCCGGCATCGTCTGAGAAAGCACCGCGGCCAGCAACAGCATCAGGCTGGCTGCGCTCAGATATACCGCGCGCCATCCGGCAAGATCGGCAATCACCCCTGAGGTTAAGCGGGCGAGGAGAATCCCCAGCACTACGCCGCTGGTGACCCTGCCTACCGCTTTACCGCGCTCGGCAGGGGCGGCCAGCGCGGCGGTACAGGCCACCACGATCTGCACAACGACCGCCATGATCCCGACAAGCGCCATGGCGCCGAGGAACATGAACCAGCGTTGTGACAACCCCGCGACCGTCAGCGCGGTCGCCAGTAGCAACAGCTGGGTGATAACCAGATATTTGCGGTTCACAAGGTCGCCGAGCGGCACAATAAACAGCAGACCGACCGCATAGCCGATCTGCGTCATGGTTACCACCAATCCTACCGTTCCGGGCTGTACGCTGAGACTTGTTGCCATCGATTCAAGCAAAGGCTGGGCAAAATAGACATTGGCGACGGCCAGCGCCGCCGTCAGCGAAAACAGGAAGGTGAGCCACGGCGTTAACCGCTGTTCCTCCCGATCGGACTCGGCTGCGTAGTCCGTTAACGCCGTCTCTTCTTTCAGGCATGGCTTCGTCTTCATGATGTTTTTCCGCGTGAATAGTGGTTTCTTTTTAAAACCAGATTGCCCATAATTAATCATAAAGGTTTTTTTTTGCAACTAGTTTCGTTTGCGCTTATTCTGGCGGCAGTGCAATTCGCCCAGTGAAAGAAGGAGATGCCGAATGGCGAAGCAGAAATCACTCACCGACGGTGAATGTCCGGTCGCCAGGACTCTGGAGGCAATCGGCGAACGCTGGTGCATGATGATCATTCGTGAGGCCTTTGACGATGTCCGACGCTTCAGTGAATTTCAAAAGAATCTCGGTCTGGCAAAAAACATCCTCGCCTCGCGCCTGAAGCAGTTGGTTAATCTGGGCGTGTTCGAGATCTGTCCGGCATCTGACGGCAGCGCTTATAAAGAGTACGTGCTGACCGAGCGTGGTCGCGCAGCATTTCCCATCGTGGTAGCCATGCGGCAGTGGGGAGAGCGCTACATGTTTGAACGCGGAGAGGTGCATTCGGTACTGCTGGATAAGGCGTCGAACCGGGCGGTTATGCCGCTGGAGGTGCGCTCTGCTGATGGCAAACCGCTGGCGCCGCAGGATTGCCATCGTCGGCGAGTGGTAAAAGGCGAGTAGCGGCGGAAAGTCAGGCGCCTCCGGTAAGCTATACTCATTCCACTTCCCGGCGCAGGCAACAAGCGCGCATCGCCGGGCAATGTTCATCCCGCGAAATGAGGTCAGCTTTATGAATACTGAAATTAAGGGGGGAATTGATATTGCGATGAAGGTTCCCCCGCACCAGTATCAGCAGACGCTGGATTTCTACCGGCAAACGCTCAGGCTTCCGGAGATTACGGATAAAGCGCCAGCCACCGGCTTCATCCTTGGCCCAAACCGACTGTGGATCGATGAAGCGCCGGGCCTCAGTCAGGCGGAAGTCTGGCTGGAACTGTTCACACCCGATTTTCACGCGGCGGAAAAACATGTTGAACAGCATGGCGTCGTGCGCTGCGACGCGGTTGAGCCCTTACCGGAAGGGTTTAAAGGGGGATGGATCATGAATCCCTGCAATATTGTCCATATGCTGCGGGAACCAGAGGCCTGGTAATCTCTCTTTGCCGATGGGCTACCGACTGGCCACCGGTGATTATTTATCATCCCGGCATCAAGATCCCATCTCGGGTAGAGGTCTTCTGGCCTCTACGCCATGATGGTGCGGTGACTCAATCAGCGCCCGTCTCATTTTTTGCTGCCAGCCAAATCACGGCAGTTTGCTTAACCGCTGCACGTTCAGGCTTGCCAGCTTGCCAGCTAAAATCTCGAGAAAGTCATCATGGAACCGACCGCAAAGCTCGGCACAATCTCCATGGTCTGTACCGAGGCCAGAAATTGCGGGGCGTAAGTGTGAGCAGGCGCAACAACTGTTACTGGCCCATCAGCAAGCGCAGGATGAACCATCGAGTGGTGAACACGACAAACGCCATATATTCGAGTTGTGTTAACGTCAAATAATTCTAAAGGGTATCTGTGAACCTTTTGGCAACCCGATAATCAGTACATTTTCAAGCGAAGATGAGGCATCTCGGTATATCTTCCCTCCACATAAAAGAACATCTTTTATTTTAAAAGTAATGATAATATCATTTTGCGTTTTTCTGTATCCAGAAACCATGCGTTTGGCTTTATCTAAAGAAATTTTTGTATTTGTGTATACTACATTCAGACATTCTAAGCCCAGTGACTGGGCCGGTTTTGTTCTTGGAAGCATAAGCCCTGGCACTAAAGGGTGCTGTTTCAGATCATACGGATCTTCTATTTTTGCAACAGGATTAGTATGCCCTGATATGAGCATTTTTTCTCGATTGACGAATTCGGGTGCAGTCACACGGACTAAGTTAGTTTCTGGATTAATACCGAGTAAAGCCATTATGTGTGCTGTTGTAGGCCACATATCCAAATGAGAGAATCTGGACCATAACACAGGAGAATAGTCTTCTCCAAAATTGGCACGTGAAAGGATTTTATCTGTCACTTTTTCAGCGTGCCTGCTATTTTTAGCATTAAAAGGTTGTCGGTGAGGATGATTTCTTGAAAACATAAAGCAATCCATTCCAAATTATATATTATAATAACACAATACTTTCAAATATATTTGAGAACACACGATCAATCTAACTGACTTTTAAACCTCAGTCAATAAACAGTCCGCCATTCAATCAACTCGAAAAACCACCCCAGAAACCACAGTATACTCATCGAGTGCAGAGTAATAAACCAACAAACAAGGATCCCAGTCAAAATAAAATATATATTTATCCCTTTCCCACCATCGATAAATAAATAACAAAAAAACACACGTTCATTTATTAGTAAATAAATGTCAACTATGGCATTCAAAAATAAAATATCACCACACCATATTGACTTCACTCATTGGGGTGCCTTTTGTTCAGCGGGGATAAGCCTGGGTTATCTGAGCCAGGGACCAACTATTCAGAGTAGTCGCGTGCGGGGGCTTGATCCAGCCCGGGCCACCATCGCTTCAGGCTGCCAGAGCTGAGGCGATGATGGAGGGCGTCGTGGCAGAAAGCAAACGCCATAGCCCTGTACCCCTTTGAATCAAGTCGATACCAGGGCCAGGAATACATGTTACCTGGCAAATTTTCGCGAGCCGATCACGCATAATATAACGCCCAGCGTGATCAGCATCATCAGCGGGCTGACGGTTTCATGCAGGAGCGTAGCCGATAGCGTCAGCCCGAGGAACGGCTGTAACAGCTGTAGCTGACCGACGGCGGCAATCCCCCCAATAGCTAGCCCTTTGTACCAGAAGATAAAGCCGATCAGCATGCTGAAGAGTGAAACATAGCCTAGCGCCAGCCAGGCGGAAGCAGAGATCTGGCTTAAAGAGGCCGGCAGAGTCAGAATGGATGCCATCAGCATAAAGGGCAGGGAAATAATCAGCGCCCAACTGATGACCTGCCAGCCGCCCAGCACGCGAGTCAGTTTCGCCCCTTCCGCGTACCCCAGACCGCAGACAATCACGGCGGCCAGCATCAGCAGATCCCCGGTCAGTGAAACGGCGGCGCTCTGGGATAACGCAAATCCCATGACCAGCAGACTCCCCAGCAGAGAGAAGATCCAGAAAATGGGTTTTGGCCGCTCGCCGCCTCTAATTACGCCGAAAATCGCCGTGGCGAGCGGCAGCAACCCTAAAAAGACGATGGAATGCGCCGACGTCACGTGCTGCAACGCCATTGCGGTCAGTAAAGGGAAACCGACGATCACACCGAGTGATACCACGACCAGCGGTAACAGCTGGCCCGCCTGCGGGCGTTTTTCCCGGAAGCCAAAAATGAGTATCATCGCTAACGCCCCGGCAATAGTTGCCCGCAGGAAGGTCAGAAAAAACGGGTCCATATCGAGCACGGCGACCCGCGTGGCGGGTAAAGAGCCGCTGAATATCACGACGCCGAGCAGACCATTTAGCCAGCCGGAAACTGAACCTGGTGCGGCTTTATATGCTGTAGAATTTACCACTATGACCTCACGTTGCGGGGACACTCATCATCTTGAGCATCGGGTGCGCCGATGGCAATCTCACGAATCTGATACAATCAAATTATTGTCATGGATACATTGGATGAAAGCCCGTTATAAAGCCATCGTCGATCGGTTTGCGGCGTTGATTCGCAGCGGTGACATCACGTCGGGGACGCGTTTGCCAACTCATCGCGATCTTGCGGCAAAGGAGCATATTTCTCTGGCAACGGCGACGCGGGTCTATGCAGAGCTGGAAGCGATGGGGCTGGTCAGCGGGGAGACCGGGCGTGGGACGTTCGTCAGAGAGATTGCGCTGCCGCCAGGCCACGGCGTCGATCAGCATGCTGTGGCCAGCGATGTCCTTGATTTGAATTTTAACTATCCGACCTTAGCTGGGCAGGGCGATGCCCTACGTGACGCTCTGCGACGGGTTGCCGCCGCCGGTGATATTGAATCACATTTACGCTATCAGCCTCATGCCGGCAGGCTTAGCGAACGCGAGATCATTGCCGGGCATCTTGCCGGGAACCGCTTTCAACCTTCAGCGGAGAATGTGATTATCGTCAACGGCGCCCAGCATGGACTGGCTATCGCGGTGATGGGCCTGCTCAGACCCGGCGATGTGGTGGCCGTTGATGCGCTGACCTATCCCGGCTTTAAAGCCCTGGCCGCGCTATACCATCTCGAACTTATCGCGATACCTTCTCTGTCCGACGGTCCGGACTTCGCCGCCTTGCAGCAACTTTGCCAAAAAAGAGATGTGCGCGCCGTGTATACCATGCCGACGTTACATAATCCGCTGGCCTGGGTGCTGAGCCAACGGCAACGTAAAACACTGGCCGACATTGCCCGCGCTCATGATCTTGTGATCATTGAAGATGCCGCTTATGCCTATCTGGCTAATCGTCCACCTCCGCCGGTCGCCGTTTTTGCACCAGAACGTACTCTCTACATCAACGGATTTTCCAAAAATGTCGCCACCGGACTGAGAGTCGGCGCCGTTATCTGCCCTGACGCTTACCGAGGGGCACTGGAACGAGCGGTCCGCGCAACGAGCTGGAATACGCCGTCTATTATGACGACCCTGGTATGTAACTGGATACAAGATGGGACCGTCGCCCGTTTTGAAATGCTGAAGCGACGGGACGCGCGCCAGCGGCAATCCATGTTGAGAGAAGCGCTCGGGGATATGGCTTGTATCACCCATCCGGGGTCCTATTTTGCCTGGCTCCCGCTGCCGGATGAGTCCAGGGCCGACCGGGTAGCCAGCCGACTGATGAATAACAATATTTCCGTTTCAACGGCTGAGCCATTCTCTACATCACTGGCGGTACCACAGGCTATCCGGATTGCGCTTGGTTCGGTGAATATCACCCATTTACGCACGGCGCTGCTTCAGGTCCGCGAGGCTATCGAATCAGAACAATATCGTTAGCATGAAAAAAACGCAGGGAAGGGAGGTCCGGACTCGGTATCCGCGGCAGAAGACAGAATACGCGCCAGAAAGTTCATCGTCTGCTGACCTGCGAATGAATATTTATCACACATATAAATTTCAACCGTTCCCTGCTATAAACGATCGCTTATATCTGCGGTTTTAAAGGGTACCACCATGATGACGCTGCAAGGTAAAGAGGGGCTTAACTCGGTTGACTGGCGGGCATTGGCTGAGCTTATCGCGGCTTCCGGTCTGGGGCAACGCGATATCTCGTTGCTTGAACAGGCCTTTCGCCACAGTACGTTCTGCTGGTTTGGTTTTCACAATGGCCAGCTGGTTGCGGTAGCCAGAGCAATAAGCGATCTCACCTGGTGTAGCTATCTGGCCGATGTGGCCGTAGATCCGCGTTATCAGGGGCAAGGCTATGGCCGTCAGTTAATGCAGACAATATGTGATGTGCTGTTACCCTACGGGAAAATTTTTATTTATTCGGTGCCGGATAAAACCGGATTTTATCAGCGTCACGGATTTGAATTACTCACGACGGGTATGGTCTGCCTGAACGATGAAGGTTTAGTGAAAATGCGTGAGCAGGGTTATATCAGATAAGCCGCCAGTTTGCCGACTTGCAGAATTATCTGCGGTAGACATCGACAATATATTCAAATAGTCTGACATCGCTCAGCATGAGCAATGCGGATTATCCGAAAGACACATAGATTATTGAACGGGATTATTCAGTGCATATCCACATAAAACCATGCTTATTGATATTGCTGCTGGCGACGGCAGCAATCCCCGTCTGTGCGAAACAACCGGTTTCCCTTTACTCGCCGGAAGCACAGGTCCTGTGTGATAAGTACATCTGCGCCACGGCGACAGACGGCGTTTCTCAAGCCATGACTGAGAAATATCTGGGCAAAGAAGCGGCGAAACGACTGAGTTCACAGGGTAAATTTGACCCGAGTTCGTTTACCTTTGCCGGCGGCACGTTCTGCGACATTAAGGAGAAGCTGTGCCGTGAAGACCGATATTATGGTGCAGATGGTAAACACAGCGGGGCAATTTCGACAAAATATACCCGGCTGCTGTTCGGGAAATAAGTCCTTCCCGCTCACCCGTGGTGAAGGGCAGGGAAGTCACTTGCGGCTTTGCGATCCCTGTCCTGAATCCGTTTTATTATCTGCCGGACGTGTCCCGCGCCGGTGTTGTCAACGTTAGCTCGCCGACCACGCTCTTCCATCCGGGGCCAATGAGGCTCCGTTCGCCCTGCGCGCTGTCGTTCCGTCTCGATCGCCCGACGTCGCTGTTTTCCTGAACATACCGGCTTCCTTTCATAAGGATAGCCAGCCAATCCGGGTACCTTTAGCTATATTCTTAATACAGAACAACCGCTTTTCTCTTTCAGGAATGCAACTTATCTTATGGGTGTCCTATGAATAAGAAGGATATTTTCCGCTTTCATCGACCATTATCCCGCTACTCGCATACGTTTGGTGATGAGTGGTTTGCCCTGAAAGCTGAAGCATTCGCCCGTTTTTTTGGCACACCGACGTTTTTGGTGGCACAGACGGTCATTGTCGTTGTCTGGATCCTTATCAATATTATCGGATGGACCCGGTTTGACCCTTATCCCTTTATTTTGCTTAATCTGGCATTCAGTTTACAGGCAGCCTACGCGGCGCCGCTGATCCTGCTGGCGCAAACCCGACAGGCAGAGCGCGATGGGGCGCACGCGTTAGCCGATGCACAGCACCGTGAGGAGCTGGCGGAAGATATAAGCCAGAGACAGGGGCTCGCACAGCGGCAATCTGAACAGTTGATGATTTTATTGCAGCAAAATACCGAATTAACGGACCTGACGCGGCAAATGGCTGAACGCATTGAGAAATTAACGCTACAGCTCACCCAACATAAGAATATTAAATAAAACAAGCAGATGGACGGGGAATCATGGACAATAATCACTCAGCGAACCACAGGACATCAGGAAAGATCATACTGGCAGGAGGAGCGCTGGGGGTGGTTTTTGGTGATATCGGCACCAGCCCACTGTATACGTTAAAAACGATACTTCTGTTATCCGGCGATAGTCCCACTCCCGACGTCATTCTGGGTTTATTATCGCTTATCATCTGGACGCTTATTCTGGTTACTTCCGTTAAATATGCCATCTTCGCCATGCGTATGGATAATAATGGCGAGGGCGGAATCATGGCCCTGATGTCATTGCTGGTACATAAAGGTAAAGATAGTAAGTGGGTGACATTTTCTGCGTTGACTGGTGCGGCGCTGATATACGGAGATGGCGCAATTACGCCGGCTATTTCCGTGCTTTCCGCCCTCGAAGGGCTGAATATTATCTTTCCCGAGGCGCACTCTTTTATACTGCCTGCCACGGTAGTGATTCTGGTTACCTTATTCGCCATTCAACCCTTTGGCACCGCTAAAATAGGTAAAATCTTTGGTCCGGTGATGACATTGTGGTTTGTGGCAATTGCCGCGCTGGGAATATCGGGTATCGTCCAGTATCCGGCAGTGCTGCTGGCGATTAATCCGGCTTACGGTGTCTCCTTTTTACTTTCAAATGGTTTCAGCAGCTTCCTGGTATTAGGCGGTGTCTTTCTGTGTGTCACTGGAGCTGAAGCACTTTATGCGGATATGGGCCATTTCGGCAGAAAACCAATCTGGATGGCCTGGTTTGGCCTGGCGTTTCCGGCGTTATTACTCAACTATGCAGGCCAGTCAGCGATAATTCTTGCAGGTGCGGACATTTCACAGAATATCTTCTTCCGTCTTTGTCCACCGTTCCTGCAAATTCCACTGGTTATTCTTGCCACTCTGGCCACCATCATTGCCAGTCAGGCCATTATTACCGGGGCGTTTTCAATGACCCGACAGGCAATTCAGCTGGGTTGGTTTCCGCGCTTGCATATCAAACAAACCACCGCGGAGAGCTACGGGCAAATCTATATCGGCACGATTAACTGGCTGCTGATGGTCGTTACCGTTGGTCTCGCAATTGCGTTTAAGTCATCGGAGAACCTCGCCGCAGCCTATGGGATCGCAGTGTCGTTGACGATGTTGATGACCTCCGGACTGCTGTTCATGGCTATGCGGCAAATCTGGGGCTGGAATCTGCTTGCCAGCACTCTGGTTGCCGTCAGTTTTCTGCTGATCGACAGCAGTTTTCTGATTGCCAATCTGGTGAAAGTGATGGAGGGCGGTTATATCCCGCTTATGCTGGCGGCGATCGTTTGCGGCGTTATGCTTATCTGGAACCGCGGTGTGAAGGCCACGTCTCGCGCGATTAATGAGAAAGTGATGGCTGTCGATGAGTTCTTCAATAAAATCAACCGGCTGCAGGTTCCTCGCGTTCAGGGTACTGCGGTGTTTTTAACGCGTAGTCAGAATGGTGTGCCGCCGGTCATGCGCTGGCACGTCGCGCGCAATCGCGCTCTGCAACAGCAAGTCATCTCGTTGACCATTGAAGTACAGAACATCCCTTATGTGGAAGCGGGGAGGCGACTGGTGCTTACCGAGCGGGCACCGGGTTATCTGCAGGGCGTTGCGCATTATGGCTTTATGGAGCAACCGCATATTCCAGAGCTTCTTCATAGCGTCCCAGGACTGGCGGTTCCGTTTGTTCCTGAAGAGATCACCTGGTATCTGGGGCACGAGACGATCATCGCGCTTGAGGGGCATGGCATGGTCGCGTGGCAGCGTAACTGTTTTGCGTTTATGGTGAGAAACAGTACCCACATTACCAATTACTATCGCTTGCCGGGCGATCAGGTGGTGGAAATTGGTCGGCGGGTAGCAATTTAGCGCGGTAGTAGAGAAATGGCGTTCATCCGGCGGCGGTTTTATCGGCTTCGGAGTCAGCGTTGGAGCAAAATTAGCATATTGTCAAAGCTCAGTAAAATTGTCTAATCCGTGGCTCATTAGAAATGTAGCCATAATTTTCAGTACTTTAGTCAATGTGAGGGTGTATGGATAATGCGCAATATAAACCGGATGGCCGTAAACGATATACCACATGGTGGTGGTGCGGAAGTTTGTATTTGGTTACATGGTACTGTTCTGCGGATGAAATAAACCTGTACTCAATAAATACGGGCTCATATGTTTATCATTTAACGCACAATCACGGGCAGTATACTGAGAATTTTGAAAATAACTTCATCTCCGTGGAGCGAAAATTCTCGGATGATTCAAAATATAGTTTTGTGCTAGGCACGATGAAAAACAGCTTTGATGACAGATGCCTGGCTGCCGGCGTAAGAAGGGATTGGGCAGGTTGGGATAACGGCTGGGTTTTTAAGGGAATATATGGATATGTAGGTGAGTTTTTCTTTGATGCTTTCAGTGATTGCGGCGATCATGGTTCATACCATGATTTTAAGAAAGCGACAGGAATAGGCTTTTCCCCCTATATCTATCATGGCTTTCAGTATAATTTTACGTCTTATTTTGGGATGGATGTTGGCATTATCATACCGTCAGTATTTGTCATTACGGCACAGTGGAGTTTTAGATAAATTCGACAGCAGTGACAGGAGATAAGGAAACGAAGACAAGAGAAAGCGATCCGCTCACCACAACAGGCACGTCGATAGCGTGGTTGCTGAAGTTTTGGTGCTCGTTATTTGCGGGGAACCCAGAGACTGGCTTTAACCATAAGCGACCGGACAGTTTCTTTCGACTGATAGACATCGTGACCAGCGTCGATCCAAAGTCGGTATAACGTTCACGGATTAGGTTGAGTGCATATCGGGCAAGACCAACAGGCAGCTCATTATTGCTTGGTTTTCCGCGACGACGGCTAGCCATACCCAGTGGACCAGATTCACAATAACGCGAAAGAAGACGACATCGACACTGACGATCGGAGATACCCAGGCGCTGCGCGGCCGTCTGTGTTGTCAAACGCCGGTCGACAACATCCTGACTGGTTTTGAGTCGGTTAACTTCATCCAACGTGAAAAACTCGCCGTCATCAGAATCCCTTGATGGTTAACTTAGTCCTGGTCGGATACTACAATTTTGCTATCACATCATTGGTGCGCATAATGTGTTGAACATGTTAAATGACTGCACGAAGTGCTGGCATTTAGCCTTCTGCAATGAACTGCCAGACGTTGTTACTTGTTTTCTGGCATAGAAAATCACTGCAACAGCGGAATTACAGATACATCCTGAATGTTCGTTTTTTCTTATTAATAGATAGCATTGTGAAATGCTGGTTATTTTATGACTATTTTATAGCATCATCAACAGGTTGTGGCAACACAGTTTATGTCGGGATTTCTGTTTTCCCACTGAAGTATGAGCCAGCGCAGGTAATGAACATAAACCTGTACATCACCATCAATCATGTAGCAATTACGCTGAATCTTTTTCGTGAGAGGCCAGAACAACACTGTGCCATAAGGGGTTTCAGACAGGATTACTTTCATATTCCCGTTAAGAACAACTTCATAATTAATTTGATTGTTTTTTAATTCATCTTCAGCCTCCATTAATATCTTATCTCGAATTTTATTTATTTCATGATAATGCCCGGAAGGAATCTTCATGGCAACGCGTCGTAATCCAGCTTCCCTGGCATTTTCTTCTGTGCTGATAAATGCCACCGTGTCAGCAGAATAAATCCGGCGATGTGAGTAATCCTTATCGAGCTCATACTCTCCCGGATTATCCTTCCATTTGTTGTAGCCATGCAATTTTGGAAGGTCATTGCAGAAGTTCTGAAAGTTATGCCATCGCTCGCATACAGTGACACCTTTGTAGCCTTTAAAATACTGCTTCCCTTTGGTTGTCATGTAGCACCTTGCCAGCATGTTATGCCAGAGTATGAATGCTCTCGTTCTTTGGTGTGTTCGGGTGTTTTCAATAGTTGAATGACATCCATTACCAATATATCCGACGCCGTAATATTTTGGTGTCATCAGTAACTTTCGTCGTTCTTCCTCCGATGATGGAAAAGCTTCGTCTGATACAGAACCAGTTTTAATATGCGAGCCATAGGCTTCCTTGATGATGCCACTGTCTTTGAATTCCACGACATAATAGCCTCGCCTTGATTTATCATCAGAGCGACCAAGAATGGCGCATTCTCCATTATGTCGGGTTCTGAATGTTGCGCCGGGGAACAATACGTCATGAGTATAATTTTGATGAAAGCAATTATTACGGATGCCTTTTTTGTAGCGGGGCATGATATTTCTCCTGCGTGATTTAACTGAAAGGGAAGGGAGTAAAAAGAATCGGGGCGGGTCCTTCTTTTTCGATTCACCTTCAGTCAGGCACTCATGCCGGAGAGATGGATTATATTTATGTAATCACTTCAAAAAATAAAATATAAAACTTTTCAAACAATGAATTGTGACAGATGATGGTACAAACCGTCAGGCGCGCTGTGTGGCATCATTATTACGGCACATACAAATGCGTCAGGTTGCAGCCGGATGCGCTCAGATGGCTGTACAGATGCAATAAACAGGGCGGAACAGGGGGGTTGCCAGTGTGAGAGGGCGCATATGCCTGACAATTGCAGGGCTGTTTATTTATACAGTGCCTGGTATTTTGCTTGCATCGTGACCGCTGACTGCCTGTATGCGGTTTTGGGGTGATTTTGGCCTTAGTCATGGTTTTGCATTGCCACTGACTCTGGCGTTGCGCATGGTGCATTACAGGGAGCGCACTCAGGGTCAGGACTGCGCCGGAATCACCCGACAGGGTGGGGGAATAGAAAAATAAACATAACCGTTTTACAGATTTAAATATCCGTGCTACCATCGCCAAATCGCCAACCGGGGTTAATTCTTTTATATATGTTCTGTTATTCTCTTATATAGACTTGCTGTTTAATTGTTATTATCGGTTTTCTGTACTTATCTGCATCTGTCTTTGATGTTTCAATATTATCCCAATATTAAGCCCTCCGCAGGAGAGCCATGCGGCTTGAGCTGACAATAA